>DLCK01000020.1 GCA_002480565.1 Phycisphaerales bacterium UBA7800 | reverse complement strand
GCTTCAGCCGGTAGTGGTTCAGTCGTTTGACAAGATTCATTTTCTTTTCCAAACAGCGCCTGACGAACTGACCATGGAGAGTGACAAAGACCGGATGTACCGGTTTGCATTGAACATTGTCAAGCAGGAAGTGGACTTGTCCATATCAGACATCCTGTTTTATTTGTATGACGAAACAGACAATGCCAATGTCAAAGATGTGGCATTGCAGTATTTCCGTCTGTCGCCTGATGATGTCAATTTAGTGTTGCTGCTTAGCGAGGTCTTGGAGGAACAGGAGTTTTTGAAATTACTTGAACCTCAATTGACCAGACGCCCAGTGTTGGTCTCCTGCCATCGTGCTTATCAAGATGCAATTAAGAAGTCAGGTAAGCAATCCGAATTGGTTGAGCAATATCAGCAGTTGCTTGCCAAGGAACCGGCAAATAAGGATTTGATTTACCTTGTTGCCCGGTTGTTAAACGCTGATGACCATCAGCAAATCAGAGCGTTATTATCCAAAGCCGTCAGCCAACCTGAGCCTCAGCTTCAAGCATTGGCATGGTTGGCGAAAATGGAATTGGGGTGCGCCAATTTTGGTCAATCACTTCTCTATTACATGCAGCTAAAGCACGCGGACAATGATTTTGCTGTTCATGAAAATGACTTTTATCAGGCACTTTTGGGGCAAGGTGATCTGCGTAAAGCGTATCAATACATCCAACAGCAGGCCAAAGATAATAGTGGTGAATTTAGCATCAATGATCTGCAGCGGCTTGCATACATACAGAAACTTGAAGGTGATTCACAGGGTTATCAAAAGACTTGGGAGAGTTACCGCAATATGCTAAAAGATTGGCCTGAGAATATCAGAAATTTACTGATGGAATCTCTGGAAAAGGAGATGGCATATGTCTCAGGTGATACCGAAGCTTATTGCAAGTTGTATGAAGCGGACGACGATGCGTATTCCAAATTTGATGTATTTGTCATTAACGGTAATGTCGATGCTGCCTACAAAGCGATCAAGGATGAATCCTTTATAGCTGACAATTTTCTGCTGCTTTATTCGTTGGCTAAAGTGCAACAGAAAAATGACATCGCAGACAAGGCCCTGCAGGCTGCAATCAAGCAACTGTCCGAATCGGAAACAACTGATGAACGTGTGCTGGCTCAAATGTTTGCAGGGCAATTGCAAGCTTCGGTCGAGACACTTAAACACATGTATTTGAATACTGACACCCGATTGACTGCGATGACCGCAATGGGGTTGAAGTACCCATCACTGCGTGAAGACAGTTTTGCTACTGCTCAGAAGCTCAATTTCAATCGGAACTATCCATATCTGACCATCAAGCAGATACTCGAATCCGAAGCAAAGTAACCCCCCCCGGAAGTTTCCCGGAAGCTCCCTTTGGAATGTTTTTTGTAGTGCATCGTATCAATAAAAAACACCGTCTGTGATTCACAGACGGTGTTTTACTATTTATATGATGTTCCACAAGAAGTTCTCGAAGGAAAACTTCCGGTGGCCGGGGCCGGGGGGTTACTTGTAGAAGTTGGTGGCTTCGGTTTCGACGACGTGGCGACTGATCTGGTCACTGGTCATCTTGACCATGAAGCGGACGTCGCCGGATTGTGCTGCACGGACAACGATTTTCCATGAAGCACGGGCCTTGGGTTTAAGGGTTGGCAGGGCGTCGAAGACGATCTTGTTTTCGAGTGGCGTTGCCATGGTTGCGCCGGCTGAGGAGACGTATTGCATCGAGTTTTCAAGGGTGCATTCAATACGGATGTTGGTGCCTTGTGCCGAGCCTTGATTGGTTACAGTGACCATGTAGGTGACGTTTTCACCCACTTCGATTGGGTCTTCAATGTCCACCACTTCAAGGAGGATGGCAGGGATACCTTCGATGCGTGTTGTGGTTTCAGCACTGACGGATGGGGCACAGTTGGCGACAGCGGTTGCTGTATTACGCAGTGTGCCGATTGTGCTGGGGACGACTTCCAGTGACAGCTTGACGGAGTCACCGCCGGGGATTTCTGGGATCGACCAGACGACTTCGTTGGTCTGTTGATTGAGTTGACCACCTGAGCTGGCGCCGGAGACTTTTACGCCTGAAGCGACCGTGTCGACGATGCGGACGTTCTTGGCAGGCACCGTGGATTTATTGGTGACGGTGATGTCATATTTGAGCTTGCGTCCGACGAGTCGTTTTTCCGGAGCGGTCTTGGTGATAGCAAGGATAGGCTGTTGAACTTTGAATTTTGTTGTTGCTTCGGAGGTTTGCCCGTCGCTGCTTCTTGCTGATGAGGTGACAGTGAAGTCCGCAGGCTGCGTTGCCTTGAGTTGGACGGGGACTTGTGCACATTTGCCAGCGGGGATATCACCGACGTTGACTGCCAAGGCCGTTTGCCCGTCAAGCGTACTGATACCTTGGGGCAGTTGAGCGAAGACGCGGACACCTCGTGCGGTGCCGGTGCCTTCATTACAGACAGTGAGGTTCAGCGGGATTTGATCACAGATCAGATTCACTGGGGGGATGGTCTGAGCAAGTTTGAGCTTGGGCTCAGCGACACGGATGGCCCAGCAGCCGGTCACGTCATGGGTGACAGTCACGCAGGAGACAATTTGCTGAGCGTTGGCGTCGGAGACCTGGCCGTTGATCTGGATTTCACGTGTACTGCCAGCAGCAATATCGCCTAGTGCCCATTGCTTGCCATCTTTGATGTTCGATGGTTGGGGGATGGAACTGGCGATTTTGAATGTGGCTGGCTGGGTTTCCTTGACAATGACATTGCGCATGGTTTCCTGAGTTGGATTGATCACGCGGATGACATAGCTAAAGGGCTGGTTGGGGCGGACTTCAACGGGAGCATGCTTCTCGATGATGAGCGTGCCTTGGGTTCCTTGAGGATAGACACGCTTACCGACTGCGAGGGTTTGGCGTGAAGTGGTTTGCTGATTGGCCTGCATGCCGTTGGGTTGTTGTTGTCCAGCTTGTGCCTGGAATTGGGCTTGCTGCTGTATCTGTCTTGGTGTTTGCGTCTGATACTGCTGCTGACCTGCCTGGTTGGGCGAATAGGTGTTTGGATACTGCTGTGACTGTTGATAAGTCTGTTGTGACGTATTTTGGAATTGCTGTGATTGTTGGTAGGTTTGCTGTGAGTTGTTTTGATATTGCTGCGGCTGTTGTGTGTTGTTTTGCTGCTGGGCATAGGTGGTCTGTATACAGCACAGACACATCATTGCCAAAGCCGTAAGCGATATAGCGAATCGCTGGATCATGATCTGGTTCTCCGTTCCCAGGTATCTATCAATAGAGGAGGTACCTTCTCCTCAAGGTTAGCGGAATTTGTAACATTATCGGTCATTTGCCCAGGATCACGCCAAAAGGTGTGTGATAAATGCGTTCTTGAAAGTTCAGGACACAGAAGGTAGTCGGAAATTTTCCAGTTTTCCTACTTGCACGTTGTATATGTTGTTACAATTCGTATGATCGGTGGAACCGAGCTGTGTGAACAGTGTCCAATTATGACATGGAAGTGAAACGGGAGAGTTTCGATGCAAAAAATGCTTGTTCTGGGATTGATGATGGCGATGTGCCTGACGGTAGGCTGTAACAAGAACAAGAGGGCTCGCGAGGTTCGCCCTGTGCCGATGCCTCCTGGCTCGACTGCGGGCAGTACGTATGGCGGTCAAAGCAATACGGCCATGGATACGGCTCCGACACCTATAAATAGTGAGCCGATGTCCGTTCAGGAAGTACGATCGCAGACAAACTATGTCGCCAGCGCCGAGTCGCCGTACATCGAATTGCCTGCGGTGTCCGTCAATCAGGGCGGGACGATTGAGCCCATTGTCCAACCAGCTGGTGAACCAGTTAATTACGATGCTGGTAATTATGATGCTTCGGCGACGGTTGCTCCCTCGACCTATACTTTTACCGATCAACCGATGGAGTCCACACCAACTCCGACTTATGTTCAGCCAAGTGCGCCAGCGCCTGCTCCGGTGCCGACACCTGCTGCTGGCAGTGCGGTTCATGTGGTGGCCAAGGGTGATACGCTTTGGCGCATCGCCAAGAAATATTACGGCAATGGCAAGCGTTGGGTTGATATCGCTAACGCCAACAATGTGTCAGATCCCAATCGCATTTATGTGGGCATGAAGTTGACGATCCCGCGCTAAGCCGCTCAACTGACAAAACTTCAAAATTGATCCACACCACGTGCCGATGCGCGTGGTGTTTTTATATTCAAGCAGGGCGGTTTGCATCCTGCAATGGGTGATTTCACCGTTGAGCGATCCAGTTCTAAATGTCAAAAGATACATTTACCATAAAATGAGCAATGTTCATCTGAATTGCTGCTTTGCTGTGGCTTAAAAACTTTTTCCCCACAAGTTATCAACAATTTTAAACTTCCAGCTATTTGGGACTCCCAATGAGTGTTTGAAACTGTTGCTCCTTTGAAACGTTAAACTCTTATTGGACCGCAATTTTTGCGCGTTTGGGCGATACATGCGCTTTTAGTCGAGTGGCTTAAAACGTCTTCCATTGGGCTAAGCATTAGAAAATAAAGGAACTTGGGGCAATTTGTCGATATGTCAAAACGTCAAAGTGTCAAAGTGTCAAAGAAAGTATCGGACGTTGACCAATGTCCGGATAACTCGCAGCGGCTCGAAGCTCGTGTTGTTGAGCCTGCCAGTCAAAAGACACACGTTAGGAAAGGTTCACGGTAGATGTCCACCGGAAGTCCACCCCATGCCGTCAAATTGTCAGCAGTCTCTGAGGATGTGCCACCCAAGCGGTATCGCATCGGTGAATTGGCTCAATACACCGGACTCAGTCGCCAGACGCTGCACAACTACACACGATGGGGTCTTATTTCGGAGTTGGCTTGGACAGCAGGGGGGCATCGCGTCTATGGCGAGGAATCCTTCGCCAGGTTACGTCGGATTATTGAACTTAAACGAACTTGTTCGATGGATGAAATTCGCGATCAGCTTCAGGAAATTGTCTAGTTCAATTTGTTAATACCCAGTGACAACGTTTACCCCGTCACCAGGATCAGTACCGTATGGCTCAGGACTCAGAACAACCTCAAGACGCTTCCGTCGAAGATGAATCACTCGGTGAGATCCCCGAATATGATTCGGGCACACCCCATTGGTCGCAGAACTGGCAACTGCCTGCACTGGTGTTGGGAATGGTGATGCTCACGATGGGCATGATTCTGGCCTGGCCAAGTGATGAGCCGACCAACTACGATGCAGCACTTGATTCGGTGCAGGCGTATTTGCGTGCTAACGATTTGGAAAGCGCACACGCCAAGCTTGCCAAAGACCAGTTGTTCATGGATGCCGAAACGACTCCGCCGAGAATTCGTGGGCGGTATTGGCAATTGTGGGGTGACCTGATTTACAAACAGGTCAAGCAGCAAAACATTCCCAGCACGGAGAACTTCAACAAGATCGTCGCTTCATACAGTCGGGCTGACGATCACGAGTATCCCTTTGATGGTGAGCATCTTTCGCGTTGGGCTTCCACATTGGTCTCCTTGGATCGCGTCGATGAAGCGTTGCAAAAAATTGACAAGGTTAAATTAGCTGATCGCAATCTCAAGTGGCAGCTCATCCGGCAGATCATCAACATGCAGATCGCGCGTCGTCGTGATACCGCTGATGACCTGCTGGATTGGTATGACGCCTTTTTTGCGGAGCTTCAATACGAAACGGACCCAGACCGTAAACGCGAAGCTGAAGTATGGGGTGTAACACAGTATTCGCTGTTGCTGATGCAGACCAATGATGCAGGTCGTGTGATTGATTATCTGCACTTGCGATATATCCGCTTGCGTGATGATGGCGGTGAAGATGACCTTGGATCCGTCAAGCTGCGATTGGCTCAGGCATATCAAATGGGTGGTCAGTATGAGTTGGCCATGCAGTGGTATCACGCTGCTCAGAAAAGTCTCAAGCCTGAGAACTTGCTTAATGCCCAGGTTCTTGTGGGGATGGCGCAAATCACATTGGCTCTTTCAGGCGATGTGCGAAAAGCACATGAAGTTTATTCGACTGCTGCCATGAAATATGGTGCGACGGATGAGTTCATTGATGCCACTATTGGTCAGGCCGACTGCGAAGCGCGCTTGGGGGTTCATGCTCAAGCCATCAAACATTTGCTCTTGGCTGCCAAGTCCATCCTGGATAAACCACATCCGCTTCCTCGTCATAAAGAAATGATGATCAAGGTTGCCCATGACAACTTTGAACTGCAATTCGGGCAGGATCAATACGGTCAGGCCTTGAGCTATCTCTCGACACTCAAGCCGTTGTATGGCCAGAATCTGCCTGCCACGATTCTTGGTGATTTCGCCATTACACATGAAAAACTCGGTGACACGCATACTGCTGAGGCAATGCGTTTGCAGAATATCGCTCCGGTAGATGCTTTTGCGTCCGAAGAAAATCACAAAGCCTATGAGCTAGCTAATCAGGAAGCAGCATTGCAGTACGGTCGCAGTGGTGACTACTACTACGATCATGCGTTGGCGGTTACCATTGCCGACGATCACGCTCATGGCAATAGCCTCTGGCAGGCCGGCCAAAACTACGACAAAGCTCAGATGTGGGATCGGGCGATTGATGCTTATCGTGAGTTTGCACGCGTGCGATCCAACGACCCGCGATTCGTCCTTGCAATCAACCATCTAGGGTTGGCGTACCAGGCAGATGGGCAATACAAAGTCGCATTCAAACTCTTTGAAGAGTTGGTTGAAAAGCATCCCAAGTCTGAAGCTGCCATCGCCTCACTGGTCCCCATGGCGCAGTGTATGGTTGAGATGGGGGAAAACGAGCAGGCCCAGCGAACCCTTCAATATGTCCTGACCGACAACAAGGCCGTCACCCCCGAAGGTGACACCTATCGCGAAGCACTCATCGAGTTGGGCAAGTTGCATTTTACCACCGGCGAATATCTCAAAGCCATCACCCGTCTTGAAGAAGCCATCGACGAAAAACGCTATGGCAATTCCGAGCAGTCGCCCATCCTGCGATATCGACTTGCTGATAGTTATCGACTTTCCGTTGGTGATCTGAATAAAGCGCTCGCTGATCCGATGCCCCAGGCCAAGCGAATGGAGTTACAAAAACGCCGTGTGGACAATCTCGAACGCGCCGGTGTTCTCTACTCCCAAGCCATTAATCAGTTTGAAGCACGTAATCCCAAAACGCTGACAAAGCTTGAGACCGCATTCTTCCGCAACGCCTATTTTTACCGTGGCGATTGTGCGTATGACCTTACCCGTTGGGATGACGCGATCACGCTCTATGACCTTGCTGCCAAGAAATGGGAAAGCCATCCTGCTTCGCTGGTTGCCTTGGTCCAAATCGTCAACGCCTATTGTGAACAAGGTGCCATGCAGGAAGCACGGGCAGCAAATGACAGGGCACGCTATCAACTCAAACGGATTCCTGATGAAGCTTTTTCGGATCCGTCAATGCCCATGGGACGAAAACACTGGGAGGATTGGCTGCGATGGTCTAATGAACTGGACCTCTTTGCCAGCACTAAAACACCGTAGCGCATGAGATAACCATCACGCGTTGGTATTTGAAATAAAGCCCGTGGGACATTAGTCCTCGGGGACACACAGAATCCTGGCAAGGACTGCCGGGCAGAAAGGTCAAGGAATGACCAGCACATCACAAGCCTTTATCGAACTGCTCATCCAGCAAAAAGAGCTTTACACCAAGCTCAAGATGATGAGTGAGAAACAACGTGAATTGGTCCAGCAGCAGGATGCCGTGCAGTTGCTCGGAGTCCTGGGCGCTCGCAAGATTCTCGTTGAACAACTCACGCAGCTAGGACAGCAAATCGCTCCGATCCGTGAGCAGTGGCAGCAACTCAAAGACTCGCTGCAAACCGATCAACGTGACCAGATCAACCAACTCATCGACCAGACGCAGGACTTGCTTGCGGACATCATTTCCGCCGACGAGCAGGATCGCCAGCAACTTGCCGCTGACCGTGATACCAAGGGTGCCGAGCTTGGTTCTTTTACGCAGAACACCACTGCCCGTAATGCCTATGCCGCCAACGCATCTGCAGGTAACAATTACGCCCGATTCGCCTATAAACAAGGTTAAACGTGACCACGCAGACTCCGTCCAACATGCCCACGCCTGAAGACCTGGCTCAAATCATCCAGGCCTACAACACCGTTACCGAGCGATTGCAGAAGACGCATGAACAGCTCTCCGGTGAAGTGGTTCGCCTGCGCAAAGAGTTGGCGTCAACCAATGCCCAACTCCAACGCTCCAAACGCCTGGCAGCATTGGGGGAAATGGCAGCAGGCATCGCCCACGAAATTCGCAATCCACTGGCAGCGATCCACCTCTATGCAGGCATGCTCCAGGAAGACCTTGTCCGCATGAAGCCTCAGCAGGACATCGCAAGCAAAATTGCCTCGGCCGTGCGCGGTCTTGAAGGCATTGTCACCGATGTGCTGACGTTCTCACGTGAATTACAACCGGACGTGCGGCCGTGCAATGTGCTCGAACTCGTTGCCCGCGCGATCGACATGCAAAAGCCAGCCATCCTCCAACACAACATCATCGTCGATGATGAGGCGGTCGATGACGAGCTATTCGTTAATGTCGATCATGAATTGATGCACTGTGCTTTAACCAACATCATCCGCAATGCCATTGAAGCCATGTCCTCCGTCAAAGATGCGACGCTGAGAGTTTCCACTGAATGTGATGCAACCGAGCAGACCGCCAAAATCACCATTCGTGATAACGGCAGTGGCATTGATACCGATGATATTGACCGAATTTTCAATCCGTTTTTCACCACTCGAAACACTGGCACCGGACTTGGCCTTGCGATTGTCCATCGCATTGTTGACGCCCATGCCGGTTCGATTCTCGTTCACAATGACAATGGTGCAGTCTTTGAATTGATCCTGCCTTTTGAAGTTTCAAATACCGCACCTCAATCCAATGATACTCAAGCAGATGTTCCCCAGGGAGTTCTTTTATGAATGGTAAAGTCCTCGTCGTCGATGACAAACAGATCATGCGCGATAGTGTCGGGGCGACGCTTCAACGTGCCGGCATGCAGATCATTTCTGCCGGTGATGGTGTTGCCGCACTGAACATGATCGCTCGTCACCGTCCCGATGCCGTGATCTCGGACTTGAAGATGCCGGAGATGGACGGCCTTGGACTGCTTATGAAGCTCAAGGAAGTCGACGACCAACTCCCCTTGGTGTTGATGACTGCCTATGGCACGGTCGATGTGGCGGTCGCGGCCATGAAACAAGGCGCTTTTGACTTTGTGCAAAAGCCCTTTGAAGGTGACCAACTGGTCCTGACCATGAAACGAGCGATTGAACACCGCCGACTCATTCAGGAAAATGCTGCCCTCAAGTCCGGCGTTTCTCCTGCGGATGTCATGCCCATGCTCATCGGCCAGTCGCAGGTCATGCGCAAACTTGCAACACAGATCAAACAGATCGCCGCCTCCAACGGCACGGTCTTGGTTCACGGCGAATCAGGTGTCGGTAAGGAAGTCATGGCAAGAACCATTCATGCCTGTTCCCAACGCCGAGACAAAGTCATGCTCTGCGTCAACTGCGCAGCACTCTCCAGCAGCCTGCTTGAATCCGAACTCTTTGGTCATGAAAAAGGTTCGTTCACCGGTGCAGAGCAAATGCGTAAAGGTCGTTTTGAACTCTCTGACGGTGGCACGTTGCTACTGGATGAAATTTCTGAAATCAGCCCACAGCTTCAAGCCAAGCTCCTGCGTGTGTTGCAGGAAAATCAGTTTGAACGTGTCGGTTCATCGTTGACCATGCAGGTGGATTCACGCGTGATTGCCACGACCAACCGTGACCTGTCGGATTGTGTGGCTGACGGTTCTTTCCGCCAGGATTTGTTCTACCGCTTAAACGTGCTTCCAATCCATGTCCCGCCATTGCGTGATCGATTGGATGATGTGCCTGATCTGACCAATCACTTTCTGACGACACTTGCGATGCGTGAAGGTCGTGAGCAGAAGCACTTTGACGATCAGGCCATGGAACTGCTTATGCAATATCAGTGGCCGGGTAATGTCCGCGAATTGCAGAACATCTGTGAGCGAGCCATTGTGCTTTCACGGGGTTTGACCATTACCGCCAACGTCATCCGCCCGTGGCTTACAGACACTCAGCAGCAGCAGGTCATGACGCAAGCCGTCCAGACCCATCAAGCATCCGCCTATGCCCCCAAGACCCTTGAAGAAATCGAACGTGAAGAAATCCTCAAAGCCTTGGAACATAACCGTGGCAATCGTCAACGTACCGCAAGGTCGCTGGGCATCGGTGTCCGTACCTTGGGCTTGAAACTCAAAAAGTGGAAAGAAAACAACCTTGTGGCTCAAACTGTCTGAGTCATTTTCCCCAAGCCCAATGCTGAGTTTGACGAAGCATGGGGCAGAATTGAAAACCCAAAGCGCAGTAATTGCGCATCACCAAAGCGCAGCATTTGCGCACCACGCAAGGAACGCAGTTCAAGAATTCGCAAAACCGGCGTAAATCAGGCACAAACCCATTGGCACGAGAGTTGCTGATGTATCGTGAAGACTTGGAGTCAGAATTATGGCAACATTTATCAAAGGCATGCTCGATGGCGGGGCACTACCAGTGCTCGAACGCTATACGCAGTTCACTGCCGAGCGTCACAAAGTCCTGACGCATAATATTGCCAACTTCTCAACACCGTTCTTCAAGCCCCGCGATCTGTCCATCGGAGACTTTCAGGCTACTTTGGCAGATGCAGTGGATAAACGTCGCAAGCAGGTCAATCCCACCGGAGGCCCTTTGCGAGTTGGTAATACACAACAGGTAACCTTCGGCAAAGATGGAATGACCACCTACGCTGAGCAAACCAATGAAAACATTCTGTTCCATGATCAAAATAACCGTGATCTGGAACGCACGATGCAAAAACTGGCGGAAAACACGCTGTCACACAACATGGGTATTGAACTGCTCAAGAACCAGTTTGACCTGTTAAGAACAGCCATCCGCGAACGAATGTAAGAAAGACAGAGGGAATAGTGATTAGCCATTAGGGATTAGTGCAAGGCAAAGAGTAGGCAGACACTGTTGCTGCGTTAGCCTAATCCCCAATCCCTATTCATGAATCCCTGAGGAAAAACCATGTTTGGTTCATTAAACATCTCGACTTCCGGCCTTATTGCTCAGCGGACGCGCATGGAAACCATTGCTGCGAACCTGGCCAACAAGAACACCGTCGAAGATGCCAATGGCAATTATGCTCCGTTTAGGCGGCGCATTCCGATTTTTGCCACCGGTGATCCAAACATGGGTTCCGCCAACGGCGTGCATGTCGATGAAATCATGCTCGACCCGGCCCCGTTTCGACAGGTGTTGGACCCGACACATCCCTATGCTGATAAAGACGGTTATGTGAAGATGCCCAACATTGACACCACGACGGAAATGATCAACGCCATTGAAGCCACACGTGCTTATGAGGCCAACATCACCGCCGCCGAGGCCACCAAGTCCATGATTCAGTCCAGCCTGCGTTTGCTGGCCTGATGATGATAGAAGGAAGGTGTCACCATGAGTGATCCCTTAGGGTTAATTGGCAATAGCAACGTCGGCGGAGCCGGCGGGCTGCCTGGTACACCCAAAACACCTGGGCAACAGGATGGGCCCAGTTTCAAAGATGTGCTCATGCAGAACATCGAACAGGTCAATCGTCTCCAGCAGGATGCGGAGATGGCCATCGAAGACTTGGTCACAGGACGTCGGGATGACGTCGATCAAGTGATGATGGCCAAACAGAAGTCTGACCTGGCGTTCCAGATGTTACTGCAGGTGCGCAACAAGATGGTCGACGCGTACGAGGAAATCAAACAGATGCGCGTGTGATGAGATAGGGATTAGTGATTCGGGAATAGGGATTAGGACAAGGCATCGAGCTTTGAATAATCCAGCGTTGAACGCAAGAAAAGATTGCTCAGGTAATCAGCAGATTCAACGAAACTTTCCTGTTCACTGCAAGGATTGAAGTTCAACCCTAATCCCTACTCCCTAATCACTAATCCTTGTCATGAAAATTGGAGATTTTCATGACCCACGACCGATAACATGGTATCGCAGGAGGCGATGACTCGAGATTCACAGTCGGAGACGTGATCTCACCCGACGGCATGGAGGCCGACAATGGAATTCCTTAGACGGCACTGGCTGCAAGCCCGCGCGTTATTCGATCAACTGACCCCCAGTCAGAAATGGTTGATGCTTGCGCTGATTGTCTGCCTTGGGTTGTCGGGGCTGCTTATCCTGGCATATGTCCCCAGTACGGATCTGGTTCCTATCACCTCGTTTGCAGGTAAGAATCAGGCCGAAGTTGTCGCGCGCCTCAAGGCTGAAGATATTGATGTCACCGCCAGGTCAGGCCAGATTTACGTCCCTTCCACCAAACGCTTTGAAGCCATCTCCATTCTCCAGACCAGCGACCTGCTCACCGAAGACACCTCCATCGCCTTTGATGAACTGATCAAGAATCACTCTCCCTGGATGAGTAACGAGCAGAATCGTCAGGCTTACATGCTTGCGCTTCGCAAAACACTCTCTACCATCGTCTCCAAAATGAAAGGCATCGAGCATGCTGACGTCTTCATTGCCAAGCCTGATGAAATCGGTTTCGGGACCACCTACGTCAAACCGACAGCTTCCGTTAATGTGATGATGCAGCGTCGTAAGCCATTGGATAAGCAAATGGCCCAGGCGATTGCCGGACTCGTTGCCGGTGCGATTGCTGAGATGGAACCCGCTGAAGTGACAGTCATTGATGCGAACTTCGGCAGACAGTTCACCGGCATTGATGATGGTGAAGTCGCTCCCTCAGAAACCTTTGAATTCCTCAAGGCGCAGGAAAATCATTACCGAACCAAGATCATTGAAGCTTTGGGCTATATCCCCGGCGTCCGCGTCGCGGTGAATGTTCGTAATAACCCGATGCTCCGCAAGGATACCGAAACATTCGCTTACGAAAAATCCGAACGACTCACCAGCCAGGAGTCCGAAGACATCGAACGCAAGACCGTCTCTGATCGCGGTGAACCAGGCGTTCGTCCCAATACCGGATTGAGCATTGCCGGTGCGCGTCAGCAGGGGACCAACGAAACCATCGCAAAAGCACGCAGTGATTTCGGCGGGCCTGTGATGGTTGAACGCTCCACTTCACATACCGTCGGTCAGAACGTCACCCAAGTCTCCGTCACCGTTAACATCCCACGAACCTACTTTGTGGGCCGTATCAAAATGCGAGGTGTCGCAGCAGGGGATGCCGAGCCGACCGAAGACGAAATTCAGGCAGAAGTCACCAAGGAATTGCCACGCATTGAAGATCAGGTTTCGCCGTTGATTTCAGCAGCTGATAAAGGCGTTGTCAAAGCACATATGATTCCCGATCCTGAATCGCTGCTGGCCTTCCGTGATGCGGGTAAGGAACTCACTGGCTTCGCGGCACTGATGAAAAAGCCATGGTTCCAACCTTCGGTACTCAGTGGGTTGACTTTGCTGGCGATCTTGCTGATGTTTGGCATGGTTCGCAAGGCGCTGCGTCAGCCCAATCTGCCCTCCGTCGAAGAGCTTGCTGGTGTACCACCACAGTTGCCCTCTGAGGATGACCTGCTCGGTGAGGTTGAAGAAGCTGAAACCGGCATGGAAGGTGTTGAAGTCGACGAAGGCGAAATCCAGATGCGCAAACTCGCCGAACAGATCAGTGAAATGGTTCGAGCCAATCCATCTGAAGCTGCAGCACTGTTTAACCGTTGGGTGGAATCGGATGATTGATCACGTGTATGTGATCGTGAGTTGCGACAGCACCTGTCGCTGATGAATGAGAGTCAGTCATGAGTAAAAACGGCATAGATGCTGGGCCATATGAAGAACTCAGTGGTCTTAAGAGAGCTGCAATATTACTGCTGGCACTCGATGAAGACGCAGCGACCATGTTGCTTAAACAAATGGAAGCCAAGTCGGTTGAAAACGTCACCCGTGAAGTGGCCAGTATGGGTAACATCGGCCAGGAAACCCGTGATAAAGTCATCTCCGAGTTTTACGATATGGCTCTGGCGCAACGCTGGGCTTCCGAAGGTGGCCTGGACTACGCCAAGATTTTGCTGATGCAAAGTATGAACCCCGGCGATGCTGACAAAATTCTCCAACAGATTTCCACGCAGGTTCGTAAGACGCCATTTAGCTTTCTGCAAAAAGCAGAGTCAACCAACCTGCTGACGTTTATTCAGGATGAACATCCGCAGACCATCGCGCTGATTATTTCGCACTTGCCGTTCCATAAAGCTTCAGAAATTCTTGCAGGTTTGGCCGGTCCCAAGCAATTGGAAGTCGTCAAACGTGTGGCCAATATGGATCAGACCAACCCTGAAGTGATTCACGAAGTCGAAGCAGGACTCGAAGCACGACTGTCCAACATGCTCGGTCAGACATTCGAACAAATCGGTGGTGTGGAAACCGTGGCGGAAATGCTCAACCTTGTCGACCGCTCGACAGAAAAAGCAATCATGGAAGGTCTCGAGTCCGACGACCCGGATCTTGTGGAACAGATTCGCCGCCTGATGTTCGTCTTCGAAGACATCAACCTTGTCGACGACAAGGGCATCCAATCGGTGCTCAAGGAAGTCGACAACGAAGAGTTGGCTTTGGCACTCAAGACCGCCAGCGAAGACCTCAAGGACAAGATTTTCACGAACATGTCCGAACGTGCTGCTCAGCTTATTCAGGAAGATATGGAATACATGGGCCCCGTCCGTGTGTCCGACGTCGAGTCCGCTCAGCAGCGCATCGTCGACATTGTTCGCCGTCTGGAAGATTCAGGCGACATCATCATCTCCGGTCGTGGCGGTGCTCAGGATGCAGTGGTGTAAAGTGGATAGCTGATTTGAAATTTCGAATTTGGAGTTTGGAATTTCATCAGAAAGCTGCTTGGTTTGTATTTAAAATCAAATTCGAAAACTCAAATTCAAAATTCGAAATATTATGCCCCTGATCAAAGCCAACCAATCCGTGCCATTGTTCAAAGATGCCATCGTGCTGAACATGAATGATGTGACCGAGCAGGCTGCGCAGATCAAGGAATCTGCCAAGATGACCGCTCAGCGACTCATCGACGACGCCAAGTCCAAAGCCCAGAAGGTCTCCGACGATCATGCGTCAGAAGGGTATGAGCGTGGCTATGCCGATGGTTACCAAAAAGGCCAGGCCGAAGGGCATGCCAAAGGCAAAAAACGTGGTCTGGCCGAAGGGCACAAGGAAGCAAGTACCGAAGCACGCGCAGCGTTTAAGCCCTTGGTGGCAGCCTGGCAACAAGCAGGAGTCGGATGGGACGAGTATCACCAAAAGCTTGATATGGACGCCCGGGACAGTGTCATTGAATTGGCTTTGCGATTGGCTGAGAAGATCATTCATCGTCAGCTACAGGTTGATAATCAGGTCATTGTCGATCAGGTGACAGCCGCGCTTAAGAGTCTGACAGGTGCGACGAATTTAAGCATCCATATCAATCCCGATGACCGACCGGTGATGACAGAAGTCATGCCACAGTTAATTGAGGTTTTCAGTCAATTCAAACATATGCGAATCGTGGATGATGAAAACATCGGTCGAGGCGGATGCATTCTCATTCACGAACATGGTCGACTTGATGCATCGTTGGAGACACAACTTCGTCGTGCAGTGGAGTTGCTGTTGCCCGGTGATCTGGAAGTTGATCCTGATCCTGATCCTGTTGTTGAAACACAAGCAAGCAACGACACCGAAGTTCAATCTCAGATCCATGAAGATGCAGCAGCCCGGCAAGTCGATGTTGCAGAAACTCAGCAGACTCAAGATATGCAAGCATCCGAGCCGACAACCAAGGCTACGCAATCGCTGGATACCCCTGAAATACAGCCTCAAAAAGATGTGCCATCCGCTGAGCTGGGTGATCCATTATCCGATGCACTTGATCAGGCAGATATTGCTTTGGACCCCACTGCGTCAGATCAATCCAAATTGGATACATCAACCGAATCATGACCCGCATTTCCGACCAACTTGAGATTCTCCAGCAGACCCCGCTCATCGAGATGCAGGGGCAGGTGTTGGAAGTGCGCGGATTGGCCTGTCGCGTGGGTGGACTTAGCGTGCCGGTAGGGGCGATGGTTCGTATTGATTCGACTCAGACATTGCTTGGTGAAGTGGTGGGGTTTGATCGTCATGAAGTGATCGTCATGCCGTTTGGTTCCACTGGCGGGATCAAACGTGGTGATGTGGTGACTTTGATCCAGTTGGCACAGACCATGCCAGTAGGCGACAGTCTTTTAGGGCGTGTCGTCAATGCACTGGGACAGCCCATTGATGACAAGGGACCGATTACCGGCGTGGGACCGCGGACACTCTACCCCAAGGTCGTTGATCCGATGGATCGCCCGTTGATTGATCAACCATTGGGGACCGGCGTACGTGTGGTTGATTCAATGACAACGCTTGGACGCGGCCAGCGTATTGGCATTTTTGCACCACCAGGTGTAGGTAAAAGTACGATCCTGGGCATGATGGCTCGTGGGACAACCGCCGAAGTGATCGTGGTCGGACTCGTGGGTGAACGTGGTCGTGAAGTTCAGGACTTCGTGCAAAAGCAACTTGGTGAAGAGGGACTCAAACGCGCCGTAGTGGTGGTGGCGACAGGTGACGAGTCACCGTTACTTCGCATCCGCGCCGCACAGGCAGCGACCACCGTGGCTGAATTTTTCCGCGATCAAGGTAAGGATGTCTTACTGATCATGGACTCACTGACACGTTTTTGTCAGGCCCAACGTCAGGTTGGATTGGCGACCGGTGAACCACCAGCGACCAAAGGTTTTACACCCAGCGTCTTTGCCATGCTGCCGGTGCTGCTTGAGCGATCCGGCCGAACCAGTCGAGGTTCAATCACCGGTTTGTACGCTGTGTTGGTCGAAGGGGACATCGATGACGACCCGATTTCCGAGGCTGCTCGTGGCGTACTCGACGGTCATATTTTGCTTTCGCGGACATTGTCTCATCGCAATTACTGGCCGGCTGTGGATGTCCTGGGCTCGATTAGTCGTGTTGCCGATGACGTGATTGATGCGCAACATTCTGCATCGGTCGCGCAAGTTCGGCGCTTGCTTGCTGCGTATAAGGATGTCGAAGACCTGCTGAATATCGGTGCCTACGCCGATGGGAGCAATGAAGAATTTGATTTAGCCATTGCCTGTAAACCTGCCATTGACCAACTGCTCATGCAAGGCAGAAACGAGATCGGTCGCACCAAAGACCTGGACGTTTTTACGCATACCAGTAAACAATTAGTTGCCTTAAATCACGTGATCGAACAAAACAAAGCCAAGCTTGCCCAACAGAATCAACGTGCTCGGCAGGCTCAGATGCAGCGCCGTCGCTGACGTGTTACCCACCCGCCCGATAACTCGCAACAAAGTGACAAGCCATGGCCAAATTCGCATTTAAACTTGATCCGGTTCTTCGTCAACGTCAAATGATCGAGGATCAGAAGCAGCGTGAATTGGCTCAATTGATGCGTAAACGCATGATTTTTCATAACCAGTTGCGATCCATTCAAACAGAACTCACCGACTCCAAAGGTCAACTCGCAGACGGACTCATCGGCGAAGTCGATATGACCCGTGTCGCTCAATTTGCACGTTTTAGCGGACAGTCTCAAGTCCGCGCCCAAACCATCGTTCGTGAACTTGCCGGCCTCGAATCCCGGATTGTCGAAGCGCAAAAGCAGCTTGTCGAAGCCATGCGCCAACGCAAGGCATTGGATTTGCTACGGGATAAGCAATACAAGGCATGGAAGCGAACCCAGCAACGCCGCGAGGCGTCAAGGCTGGATGACCTGGCGACGCAAGCCTACACGCGTCAGGTTGTGATGGAAGTCAAAACGTGAAAACAGTCGCAGCTGTCATCTTAGTCATTATCCTCGTCCACCTGCTGGCAGCAGCGGCAGGTGTCGCATGGCTCGGCGCATCGGGCCGGTTGGACAAAGATCGTCTGTACAAGGTCAAAGATATGTTTGTGTTGACCATTGAAGACGAGAAAAAACTCGAAGCAGAACAAGCAGACAAAGATGATCAACTCGCTGCGGTCCAAAAGGAAAAGGATCGCATGGCCGAGGTGGCAGATGGTCCGACTTCTGTGAAGGATCGCCTGGGGGAAGATCAGATGAAACGGGATTTGGTGTTAGCCAAGGTGCAGCGGCTCCAACGTGAAATGCAGGACATGAACCGCAATCTGGAGTTCGCCAAGGCGCAGCTTGCAAAGGAAAAGAAGAAGCTTGATGACGACCGTTTGGCATTTGAGCAGGCCAAGAAAGACATGGAAGACCAACGCCTTGATGCGGACTTTGAACGCGTGGTCGAATCTTATGCCAGTCTCAAACCCAAACTCGCCAAACAGGCATTTCTGGAACTCATCAAGCAGAACAAGATGGACGAAGTGGTGGAATATCTCGCAGCGATGCAGCTTCGCAAGTCCGCTGCCATTCTCAATCAGTTCAAGGCCGATGAAGAAGTCCCCGTCGCAGCACAGTTGCTTGAGTCTTTACGATTACGTGGGGTCACACCTGACGGTATGTCCGATGATGGCGTGATGCCCATGGCATCCAAGTGAGTTTTGAGTTGGTGGTTGTATGACACAAATGATGACCAGTTCGATATCCAATGCCTTAGCCAGTCAATCCTCGCGCTCAAGTGTCGGGGATTTTCGCAGTCAGTCCGACGATGTCGATCAGGTCGGACGCTTTAGCAATATGCTGGATCAGACTGCTGCTTCGCGAACACAATCGCAAGATGAAATCGAGAAAAAGGCTCAAAAAACAGACAAAAAAGTCGATCAGTCCACTGACAAGTCCGCTGCCGATTCAGGCGATGAACTTGCCGATGAAGCTGTTGTGGATGAACAACCCCAGGATGATCAACAGACACCGGACCAGATTGACGTGGGGATGACTGCTGCTGGCCAACAGCACAAAGATGCGGGCAAAGACCAACAGCATGCATCTGAACCTACAACATTTGCTTCACAGCAAGCTTTATCCGGGAATCTTGATGAAGCTCAAACGCGCTTGAATGTGACAGCTTCGCAACAGACCGTTGCACAGGTGCAAGATGACAGCACAACACCAAAACCTGCCAAGGATATTGCCGACGCCATGCTTCGCATGCTGGGGGTAACCAACGGCCAGACTTCCGGTTCACAGCAGGCCACCTTCACACTCACTGATGTGGTTGCTCCAGCCATGGCATTCAATACATCGACCGATCAATCCGCAACACAACAACAGCTGCAATTGCCAGATACCCACACATCTGACACATCTGATTCTGCCAATGTCGGGCGTGTTTCAAGGGCCTTAGCCAATGCCGTGAATCAAAAGGGTGGAACCATTACCATCCGTATGATGCCACCGGAATTAGGGCAGGTCCGCGTGGATATCCAGATGCATGGCGGTAAGGTCTCAGCGAGTTTTCAAACCGAGCAAAGTTCCGTTCAGTCATTGATGACCCGTGAACTCGCTCAACTGCGTCAGGCATTGGAACGCCAGGGATTAACGGTAGAAAAACTGGAAGTCACCCAACGCCCAGCCAACAGTTCAAATGCCAACGCATCAAACCAGGATAGTCAGCAGCAATCGCCGTCAGATGGTCGAAGTCGCGGTCAGTATGCCCGACAGAACCAGCAGCAACCCAATGAAACGGATCAACAATCATCAGTGAATGATCCACAGAATTTTGCATCACAGCTCGATTCACAATTGTGAAACGAGTTTGAATAGACAAGGAGTTTGTCATGTCCTCAGCCGTGAGTGGAATCAGCAGTTCAACTGCGACCAGTGGCTCATCCAATGCTTTTGGCTCGATGAGTAGTGAGGATTTTATCAACATCCTCACAGAGCAGTTGGCTAACCAGGATCCATTTGAACCACAGGATTCCAGTGCGTTGCTTGAGCAGCTTTCGACTTTGCGCACCGTGGAATCGCAAATGTTATTAAGCGACAGCATTGCTGAATTGGTGCTTCAAAACCAGGTAGCCACCGCCGGCGGACTCATCGGCAAGAGTGTGGAAGGTAAGGACGATAGCAACAATTCCGTAGATGGTCTGGTGACTGCTGTCCGTGTGCAGGATGGCCAGGCGGTTCTGGAACTTGATAACGGTAAGAGTCTGTCGATGGATCGTGTGACTCGAATCGTGGATTCGTCATCCGTTTGATATGGAACGTTAACTGATGGGTGAAACCTCCAACTCACAAGCGCTTTTGCAGATGCTCATGCCGATCGTTCGGCCTGATGGTATTGCACCGTCGAGCAACTCGCAGAATCTGCCGTTGGAGCAACAGAGTTTTGAACAGATGCTTGAGGGTTTGTCCAGTCAACAGCAGATGACCACCGGCGATGGGACAGAAATACCTGATGGTGAAGATGAGCTTCAAGCATCACAAATGCTTTCAAAGCTCGGTGGCATTAATCGAATTGAAAATAGCACACTGCGTGACATGCTTACCCGCAATACACAACAGTCAGACAGCAGCATGCAGCGTGATTGAGTAAGGAGATCGAAGATGGGTTTAACGACAGCTTTATACACCGCGATGACGGGCCTTAATGCCAACTCCAGTGTGATCAATGTGGCAGGTAATAATATTGCCAATACCAATACCACTGGTTTTAAGTCCTCACGAGCAGATTTTGAAACACAAATCCTCATGAATCTGGGCAACGGGACCGCACCCACGGCTGAAAATGGGGGCACCAACCCCACACAGGTCGGCTTGGGCGTGAAGCTGTCGGGAACCACACATAATTTTAATGACGGGACCATCAACCTCACCGGGCTTAACTCCGATGTGGCAGTTGAAGGCAACGGCTTTTTCGTTGCTGATTATGGCGGACTTCAAAAATACACCCGTGCGGGCAACTTCGGGCTCGACTCCGAACAGAACCTGGTGGATGCCAATGGTGGACGCATTCAAGGTTACGGCATTGATGATGAATACAATGTTGTCGCTGGCGTGGTGGGTAATCTGACCATTCCCGTAGGTTCTCTGACGATCGCTGAATCGACGAACAATATTGCTTTTGGAGGGAACCTTAATGGTGGTGGTGAAGTCGCCACGATGGGGACGATTGTTCAATCCAATGCACTTTATGCCGACGCCGGTCAGGTGACTCAAGCGGATGCCAATACGCCGTTGGAAAGTATCTACGACGCCAGTGGCAATCAGCTCTTTGCCGATGGTGATGTCTTAAGCATTATGGATGTGACGCGCGGCGGTGCATCATTGCCGGATAAGACGTTCCAGATCGGATTGATCAACACCACCGAGTCGGATGATAACGGCGCAACGATGCAGGACCTTTTGGACTTCTACGAGGAAATCTTTGGGATCGATCCCACGGTCAGCGGTGGAGCAACCATCGTCAACGGCCAGATCAATATCGAAGGTCACACCGGGACAGTCAACGAACTGAAGATCACCGGCGATAATATGGTGGTCAACAAAGATACCAATCCCACATTGCCTTTTAGCTTTGATGAAACACAGGAAGCCAACGGCGAATCCGTTCGTACCTCGTTTGTGGCTTACGACAGTCTGGGGCAGGAAATGCTTCTGGACTTGAATGTCGTTATGGAAAGCAAGTCCAATGCCGGGACGACTTGGCGGTTCTATGTCCAAAGTGAAGATGACAGTGACCTGGCTCGCGCGTTGGGCAACGGCACCATCAAGTTCGACACCAACGGGCGATTCCTGCTGGCAACCGATACCACCATCACCATGGACCTCGAAGGCACCGGGGCACTGACGCCGCAGACAATCGAGATGACTTTTGGTGAAGATGATAATTCGCTTTCGGCATTGGCAAGCACGCAGAGCACCATTGCTGCAACATCACAGGATGGTTCACCGGTGGGCACACTCGAAGACTATTACTTTTCGGAAGATGGTGTGATTCATGGGATCTTCTCAAATAGTCTGACACGTGATTTGGGGCAACTTGTGTTGGCCAACTTCGTGAATCAAGACGGCTTGGTCGAAGAAGCGGGAAACCTTTATGCGACTACCGCAGCAAGTGGAACACCGATCATCGGCGCACCAGGAACCAACGGCACCGGACGAACCGTCGGGCAGGCGTTGGAACTCAGTAACGTTGATCTTTCTCAGGAATTCATCACGCTCATCAATGCCACCACCGGATACTCGGCCAACTCCAGAGTGTTTTCCACCAGTGACCAGTTGATTCAGCAGTTGCTTCAGACACTTGGTTAAACATTGAGGATTCAACTAGCCAGATGAAATGAGTCACTACGAATTGCATCAAGGATTTGAACATGATCACACTGACCCGACTCAACGGGAAAAAATTTGTGCTCAATGCAGAACTCATCCGAACGGTTGAATCCAGTCCGGACACCATGGTGACTTTGGTGAACGGCGATCATTTTGTGGTTAAGGAAGACATGCAGGACGTGATTGATGCAGCAATCCTTTATGGGCAGACGCTACGGGGTTTATTACCGCCAAGTTAGCTGGGACTGTACTGTGATTGACTGAAAAAATAGATGTTTGATGCGTAATGGCTGCGTTGTAGTCAACCAGATAAAGGTCTTAGACGTTCAAGGATTCATCGGTAAACGACCGATAAAGTTAACAAGAAGCGTTCAATTCACCGCGCTAGAGGTACGTCATGGATATCGGATCACTATTTGGACTACTGGGGACATGGGCACTTGTCTTCTGGGCAATGATGTCCGGTGGCGACATTGGCATCTTCATCGATGTGCCGTCGGTCATCATGGTCATTGGTGGCACGATCACCATCATGTTCGTTTGCTTTCCAATCGCGACAGTCAAGAGCATGATAAAAATCATGATGCGCGGGTTCTTTAACGAAGATAAAAGTATTCAGAAGCTCATCGAAGATATGGTCAGCTTTGCTGAAATCGCTCGAAGAGACGGCATCCTGTCACTCGAAGGGGCCACCAAAGATATTGATGACCCCTTTATTGTCAGTGGTATTCAGATGGCAGTCGACGGCACGGACCCTGAACTCATCGAACAGATTATGCAGACCGAACTGGATAATGTGGCGGATCGGCATGCATCGGGTAAAGCGACACTTGACGCTATCGGTAAGTACGGCCCGGCCTTTGGCATGATCGGTACT
The DNA here is from genome assembly GCA_002480565.1 of Phycisphaerales bacterium UBA7800. Taxonomy (GTDB): domain Bacteria; phylum Planctomycetota; class Phycisphaerae; order Phycisphaerales; family Phycisphaeraceae; genus UBA7800. Next base: position 83,769 of record DLCK01000020.1, on the reverse strand, counting down.
CTCGTTGGTCTGGTCATCATGCTTCAGAACATGGGTGATCCTTCCAAACTCGGCCCTGGTATGGCTGTGGCTTTGATCACCACGTTCTATGGTGCTCTATTGGCCAATGCGTTTGCGTTGCCACTGGGAGACCGTTTGGCATTGCGATCAGGTGAAGAAATCCTTTACAAGACCATTATCATCAAGGGTGTCATGGCGATTCAAAGTGGTGACAACCCGCGTATTGTTGAACAGAAACTCAAAACGTACCTGCCTCCGGCTCAAGCTGCAGCAATGAGCAGCGATCAGGCGGCGTAAAGTAAGTGACCGTTGGTGTGAGATCGCATTATGGCAAAAGACGACTGCAAATGCCCACCTGAAGGCGCCCCGGAATGGCTGGTGACTTATGGTGACATGATGACGCTGCTGCTGTGTTTCTTCGTGATTCTCGTGTCACTTTCAGAGATCAAGAAGGAAGACCAGTATCGCGCGGTTGTCGTGGCCGTGCAGAAAGCCTTTGGCATGAAGGGCGGCGGTGGTGCGATGCCCACTCAGGAGAATCCTGAGATGAGTCTGATTTCCAGACTTGATGAAGTGCAACTGCAACGAAAAAAGGAAAAAGAACACTCCAATGCCGATGATCCGGGTATTGAAGGACGTGAGCGTGAAGTCACCAAGGTCCGCGAAGGGCAGAAATTCGCAGTCGGTGGACGTATCACCTTTGAACCAGGCAGTAGTGAACTCACACCATTGGCCAAACGCGGCCTGGCAGTCGTGGCTAAGGAAATTCGAGGAAACAACACCAAGATCGAACTAACCGGTCATGCAGCAGCCCGTGAGATTGCCGTTGATTCACCTTATAAAGATTTATGGTCACTGAGTTTCGCTCGAGCCAAGGCCGTAATGGATTTTCTTACCGGCGAAGAAATCGGTATTCGTCCTGAACGGATTCGACTGGTCGCCAATGCGGATTATGAGCCGGTGAAAAAGAAGGTGTTCGGCTGGGCACAGCTTGAGCCCAACCGCCGCGTGGAAATTTATGTGATCGAAGCATTGGTGTCGGACTTTGATCGTGCCGAAAAAGATTAATTGTTGGGTGTACTTGATCATAGTTAAACCCATTGAATCGTATGTTTTGTTTGAGTTGAAAAGATGACGCCCACTGAAAGGGCTGGTGAGAACGATGGCAGAGGCACAACAACCTGACGATGGCGAGAAAAAAAGCAAGTTGCCGATGAAGGCAATTATCATTGTCGCGTCGATTCTACTGCTTGAAGGTATTGGGATCTCAGCGGCATTCATGGTCGCTGGTAAACCGTCACCTGTTGAGGCCGATCCTGCTGCACTTGATGCCGAAGCGATGGCCAATCAGCAGGTCGAAGAACTGGTGGTCTCCGACAAGTTCCCCAACTCCAAAATGGGGCGCACTTATCTGTATGACACGGAAGTCTACATCCTTCTGCGTCGCAAGCATCGTGACCGGGTGATGAACGATTTACAAAATATGAATGTGCGTATTTCCTCTGAGATATCCACCATCTTCCGCAGCATAGACCCACTCTTGTTGGAAGAACCGACACTCGCAACATTACGCCGACAGATCAAGGCCAAGATGGACGATACCTTCGGTAAGGATGAGCAGACCGGCCAACCACTGGTCGAAGACGTTTTAATTCGAAAATGTACACGTTTCAGGGCAGATTATTGAGTTGGGCCAAGACACAGGCGCCCACTCATGGTAACCTAGGCAGAACCAATGGCAGAGACTCCACAACAACCTGATTCCAATGACAACGACACGCGGCAGGAAGCTGCGAAAATCGTTCAAAATGCATTGGATGATGCCAGCAAGTCGGTCACGGCAATGCATGACGTGGCATCCGAAGCGCTGGGCGATGGCGACATCCCCGGATCGCTGATGGATTCACCTGATGCCCCCAAAGGCATCGACATGTTGCGGGATGTGGATTTACATGTAGCCATTGAATTGGGACGCACGAACATGCTCGTGGAGGATGTTCTGAAAATCGGAGATGGTTCAGTGATCGAACTGGACAAGCTCGCGGGCGACCCGGTGGATGTGTATGTAAATGATCGACTGGTGGCACGTGGTGAAGTGCTGGTGCTCAACGATAACTTCTGTATTCGTGTCAGTGAAATTGTTGCGAATCTCGAAGACGAGGCCGAAGCCGCCAAGGCCAGTTGATCGACATTTTAACGCGGTGGCGGAGTCACCGTTAGGCAGATGCGGAGCGTCTGCGGAAAGGCCAAGGAATGGCCATGACCAGGAATCGGTCGATTTTGGTGCGCAAATTTGCGTTGCTGTGGTGTCTCATAGCGACCAGCGGTATTGCATGGGCACAATCATCAAATTCATTGCCGGCTCAGACGTCAGTATCAGACTCTTTAGCGAATCTTTCGCCAACTGCTTCAGGTTCCCATTCACTACGCACAACATTGCTTTTGGCTCAGGCGTCGGATACCGAATCGCTTCCACTGGCTCCATCACTTCCATCAAATCCAGTAACGCCAGCTGCACCTTCTCAAGCACCAGCTGAAAAAGACCCGTTAACGGAATTGGCTCGAAGGCTATCGGCTGAGGCTGCCAAAAAAGAGCAGCAAATCTCCGCCAATCGTCAGGCCAACTCTGCGGCATCAACGGCTTCAGAATCCAAGCCACTGCCGATGTATGCACCATCTCCAGCAGCTGACAGAGCGACGGAAAACGAAGTCCGCAGCAAAGAATTACTGTTAGCCAATCCCAATGAACGCAAAGCGTTGGGCAAGCAAGGGCAGAGCCTTGTGCCTGATTCGGACCCCAACGAAACAAAACAGCTTGGTGAGTTCAACGACTCAGGTTCATGGATACTCAATACCATTACTGCATTAGGCGTGGTCATTGGTTTGATTATTGCCATGCGTCTGATCCTCAATAAAATTTCAGGCAGGGCGGTTCTTGGCGGACGCACCGGCGTGGTCGAAGTACTTAGCCGCACCTCCATCTCACCTCGCAATCAGGTCATGCTCCTGCGTCTTGGCCAACGCATCATTGTTGTCAGTGAAGGGCCCAATGGCGTACGTACCTTGGCCAATCTGGATGATCCCAATGAAGTTGCCGGATTGCTGACCCATATCAACTCGTCCAAGCCTGGCAGTATCACGCAGAGTTTTAACCAACAGCTCAGCCGTGCGGATACCCAGATGGATGATCCTGCGGGCTTTACCGCTGAACACGGTGCCGATGAGGATGAACACCTTGTCGACAAGACGCGTAATGAACTTTCAAATCTGCTTTCACGTATTCGCTCCATGAGCAAAGGGGGCGGACGTGATGCGTAACATATCTTTCAAATGGATGCTCGTTGGCTTGATGTTGATTGCACCGTTATGGTTGACTCAGAGCGTCTTTGCTCAAGCATCCTCATCCAATACCAACCGCACGGAAGTGGATAATCTTGACCCGGTCAATCCGATTTCAGTGTTGGAACGCGTGGGTAAAGCCATCCCGCTTCGCCCACAGGAAGATACGCAGGTTGATAGCTTGGGCTTGTCGAGTTCGTTGTCGATTCTCGTACTCTTGACCGTGTTGTCGATCGCACCAGCTATCATCATCATGACCACGAGTTTCACGCGAATCGTCGTGGTTTTTGCACTACTGCGTCAAGCCATGGGCACGCAGTCTCTGCCACCAAGTCAGGTGATTGTCGGTCTTTCCGTGTTCATGACGTTGTTGGTGATGGCTCCGACTTTTGACCGCATTCACAAGGAATGCATCATCCCCATGCAGAATAACGAACTGGATCAACTCACTGCATGGAGTCGTGCCAAGCAGCCGCTTCGTGACTTCATGTTTGATCAGATCGAATACACCGGCAACTGGGGCGATGTCTACATGCTCCTCAAGTACCGCGGTGTGGATATCAGTCAACCCCAGACCCTCCGTCGTGCGGATGTGGACATGGTGACCTTGATCCCAGCATTTATGTTAGGTGAACTTAAAACCGCGTTTCTCATTGGTTTCCGGTTGTATCTGCCGTTCATGATTATCGACATGGTGGTCGCCAGCATTCTCATCAGTGTTGGCATGATGATGTTGCCACCGGTGATGGTGTCGCTGCCGTTTAAGTTGCTGCTGTTTGTTTTGGTCGACGGTTGGCAACTTGTAGCTGGCAATATCCTGGGGAGTTTCGCCGTGCCGGGGGTGACCACGTAGCTGGGAGACTGATTGTTAACCGCCAAGTTGCCAAGTAAAGAGAGAAAGAAATCACTGAAATGAACCACAAAGTCACAGAGCCACAGAGCATGAAAAAGACAGTGAGAGCAAATTTGATTTTGCCTTTCTCTGTGCCTCTGTGTCTCTGTGGTTCAGCTATGGTTGTTGATTGGACTGGAGTGTGCCATGTCCATTGACCAAGCGGTAGACATTGTGCGTGAGGCATTGACGTTGATGCTTTTGTTGAGCATGCCGATCCTTGGGGCAGCACTGGTGATTGGTATGAGCGTGAGTATTTTTCAGGCCATGACACAGATTCAGGAACAGACGTTGAGTTTTGTCCCCAAGATCATTGGCATGGTCATCGTGACGATTTTGGTGACCCCGTGGATCGCGACGATGATCCTGGACTTTGCCAAAAAAATGTTCTCCGGCGGGTAAGAGTCAAAAGATTAAAACCGCCAAGACGCCAAGAACGCCAAGTTAAGAGAGAAAGAAATTATTGGAATGAAGCACAGAGTTGCTGAGCCACGGAGCATGAAAAAGTCAGAGATAGCAATCTTGGTTTTGCTAATCTCTGTGCCTCTGTGTCACTGTGGTTTAATAACTCTTTTTTCTTTTTCGGGCCTTGGCGTTCTTGGCGTCTTGGCGGTTTAAAAATGTTAAGGAGTCAAAATAACGTGCCGATTGGTTTTGAGCCCATGTTGAATCACTTGCCTGCCTGGATGTTGGTGCTCTTTCGCATCGCCGGGATTTTTTTCATGGCACCAGTGTTCGGCTCGACCACCATTCCCGTCCGTTTTCGCATGCTCCTTTCCGTTGCCGTTGCCTGTTGTGTTTATCCGATGCTCATTGAGCCCGGACGCCAGGCGATGCCAAACGTGATGCCCATCGTTGCCAACGGCATGTTCTTCTGGACGATGGCGCCCGCGGTAGCCATGGAAATGCTCATCGGTGTTCTCATCGGGTTTGGCGCGTCCTTGCCCATCTTCGGCATGCAGGTCGGTGGTCGTATCGTTGACCAGCAAATGGGACTTGGTATCGCAGGCGTGTATAACCCCGAAGTCGGCGAAGAGGTCGGTGTCATCAGTGAATTCTTTTTCATGCTCTCACTGACCATCTTTATTCTCATCGGCGGACTCCGTGTGGTCTTGACGACTTTGGTGGGGAGCTTTAATCACATCCCGCTGGGCACGTACATGGTTGATGGCAACATCATAGACTTGCTCATCGGTCTTTGTCAGGCGATGTTTGAGCTGGGGCTTCGTGTCTCAGCGCCACTGCTATGTCTGTTTTTCCTGCTGACAATTTCCATGGGTTTCATCGCTCGAACCGTGCCGCAGCTTAATATTCTAAGTATTGGTTTCACTGTCCGAATCGTCTGCGGCGTATTGATTGTGCTGGGCGCCTTGGGCGTGATGTTCAGTGTTTTTGAACACGATTTACATGTTTTACTAAGGAGACTGAGCGTTTTCTTTGCACCGTAATCTTCCCGGAAGTTTTGCTTTGTTTTTACGTGATGTTTTTCGTTTACGACTTGATTAACAATGTCTGAATCTGACGCAGAAAAATCTGAAGCCCCAACGCCCAAACGCTTACAGGAAGCGCGTAACGATGGGAACATCCCCAAGAGCACTGATCTGACGGCTGCGCTGTCGTTGATCGCTGCGGTGTTCTTGCTTTACTTCTTCGGGGGGAGACTTCTTGGTGGGATGAAAGTGGTATTGCAGGCGATGTTGGCCAACGCCCATACGCCCAATCCAGCGCAAGCCTTGGACATTATCAATCTGCCAGCGTTTACCGGCACGGTGATTTTGCAGGGACTCGTGCCACTGACATTGGGCGTTGCATTGATTGCGTTGATCGTGACTGTTTTTCAGGTCGGTTTCGTGGTGACCACCAAGCCGTTGGAAATTGATCTGACCAAGCTCTCTCCGCTCAAAGGCCTTAAGAACATGCTGTCGATGCGAGGCTGGACACGTCTGATGATGAGTGTGGGTAAGGTTGCGATCATCGGCACCGTTGCAACATTGTTCATCTATATGCACCGTCAGGAAATCGTCAAACTCGCAGAGTTATCTCTCATGGCAGGCATGCAGGCCTCTTGGCAGATCACGTTCAAACTCGCATTATGGATTGGTGCAGTGTTGCTGATACTGGCGATTTTGGATTATGCCTACCAACGTTGGCAGCATACCTCTGATCTGAAAATGACCAAGCAGGAAGTCAAAGAAGAACTCAAACGCATGGACGGCGATCCCATGATGAAGCAGCGTCGTGCCCGTGTTGCCCGCCAGCTTGCCATGCAGCGAACCGCCGCAGCCGTCCCCAATGCCGATGTGATCATCACTAACCCGACACACTTTGCTATCGCCCTGAAGTATGACTCTGCCACGATGCAGTCGCCCAAGGTCATCGCCAAGGGCGCCGACTTGATGGCGTTTCGTATTCGTCAGATTGCCATGAGTAATGACATTCCACTTGTCGAACGTAAGGAGTTGGCACGGGGGCTATATAGCAATGTGGAAGTCGGACAGGAAGTCCCGCCGCAGTATTATGCCGCGGTCGCCGAAATTTTAGCGTATGTGTATCGACTGAATCGTAAACAGGAATTGGCAGGTGTCTCGTAGACACAGACAAATCAATTCATTGGAAACTTCAAAAGAACGTCGTGACACGGTCGTCACAGAAAGCATTAAACCTTAATCAGTAACAGCATGGCTCAACTCGCTTCACAACTGAACATCCCCGGATGGATCAACAAGATCGGACGCTACCAGCAGTTTTTCGTGCCGGTTGCGTTTGTGGGACTGTTGGCTGTGATTGTGGTTCCGATGTGGCCGGTGATGATGGATATTCTCATTGCCACCAACATCGCCTTGGCTGCATTGATTCTATTGACCACGATTTATGTTGCATCGCCATTAGAGTTCTCGGTTTTCCCGTCATTACTTTTAGCAACAACGCTTTTCCGTTTGGTGCTCAATATTGCTTCGACACGTTTGATTCTCGCAGCCGATGCAACAAGCCCCGAAGAAGCGACCGCGGTGGCGGGTAAAGTCATTGAGAGCTTTTCCTCGTTCGTGGCAGGTGGCTCTTTGATTGTCGGTTTGATCCTGTTTGTGATTCTGATCATCGTACAGTTTGTGGTCATCACCAAAGGTGCGACACGTATCTCTGAAGTGGCTGCACGTTTTACCTTGGACGCGATGCCCGGTAAGCAGATGGCTATTGACGCGGATCTCAATGCCGGACTTATTGATGAAAAATCCGCACGCCGTCGCCGCGAAGACATCGCTCAGGAAGCGGACTTTTACGGTGCCATGGACGGTGCTGCCAAGTTCGTCCGCGGTGACGCCATTGCAGGCATCATTATCACGATCATCAACATCCTTGGCGGCTTTGCCATCGGTGTCTTTGAAAAGCAGTGGGGCTTTGGCACGTCCCTGGAAGTCTTTACCAAACTCACCATCGGCGACGGACTGGTTTCTCAGCTTCCATCGTTTGTCATCTCCATTGCCGCAGGTTTGATCGTCACTCGTTCGAGTGGACGTTATGACCTGGGGACCGAACTCACCCGCCAACTCACCGGACGCTGGATGGCGATGGCAATTACCTCCGGCTTCCTGGCAATGATGGCGTTTACCGGTCTGCCTGCTGCCCCAATGTTGACACTCTCAGCGTTACTGGGGGTTGGTGCATGGATGGTGCGTGGCAATGAAATCAAAGCTCAGCAACAAGTCGTTAAACAAGAACAATCGCAAGCCGAAAAAGCCACCAAAGAAGTTCCCGTCGAACAGGTTCTGGCAGTTGATCTGCTGGAACTGGAAGTCGGTTACGGCCTGGTTCGTCTAGTCGATACCGGTCAAGGTGGTACGCTGCTGGATCGCATCACCGGTATCCGCAGGCAACTTGCAGGCGATATGGGACTGGTCATGCCCCCGGTGCGCATCCGCGATAACATGCAACTTGCACCCACCGATTACCACATCAAAATCCGTGGCAATTCCGTTGCGCAAGGTTCGGCCCATCCCAACCTGTTTATGGCAATGGACAGTGGTCTTGCCAGTCAACCGTTAGAAGGTGGCATCAAAACGCGCGAACCCGCCTTTGGACTTGATGCCGTCTGGATCGAACCGGGACAAAAAGACCGTGCTGAGGCACTTAACTACACCGTGGTCGATGCGACAAGTGTTGTGGCAACGCATCTCACCGAAGTCGTCAAGAACCATGCCTTTGAACTGCTCAACCGTGAAGAGACCAACAACCTTATCACCCAGTTGCGTGAAAAGGCTCCCAAACTTTGTGCTGAGGTTCTCGGCGAAGGTGAAAAAGTCGGGCTTATCAAGTCAGGCGAATTGCAGAAGGTTCTGCAGAATCTGCTACGGGAACGTGTTCCAATCCGTGACCTTGAAACAGTCATTGAAACGCTCGGAGACTGGGCGCCACGCACCAAGGATATGGACGTGCTTACGGAGTATGTTCGCAATTCACTTCGCCGGACCATTTGCAATCAGTATGTGCAGTATGTCCCTGATGATCAGGCCGGACTCAATGGTGAAAACAGTAACGTGACCGTGCCCAAGCTCTATTGTGTGAGTCTGGATCCGACACTTGAAGATCAGATTAACAGCTTCGTGGATCGCAGTGCCGAGGGGACGTCAGTCTCGATTCCTCCTGCTGTTGCGACGCGTATTGTCACAGCGATCATGCAGGAATTACAGCATCTTATCCAGGCCGGACACCCGCCGGTTGTATTGGCATCACCGCCTGTAAGAGCTGCTGTGCGAAGTTTATTAGAACCACATCTGGCAACGGCAGCGGTTCTTGGATATAACGAAGTAAGTAAAGGGGTTTCCGTGCAAAGTGTGGGAATGGTTCAATTGGAAACAACAAGTCAGACGCAGCAGAGACAAGGGGTTGGTAGTTGAATAACATCAAGACGTTCACTGCTTCAAACATGGCGCAGGCCATGGCAATGGTAAAGGCCCACATGGGGTCTAACGCCATGATTCTGCACACACGATCCTTTAAACAGGGCGGTTTCCTGGGATTCGGGGCGCAGACTGTCATTGAGGTGACCGCTACGGTTGAAGATGAAAAGCCCCGTCGTCGCAAGACGACGCGAACCCCACGCCCAGCCCTTAATGCCCCGACACGTCCGCCTTTGGTAGGGCCAAGCAATCCTCAACCAATGGCAGGGGACTTGATCCGTCGGACCTATGCAGCAGCTCTTAGCGAACAAAATCAACAGGCCCAGCAACCTCAGCAGAATTACGAGAACAACTCAACTTTCAATCCGCCTCAACCCATCATTACACCACCACCTGTGCACCCGGCATCGCATCGTCCCAATCCGGTGCAACCTCAAGTGAGTAAAACGCAAGCCAAGGAGTCCGCGCGCACTACAGAGTCGGCCAAGCAACTTGCCGAAGAAATGCAGGCCGTCCGGCGGATGGTCGAACGTCTCATGCAGCAACAGGCGTCACGCGGCGAGGAAAAACCTGCCGACTTGCCCGATCAACTTTTTGATCAATACATGAATCTGCTTAAGCAGGAAGTTGCCCAGGAGATCGCTCAGGAAGTTGTCACGCAGGTGAGTCATCGCTTAACCGAAAAAGAGTTGGAAAATCCTGCCAAAGTCCGCAAAGCTGTCCGCGATGCGATCAGCGAATTTATTCCTGCACATCATGAACAATGGGACCTTGAACCCACCGGTGATGGTCGCCCACGTACCATCGCACTCATCGGTCCAACAGGCGTTGGCAAGACCACCACGGTCGCCAAACTTGCTGCAACGTTCAAACTCAAACAAGCCAAGCACGTGGGACTCATCACACTCGACACCTACCGTATTGCAGCAGTCGATCAGCTTCGCACTTACGCGGATATCATCGGCATCCCGCTTCATGTCTGTAACACTGCTGCCGAACTTGACTCGGCGGTGAGTAAATGCAGCGGCTGTGATGTCATCCTCATCGACACTGCCGGGCGATCCCAACGTGATGATCCCAAACTCGAACAACTCAAGAAGTTTGTTGATACAGCAAACCCACACGAAGTCCACCTCGTACTGTCCTCAACCTGTACCCAGAAGGTGATGCTCGAAGCTGCCAAGCGTTTTTCAGACGTCCGCACGGATCGCATTATCTTCACGAAGCTTGATGAAGCCGTCTCCTTTGGCGTATTGCTGAATGTCAGTAAACAAGTCGGCAAGGAACTAAGCTACATCACCACCGGTCAGGAAGTCCCGCACCAGATCGAACCCACCGCACCATTGCGCTTAGCTGATCTGGTCTTATCCGGGGAGTTAGCATCATGATGATCGACCAGGCCCAGGCGCTGCGACAGCTAGTTGCTCAAAGCCAGCCGGCCACACAAACTCAACCTCAGCAACAACCCGCTGCACCTCAACGCCAAAGGCACGCGCGCATCATCGCCGTCACCAGTGGCAAAGGCGGCGTCGGCAAGTCCAACGTCTCGGTGAACCTTGCCATCCAACTCATGCAGGCCGGCAGGCGCGTCGCGCTGCTTGATGCGGACCTTGGCACCGCCAATGCCGATGTGCTGTGCAATGTGCCAGTTGGTTCGACACTCGCCCAAGTGGTAAACGGTCAATACACGCTCAAAGAAGTGATGGTCAAAACGCCCGGCGGATTTTATCTTGTTCCCGGTGCATCCGGCTTAGCCAACATTGCGGATATGTCCGCTGACGCCCGAACGCGACTGGTCGATCAAATCTACGAACTCGAAGCCATGGTCGATGTCATCATCATCGACACCGGCGCAGGCGTCTCTTCTAACGTGCTTGGTTTTGCGTTAAGTGCAGATCAAATTCTGGTGGTCACCACACCTGAACCCACTGCGATGACCGATGCCTATGCCGTGATCAAATCATTGGTCACCGAGCGTCAGGATTTGGATGTGCGTTTGCTCGTGAACATGGCAGGTGATGTCACCGAAGGTCGCGAAATTTACCATCGCCTCAACGCAGTCTGTCGGCAGTTTTTGTCCATCAACATCCTCTATGCCGGTCACGTGATTTACGATCAAGCCGTCCGCAAAGCGGTCCGAACACAAGTGCCGTTTTTACTTTCAGCCCCCAAGAGTCAGGCCGCTCAATGTATCAAGAGCCTTGCCACGCGTGTGGATCGTCTTGCTCAAATCCCCACCGGCCCCGGACTCATCGGCCGCATGAGCAAGTGGTTTAAGCGGAAGTAAATTCAGTAGCAATTCAACGGTTCTGCAAAACTTCTCTCTGTCTTTGCGAGCCAGATCGTGTCGATCCGATGCCTTGATGTTTTGGTAATCGCCTTGTTTTAAGTCATTATTGCCATAGACAAACACAGATGAGAATAAAATGTGCTTAATCTGTCTCCACGCACATTGGCATGATCACGGGATACACCACAATGCAATTTACTTGGATCAACACACTGGACAACGTCGATTGGGATGAGCTTTCCAATCTGTATCGCATCGCGCCTTTGGGCAATAAGCCAGCAGAGAATCTCAAGATTGTCTTCACCAACAGTCGTTTCAAACAGTTCATCTATCACGAAGAGAAACTCGTCGGTGTTGGACGTGCTTTGGCTGATGGGATGGATTGTTCCTACATCTGTGATGTGGCTGTTCATCCTGAATATCAGGGCTTGAAACTCGGTAAACAGATCATCGAAAAACTCATCGCCGACTCCAAAGACCATAAGAAAATCATCCTCTATGCCAACCCCGGTAAGGAAGGTTTCTATGCCAAGCTCGGATTCCATCCCATGAATACAGCGATGGCGATTTTCAAGGATCAGCAATGGGCGTTGGACGCCGGACTGACACGCTTACCGGATGCTTGAAGTCTCTGCGTTGATACAATAAAAAACGGTCGTGATGCAGGTAGATTCATCTCCTTGCACCACGACCGCTGTGTTTTTTCAGATTCAGTCAGCGACTTTTAGGCGGCCACTTCCTGATTCTTTTTCTGAGTCATCAACGATACGACAATGAGCGTGATAAAGCTCAGTGGAATCGATACGATCCCTGGACTCTTAAGGGGGATCGGGGCTGTCGTGCCATCGAGGCCATAGAGTTCATACATCACTGGTGAGAAGATGATCAGGCCCACTGCCGATGCGATGCCGATGACGATTGAGGCGACGATGCCTTGTGCGGTGGTCTTTTTCCAGAACAACAGCATCAGGATCGATGGCAGGTTGGCACTTGCGGCCACGGCAAAGGCAAGACCGACGAGGAAGGTGACATTCACGCCCTTGAAGGTGATCCCCAAAATGATGGCGACCAGACCCACGGCGATGGCGGCGAGTTTGCCGACGCCGACCTTTTGTTTTTCGGTCATGTTCATGCCACAGTAGCGGTCAAGTAAGTCATGAGCCACCGCACCGGATGATGCGACGATCAAACCACTGACGGTGCCGAGAACCGTGGCAAAGGCGACGGCAGAAATAATCGCGAAGATCACCGTGCCAAAACTCCGAGCCAGCAGCGGGGCGGACATGTTGCTTGATTCGAGATTCAGCACGTTGTTGATTGCGGCCCCCAGCCCCAAAAACATGGTCAACACATAGAAGAAGCCGATCGCAGCGATGGCGACAATCGTGGACTTGCGCGCAGCAGCGGGACTTGGGACCGTATAGTAGCGGATCAAAATATGAGGCAATGCAGCCGTACCAAAGAACAAAGCCATCATCAATGAGATGAAGTCCAATCTCTGTATAGGGGTTTTGACTTTGAAGTACTGGCCGGGTGTCATCGTGTCCGGACCGGATCGTTGCATGGGGTAATACACTGTCAGGATATCATCATCGAAATCCATGTTTTGTGATTTCCAGGTCGTGAAGGTGGTGTCCTCTTGACTTAGATCTGCAAGGAATTCAATCGGGCCGACGGACTTGGCTTCGGGGTTGGTTTCGCCTTTGATTTGCTCCAATGTCCCCACAGGCAACAGTTGGTTTTCCATGGATGAAGGAATGCCGTTGATGGTGACCGCGCCGTTGGGACGTGTGAGTTTGGACTGGGCTTCGGTGAGTTTGATTTTGCCATTTTCACCATCGGTCATCTTCCACCAGTTGACGACATTGGCATAAATGGTGCCTTCTTTTTCGATGAATCGCAGTCCATCAATGACGATTGATCTTCCGTTATGCAGGACGAGGACCTGTTCACCATTGATATCTTTGTGGACATAATTCAAGCCGTTGATGGTGATGATCTGTTGGGTGTTTTTGTCCAACAGTTCGCCGAGTTTGCGTTGTGCTTCATCTGAGAAAGTATGTTCACGTCCCATGAATTGATAGTGATGTTTCCCATCTTCATTGATTGACAGCGGGACACTTTCGGTGAGTTTGGCTAGTGTCACTTTAATGTTGCCGGTTTTCTTGTCGTTGATTTGCTTGTGTTCCATGTAGGTAAAAGCAGACTCGCAGACAAGGCTCCCATCGGGCTTTTGGCTCGCGTCCATTGTTCGCCAGGTGTAATGAGCAACGACATTGCCTGCATCATCAATACCTTCCGGTGTCGTGGAAAAACCCCGGACACAGACAGCAATGGAGATGATCAACGAGAAGAGAATCAGCAAGCCACCTTTGAGAAATTGCACATAGGTTGTCGATGCCATCCCCGCGGTAGCGACGATGGTAATCACAATCGCGCCGACCATGATCACACCCCAGTGGTGGGGCATGTGCAATAGTGGGACAACCAACGCGCCCGCACCGACCATCTGCGGGATCAGGTAAAAGACACTGACGACCAGCGTGCTGATACCTGCTGCCAATTGAATGCCGCGACTGTTGAACTTGGCATCCAAGGCATCGGTGAATGTGTATTTGCCCAGGCGTTTCATCGGTTCAGCGACGACAAAGAGGGCGACAATCCAGCCCGCCAGATAGCCGATGGAATAGAGGAATCCGTCATAGCCGTAGAAGGCGATCATGCCACAGATACCCAGGAAGGATGCAGCTGAAAGGTAGTCACCGGCAAAGGCGATCCCGTTGACTGCCCAGTGAATCTGCCCGCCTGCTGCAAAGTAGTCGCTGGCCGATTTGGTTTTATTTCCAAGGTAAAATGAAAGTCCGACGACGAACACCACGAAGCTCAGAAAGATAATGATAGCCATTATTTGGTCTCCTTCGCTTCGTGTGCAGCGGTGGTGAGTCGCTCCTGTTTGGTGCACTTATGGTTATAGATCAAAGCCAGAATCAGCGCGAAGACGATGAGTCCCACGCCATAGACGACTGCCATGTTCAGCCCCATGATCACGGGGATTGCCATGAGCGAAGGCTTAACGACATTGATGGCGACAAAGCCAATGTAGATCAGCGAGTAAATCACAAACATGATGATGCCGAGGCGTGTTTTGTACGCGACAGCATGATCGGGACCGCAGTCCGCAGCAGGGCCATGAAACATCAGAATCTCCAGTGTTTAACGTGTCTAGTTACCGTCGAGAAAAAATGACGTGGTTTATGTACATATCAATGCAATCCAAAACAGATTGGAAAATACATTCAAGCAGTATTTAAATAGGAGTCAGTGGACTGACTTAAAAGAGCAATTGGAGTTGGGCACGCGCGAGGATTTGACCGTCTTCATCAACGTTGTCAACCTGCCAACCTTGTTTGGCAAATGTGCTTGGTATTGCGTTTAACGAATAGCCCAGATCGCCTGAGAGTTTCAGTGCGTGACGATTGAAAAACTTGTTGAAACCAATACTGAGAATCTGCATCTCTTCTTCACCTGCGATGTCTGAATCGCCCCATGCATAGCTGCTGGTGAGTTCAAAATCAGGTGTCAAAAACATGCCAGCTTGGATGAGGACACCCAGTTGGTTTAACTTGGTCGTGGTGTCATCAATCTGATTACCCACGACAGCCGCGAAGATATTCCAGCCGCCAAATTCAGCTTGAATATCTGCGGTCCATTGGAGTGTACGTGCTTCGTCGGTGGTTGTGCCGTATTCACCGACTTCATAATGCAGCGCGCCGCCGATGGCGATCATGGTCGGTTCATCGGTCCACGCTTCAGTGTCTTTGGCTTGGTTCCAACTGCCAGTGAGCAGGTAGTCTACACGTGTGGTCAGAGCGACTGCTTCAGCATCTTCAGCAGTGAAGTTTGAGACACGTTGATTCAAACCATCATTTAAGGAAACGACGGCTTTAAAGCGGTCATCGCCATACAGGAGGTTGATGCCTTCGGTGTAGCTACCACCAAAAACACTTGTCAATGGTGAGCGTTCGATCATTTGCAGACTGGTTTCTGAAATGAGCCATTCCTTGAAAAACTGGACTTTAAATGCGCCCGCTTGGACTGCCCAGCCATCGCCCAGGTCACGTTTGATCCAGACGTCCAGAGGGATGTAGGAGCCGGTTGCGCTGTGGCCGGTCCAGATGAAAAACTGAGTTTGCGGATTGAGGATATGACCTTTGAATCCAAACCGTGTACGGCAGATATCAAAGCCACCTTCGTCGTTGTCACCACCACTGTTTTCTCGTGATGCATGTACGTAACGGGCTTCGATCATGCCCAGGATACGCAGTTTGAAGTTGCCATCTTCTGACGCGAGGAAAAAGCCGTTGTGGTATCCCGCAGTCATGCTGTTTTCCATCATGCTCGCGCGAGTGTTAGCGTCGTTGAGTACGTCCTTGACCAGAATTTTGGCTTCCTCTGCCCGTCGTTCACTGAGCCATGTTTGATTTTGTGTTGCTCTTAATTCCCTGACTTCGTCGGTCAAGGACTGGATTTGTTTGTAGAGCGATTGGACTGTGGGTTGACTTTCCTGCGCCTTGGCCATGCCACAGCAAATCAAACAGAACATTGCCCCCAAAACTGCGAACGATTGAACTGACATTTTCATATTGGCTTTCACCCTTTATATGATTTCGAGACGGATATACGTACAGCAGGCCGACCGATTGGTCAGATATTCGTGGTGTATTTAAAGTCGGAAAGAATGACTCTGGATTTGCGATATGCGGGAATGAAAAGATAAACAAATCTTTTGATAAGTGCAACAAATATGTTGTCAATAGTGAAAACAATTTTGTAATCTTTAGTTAGTCTTTCTCGTTTTTTCGCTGTCATTGAATTCCTGTTACAATGCTCCGCTGGATTCATACTGCCTTAATTTGTCCGATGAGCATCGGATACAGGAATACCGTAGAACAGGTTTAAGCCATGGAGCTTTTTAAGCAATTCAGTTTTGATGCCTCGCATTCGCTGCCGATGGTGCCCGAAGGCCATAAGTGCAAGCGTTTGCATGGACATACCTACATCGTCGAAGTGATTACCCAAGGCCCAGTGAACGATCAGACCGGTTGGGTGCATGATCTTGCGGATCTAAAAGAACATTTTGAGCCAATTCTCAAGCAGCTTGATCACTATCACTTAAACGACATTGAAGGATTGGAAAATCCGACGGTTGAAAATATTGCCCGTTGGATTTGGGCACGCCTTAAACCCAATTTGCCCGAACTTTCTGCATTAAAAATCTGGGAAACCCGCACAAGTGGTTGCATCTATCGCGGCGAAGATTAATCTGGGGCATCTCTTATTTTTGACCGCTTACAAACGTTTGTATTTTAACATCAGGAAATCAAACCATGTCCATTCCAATCGCATTCGTCGGCTGTTCACATATCCACGTGCCGGGCTTTATCAATATGCTCAAGAAGGTTGATGGCGTATCAGTCAAGTATGCCTGGGATCCGGAAATCGAACGTGCCCAAAAGTGGGGTGGTGAAGTCGGAGCCCAGGTGGTGACCGATTTGAATGTCATCGCCAAGGATCCGGATATCAAGGCAGTGGTCATCACATCCAAAACGGTGGAACATACCGCTCTGGTCAAAAAATTCGCCAAAGCCGGCAAGCATATCTTCGTTGAAAAGCCTTTGGGGATGAGTGCCGAAGATGCCAAGAAGCAAGCCAAAATGATTAACAAGGCTGGCGTTCTCTTCTCTACCGGATACTTCATGCGAAGCTTTCCTATCAACATGTATGCCCGCGAAATGATCCAGTCCGGCAAGCTTGGGAAGATCACCCGTATCTCCATGAGTAACTGTCACCAAGGTTCACTGGCGGGTTGGTTCGACACCGAATGGCGTTGGATGACCAAACCCAAGCAGTCCGGCTGTGGCGCGTTTGGTGATCTGGGTACGCATATCCTCGACATCCTGTTGTGGTTTATGGAAGGTGACAAAGTTAAACGCGTCACCGGCGCGATCGATTCAGCGACTGGTCGGTATGGTAAGGTTGATGAATACGGCCAGGGTCTGATTCGCTTCAAGTCCGGTGCCGTAGCCAATATCGCAGCCGGTTGGGTGTCCAATGCCGACCCCTACAAGATGGATATCTCCGGTACTGATGGTGAACTCTACGTTGAAGCTGGTAAGCTCTTGATCAAAACCAAGGACATGGAAAAAGCACAGGAAGTCACCGACTTACCCGATGCCATGCCCCATGCGTTTATGATCTTCATCGAACGTATTGCAGGTATCTCTGAATTGCCGGTCGTAACAGCGGACGAAGCTGCTTTGCGGAACAAGGTGATGGAAAAAATTTATCTTGCTGCCAGGGAAAACACTTGGATCAATGGTTGATTTTATACATCGCTTAATCATCATTGATTGCTTGTATCGCAGTTGATTTAAAACCAAATTCAATACACAGACGCACCGCATGATATGTTGGTGCGTTTGTTATTTGCTGGTTTCGTGTCGTGTTTCATATTGATAGGGTTACAGTCGGACGGCTTCGCTCCAACCCATATTGCGTTGCTCCTTGCGGACTCCGCCGGGGGTTTGGCCGATGTGCTTTTTGAACGTGGTGGTGAACCAGGTCACTTCCTCAAAACCGACTTCGTTGGCAATTTGTTTAATGGGTATGTCACTGGTGGTGAGCAACTCCAAAGCTTTTCGCATTCGCAGTTGCATCAGGTATTGGTAGGGCGAGACACCCACCGCATCGCGGAAGATTCGACTGAAATGAAACCGTGAGTAGCCAGCAGCTTCGGCTAAGGACTCAACGCGCAATTGTGAATCCTGCATCTGATCTGCCATCCACTGTTGAACCATCGCAACCTCTTGAGGAATACTCGTCACCGGCTCAAGGGTGAGTTGGCGTAACGATAAACACCAATGATGAATCAATTGATTAATGGCATACTCATCCAAACGCGAGTCGGACTTCTTGCGGTTCATTAATCGTCGGTAAAGATCGACACACTGCTGCACTGGCGGGCTATGCAGTGGCAAGGTCAATCGCATGCCAAGTTGTGACACCAATTGATTGTTCATCGCTATCACGCCATCACCCGAAAGCATCATCCAGACAAACTCCCATTTGGACTCTTGGCCGACGTAGTAGCGTACGTCGGATGGCATGGGAATGAGCATCGCTTGACCGGCATGGATGGGCTGCTCGGTCTTTCCAACTTGCAGGAAACCCTGTCCTGCCAACGTGTATTGGAACAGCACAGCTTCGGGGCGATTTTGACATGGCCAGTCATACCTGCTGCTAGGGGTTCGTGTCTCATAACCCATTGCTGATAAATCAAACCGATGGTTGGGCCATGTACGCACGTAGGTCATCCCGAACGTTCTCTGCTGGATCCCCAACGCATTTTGATAGATTCTCGCCATATCGCACGAATCCTTAAAAGTTTGACACAAGGACTTATTTCCTACGTCATTTTAGCATATAAACTATACGCACTGTTCTATAACAATCAATTTTACCGCAGAGGCGCAGAGAACTCAGAGTCAGGAGAGAAAAAGCAATTTGCTATCCAAACTCTCTTCTCTCTGAGTCCACTGCGACTCTGTGGTAAAATAACAGGAGACAAAACATGTCTTTCAAAATCGCATTTATCGGTGCCGGCTCGGTCGGCTTTACCCGGACACTAACGCGTGATCTCTGGAAAGTCGCCGAGTTTGCAGACAGCAAGATTGAAATTGCACTGCACGATATTTCCAAACAGAATCTGTCGATGATTCGGCAGATACTGGCTAAGGATGCCAAGGCCAATAAGCTGCCTTGTAAAATCACCGCCACCACCCAGCGACGTAAAGCACTTGAAGGTGCTCGTTATGTCATCAACTGCACACGGATTGGCGGACTTGAAGCGTTTGCGACCGACATTGATATCCCGCTCAAATACGGTGTCGATCAATGTGTCGGCGATACGCTGTGTGCAGGGGGCATCATGTACGGACAGCGAAATATCCCACAGGTCTTGGCGTTCCAAAAGGACATGGTCGAACTATGTGACAACGATCATGGGCAGGCTTTGTTTCTTAACTATGCCAACCCCATGGCGATGAACACATGGGCTGCTTTGGATGCCTATGACCGTAGCGAAGGGATCAAAACTGTAGGGCTGTGTCATGGCGTCGAAGGCGGTTGGAAGCAGATTGATACGGCACTTGCCAACCTTTTTGGTGATCAAGAGATTGAAGGCCATGACCACTCGACTCACAAAGACCGCACGCAGATTATCTGTGCTGGCATCAACCATCAAACGTGGTATACGCATGTCTGCTACAACGGCAAAATGATCGACAGCGACACTTTGCTCAAAGCGTTTGAAGCTCATCCCACATACTCCAAAACCGAGAAGGTTCGCATTGATGTGCTCAAGCGATTTGGCTTCTATTCCACAGAGTCCAACGGCCACTTGTCCGAGTACCTGCCTTGGTATCGCAAACGTGCAAACCAAATCAAAAAATGGATCGACATGTCCAGTTGGATCAACGGCGAAACAGGCGGATACCTGCGTGTATGCACGGAAGGTCGTAACTGGTTTAAGACCGACTTCCCCAAGTGGCTTGCTGAAGCAGGGCAAAGTCTCACGGACTACAACCGGTCTTCCGAGCATGGCAGTTACATCATTGAGTCTCTGGAAACCAATCGCATTTATCGCGGACACTTTAATGTCCGTAACAACGGCATCATCACCAACCTGCCAAGTGATTGCATCATCGAAGCGCCCGGCTATGTCGATGCGACTGGCATGAATATGCAGTCAGGCATCACACTCAGCCAAGCCTGCGCTGCAACCTGCAACGCATCGGTGAGTGTGCAGCGGATGAGTAAAGACGCAGCTGTCAACGGCGATGTCACATTGCTCAAGCAAGCCATGCTCCATGACCCGTTGGTTGGGGCGATGCTCAACCCCGAGGAAATCTGGCAGATGACTGACGAGTTACTGGTCGCGCAAAGCAAGTGGTTACCCAACTACGCCAGGGCCGATATAAATGCTGCCAAAAAACGCTTGGCTAACCCAACCGTCAAAACCAAGACATGGGCCGGTGCCGCAAGGTTGAAGGTTCAGTCCGTCGCTCAACTGCGTAAGAGCAAGCAGGCATCCGTCATGGCAGCAGACAAGGCCGCCGCCCAACGCAGCAAGGATGCCAAGGTGTCAAAATCAGCATAAGTCGGTTGCAAGGTTCAATGAAATAATAGGGCGAGGGATAAGTGATTAGGGATTAGGGATTAGGGATTTGGGATTTGGGATTTGAGTTAAGGCAGTAAACTCCGCATTTTTGCCTTCCACTGGCCTCAAGTTGCTAGTCCCCGGTCGCTCAAGAACCAATCAAACATGGCGACTTATCGCTGATTCGGCTACAATGTGGAACTTTGAATCACCTTTACCGGAGTCTCCACATGCCCAAGGTCATTGAAGGCAACATGATCGCTGACGGCGCCAAGGTTGGCATTGTCGTCGCCCGTTTCAACGAATTTCTCACTGGCAAGCTCATGGATGCAGCCATTGATACGTTCAAGCGCCACGGCGGTGATGAAGATGCCCTGACCGTTGTCTGGGTCCCAGGTAGTTTCGAACTTCCAGGTACAGCCCTGAAAATGGCTCAAAGCGGTAAGTACGATGCAATCATCTGCTTAGGTGCAGTGATCCGGGGCTCAACCGGTCACTATGACTTCGTTGCAGCAGAAGCAGCCAAGGGGATCGGCCAGGCTGGTATGCAGTCAGGCGTTCCCGTTGTCTTTGGTGTCATTACTGCCGACACGCTGGAACAGGCCATTGATCGCTCCGGCGCCAAGCAAGGTAACAATGGTGGCAAGGCCATGCTCTCGGCCATCGAGATGATTAATCTCTACAAACAGTTGTGAAAAACAGTGGGTAGGCAATAGGCAGTAGTGAGTAGGGCATTACTGCCTGATTTTCTGTGCCTGTGTGAGTCTGACGGACATCCTGTTTTGCCTGCTGGCACCATTGATTTTGCGAGTTCTGAAAACTCTCAAATAAAACCTAATCCCTAATCACTATTCCCGACTCCCTGTTCTGCTATACTACCCGTCTATGCCTAAGCGACGTGAAATCCGAAGATGTGCCATGCAGTTGCTTTACCAGATGGATGTGACGGGCGAAACTGACCCTGAACTTCTCACTGAGTCGCTGGATGATGATTTTGATGATGCCCGGACTCAGGACCAGGCGGTCAAGTTGGCTGTGGATGCGTGGGGTTGTCATGAGACGGCCGACACGTTGATCACCGAGCTTGCGCCCAAGTGGCCGACCAATCGGCAGCCGCCGGTGGATCGCGCGCTACTCCGCCTGGCATATCACGAAATTATTTCCGGCTACGCTCCTGCACGTGTTGCCATCAATGAAGCCATCGAGCTCTCCAAGATCTACTGTGCCGAGCAGAGTCCAAGTTTTGTCAACGGTGTTCTGGATAAGGTATTCCGACACCTTGAGGAAAATAACCTCATTGGCAATATTCAGGAACCCGCAGCCAGTGGCGACGATTGGCTGTCCGATGCGGTGACAACAGATTCAGAGTCTGAATCGACACCGACTGCAGCAAAGGCTCCCGAAGATGGTGATGCCAAGACTGACATTGCTTAAACCACGCACGACTTGATTTACTCTAAATACCAAAGAACGCCATGGGACTTTTTAAAGCAGCATTCAGTAAGATCAAAAAAGGGCTCGACAAGACGCGATCCGTCTTTGTCAATGAGGTCCGAACCATCCTCACCGGCAAGCCGCTCTCCGCTGATCTGCTCAAACAACTAGAAGCCCGCATGATCCAATCGGACTTCGGCGTCAAGACCTCCCGTGAACTGGTCGCTGACATCGAAGCAGCTTGGGAACGTGATGAAATCTCCACCGGCGATCATGCTCTGGAATTTCTCAAAGACCAGCTCAACGCCTATTGGCCTGCCGAAGACCGCAGCCTGCATTTTGCAGAGAGCGGTCCGACAATCATTCTTGTCGCAGGCATCAACGGTGCAGGTAAGACGACCAGCATCGCCAAAATCGCAAAATCCCTGCGTGACCAAAACAAAAAAGTGATGCTCGCAGCCTGCGATACCTTTCGCGCTGCTGCCGTGCAGCAACTGGAAATCTGGTCCGAGCGTTTAGGTGTCGAAGTCATCAAGGGACAGCAGGGCGGTGATCCCGCAGCCGTCGCATTTGATGCCTGTGAAGCAGCCACCGCGCGGGGCGTGGATGTCCTGCTTATCGACACCGCTGGGCGTCTGCATACGCAAAAACATTTGATGGATCAGCTTTCGAAGATCAAACGTGTCATCCAGAAGAAATTCCCCGACGCGCCCCATGAAGTGATCCTCGTCCTTGATGCTACGACCGGCCAAAATGCCGTCAATCAGGCCTCCGTCTTCGCGCAGTCTATTGATGTGTCAGGCATCTTCCTTGCCAAACTCGACGGCACGGCACGCGGCGGTATCGTTGTCGCCATCCGCGAAGTGTTGGGCATTCCCGTCAAATTCATCGGTGTCGGCGAAACCCCCGACGACGTCGAACCCTTCGTCCCCGACAAGTTCGTCGAAGCCATGTTCAGCGAATAGTCATAAATGCTCTTAATTTTCATAATCAATCATCACGATATGATCCGCAATCTCAATTTGTACATTGCGTAACCAAATTGCACATTAAAGCCCGCGGGACTTCAGTCCCCGGGGATGCCTTCTCTTCATGCAAATAGCGCTGTAACCTTTCCTCAGCGACACGCAGTGTCGCAGCTACTTTCGATTCAAAACTCTGTGATAGATCCATGTGAGATGCAGCCTTTGAAGCTATCATGCACGCATGCCAATCCGCCACGCCATTATTCTGTTCGACGGAGAATGCAGTTTCTGCTCGCGTTCCGTTCGGTTCATCATCAAGCACGACGCTGCTGAATTGTTCAAATTCACGCCGTCGCAATCCGACATTGCTGGGCAGATCAAAGCAAATTACAAAGTCCAAAACGTCACCGGCACGATGATCCTCATCCGCGATGGTGATGTCTTTACGCATAGCGACGCTGTCCTGCGCATTGCTGGTGAGTTGGGTTTGCCTTGGAAACTCGCCAAGGTATTTATGATCATCCCCGGCTGTATCCGCAATGCGATGTACCGCTTCGTCTCCCGAAACCGACACCGCTTTGGTAAAGGTAAACAGGCATGCATGGTGCCAACGGATGATGTGCGATCGCGGTTTGAGATTACAGAGGATGATTGGCAAGCAAGTTGACGTTGCAGTAAATGTATTGAACGCGACGGATCGTTTTGCCATAAATAACTGCGACACTGCGTGTCGCTGATGCATTATTAGATGTAAGTTGAATGCGATAGTTGCAACGTGCTTCAATACTGTAATTTTTTATACAGCACCGTCTGAAATTCACCACACTCAGGGCATTGGTTGTTGTGCATCCTAAGGTCGTAGTTGCATTTGATACAGCAGTTGGACTTTATTCTCTTGATTACCTTGTCGCAGCGATACATGCCTACAACATGGGCGATGAGAAATGAAATGGGGACTTGGCCAAGCAAAAATGAAAGCAAATGCCAGAAGATAAAATTCAGGACACTGCCATTTAAGGATGGGATGTAGAGTTGGTCAATATTGACCTGTGATGAGGGGAAGAAATTGGTCTGCAGAAGATTGAATATCATCAGGATAAACAGGATGCACACGACGGGTAGAAATGCTTTGCGACGAAACCTCATGACAATTTTTTGCTCTTGAGCTTTATTCGGATTCTCAAATGACACAAGATGGTTCCTTGACATCAAAAAAGACAGAACGCTTAAAACGTCTTACTTTGCGGGTAATGGTGTTTAATCAAATACCATCGCAGATAAATGATCGCTGCGAGATTAACGCCCTTAAGCAGGATTAACCAAGAATGTACCACATACGCTTTACGGAAGTCCGAGAGGCCGAAGGTGAAAAATGCCAGAGCATAGAGCAGTTCCAATGGCGTGTGTCGGTGTTTGGCATAACGGATAAGCACCGCACTGGTAAATCCAAACCAGAAGCAACCCTCGACGAGATTGATCCAATGATAAGGTTGAGCATACCAATCCGAACCCGGATCATAGGTCCACCAAGTGTGAAGCCACAAAAAGTCGATAAGTCCCCGCATGGACGAGATTATAGGGTGTGATGCTTGAGCAGGATAGAGATGGTCAGGCCTTAATTGGCCATAAGATGCACATCAAGATGTTTTTTGTAATGATTAAAATCTTTGTCTAAGGTGTATAGCAGCAGATTTTCCACTGCACTGACTGCGCAGATCAGAAAGTCGATATGTGATCCCTGAATGCCTTTTAAACGACATTTGTTGTAAAAGGTAGCAGCAGTTTCATAGTGTATTGTGGTGATAGGAAAATCGTCAAAAGCAGCAAGATGATTTCTGATCTGCTCAAACTGCTTCTTGTCGGTGATACCAGAAAGTAACTCTTGGCGAATCGGGCCAAGCATGACAATCCGGTTATGGGTGATTAAATCGACCAACTTTTCGGTGATGTCTTGATCCGTGGATTTACGGCGCAGTGCAGCCGACCAGATACAGGTGTCGGCAATCACGTTCATCGTCTGCGTCCTTTTTTGTAGTTGTATTTCAGGTCAATATCCACGGTGCCAAACATGTTCACAATTTCAAGTTGCTTGAGATGTTGGATGTAAGATTTCAGTGCGGTTGTAACCGCATCTTTCTTGGTTTTGTGCTTACCGATTTTCACAGCTTCAAGAATCAGTGAATCATCAATGGCCAAATTGGTGGGCATGGTCAAGCTCCTTTTTACACAATATTCTACACATTGAAATGTGTGAAAACAAGAAGAATCATGTCATTTTGCGGCCAGCATTTTGAGCTTTGCTCAATCCCGCATTGATACAATGTGGTTCGCCTGAGTAGGGACTTGGATTCCACTATTTTTTGATTCTTGATCGTCTTTAATGTTTTGCTTGAGAAACCGCTGGGTTTGAATTCGATCCCAGATGTGTGTCAGTATCCATAGGATTAGAATGATAGATAATAGCAATGAGCTATTGAGTACGGATATGCGATCTTTACGCATACTGCCAATGATTGGTAGAGCAAAGCAGTGGATAAAGTCAGAAAAAAGATACGAATCAATAGCTCGTTTGTGGCGAAACAGCGACGCATTTGTCTGAGCCCTCGTTGGCCGAACTTGTACAGATTTACTCATAATGTTCGTGAAGACATCCAAAACAAGAAGAGGTATGCCCGTTGATTGCGTTATTTCTTCCTGTTTAAAATTGGATTGTTGCTCAATACGTTCGGATCACGCCGATGACGATGCCTTGGATTTTGACTTCGTCGACGATGATGGGCTCGTATTTGTCGTTGGCAGGCTGGAGGCGGAACTTGCCATTCTTTTCTTTGTAGAACTTTTTGAGGGTCGCTTCGCCGGTGTCGAGCAGGGCGACGACGGTTTGGCCGTTGTAGGCGGTGTTGGTTTTGCGGATGACGACCATGTCGCCGGTGCGGATTTGTTCGTCGATCATGGAGTCGCCGCGGACTTCCAGGACGTAGGTGTCTTTGCCGTTGCGGACATCAAAGAGGTCTTCGAGGTCGAGGTATTCCTTGTCTTCGATGGCTTCGATGGGATTACCAGCTGCGATGGTGCCGACCAGTGGCAGGCGGGTGTTGCGTTCTTCGTCGGGGGGCTGAAATTCAGGATTGACTTCCAAAGAGCGAGCCTTGTTGGGCTCCCTGATAACGACGCCTTTTTTGATGAGCGCTTCGACGTGTTCGAATACTGTAACCTTGCTGACGCTCAGAGCGTCGGCTAATTCCTGCATCGTCGGTGAATAGCCCCTTGCTCGGCGAGACTGATGGATTCGTCGGACGATGTCCAGTTGTTTGGGTGTCAGATTCGGTGAGTGTGGAGCTTTCATAGGCCACCTCCGTGGGTGATGAAGGAGTAGGGGGAGAAGTCAGATTGGTGTCGGGCTCGTGACGCAGTTGGCGTAGATCTTCGAGCACATGAGCGATGGCTCGCTGGCGCTCGGTATCCTCGACCGTGATGACTGGTGTGGGAGCTTTTGCTGTACTGGCGTCCGAACTGGGATTGGCAGTCAACCGATCCAAAGCATCCTGGAGCAGCTGTAGCGCTTCCTGCTGCTGCTGGGGAGCAAGTGTCAGCAGTTGATCGAGTGCTGCCTGTGAATTGGCGGCTGTCGCCGTCGGAGCAGGCCGAGTGTATGTACCGGTGTTGATGTGCTCGGTGGACGGCTGGTAGCTGTCTGAGTCCCGGCTGATTGGTTTGGGATGAACGGAGACCGTTTGTGGCGGGCGTTTGCGAGATTGGCTCTGCCGTCTGGCAAACTGGCCAGCTGAGCGATCTTCGTTGGCAGGCTGGCCAGAGGGCATCACTGCGACGAGGCTGCTGCCTTGTGCTTGATATTGGGTCGTGTAGTCGCCGCCGGGACCAAGTTGCAGGACTGGGATTGCCATGATGGATTCGCCTCCAGGCAAAGTGCTCTACCAGATGGGTCCTGAACACCAGGACTTCGTTCATCTGACTGGACTTTGAATCGACGATATTCATGACTATCCTTGAACTTTATGCATCAACCTGTTCGGTATACGTTAACCTTATTTTCCCCAAACGTCAATAGCTGCATGCAAACAAAGTCAAAATCGCCACTTATGCCTTGCGGGGTGGTCATTTTGGTGGTTTGTAAGGGTTTATATTATCGGTCATTACCACATATAGGGGGTGCTTAAGAGACTAAAACAATTTTTAGTGTCAGGCTTTTTTTTGCGTTCAATTTTGTAAGGGTAAGGCTTAAATTGAACAATAAATACGGATCGGAATGTTATGCGGACATTGCTTATTTGAGAGATGAAAATGGCGATTGGGCGATTCAAAAAGAGTCGCCAAGTCGCAGAGCATTATGCGTCAGCGATACCTGCCTGTCGAAAGCCGCGAGATCGTCGGATGCAAGCTTCGCAGCCGCCGCAGGGTTGTTCGCCTGCCTGCCGACAGCTCCAGGACATTTGCCAGGGGACGTCCATCTGCCCGCCGAGTTCGATGAGTTGGCGGTCGGACATATCGAGAATCGGCATGTCCAGCGGGGGCAATTCACCATCGAACTCTAACTCGGCGATGTGTTGAACCAGCGTGGTCTGTTCGGTGATTTGTGCAATTTTTTCGTGTGTCGCATTGCACTGATAGGGGATCACCAATCGCTTGACGCGAAACTCAATGGCCTGGGCGATCGCTGCAAGGAGCATTTGCGGACGGTAGAACGATGGTGGGTCCGGCGAATCCTCATCCCGTACTGCAGTCCCAGGGCGAGGGATCAAGCTGGCCATCTCGCTTCGGACCACTTGCTCAATGGCATAGTGCTTGGCCTGCTGTTCCATGGCTTCAACACGGTTGCGGCCGTTTGGTTGACGACGGGTATAGTGCACAAGGACGATCAATTCTGGATCGATTTCACGAGCGACCATGGCTGTGGTGACAAGACTGCGCAACCCGCCGGAATTGAGAATCATGGTGTCGAACTTGGGCATGGAGTTATTATCGGTCAAAGCAAGGCAGAGGGATTAGTGATTAGTGAGTAGGGATTAGGCCCAGGGGATATCAACCGTCATGTTATCCATGATGTTCGTGTCTTTGCGAATGCCGACAAATCATTAATCTCCCCTTTCTGATCTCTGAAGGGACTAGCCACCAGCGACTTGGGACCATGGAAGGAAAAACATGGAAAATGAGCGTCTATGACTTTTTGAACCCAATCTCCATTGACTACTGACTAATCACTCTGCCTTTCCCAGCTTGACAGAATGACTAAATCCGGCAATCCTTTTGCCATGAGCATACTCGTATTCCAACACGAAAAAGATGAGCCGTCCGCGGTTCTTGGTCAGTTTCTCCAACAGCGTGGCCACAAGCTGGTCACCGTGCCGCTGCATCATCCTGACAGTCACGTGCCTGAAGACCTTGATGGCATCACCGGGCTGGTGGTCATGGGTGGTTCGATGAATGTCGATGAGCAGGCGTCATACCCCTGGATGAAACCAGAGATGGACATGATTAAAGCCGCTTATGACAAAGGCTTGCCAATGGTCGGCGTTTGTCTTGGCGCTCAGCTCATTGCTGCATCACTTGGTGGTGAAGTCGCCAAAATGGAATCCCCTGAAATCGGCTGGCAGAACGTCAAACTCGCATTCCCCGGCACGACCGATGCGGTTCTCGCAGGTCAGGCATGGGACAGCATGCAGTTTCACCTCCACGGCCAGGAAGTCACCAAGCTCCCCCCGGATGGCGTTCCTTTGGCAGGTTCCGCAGCATGTAAAAACCAAGCCTTCCGCGTAGGCATGACCTGCTATTGCTTCCAGTATCATTTTGAATGGAATCAATCGCAGCTTGCGTATTATGCCAAGAGTCATTTTGCCACCAGCAATGGCGGCGATTCGGATGCGATCATTGCCCAGTGTGATGAGCATTATCACAACTACCGCCGCCGTGGTGATCGCCTGTGTGACATGATTTCAACACTGCTTTTTAAGGCTTGAGGATCGCTATGAGTGACAATACAAATAAAGTTGATCCCGCAGTGATGGATTGCATCGTCTGCCCATTGACTCGTTCAAAGCTAAAGCAGGAAGGCAACTTTCTGGTCTCCGAAGTCGGTGGCCTCAAGTATCCAGTCGTCAATGGCATCCCCGCGATGTTAGCTGATGAAGCGGAGCTACCCGAAGGTTTTGCGACCCTTGATGAATTTAAAATTGCGTTCAAGGATCAGATCGTAGAGTGATGATCTGTGATACGCGATGTCACAGTAATTTCTCAATTGTTCATCACCTTAAACCGCATCCACATTGACGCGCTGAATATCCGCGCCCAACTCTTGTAAGGTGAGTTCCATTTTTTCGTACCCGCGATCAAGGTGATAGACGCGGTTGATGGTGGTGGTGCCACGGGCAGCGAGTCCTGCCAGCACAAGGCCTGCTGACGCGCGGAGGTCCGATGCCATCACCGGGGCACCGATGAGTTCACGGACACCTGTGACCAGAACACTTGAGCCGTTGCGTGTAAGGTTGGCTCCCATGCGCAATAGTTCAGCTACATGCAGGAAGCGGTCGGGGAAAATCTTCTCGGTGATGATCGAGTTGCCATCCGCCAGACACAGTAATGCCATGATCTGAGCTTGAAGGTCGGTTGGGAAACCCGGGTGCGGCTGAGTGGTGAGTTGCACCGGTTCAAGTCTCCGTGATGATGCGACGCGCACGGTCTGACGCAACGGGTCGGACTCATCAATGGGCTCAAGTTCCACGCCAATGAATTTGAGTCGGTCGATCACGGCACTGAGCGCATCGACCGGGCAGTTTTCCAGCTTCACATCACCGTTGGTGATCGCGCCCGCCATGATGTAGGTGCCTGCTTCGATGCGGTCGGGCATGACGGTGAAGTCCACGCCATTAAGCGAGTCGACACCTTCAATGGTGATCCGTGGTGAGCCAGCGCCGCTGATCTTTGCACCCATTGCGATGAGCATGTCAGCGAGTCCTTCAATTTCCGGCTCGCAGGCTGCGGACTCGATGATGGTCGTGCCTTGTGCCAGTGTCGCTGCGGACATGACGTTGGCGGTCCCCAGGACAGTTGAACCAAACGGCCCACCCAGGAAAATGCGGGCGCCATGCAGGCGTTTACCTTTGGGCAGTGACGCGACGATGTAGCCTTCATCCAGATGGATATGCGCACCGAGTGCTTCAAGACCACGCAGATGCAGGTCGACTGGCCGGTCACCGATGTTACAACCACCGGGCATCGACACTCTGGCTTGTCCACGTCGGGCAAGCAGGGGACCGAGTGTGCAGATACTCGCGCGCATGGTTCGCACGATGTCGTAATGTGCCGTGCACTTGGAATCATCGTTGGCATGGAGGGTGACATTGCGTCCCTTGCCATCGTCACCATCGCGCTGCGTCGGGCAACCCAGTGAGTCGAGTAACCTCTGCATATTTCGGATGTCCGCGAGATTGGGACAGTCCCGAAGGATGACAGGTTGATCGGTGAGCAATGCTGCAGCCATCAGTGGCAGCGCAGCATTTTTCGAGCCGTTGATTCGTACTGTTCCGCGGAGTCGTTTACCGCCCTGAATGATAAATGCGTCCATGTAGGATGTTGTCGCAGATTCATCACGCAAAAGCAACCCGACCCCTAAGCGTAAAAGGTCAAAACATGGTAAAACATGTGGGAATTTGAACCGCCAAGACGCCAAGGACGCCAAGTTTGGAAAAAGAAAAGCATTGTTTTTTGACCACAGAGACGTAGAGACACAGAGAAGAAAATAATACAGAGCATTCACTGTCGTCTATTTTGGCTCTGTGCTCTGGGCCTCTGTGGTAAAAAATGTCTTAAAACTTGGCGCTCTTGGCGTCTTGGCGGTAAAGAAAAAAATAAACCAAGGAATCAAACATGCTCGAACTCGAATCATTGATCAAGGACGTTCCGGATTACCCCAAGCCTGGGATTGTGTTCAAGGACATCACGCCGTTGCTTGCCAATCCTGCAGGTTTGGCGATGTCGGTCGAACAGATGGCCAATCCGTTTCGTGGCAAGGGCATTGATCTGGTGGTCGGTGCCGAGAGTCGCGGGTTTATTTTCGGGACTGCCATTGCCCAATCGCTCAGCGCCGGCTTTGTACCGATCCGCAAGCCCAATAAGTTGCCTCGTGAAGTGCGAGCAATGGAGTACGATCTGGAGTATGGCAAAGACAAGCTCGAAATCCATGCCGACGCCATTAAGCCCGGGCAGAAGGTGTTGATGGTCGATGACCTGCTTGCCACGGGCGGCACACTCGACGCCTGCTGCCAACTCATTGATGGTTTGGGCGGCGAGATTGTTGGCATCACCGTTTTGCTGGAACTCTCCTTTTTACCAGGGCGAGATAAAGTCAAGCGATTCGGCGATGTGCATGCCGTGATGACTTTCTAAATTATGTCGCCTAAAACCGTCCCATCCAAAGAAGCTCCGCCACCGCGTCAGGCTGAAGGTCATTACTGGCAGGCCTCGCGTCGGCCATTGCAGTCGCTGCTGTTTTTGCTGCCGATCCTACTCGTCTATGAGTTGGGGATGTGGTATTACGCATCGCATGCATCTGACGGGGTGGCTCGGTATATCTACGCTCGGTCACTGCTGCGGGACTTTTTCAAACTCTTTGACATTACCGGTTATTACCTGCCGGGGTTATTGGTTGTGGTGGTGTTGCTGACGCAGCATTTTCTGCAAAAGGATCGCAAGCAACTGACGCTCCAGCCGACGATGTGCATGTGGATGGGAGCCGAGTGTCTGGGATTGGCGTTCCCGCTGTTCATGTTCGCGATGGTTTTGTCCAAAGCGCAGCTTGCCATGGCGTTGCAGGCTCCGGGCTTCGCACAGGTGCATTGGACTGAGCAGTTGGTTCACTCTCTGGGAGCAGGGATTTATGAAGAGCTTTTATTTCGACTCATCGTCATTGCGCTACTTCACATGGTGTTGGTCGATGGTTTGAATCTGCCTGAAAAACCGGCAAATATTGTGATTATTCTGGCCTCAGCGGTACTCTTTGCCTTGTATCACTTTTCAGACAACAACCCCTTTGACTGGAACAGGTGCATCTTTTACACCGGCGCAGGTGTGTACTTCGCGGGTATCTATGTCATTCGCGGATTTGGCATCGTGGCTGGGACGCATGCACTCTATGACGTGCTGGTGGTGTTGTTGAAGTTGGCGTGAATGGACACTGCATTTTGCCGATGAAGTGCAGAGAACCGCAGTGAACAAAAAAAGGCTCCTCCGCAAAATCTGTGTGTATCTGTGTTCATCTGTGGTTAATTGTCTTGGCTCAAAAAAACTGACATCACATGGCACAAGAATTTTTTGGAATTGGTATGAGCACCGGATGTGAATCCGGTGCAGGTCTTGTGTGTCAATGGATGCCTGCGCCATGTTGACACCCGGTGCTCTACAACAAACAAGTATCGCACGCGTTATTTTCAGGATGGGTATCAATCGTGCAGATGTTCAACACCAAATGCCTGTGCTGCACTGAGCATTTCGTCGGGAATGCCTTGGGGCTTGATTACGGATTCGAGGATGATGGGAACCTTGGGATCAACCCGTGGTGCGATTCGCCGGCAGGCCGTGATCGTCGCAACGTCCAATGCCCAATGTTTGCCTGCCATGTCGATGCGACTTAAATGGATTTCACGCAATCGATCCGCAAAGCTGGCTAACATTGCAATGGCGACTGACATTGTCGAATCCACCTGCCGGGCATGTGCCACATCAAAGCACCAACTCGCTTCGGGCAGCATCTCAAAGTACTCCGTCATCTCCGATGCAGTGCGTCCCAGGGGTTTGCGATGGTCTGAATTTTCGATGCACAGATAATGCCCCAGTTGTCGCCATGGATGAGGGTCTTCAATCAAGTCCGGGTGGACAATGATATTCCACTTGCGAGCGACAATTGGATCAAGCATCTCGCATAGAGTCTGTGCATCAAGTTTGACGAGTTTACTGGGTGCATGAAACGACACGTTGCGAAAGTCCGAAAGGTCCAGCCCGTCTTCAAGTGCTTTAAGGAGTGGCTCAAGTTCATGCTCACGCAAAGCAGACAACTCAATGACATCGACGCTGTATGTCCGCAGGATATCCAGAGCACGTCGAAAATTCCCCTTAGCCAATGATCCGCTTGAAAAACCGATGAGTCTATTCAAAAGATTCCGTACCTCCTGATACATTGAGCCAAGGCAGGGTGGTCGTCAAAAAACAGTGTTTCCAAACCAGCGTTGAAGGCTTCGCCAAGTTGCTGGATCTCTGTGAACAAGTCGTTGTTCGTTGCGGACTGGGGCGTAAGTTGTGTGAGTATTTTACGAGCTTCCGGATCATTGAGCACAGCCAGAAACCGGTCGTAAGCTCCAAGCAAAATAGCAGCTGTTTGGGGATGACTCAATTGCAACAGCGCATTGCAAAGCCGATCCATTGGACTGAGTGCAACCTGTTTGAGTAGTTGATTTACCAAACGGGATTCAGCAGGTTCATGATCAAACAACGCAGGATTACTGTCCGGATGGCTTAACTCACAGCTAAAGCACATGAGCAGGCCAGATGTGAACATCAATTTACGCGACAGACGAAGTTTGCTTTTGCGAACGGCCCATTTGTGGTTGGGGCTGTCCCATGCTTTCTTGGCGTAGTCCACGGTCATGGTCCGCCAATACCGCACGATGTCATTTAGCAAAAAACGCGGGACTTCCAGCGGCATAGGTTCGTGACTCATCGCCATAGGCAGACCGTCATGCACATAACGTTGGAGAATTTGACCAAGAACACGTTGATGCACATCACTTCCGACGATGGCAGTGGATTCAAGGATCATCAGCAGACGCCGTGTCTGGTTGATGTTGGTGTCCTCTTGCCCACCGATCTGGTGGATCAGGTCATGGCTGAAGGTCATGTTGCCAAAGGTTCCGGTATTGCCCGGTTCAGCGAGTTTTAAATCAGAAAGAATTTGGCCAATGCGTTGCGTCACGCGGTAGTGCTGCGGGTTTGCACCGGTGTCCAGAAGCAGTGTCCAATCCACATCCGACCCACTGGTCCATTCGTTACGTGACAGTGAGCCAAAGACCACCAACGCAGCGTCGGGCGGGATGAGATCGGTAGCGGCGGCGGTAATGGCGTCATGAATCTGCTGGCGAATTTGCGGGGCTTTTTGGCGTGCCGATGCGATAGCAGGCCAGTGTTGTTGCCACTGGTGACACAAACCGTCGAACCCGGATGCTGTGTCTGTGGGGTGAGTCATGCGTGTAACAGTGTAAAGGGACATGCCAATCAGCGAAAGAGCAATCAGTTGGTAAACGCATTTGCCACGGCGTCATGTGTGATTTTGCCATCGCGCATGTTCATTGCGGTGGCAAAGGTTGGATCGCTGGATATCAACGTGTCCAGATCAGTGTTGGCTAACTTGATGACATACGGTTGGGTGGCATGACACAAGGCCTGCGTGCTGGTTCGACCGACCGCACCAGGCATGTTCGACACACAGTAATGCACCACGTTGTCTACGATAAATGTCGGATCAGCATGGGATGTTGGACGCGAGGTTTCGACGCAACCGCCTTGATCCACACCCACATCGACGATGACGCTGCCGGGCTTCATGGTCTTGAGCATGTCCCTGGGGATGAGCACCGGCGTGCGTCCGCCGGGAATCAGGACCGCGCCGATAATCAAGTCCGCCCGTGCCGCATACTCCGCAATCGCATGCGGGTCGGAATACACCGTGTGCACATTGGGGGGCATCACATCATCCAGATACCGAAGTCGATCCAGATTGATATCCATAATCACCACGCGAGCGCCAAGGCCAGCTGCAATCCGAGCAGCATTGGAGCCGACGACACCTGCGCCCAATACCAACACTTCACCGGCTTCAACACCGGGCACGCCCCCGAGTAAAATCCCGCGTCCCATCGTCGGTTTTTCAAGATACTTGGCACCTTCCTGAATCGACATCCGGCCAGCCACTTCACTCATCGGAGTCAGCAGTGGCAGCGTCCCATGTCTATCAGTCAATGTCTCGTACGCCATTGCTGTGATACCTGCATCCAGACACGCCTGCGTCAACGGCTTGCTTGCTGCAAAGTGAAAGTACGTAAAGACGATCTGCCCTTGACGGAGCATTGCCCATTCAGGTTCCAACGGTTCCTTGACCTTGACGATCATCTGGGCATGGTTAAAAACGTCTGCTGCATCGTCGACGAGTCTTGCGCCAGCTGCTTCGTACGCCGCGTCTTCGTAGCCACTGCCAATCCCTGCGCTGCGTTGGACGAGGACCTGATGCCCACGCGCACAGAGTAACTCTACGCCAACCGGGAGCATGGATACGCGGTATTCGTGATGCTTGGTTTCTTTGGGGATGCCGATGAGCATGGATATCTCCGTATGTAAAATGGCTCTACTACCATTATGCAATACGCCGCAGATCGTTGCTCGGTTTTGTGTGATGAAGATGAAAATTTAACGTCGCGTGAATTGCATCTTAGATGCAACAGCAACACGCAGTGTTACAGCTATAGTTTGAAAATGTGATTTGTCGTCATTGAAATAGCTGCGACACTGCGTGTCGCTGACGTGTTTACTTGCGTTTACGACTTGCAATCCACTTGCTGATTGCTTCGCGACGCGTCGCCCATGCATTGGGGTCCATTCGGACGCTTAAAAATTTGGCATACATCCCTGTGAAAATCTCCGCGATGCGACGGCAGGAGAGAATGCGTGCTTCGATCACGTCACGAGGAGACTGCGCTTCGTCAGGGTCGGGCAGTTTGATACTCGAAAGAATCATCATGTCCGACTGGAAGGTCAGTTCCCATTGCTCACTGGATGCTTCGTCGGCAACGATCATGCCTGCCTTGCGAGGCCACTTGCCGGTGACCAGGGCGTCCGCTGCTTCGACCAATCGCGTGGGGCCGTCTCCGGTGAGTGTTTGCTTGCCACCGACTTCCCAGGCGCAGTCCATGTTCAGGGACTTGTCAAAGAGAATGCCGATGCTGTCTTTGCGTTGGGTTCCCGGCGCATCGATTTCGACGGAACCTTCGTGTTCTTCAAGAATCCACCATAGCCACAGGAGAAATTCGTTGCCCAGAAAATCCTTCATGTCGATGCTGGCTGTCGCCCAGGGAACGGGAGGGATGGTGATGTCCTGGACACCTGCTGCGTCTTCATGGTTTTCTGACGCCCCGGCAGGGGGTGCGGTGAATGCCGAGGGCCTGATGTCTTCAAAATCGCGCGTCTCGCCTTTGGCCGAGAGGATTTGACGGGCAATCCCGCCGGAGGTGAGTTGATCCAACTCAACGTTGAAACTGTCGCGCATGATTTTGTGTAACTGTTCAATGATCGCGTTACCGACGGCGCCGCAAAGCAGTTCCTTGCGTTGGAGGTCCCAGAGGATTGGCACCATTTTGGATTTGCGATACTTGCCCGCAGCCAACTCTTCCTGAAGTTGACGATTGGTCAGTTCGGTGGCTTCGCGTTTTTCGGCTTTGGACAGAAAGCCCAGTGAGTTTTCTTTACCCGCAGCAACGGACTGCTCGTGCATGCATTTGTAGGCCTGCTTGATGTCTGAGGGGACTTTGTGTGTGTCGATGCGAAGTGCAAAGAGTAGCGCCGGCCCAAATCCGTTTTTGCCATAGGTGAATTGCGTGTCAAACACATGTTCGCCGGTGACAAACCCGACTTCGATTTCCTGGGGGACCCCGATTGACTGTGCCTCAAAAGCAAACTCGCTGAGGATGGAGATGGCGGTCTCATCCGCCGTTGCCGGGGCATCGCCAGAGACTGAAAAGCGGCAGAAGGTCGCACGGCCAGAGTGGAAGGACATAGAGCAAGCGCCTCAAAAAAAAGAGTTCGATTCAGTAGTTGGATTCAAAGCAGGCAGATAGTTTACGCAAAAGAAGCGGTCGCATCATCCACGGTCTTGGTGATGGTGAATTTCATCGTCAGTTTGGTTAGATCAAAAAGATCGGTGACGCGACGATTCATGCAACAGAGAACCAATTGACCTTGACGGTTGGCAATGGAGTTATTGATCATCAAGAGCATGCCCAGTGATGCAGAGGAAAGATGTTCGACTTCTTCAAAGCTGATGATCAATTTGGGATCGTTGATCTTGTCGATGATTTGCACAATCTCCGGACCGATCTGCTCAGGTGGCATGTTTTGCAGAATGCATTCACAAAGTTTAACGATGTGAATACCATCCTCGATGGTGATCGGAAATGTGCCGTCTGCCATTATTCTCTCCACTGGTATGATTACCTGTTAGCTTAGGTAATTTAACCTGCCTTGCAGTCGGCTGCAAAATCAGGGTACCTGTTTTTGTACAGATTTGAGCGTTGCGATGGTGCCTTGTGCTTTATTGACAGGCATTCGATGCACAATCTGGCCTGACGGATTGATGAGAATAGCGGTTCGCTGCGTCACGCCGTTGTAATCACCACCTTTCCATGCACCGTACATCTGGGTGACTTGACGATGCTCATCGCCCAGTAACATGATCGGTAATTTGTATTTACTGCGATAAACATCCACCATGTCCGGCATGTCCGTACAAATGGCAAGCGTCTTGGCGGGAACCTGATCCAAGTTGCGAATCAGACCGGTA
The DNA here is from genome assembly GCA_002480565.1 of Phycisphaerales bacterium UBA7800. Classification (GTDB taxonomy): domain Bacteria; phylum Planctomycetota; class Phycisphaerae; order Phycisphaerales; family Phycisphaeraceae; genus UBA7800. The sequence goes on along the minus strand of DLCK01000020.1, from coordinate 46,126 downwards.
AACTCATTGGCCTGACAGGCGCAGGCTGGTGTGTCACTGAGTGGAAAAAAGTACAGCAAAACCCATTGCCCACGTAGGCTACTGAGCTGAACCATATCACCAGCATGGTTTTGCAAGGTGAAGTCCGGGGCAGAATTATTCATGGCCTTGGACTGCGGGGGGGCAGCGACGGGGGGTGTACTACATCCGGTTACTGTGAAAGTCAGCATTGAGATAAAAACCAGCGTCATGAGGTGGGGGTGTCGCATTTGCACTATTGCTCCAGCGTTATAGGATGAATGAACAGGTTGGTACGAATCATTATCAATGTAACGGGATTTGCGCATGAGTGACAACTATCCACAAGTCAAATTGGAAACATCTGAAGGCACTATGGTCGTCGAACTATGGCCGGATGTGGCGCCAGGACACACGGAAAACTTTTTGAAACTGGTAGGCCAGGGGTTCTACGATGGATTATCTTTCCATCGCATTCTCCCCGAATTCGTCATCCAGGGCGGTTGCCCACGGGGTGATGGAACAGGGGGGCCAGGTTGGAACATCAAAGCTGAATTCAACGATCGTAAGCATGAAAAGGGCGTCCTCTCCATGGCACGCTCAGGTGATCCTGATTCAGCTGGCAGCCAGTTCTTTGTCTGTCTGGGGCGTGAACGCTGTCAACATCTTGACGGACAATACACCGCTTTTGGTAAGGTCATTGAAGGCTTGGATATCGTCGATAAAATCGGCGCAACACCATTAACTGATGCACGTGCTGGCTCGCCAGTCAAAGCGCCGACCATGGTGAAGGTCTCCGTCGTTGGCGAGTGATCGCAGACTCTAAAATTTAATCTTGTTCAACACCGTAACACGTAAGTGCTGCGGTGTTGTTTTTTATTTAAGCAGGAACGGTTTGTGTTGGGTATAGCTTTGGCGATGTGATTCAAGTCGCCGTATCAGCCGATCATCACCTGTGGACTTGGCCAGTTCCAATGCTTGATTGATGGTGATTATTGCAGCGGGATAGTCTTGTATTGCTGCCAGCGACGCAGCTTTGATATCCAATACAAATACGTTGGCCATGTCGTTTTCAGTTACCGTTTGGTTCAACAGGTTCAACGCTTTTTGCCCATCGCGAATGGAGTCGTCAGGGCACGTTGCCAGCAGCCACGCATAGACACGGTAAAACGATTTGTCGTCTGGTGACTGCTTGATGAGATTTTCATAGGTTTGGGCTGCCAAGTCCCATCGCCTGAGTCTGGCATGCATGGCTGCTTCTTGTCGCCACGCTAAAAGCATGAGGTTATGGACACTTTGCTGATCGCCATCAGAGAGTGGTTGTGTGTCATTGAGTATCATCAATGCCTGTGATGTTTGCTGATTTTGTAACAGCAGTTTTGCCAAGCCAAGATGAGCAATCAGATTCACATGGTTGGGTGATTCATTGGAATATTCAATCGCCCGCTGGTAAGCGTACAGGGCTTGATCGGTTTGGTTGGCTGCTTCGTACTGTTGCCCAAGGATGGCATAGGCACGTGGATGATGTGGGACCGCAGCGATAACCGTTTGCCAAAGGCTAATCGTGCTTCGGTAATCATCAGCTCGCAGATAAGTCCGCCCACAAAATAAGAGTCCGACCAAGACCAGTAGTGTGATGCGGAGCATGACTTGCCGGGCAAGCAGTTGGTGGATGAGCAGCACTAAAATTGCCACCACACAAGCTGATGGCAAGTACATACGATGCTCTACTGCAAGGTCAAAGATCGGGATCACACTGGAGGTCGGCCCGAGGATCAGAAACACCAGCATCAGCAACATGCCGAACATGGCAAAACGTGTTGCAAGTGAAATCAAGGTGATCCCAAAGAGCAAGGACATCGCAGCGAAACTCACCGCATAATCACCTAAAGCTGTCGGCGGAGCCCAACCATAATCAAACACCAACGTCATCGGCCAGACACACAGCCACAGATAATGTCCAATGATCTGACTTTGTGCAAAAAGATAGGCGACCGGCGATACGGTCTGGACCGTTAACCCTGCGGATTGCGTTGAATCGGGTATGTTTGCGGTGTTGAGCAGGGAAGTGGTTTGCGTCACAACAAGTAACAGCAGGGACGCAAAAAAAAGGGCATGCAAGACGCCTCGTTGTTTGAAAGCGATTTTGAACGTGCCGGCAAGAAACGTGCGATCCCAAAGCAGGACAATGATTGGCAAGGTGACCACAATCGGCTTGCAATAGAATCCGGCGATGCAACTCAAAAGAGCCATTACCTGCCAGACGTATTTGCGTGGTGAATTCGCTGAGTATGTCAACGCCAAGAGGGTTAGCAGAATAGAAGTTGCTGCCATCATCTCAGCACGTTGGACAATGTAGATCACAGGTTGTGTGACCAACGGATGCACAACCCATAGCCAAGCGATCACAGCTGCTAAGCGATGTGCCTTTTCATTGGAAGTCTGTTTGATTCGCAGCAGTGTGCTACGCGCCAGGTGAAACAGCAGGATGCCGTTGATCGCATGGATCAGAAAGTTCAGCAGATGATAGCTCAGTGTCTGGTTGCCACTGATCATGCGATTCATTCGGAAGCTGATCTCTGGCAAAGCGCGAGGATTCCGCAGTAATGATGTATCCAGTAATACACCTGATTGTGTCGCAGGATTATCGACAATCGCTGGATAGTCATCAAGCAGAAAAGGAGCGTACCTCGCCGGCCAATACAAGATACCCACACTGACAATGATCAGTGCCCATATCAATAGCGATTGCGACCATGCAATGGGTGATAATTGAACTGAAGTATTGAGTTGATCGACCTGGGTGTGTTTCACGCTGCTGATTATAGATGGCTTTGACTCATCAACAAGCAATCAGCAGATGCACAGTCTTACGCACCACTGGTGGTCGTGCCGTTGAGTGCGACATAGGCACGTTGAACGTTGGTGTAGGTGTCGCCCACGATGTAGTAGACAAGGTTGTTGTGTCGCCATGCGATGATGGGGTGACTGCTTTCAGGGCCACGGATCCGAAACGCTTTGTCAGGAACCAGGTCGAGTGTGCCATCGTCCGGAGCGATCCACAGGCTGATGGTGTCTTGCTTGCCATCAGGATTGGTGGACTTGTAAACCAGATGCGCGGAGGCGTTTTTATTGGGGATTTTACAGGGGCCCGCTGCAGCAAATTCATAGCCGATATTGCTCAGGTTCAAGCACGGATAAGCTTGTTTTCCCAGATGTTCACTGATGACCTTGGGCATTTCTTCGACACTTGTCGGATTGGATGCAAATTGATGCAGAATGGAAATCTTCTGGGCACAACTGGTGTGTCGGTTTGAGAAACGGTCTATCTGTGATGCCGGGAGAATCGACGCTGCGGTGTAGTCGTTGAATCCTGGGATGTGTTCTTCGTTGGCAACTTGAGAATACTCAAAGCCCGGTGTGACGTTGGGCTGATTGAAATACATGAACAGGGAAAGACAAATGGCAATGGCGGCTGCGATGGAACTGAGAAACGCGGTAACTTGATAGGGGCGAATGCGGGCGATGACTGCTTCGTGTTCATCAATGCTCGGTTCTTCGAGCATCTGCATGACCGACTGCTTGAGTGCATCAGGCATCGGGGGGCAATCAGCCGACATACAACGGCAGACGTTCTCACGAAGCTGCTGCTGATGGGTCACACGTGCCGTGGCGTTGGGGTCCATTTTCATGCGCTCCAACAGACGCAGGTTTTGATCCACGTCCAATTCGCCGTCGGCAAAGGCGGCCAGATATTTTTTACATTCGTTACTGCTGTTCATCACTGTTAACCTGTTTTATCAATACCCATTTGAAATATTGACCTTTCCCTCCCTCAAAGTCTTTATCATCTCGTGACGATTACTCGCCAACGGCAATGCCATGTTCCTCAGCCAATTCTGCCAACTGTTCTGACAGGACGCTCCTGGCCCGATAGAGTCGGCTCATCACCGTCCCCAAAGCCACGCCCAGCACGTCGGCAATTTCACGATACTTCAATCCTTCAACCGCCCAGAGCAACAGCACTTCGCGGTAGTGATCGGGTAACGCGTGGATCGCTTCTTTAAGTCGATCATCCACCTGCTCCCAATCCAACGTGTCCAAATCCCAACACGGGCTTGGCGTATTCATTTCATCCGGTGCCGACTCATGCCCAAGGTCTTCCACAAGCGTCGGGGCTCTTCGAGCTTTGCCAATCTTCGTGTAAAACGCATTGTGCAAAATCTTGAATAACCAAGGCTTGATCCCATTTTCACGCAGTTCAAAACTCGACTCGGCACGCAAGGCACGCAGGTATGTCTCCTGCACCAAATCTGATGCTTCGTCGGGGTGACGGCTTAGGTGAAATGCCATTCGGTAGACCGAATCCATCTCCGCCATCATCAATTGTCGTGCTTGACTATTGGCCACGAATCTATACTCCTGCTCACATTACACCGGGTAATGCGAGATTATTCCAGTACTCTGAAAAAAAGTATGAACTTCGATGCTTTAAGGGATGGCATCAATTAACAGGATTTGAGTGACAAGAATATGAGCCGATAACCATCGCATGACTACTCAGTGAACAGACTTGGATGCAGCCTCATTTGGGGGTGATATTTGAATGGTACCAAACCAGAAGGATTGTCCGGCCATGTCAATAATTTTTGCCTTGTCGGAAGTTACTTGAATCTGCCCCGAACCCGCGAGTTGGTTTGCTTCGCTAACAGTCACCCAATTCGGCATGTCGCGTTCGAGGTCCACTTTCGTCTGTTGACCGTTACAGACCAGTAGATACCCCGCCGTCTGTTCGGTATTGATAGAGACAAAGCCTGACCAGTTCACGCCATCAGGGACGTGACCGACTGGAAATACTGTGCCCGCATGGATCGCCTGACGATGCGCTTTCCATAGATCCACCATCGGCTTGACCTGCTGAAAATATTCCGAGGGCAGGTTGGAGTTTTCAAACCACCCCAATGGCTGACAGAACATCAGCGGGGCGAACAAACTCTCCGATGAGACCTGTTGTGGTGCCAGTGGATCGTTGGCATAAAGCTCGGTGTTGCGGGTGTTATTCAGAAACATCATTCGCATGCGAATGGGGTCGATCCAACGTGAAAGCTGCCACAGGTTTCGAAGCGTCTGGTGAGGCCAGTAATTGTGCCAGTCGCTATAACGATTGGTGACAAACAGAGGCCCGCAGTCGATTCGACCAAAGTAACCTGGCCGACAGTTCGCGGTGATATCCAGATCGACAATGATCTGGTTGTCAGATTGTTTTGCCAACGCATCAAAAAACTTGTCGAGATGAATTTCACCCTGACGCGAACGGGTGTTGATGCTATCAAACTTGAAATGGCAGATACCATATTGCTTGTGTAATTGAATGACGGTTTTCACATCCGCTTGCCAGTTTGCAAAGTCATTTGAAGAGTCCGGCGCGTACCAGAGTCCAATGACCACACCAGCCTGTTGAGCTGCCTGGAGAATCGGTTCAAATCCATTGGGGAATCGCGTGAGATCCGGTGTCCAGAAATCGCTGGCTGTATCATGAAACCCTTCCCATTTACCGTTGGCTTTCTGGGCATCAATCGAATTGGCGGTGCGACCTTTCTGCCAGCCGTCATCGAGTTGGATCACTTCGACGCCCAATCGGGCACCTGCCTGAATTTCCTTGAGGATGAATGCTTCATTCATTCGCGCGTCCTGATTGCGGTCGCCCCATGTGTTGGACAGAAAGTTGATTTCATGTGATGCCATGAGTTTGCGTTGGGCTTGATGCAAGGCCCGGGTTTGGCCTAGTTGACCGCCGGTGTAGTTGATGATTTGCCATGAGTAGGTTTCATCTTCACGAAGTTCTGCTTGATATCCACCTTGTTTGTCCGCGTGAACGCGCAGGTCCCAATTGGACTTGACCGCACGCATGCTGGGCAGGGGACCGAGCTTGACTGCGATCTGCCCGGTTTGATCCAGCACATTTTCAAAGACAAAAAGATTACCACTTAATTCATGTGATTCTGTAGGGTGTAACAGCCAATCCTGTTCCTGAACCAATTCGTTGTGATCATCCGTCACATCTTTAAACGACACAGATGTCAGGAGCGTGTGTTGGGGTAGATGCAGCTTTGTGGTTAAAAGCGCTGGGCGTGTTAATCGTGCATACGCATCGCCGGGTGTCATCCGTTTGGAAGTTAGCACATACAAACCTCCTGCAATGAGAACTGCAAACAGGCAACCCGACAGACTCATGGCTGTTACCAATCGATACAAGCCCAGACGCGGAGACTTTGGTTTGTCAGATGTCATATCGGACTTTCATTCAATGCGTTTGATAACGATGTTCGAACCACTTATTGGGACTATCGGCCGAATTGATCCTCGAATTTGGCTGTTTTTCGACCACAGTGCAGCAAACCAAATAAAACAACGACATCCGGTGAGTGAATGTCGTTGTAAGCGTGTTTGAATTGTCTGATTAACGGCGTCGCTGTTACGGGATAAGCCGAATATGAATTCTCATTGGGTCAATCCGTGATCTTTTCCTGGCGATTTTGTTCACCTGCGTAAAACGCATCAGCCAAGGTGTCCACTTCGTTGAATTGGATCAATGCCTGTTTGCCATGCAAATGACAGGTCCGCCCATCACGCCAAGCCCATTCGCCGCGACGGCACATGTCCGCTTTCACAAAACCGTTGATGTACAACCGGCGATCCTGAAACTCCGTGGTGTTGAATCCGCCACCATGGACCGTGTAAGCACTCCAAAGCGCCACGTCTCCAGGATTGAGTACGATGTCACGAATGCGACTGTCCTTTTCATACTCCGGCACGTTGTACAGCGATGTGTCATGGGGATTGTGTTCATAGTCACGATGCGAACCGGGAACAATTTTCATCGCGCCGTTCTCCGCGCGATGTGGGTCGATGGCAATGCCGGTCTGAACCCATGACGGGTACAGATCGGTGAAGTCCGCCACAGGTTGCCGTGATCGCACATCCCGATGCAGGGGCCATGTGACCTGTGAGCCGGGCTTTTTCCAGTGAAGCTGGTTGATGATTTGCTTGATGTTGATGCCGATGAGCGGTTCAAGGATCATCAGCAGACGTGGGTCGGTACGATAATGATCCATGACCGGATCGTGATAGGAGGGCCACTGCATTCCTCGGACGAGTTCTTCGCCATTTTCCTTATCGATCCAGATGACGGTGTTCTTTTTACGCCATGTATGCCCCAGGAGTTGGCCGGTGAATTTCCAACGGTCACAGGCAGCTGAGAGTTGTTCGATTTCATGGGGGGCGAACACATTGCGGATGATGGTGTAGCCTTCTTCCCAGTATTGATCCACATGGTCTTTGGTCATGGGGTTATGCGGGTTGGCTGTGCCGACAGGTTGGTCGTCGGATTTTATTGGGTTGTTGAGAGTTGAGGTTGCTGAGGACATGCTTGCTTCTCCATGAGGTGTGTTTGGATTTCTTCAGCGGTTTGGTTTAAAGCGTCCACTAATACGGGCAGACTCTTGGGTGTGAATTGGGTGTAGTGACCGGACAAGCCAATGGCTGCGATGACCTGCTGCTGATCGTTGCGGATGGGCATCGCCAGGCTTGCGGATTCCACGCCGTTTTCACGGTCATTGAGACTGTAGCCTTGTCGGGCGATTTGGATCAGGTTTTTACGCAGTGATGAAGCGCTGCAATGCGTGTTGGGTGTGATGCTGCGGTAGTCCAATTCCGCGAGGATTTCGTCACGTTGCTTCGCCGGTTTGAACGCCAGAAACAACTTGCCACTGGCTGAGGAGTTGGCATGAAGGACACTGCCCAATGTTTCGGTCACGTCACGAATTTGGCCGTCATGTGTCACGCATGCCACACTGATCCCGTCATTGCCAAAAGGCATTGCCAGGGTCATCGGCAAGTGGACTTTCCGCACCATACGCTGCATCACCGGTAGGGCAACCTGCCTGATCGGAATGTTCCGCAGTAGCGAATGTCCCAACCGCAAGGCCCCAATACCAATGGCATAGCGACGCGCAGAATCCTTCTCGACGTATTGGTTTTCAATGAGTGTCTGCAAGAGGCGATGGATGTGACTTTTAGGTAAATCCAAAGCAATCGCAAGCTCGCTGACCCCATGCGGACGCGGTGCGTTTGCCAGAAACATCAAGACTTCCAAGCCATTGGCCAGCGTGTGGTTCATAGGAGGATTCTAGTATCCAGAACAATAAGGTCAAGGAAAAGTTCTGGTATTTAGAACAAATGATTTTAAAGATATTGCGGTGTTTTGAGGGGTTTGAGATGTATTGCAGGATGTTGGGTGCTTGGCTTTTACCACGGAGTCACAGAGGAAATATCAGAACAATCCAAACAGTCTCAAGCCTCAGCATTGGCTTGAATCCAAATGAAATTCTCTCTCTGTTTTACTCTGTGCCTCTGTGGTTAAAGGCTAAGAGCATGGATTCACACAGTGAATAACTCAACCATCACAGGTGAATGTCCCAAACCAGAAGGACTGATTGGGGATATGCGTCAGTTGTGTCAGGCCGTTATTGCATTCCATTCGTCCCATGCCTGCCAGTTGTTTGACATTACTGATCTGTAACCAGTCAGGTAAATCACGTGTCAGGTTAATGCTTGTCTGCATGCCGCTGCATGCCAGCAGGTAGCCGGACTTGCCATCATCAGCAAGAGAGATGAAACCCGACCACGCAACACCATCTGGTTCGGTGCCCACAGGCAGGATCGTCCCGGCATGCATAGTCTCACGATGCTGCTTCCAGAGTTCGACCAAAGGTTTGATCTGTTGGAAATAACACTCAGGTAAATTGGTGATTTCAAACCAACCCAGTGGTTGACAGAACATCAGTGGAGCGAACATCATTGCAGGTGAGATGGCTGCCGGTGCCAAAGGATCGTCAGTATATTTCTCGACATTGCGCGAATGATTCAGCAGCATCATTCGGATGCGCGACGGTTCAATCCAATGGGTCAATTGCCATTGCATCCGCAGAGCCTGGTGGGGCCAGTAGGTTTGCCAGTCGGTATAGCGATTACAGACAAACAGGGGGCCACAGTCAATCCGCCCGAAGTATCCGGGGCGTGTTCTTGCGGTGATATCCAGGTCGACGATGATTTTCCCCTCGGACAGTTTTAGCAATGCGTCGAAAAAGTGGTTGAGATTGATTTCTGCTTCACGGGTAAGGGTGTTGATACTGTCGAATTTGAAATGACGGACGCCATAGCGTTGATGCAGTTGCATGACAGTATTCACATCAGCTTGCCAATTGGCAAAATGATCCGCCGAGTCAGGGGCATACCACAGGCCGATGGCGATTGAAGCTTTGTTTGCAGCTTCAAGGATGGGTTCAAGTCCATTTGGGAAACGTTGCGGGTCGGGAACCCAGAAGGGGTTTTCACTGTTTTGGAATCCATCCCATATGCCGCCAGCCTGTTTGGCTTCCACGGAGTTGGAGGTGCGACCTGCCTGCCAGCCGTCATCGAGTTGGACGACTTCGACTCCTAGTTTTTGGGCTGCCTGTATTTCCTCAAGAATGAAGGCTTCGTTCATACGCGAGTCTTGCGATCGATCTCCCCATGTGTTGGAAAGGAAGTTGATTTCGCAGCTGGCCATGATTTGTTTTTGCGCCTGATGCAGGGCGCGTGTGCGTCCGAGTTGCCCGTTTTCGTAGCTGATAACCTGCCATGGGTAGGCTTTATCGTCATTGAGTGACGCGGTAAAGCCATTATTTGCGTTTGGGGTGACTTTGATATCCCATTGTGATTGCACGCCGCGCATGCTTGGGATGGGGCCGAGTTTGATTGCAATTTTGCCGGATTGATTCAGTACATTTTCAAAGACAAACAGATTGCCAGTTAATGTGAGTTTTTCAAGACGATGTAATAACCAGTGTTGTTCATGCACCAACTCATTAAAGACATCCGTTCGATCCAGAAATGAAACTGCACTGAGGCGAGTATGTTGTGCGAGTTGGATTTTTTCTGATACCTCATCTGACACGTCTGTCTGATCTTGATTCGGGTTGGATTCTATGCCACTGACCATTTGTACTTCTTTCGTTGAGGCTCAGTCATTTGACTGCAGGACTTCGATAAATAACAGTACATCATATGTTTTTATCTCCAATTAAGCATCTTGAAGATTGTTGACTGTTGATTCAATTCATGGGTGCAAATGTTGTTTTTGATGCTAAGATGTTTTAGCTTCTGGGTATCCCGGAAATTCAAGCGTCCGGAGAGGTTCCGGTGTGACGGCTCGTTTGAATCGTATGTATTAATTACATGGAAAATCAACGTCTCCCACGACTGCTCGAATTAGTGACCATCCTTCAATCCGGGGTTGGCACGCAGTTGTACGAGATCATGGATGAGTTGAACATTAGCCGTTCGACTGCGTTTCGTGATTTGAAAGTGTTGCGTGATGCGGGGATTCCTTATACCCATGAGCAAGGCAAAGGATATCAGGTCAACTCGACTTATTACCTTCCACCAGTCAATCTGCAATCATCTGAAGCTCGTGCTTTGATATTACTTCTTAAGACCGTTGCCAAGGATGTTGACAGCCATGTCAGTGCCGATGCAATTCGCGCCTTGCGAAAGATCACGTGCAGTCTTTCGGTGCCGGTGCGTGAAGTTTGTCGTGGATTGCTGGATTCTGTCACAGTGATTGCGACCAACTCCGACAAGTCTGATATCCAAACAGATAATGTGTCGACGTTCCTTAACGCCATTGATCAGAGGCTTTGCGTGGCATGTACCTATCGGTCACCTGCTGATGAAGAGCATGATCTGCGGTTGCATCCGCATCACTTGATTTGTTCGGATTGCCAGTGGTTGCTGGTGGCGGTTGTTCACCCGGGAAGTGCCATGCGAACAATCCCGCTGACATCACTGTCTCAAATTCGCTTGACGGATACAGTTTTTCGACGTGTTGACTTTGAGATCAACCAGTATCTGGGCAAGGCATGGCGTTGGCGGCCTGAAGGACAGATTTATCAAATTAAAATCAATGTTGATGCCCAACATGCTGCTGTGATGACGAGTATCAATTGGCACCACACTCAGACCTATCGCATGCTCTGTGATGGGCAATGTGAAATGTGTTTTGAAGTCGATGGGCTTAAGGAAATCGCGGATTGGATTTGGGAGTATCACGAGCGATTAACTGTCGTGCAGCCGGTTGAACTCATTGAAATGCTCGTTGATCGATGTGAGCAAATGTGCAAGCGACATCAAGTCAATGTGGACTGATATGTTCGATTCAACGAGCTGTTTTAAATCAAGTCAACCAGCCAATTGTCCATATGGCGTTTTACATCCACATCGCGTGGAGACTGGGGTATCCACAACTCGATGGATGGATGATTCACAGCAACCTGTCCCCCGTGGTGGATGGTAAACAGGTAGACCATCAGCAGGTCAGGCGACCAGTTGACGGGGATGTCATCGCTTCCTCCCATGGGCATGATCTGCCATGTAATGACGATGCCGGGGACCTTGTTTCTGATTTCTGATTTCAGATCAACGTTTTGATCAGCTGCTTCAGAATTTTGACTGATTCGAGCCAGTGCTTCAAGAGTGGCCTGCATCAATCGAGCATTGGCTACAAAGCGAATTGCACCACTGCGGTCTTCGGAAGTGACCTTGCCTGCAAAGCCCGGGGCATGCGAAATTTGTTCTTCAAGTGCGACCAGCGTCAGATCGTCATCCATCGCGGAACTGGCATGATTAAGAGTGTCAGCGAGATTGACAAACGCCGCAGTTGAAGTCGGATCGTTGATTGCCGACGGTGCCGGCCAGTGTTCAATGAGTTTGGACACAGCCAACTTACAGCCACGAAACCGTCCCGAAAGTCCCGCAGCAAGAATCGCATAAGGGGCAATGGCGTATGAACACTCAGGTTTGGCATACTGCATTTCCAATGCCTGACTGAGTGTTGTTTTGAGTTGAGCAATGTTCCAGGGCTTGGTGATGTAGCGGAAAATTTCACCCCGATTTACCGCATCAATCGCATTATCCAGCTCCGCATAGGCTGTGGTGAGAATCCGAACAATATGCGGGTATTGCTCACGCACCTGAGCCAGCAGCTCCACGCCAGAGCGTTTGGGCATACGCTGGTCGGTGATCAGAACAGCGATCTGTGAGGCCTTGTGCTCAAGAATCTCCAAGGCTTCATCCGTACTTGCTGCGGTAATCACATCAAAGTGTTTGGAGAAAATCTTGTCGAAATATTTCAACGCCTGCTCTTCATCATCGACATAGAGAATCAACTGATTGGTAGTTGTGTTTGTGCTCATGTTACGCCCCCTGGTCTGCACTTGGCAGGTTGATTGTGAATTGGGTCCATGCATTGGGTTCACTGTCAATGCTGATGGTTCCGTCCAACTTTTCAATAATGGCGTGACAAATGCTCAGTCCAAGTCCCATACGGTTGCCACCTACTTCATGGGTGGTGAAAAATGGGTCGAATATGTGAGGCAGCTTTTGTGGGACAATCCCAACGCCATTGTCATGTATTGTAATCGCGATTTGCTTATCCGCCAGAGAAGTTGAAATTTTGATGGTGGCTTTGCGTTGATCTGCGACTTGGCTCACAGCCGCGATGGCGTTCTGCAGCAGGTTCACCAACACCTGCGTAAGTTGTGATCGAGAAGCGATGGCCTGTAAATCCTTGGGGACCGTGATCTGCATATCGATCTGATTTCGTTCATGAGCAGTGAATCGCAACGCCATCGTCAACGCATCATGTACCTTGCAGACTTCTCCCACATTCGCCTGATCAGGATAGGCAAAGCTTCGCAGATCACTGACAATTTCACCGATGCGCTGCATGCCCTGATGAATGTCAGCAAGTGTCTGTTTGTCTTCGTCAGCCAATTCCCCAAGCGACTCATCGAGCATCTGCAATGCCATTAGTGTGTAGTTCAGCGGGTTGTTGATTTCATGCAACAGTCCTGCTGCCAGTGATCCCAAGGCATTCATTTTCTTACTTTGGATCAATTGGGCTTCGGTGGCCTGCAACATAGCCATCGTCCGTTGCAACTCCTCGTGGCGTTGCCGGAGGTCTTTTTGCAAGGATACGGTTTTGAGCAGATTGCTCAGTCGCGTTCGCAGTTCCACGGTGCCGAAGGGCTTGGTGATAAAGTCATCACCGCCACGACGCAGGGCATCGAGCTTGGACTGCTCATCTGCACGGGCCGTGAGTAGCACGATTTTCATGTCCGCTAGCGATTCATTGGCACGGAGTTTCTCGCAGACATCCAAGCCGTTAAGACCGGGCATCATCAGGTCCAGTAAAACCAGGTCCGGCTGCTGTGACTGTGCGATAGCCAAACCTTCAAGTCCATCACTAGCCTGGAGCACACGGTACTCTTCGGACAATGTGGAGACCAGAAACGAGCGCATTTCCGGTTCGTCATCGACGACTAGAATCTGATACTGGCCACTGCCAACTTCCTGGCTGGTCGTGTCGGTTGGACTTGCAGATTGGGTAGCGGATTGTTGAGCCTTGCGCATCATGGTTTGAATGGCGTCGGACTCGTCACCGCTGTGTTGAATGTCAGTGGACGTCTGGAATTTGAGCAACGGCAAGGTGACACAAAAGCTCGTGCCCTGGCCTTGTTCACTGGTGACCGAAAGCTCGCCATCGTGCTCAAGGACCAGTTCGCGTGACAGTGCTAGCCCAAGACCAAGTCCCTGGAATCGCCTGGTCGAGGAACTGTCAACCTGCTTGAAGCGTTCGAAGATGTTGGATAAATCCTGCTTGGCAATACCAATGCCAGTGTCGGTAATGGTGATGATTGCCTGCTGGTCATCGCAGTCAATGGACACTGTAATGCGATCGCCGCTATTGGTGAATTTGATGGCATTGGTCAGCAGGTTCAAGAAAACCTTTTCAAGTCGATCCCAATCGCCGGACACGGTAATTGTCTCTTTTTGACAGACGCATTCAAGTGATAATTTCTTGGATTGAGCCAGGTGACGGACGGATTCACAGAGTCCTTTGACCATGGAAACAAGATCCAATGGTCGGCGATCAAGTGTGACGGCTTTGCCTTCAAGCCGGATGATTTCCAGTAAGTCATTGATGAGCTTAAGCAGTCGCAGAGCATTGTGTCGAACTAGGCCAAGTGTCTGTTTGGTGGAGTCGGGCAGATTGCTTGAGTTGTTGAGCATCTCCTCGACCGGTGCAAGGATCAAGGTCAACGGTGTACGGAATTCATGACTCACATTGGCAAAGAAGTCGGACTTGATGCGATCCAATTCAGCAAGCTGTTTGTTTCGTTTGGCCAACTCATGTCGCAGGCGAAAGTCTTCCTGGCGTTTTAGTGTCAGAAAGTAACATGCCACCACACAGATCACGCCGGTGACGGAGATGAAGTACAGGTTGTTAAGCAGTATCCGCCAGTAATCCACAGCAGTCTGGTCATGCATGAAGCAGGCGATGACATAAGTCAGTAGCGTCATCGTGCAATAGAACATCGCTTCAATCCACGTAAAGGGGATCAAAAAGCAGGCGACGATGACCATCAGGTTCAACCCCGCATAGTAAGGCGAGACCGAACCTTCACTGCGATAGATCAACCAGCTGACCATGACCACGGGAATCAGTGGCCAGATATGACAGAGCAGTTTGACGTGCTTCTTTCCAATGGGATAGAACAGCAGTGCAAAAAAAGGCAGTTGCAGGACGTTAAAGCCTAATCGCGTCAGCAGGAATTCCTTGATGTGCTGCGGATAGACAAACCATTCCAGACAGTTACCTGCTGGGACGAAAAACAGCGTGAGCAGGAATCCGATTTTCAGATTCCGTAGCCGCAATGCCAGGTCGGTTGAGACATATTCCGGGTTACGAGCAATTTCCGAGGCCATCAGCTTCTGTCACCTTTCACCCCGATGACTTGGTTGCTTACCTTTTTACCGTTTTATCTGTTTCCCGGTTGAGAGTGAACAGTATAGCGAGTGTCACGGAGGGTCGTGTGTTGATAAGCCTTTCGATGACTAAAGTGCAGCAATGGTTGTTAGCTGATGATAAATCGCAATCACTTGGCAGGGGTTGATTCTGCGGGTGTGGCAGTCTGGGGTGCGGTTGCTTCTGCTGCTGGATTGGCTGCTTTGGGCAGCGGTTTGACTGTTGGGTCAATGCCAACTTCGCCAAGGAGTTTGTCGATTTGGCTCCAGTACGCTGGCAGATTGTTCATGCCTGGGAAATCATTGTGACCGGCATCAAACTCGACATATGTCGCGTTGGGATTTGCCTGCTGGAGTAAGTGCCCATGGTCAACGGGGATAATATCATCCACCGATCCGTGCATGATCAGTTGGGGGCATTTGAGTTTGGCAACCACTTGGTCCGTGATGTACTTATGTTTGACCAGGAATCCGGGGGCAGCGCGGTCGGTGGCCATCTTTGCCATGTTCGCCAATGTGGATTCAAGAATCAGTCCCGCAGGTTGACGGGTGATGGCCAGTTGTCCAGCCACAGCTCCACCGATTGAGCGACCGTGAAACACAATCTTTGTCGGATCCACAATCGGCAACTTGATCACCGTGTCATAGAACTGCTTGCAATCTTCATCAATCGTCACAAGACCTGGATTACCCGACGAGCGACCATAGCCACGATACTCTGGCAGCAGGACATTGATGCCACGCTTGGTGTACTCGTTGACGATTTGATCCTGCAGATCAATGATCTCGGCATTGCCATGGAAGAACACCACCAGCGGGGCGGGGTTGGCTTGTGTGACCCCACGACCGGGGATGAGCCAGGCTTCATTCTTGCCACCATCTTCAAGTTCCAAAGTCAGAACCAACGTGTTGGCAAATCGAGGCTGACGCGAGGCCGGCTTGGGAACCTGATCCACCGGGAAGATCAGCTTGTCCTGCATGGTGTACAGGGCACCCCACCAGACACCATAAACCACCACCACGGTGATCGCAGCAATGACCAGCAGGCGGACGATAAACGGCCAGTTGGATTGCTCCTGAGGTTGCGTTGCCGCAGGTTTGTTCTGATTGGAGTCGGATGCTTGATTCATGTGGAGTAAGTCCGTATCTAATTGGTTTTGTGGAGCCTATGTAAAATATACCAAGTCACTTTGCGCAAAAAACAGCAACAATGTCACTTGTGTTAACTGTTATACGTCTTATTTGATCGCAAAGTTCACAGCCGACGGCGTTGAAGTTGCCCAATGATGGCAAACAGCACCATTGCAGGTAGTCCAAAACTCACAGTCAGCGCAAAGAACGTCTGATAACCGACTGCTAAAACCGCGTCACCTGTCAGCGATCCTGCGACCGTGCCCGTCAAGGCATTTAGCGAGGTAAACAGGGCATACTGCGTGGCAGAGAACTGCTTGTTGCACTGCGCCATGATAAACGCGATAAAGCAGACCGTCGCAATCCCTGAGCATATCGCTTCGACACTGACCACTCCGGCAAGCAGCATGGTATCTGCCGAATTTGACGCCAGAATCACAAAGCCGAAGTTGCTGACTATCTGTAAAACCATCGCCAGCCAAATCGCCTTGCGCGAGCCAAGCTTGGACATCAGGTATCCGCCAAGCATGGCGCCGATGATGGTCATGATCATCCCAAGCCAGAACTGGTTGGCACCAATCACATCCTTGGAAAATCCCAATTCCTTTTGTAATAGTGGCGTCACCATCACCCGACACGTCGCGTCAGGCAATTTGAAGCAGACCACAAATCCCAGGATCAATAGGCCTGAGAGTTGATGCTTGGAAAAGAAGTCGACCACCGGCAAGACCACCGCATCGGCAAGTGTCGCAGGGGCTTTTTGAGCCTCATCATCCAACCGTGGGCAGAGCAGCGTCCCCAATAAGCCGATAGCCATCAGTCCTGCAAGAATCAGGAAAACCCATTGCCACCCCAAACGATCGGCAAAGAACATCGTCCCGCCACCACCAATAGCCATGGCAATGCGATATCCGTTGACGAACACCGCAGCACCGGCAGCACCATTGTGTTCACCCAAAGCATCCGTGCGGTAAGCGTCGGCCACCACGTCCTGAGTGGCTGAGAAAAAAGCGACGCAAATCGCCAGCACAATCAGTGGCATCCAACTGTCCTGGCTTGTCTGAGGACCAAGCAAACCCAGCATCGCCACGCAGAAGACCAAAAGCATTTGAACCAGCAGCAGCCAATCCCGCCGGCGACCATATCGTCCAAAAAACTGCACGCCAAATCGGTCGATCAGCGGCGCCCAAAGGAAGTTCAAACTGTAGGGGATACCAATCAATGTCAACCTACCCAAGGCCCGTTCACCAGCATCCATATCCGCGAGCCATGCCTGTAAAGGTGATCCCAGGATCGACCATTGACCGGGCAAACCTGACGCAAAACCCAATAGCATTAAGCCGCCCATGAGTCGGTTGAAATAGAGATTGGATTCCTTACGTTCTGACATGCGGTATCCTGTGGTGATGAGTCCTTCAACAAAGACTACCAGAATCTTCGCTGGCTGCATGACCGGCACATCATTGGACGGACTGGACATCGCCATCGTGGGCATTGATGGGCATGGTTTGAACTTGTCGGCAACACTACTGCAACAGGGCAGTTTCAACCTTGGCGATCTGGCGGAGTCACTGCGTAAACTTGCAGATGACAGCCTCGTCAAACCTTCTGAAATTCTCCAAATCCAACGGCAATTCGGGATGTTTCATGCTCAGTCCATAGCAAGCATGCAACATGCCCAGCAGCTTGATGCGGTCATCGTCCACGGCCAGACCATTCGCCATCTGCCTGAAAAAAATATGAGTTGGCAACTCATTGATCCATGGCCGATTGCTCGTGAGCTTGATGTGTCCGTCTGTTACGATCTGCGTCAGGCGGACTTGATTGCCGGGGGAAATGGTGCACCAATCACTCCCTTGGCTGATTGGATACTTTATCGTGATCCGGCTCATCGCAGAGTGATCGCCAATCTGGGGGGGATATGTAATATCACGTTACTGCCAGCAGGTGTCAGTGAATCATCGTTGACTCATATCCGTGGCATGGACATTGGGCCTTGCAATTTGCTGCTTGATGGGTTGGTGCAAAGGCTCTTTGATGGTGTGCCGTTTGATGAAGCAGGGCGATTGGCTGCGAAGGGTAAGTCGGGGCTTGACCTTTTGCCAGTGATTCGCGACGCTGCCTTTTTCCAAAGGCCATTGCCACGAACCACAGGCCGAGAGGACTTTGATGGCCAATGGGTCGCATCGGTTTTATCTTCCGTGAAGGGGTCGCCATATGATCTGCTTTACGCTGCTGTCGATGCGGTGGCACGCCAGTTGGCCAAGGAAGTTGGTAATGACCCGTCCACGCAACTGATCCTCGCAGGTGGATCATCGCAACATGTTTTACTGGTGGATCGCATCCGAGAACATGTGCGTTGCCCGGTACTGTTAAGTGATGAACTTGGCATTCCCGTCACCATGCGTGAAGCGATGGGCATGGCAGTGCTTGGCGTTTTGAGTCAGGATGGTGTCCCGATTACCTTGCCACAAATCACAGGCGCCAGGACTCCGGGCGTGGCAGGGGCGTGGATCAACACAAAACAATAGTTGCATCACCACATGATGCTGATTCGATTTGGAAAGTCATGATGTCCGATACCCAACCCACCGACCGTGGCCACTTGATGACTGAGCAACAGCTTGATGCGTCGCATGATCTGGATGCTCAAGATGTGAACACATTGTTACAGACGATCAATACACAGGATCAGCAGGTTCCCATCATCGTCGGCCAACGGATTCCTGAGATCGGCAAGTTGGTCGAAGAGGTCACTCGACGCATGAAAAAGGGCGGACGCTTGATCTACATCGGCGCAGGCACGTCCGGGCGACTGGGGGTGTTGGATGCTTCGGAATGCCCGCCGACATTTTGCTCTGATCCAAGTGAAGTAGTCGGGATCATCGCAGGCGGTGATGGTTCATTACGCAAAAGCAGTGAAGGAGCAGAGGACATTGAGCAGGGGGGTATTGCTGCGTTGGAGGAACTGAAATTAACGGTCAATGACTGCGTGCTAGGAATCGCAGCAGGCGGCACCACACCCTATGTCTGGGGTGCTTTGGATTATGCCAAGCAGTGTCAGGCAGCGACGGCGATGCTTTGCTGTGTGGATTTACCGACGCCATTACCTGTTGAGATTGATCATCTCATTGCATTGCCGGTTGGCCCGGAAGTACTCACGGGTTCGACCCGCATGAAGGCAGGCACCGCAACCAAACTGGCGCTGAACATGATCACCACTGCGGTGATGGTTCAGCGTGGTAAGGCATGGGGTAATCTTATGGTTGACGTCAAAGCCTCCAACGCCAAGTTGCGTGACCGCGCTGCACGGATGCTGGTTAAACAGTGTCAGTTGGATCGCAAGGCTGCATTCGAATTGTTGGATCAAGCCCACGGGCAAGTCAAAGTCGCCTTGGTCATGAATAAGCTACAACTATCAAATGAACAGGCCGTTGAGCAATTACAACAGACCGACGGACACCTTCGCCCATTATTGGGTGATCCGGCTTGAGTAAAGTGTTGTTGTGAGATTATGCTTTAGCGTTTGTGTCAGCATCGGGTTGGATCACCGATTTGAGCCACGTCATTGCTTCGTCGTAGTCTTCAAAGGTTTTGAGGGTCACCGGTAGTTTTTTGCGTTGCATCATCACCACAGAATCGGTTGCTAATTTCGCGGAGACACTGGGCGTATAGACAGCATAGGCCTTGATGCGTTCGGGTAGAAAGATATGTTGTTGAGCTTCAAAGCTGTAGGTATAGCTGGTGGATTTGTTGATCAGTAGACCGCTACCCACTTCAAGGTGCTCGATTAAAAAATCATGGTATTCGCCAATATGTTCAAGTGTCATTTCGACACCATCATCGACGATGACTTCGGCGATACGGTGATTCATTAAACGGATCACCCCGAAACTAAGTCGAAATTCCTGCATTCGTAGTTTGAGCCGTAATGTCAGGTGAGACTGGCCTGGAACAGTGCCACCTATTGGTTCAAAGACCGCAGCCCCCCGGCTGCATTAAACGTACTCAATGACAATAGACCACTTGTCGGTATAAATCAAGCATCATCTGATCTGAAAGTGATTTACGCTGCCAATTGATTCGGGTATCCAAGGAATTGCTTCAAGGCTCGAACACAATCACCATCCAGCTGATGCGGTGTCATATCGTTGATGATGTCAAAGGCCTTCGCCATAGGCATGCCGTTGCGATACACGCGATCCTGCGTCATGGCATGGTAGATATCCGCCACCGCCAGAATTCTTGTTTCAATATTCAACGCATCGGCTGTGTGTCCAAAAGGGTAGCCTGACCCGTCGAGCTTTTCGTGATGCAGTGAGGCGATCATCGCAAGGTCCTTATACTCGTCGGCAAATTCGATCTGCGAAAGAATTTGTAACGAGTAGGCGGCGTGTTCTTTCATGATGGCAAATTCATCGGGATCAAGCTTGGAAGGCTTTTTGAGAATCGCTTCGGGAGTGCCAATCTTGCCAACGTCATGGAGCAGGCCAGCGACACGCAGACGGTCAAGTACATGAAAGTCCAACCCCAGGTGATAGCCGATGCCTTGAGCAAGGTTGGCAACGTTGAGCGAGTGTTCCTGGGTGCTTGGATCACGTGCATCCAAAGCAGTGGAAAACGCGCGGACGAAGCTGGAGAACTGACGCTTTTGTTTTTCGTAGAGTTGAGCATTTTCCAGACTGATGGCTATCTGCACCGCAATGGCTTCAAGCAGGCCCATGTCAGTTTCGTGGAAATGATCCGAATCGCTGTGCAGGACCTGGATCACGCCGGTGACATTGTGAATGCCATGGAAGACCGGACAGACCATCATTGACCGTGGCACATAGCCGGTGGCTTTGGCGACACGTTTGGCAAAGTGCGGGTCTTTCCACGTGTCTGCAATGAGTCGGTTTTCATGTGTCTGAAAGACCTGGCCGACGATTCCTTGATCTGCTGGGAGTCGCAACTCCATGGTTCGCTGTTCATCAAGTCCTTCAGCAACCTGAGCGCAGAGTTGATCGTTTTCACTGTCATATAAAAATAAGCTTGAACGATCTGCACAGAAGGTATGCGTGACTTGCTTGAGGATCGCAGGGATCAACTGTCCCATATCCATGATCGTCCCCAGCGCGCGACTCACCTGCACCATCGCCTCAAGGTGACGTTGGGAGTCAGTCTGAGGCGTGCTCAGTTCCTGGGTGAGTCTGCGACCAAAATCATGTTCGCGCATAGCGGTACTCCAACAGAACTGTCGGATATATATTTGCCAAACATTGTCTTGATGCAGGGTATTTACGGGTAGGTGATGGCAGAATGTGATGGTTATGCGGGTAAATGCGTCTGGGTGTGGTCCAAAGCGGGTGTTGCGATTAGAGTCCGCGGTTTGCCCGTGCGATTACGTAGATCATCTGCGTGGGATGATTCCAATGATCATAGGTCAATAACAGGTCGCCCATACTGTGATTTTCCTTGACCGTCGCGTCCTGCCCTGGCTCAGGGTCAAAGAGTCCAGGTTGATGTGTCACGCGGTATTCCTCAAGCGTCGGGCGATTGGTCCGACAGAGAATCAGCAAGTGCGTGTTGGGGATCACCACCGTTGTCTTGAGCATGTCAAACAGCGTCCCGTCCCACATTTTATCCCACTTCGAACGGGGCTTGACGCTTGTCTTGGGTTGGTAATGTTGCGGGATGATGTTGATCGACGCCGATCCAAGTTTGGACTCCTGTACCGTGAGCATCAGTCGAAACCAACCCTCATCGGTTTTGTAGGTAATTGGATTCTGCGGGTCATGAATATCCACCGAGACGGATTGTTTGATCTGTGGGGACATCGACAAGGGCGTGCCGTCGTAAGCCATGTGCAGATTGGTCCGCCAAATGTTCAGCGGATCCCCCAAAGCTTTGGCAAAACCGTCGAACTCCGATATCGGCAGTAACACCAGCTTTAACCCGTTGTCCTTGAGCAAGGCGGTCTGCTGAGGTTTCGTCGCATCAACCGCATACTTCAAGGCCTGGTTAAGGCTCTGTTTTAACTCATAGTCCAGCCGACTCACCCTCAGTGTGACGGGATTTTGATTGCGTACCGCCTTGGGAGCAGCAGGTAGCCTCGGGCGAAATCGCGGATCGGAAATGTTCGGCAGATTTGGATCCTGTGGCAGTGTCCGATGCGTGCCTTGATTGCCATCAACTGCTTGCCGTGTCTTGTCACATCCAATGAGCAATAGACATACAAGACATGTAAGCATTGCCATGAAACATGAGCACCGTATGTGAATGCGATGCAGGCGCGCAATACATACCCCTGCACCGGATTCACATCCGGTGCTTGAAGAACGAGGCGTCACACGTTGTTTAACACATGACGGTTTACTGACAGGTAAGGACGTTTTCCAGCACATCGAGTCCCTCATCGAGTTCGGTCTGGTTGATACAAAGCGGGGGGGCAATACGCAGTACGGAGTTCTGAGTGCCGTTGAGCAGGACACCACGCTCCAAGCATTTATTCACAACTTCCGTGACACTGTTATACCACGTATCGCTTGAGTTGATATCCAATTCGACGCCGATGAACAAACCTTTGCCACGGATGTCGGTGATACCTGCGTTTTGAAGCTTGCCCAATCGGTTGACAATGTGCGTGTTGAGCTTGATGGCATTGTCGGTGAGATTGTCACGTTCAATGACTTCAAACACCTTGGCAGCCACCGCCATGGCAAGACAGTTGCCACCCAGCGTCGTCGCATGGACCACATTGTTGAGTGTGCGATAGTCAAAATGTTGGGCAACACGTTCATGAGCGCACATCACACCCACTGCAAGTCCGCCACCAACACCTTTGGCAAGCGTCATCAAATCCGGGGTGATGTTCCAGTGTTGGTGAGCAAAGTACTTGCCCGTTCGACCGCAGCCGGTCCAGACTTCATCACAGATCAATAGCAGGTCGCGGTCATCACAAAGCTTTCGCAGACTTGGCAGATAGCTGTCGGAAGGCACATTGACGCCACCTTCACCTTGGATCGGTTCGACGATCACCGCCACGGTTTGCTCATCAATGGCAGCTTCAATGGCGGCAAGGTCGTTGTAAGGCACATGGGTATAGCCATCAAGTAGCGGCTCAAAACCGAGTCTGACTTTGTCCTGCCCGGTGGCAGGCATCGTGCCAAAGCTTCGCCCGTGGAAGCTCTTGAGCGTGGAGATGATTTTATGTCGCGGGCCATGAACGCCGGGGTTGGCCTTGCCATACAGTCGAGCGAGTTTGAATGCGGCTTCATTGGCATCGGCACCGGTGTGACAGAAAAACGAGCGACCCCCAAAACCATGCTTATGGATCGCCTCCGCCAAGTCTGTCTGCGGTTTGGTGTGCAGCAGATTTCCCACATGCCAAAGCGTGTTGGCCTGCTCGGTGACCGCGGCCACAAGGTCCGGATGACAGTGCCCAAGAATGCCCGCACCAAAGCCGCTAAACAGGTCAAGGTATTGTTTACCCGCATCGTCCCACAGACGCACACCTTCGCCACGCTCCATGACAATGTTGTACCGCGCGAAGTTAATCGTCATGTACTGGTCATGCTTGGCAATGGTCGGATTACACGTTGACGCCTGGCTGCTCATCGCAACTCTCCTTGAATAAAAACAGACCGAACATGATACCACGATGTCTCCGATGGGGGAATAGGAATTGCTATTCCTACAAACGTATTTACATTAATATCTGCTGGCAACAGGTTTGTTCGAATGCCAAAAGTTAGTCTATTGCGAAATTGGGGGGTGCCATGTTTCAGTGGTTAAAAGAAAGATTTGCCAAACAAAAAAAGACTCGGCGACTGACATTAAATGACTTGGTGGATGCGACACCCCAATATGACTACTTTTACGGTTATGAAGATTCTGTCGAAGAACTTCGTACAAGTATCGGCGGCCTTTTACCTATGGAGCTGCTTTATGCACGTTATCGACACTACACCACAACACATCAAAGTGTGGTGGAATGGTCCAAGAAGATTAGCTTCGATAATACACTTCAACTTTGTATTGCCTCGCTTAATGGTAATGGTCACATTCGAGAGCAAGCAATCTACGGTTTGGATAAACATCATCAGCCCAAAACAATTGCATTTGTTCTTCGGGCATTAAGCGATTGGGTGCCTCAAGTCCGAAGTGCAGCACGTGATGCAATAGAGACGATGCTTGTTCCTGAATTCGCCGAAGACGTGCTTATTCAATATCAAATGGTTGATGCATTGCTAAGAGTGAGGCGGACGGATTTGGTATCTGTCAACAAGCGAATACTTAAATTCCTTGCCAGTGAACTGCCTGCGGATGTAATGCAAAAAATTTTGCACTCGGAACACAGTAAGATTCGTTTGTTTGCATTTCGTGTTTTGTCTGATCGTTTAGTGGTTGATCCAGCATTACAAGCAAGAGCTGTTTCTGATCATGAAGCTGCTATTCGATGTTGGTTCATTCAACAACTTGATAGACTGGATGATGCGACTTGTAGAAAGTGGAAAAGGCAATTGATAAATGATCCTGCGGGGTGTGTTGCATGTCGTGTTATCCGGCAATTGGATGAGGATCAAATACGAGAATTTACAGATGTATTGTTGACCGCCAGTTATGCCGATTCTGCACCTGTTCGCCAGTCTGCTCGTTTTGCACTGAGGCAAAATTTTTCCACGGAATATTTTGTAACGGAATATCGCCAGCAAATCAGTGAATTCTCGGATCATCATGTGCGACCTGGTTTGATTGCGGGCTTGGGGGAAACAGGCACAGTTGAGGACATTTCACTCATGGTGCCCTTTTTGTCATCTCAACGAGGTCGGGTGCGCTCTGCGGCACTAAAGGCAATATCTGTCCTTAGTCGTGAACAGGCCACTCTGTATTTGCTTGCTTCGTTTGATGATTCAAGCCGTCGCGTGCAACAGGTAATTTGGACGGTTATGAATCAACGCATATATCCGGAAGAGAAAATAAAGTTATACGAACTGATGCGCACATCTCATGCCCATCATGCATTGACAACTGCTTTAAATTTGTTGGCTGTACAAAGGTCTTGGGATGCAGTGATAGGAATTCTGTTTGGTGCGGCTAATGAGCAGGAATCAATTCGGCAATTGAGTTGGCGTTTGGGCCAAGCGTGGAATCAACGGGGTAGCAGTACAGCAGTTTCAGCACCAGTGTCTGAAAAAATGTTTTGGCTTAAAGAGGCCCATCGGAAATGGATGAGTTGCAGTTACAACGTCCCAGATGAATTTGAGCATGATTGGCAAGAAATCCTTAAATACGTCAGTAAAGCTATTCAATAGGGATGCGAATTTTACTCATGCCGGGTAGGATGTATCGCTTATGGTCAGTCACCCGTCAGACAATAAGCCTGCGCCCAAGCCCGACGTTAACATCGATTCGGCAGCAGATGACCCGCGCCCGGTGATTGGTGTCACCATGGGAGATCCGGCTGGCATCGGCGCAGAAGTTGTTGTCAAAGCATTGGCAGACCCGGCGATTCGCAAGCTTGCCCGTTTTGAAATTTACGGAATGAATGAACTGCTTAGCTATGCAGCCGACCTTGCGGAAATCGAGCCGTTCTGGTGGCGGGTGCAGCATGAATCACAACGTGCAGCAGGCGACATGTATCACAATGTCATCGTCCGTGACTATGACGAAATCAGCTTCCTTGGCCAATCCATTCACAGGCCTACGCGACAGGGCGGGACGGCTTCGCTACGATTTTTGGATGATGCGATTGCTGCTGCGATGCTCCCTGCTAAAGCCCCTGGCAAGCTTGATGCCATCGTCACCGCACCGATCTGTAAAGAGTCCTGGCAGATGGCAGGATGCAAATTCCCCGGCCATACCGAACTACTCGCCCATCGCACCAAGTCCAAACGCATGGTCATGATGTTCAGCTCACCGAAACTCATGGTTGCTTTGGCCACGATCCATATCGCACTGATGGATCTTCGCAACAAGTTCACCATCGGCTGCGTGTTTGATCCCATCGACCTGGGCCATCAGGCATTGGTGAAAATGGGTATCGAAAAACCACGTATCGCAGTCTGTGGTCTGAATCCCCATGCCTCGGAAAACGGCATGTTCGGCGATGAAGAAGCTCGCGTCATCACCCCCGCGATCAACATGGCTCAGGAAGCTGGTATCGACGCCCATGGCCCGTTCCCAGCGGATACCATCTACATTGATGCCGTCCGTGGCAAGTACGACATGGTCGTCGCCATGTATCACGATCAAGGTTTGATCCCTATCAAGCTTTTAGGTTTCGACGAAGCAGTCAACGTGACGTTGGGCTTACCCCTCATCCGTACCAGTGTCGATCATGGGACAGCGTTTAACATTGCCGGCAAGAATCAGGCCGACCCCGGAAGCATGAAAGCTGCAATCAAGTTGGCAGTGCAGATGGCCGGAGGGTGATTTGCCGAGTCGTGCGTTTGGCTTTTACCACAGAGGCACAGAGTTCAAGGCAGAGAAAATCTTTGTTATTTGGCGCTCAGTGGATATTGTTCAGGATTCTTGAGAATTTCAACTGATAAATCCACATCCAAGTCTGGCCAGTGAAAATGCCCGTTACAGGGTTCTTCGATATTGAAAATGTTTTTGACCGGCTGATCCTTGAACCAAGGATACTGTTCGTAGGACAAGAAATACTCCGTGTTCTGATGCAGGAGCCATATGCCATGCGATGAGATATTAGTGACTTCAGTCGCCAAAGTGTCGTTGCCATGCGTCGATGATTTCATTGCGATGCTCCCTAATCAAAGTCTCGATGGCTTTGAGTTGCTGACTGTTAAAACCATAACTTTGAGCCAACTCGATTTGGGGTTTAATCCAAAATTTTGCTTCACCATCTCCAGACAGGACATGAATGTGAACGCGTGCTTCTTCTCGCGAGAAGAAGAAAAAACGAAATCCATCCTGTCGAAAAACCGTTGGACTCATTGAAATATTCTAACTGAGATAATAAATCAAAGCGATGATAATTCACATCACCAATTCACATCACAACGCAATCGCATCGTCCCATGCCTTGGCGCCTTCGACTGCTGCTAGTTGGGGGTACTCCAAACCTCGCAGGTCCAGAACCACCGGGCCTTGGCGTCCCTTGGCCATGTCGAGCATCAGTCGATAGCTCATCACATCCAGTGAACCTTCGCCGACCGCGCAGCGAACGTTAGCGTCCTGGCGATAGTCGCATAGCCGACCGACGGTGAGTTTTTGGCCTTGCTGCTGTACCAATGTCACTGGGTCATCATCTGCTGCAATGAGACTTGCCGGGTCCAAGCTCAAACCCAGAGCTGGTTGATTGACAGTTTGGATCCATTCAATGAGCGATTGCATTTGGTCTTCTGCATGGACCGCCAGTGTGACGCCCTGGGCATCGGCTGCGGTGAGCAGGGCGGACTTCACATCATCTGCCAGATCACTGACAGGTAAGGCCATACTCACCGGCACACGTCCGAAGTCCGCCGCCAAATCGATGGTTGCCAACGCTGCTCCCATTGCGCGATCGACGCTTTGATCGGACGTAAAATCCTTGCGAGGGATAAAGCAGTCCAAGCCTGCCAGTCGCATGCTGCTTCGGGTGAGAACAGCCAGTAGGTCTTTGCGGCTGCGTTGATCCAACTCCCGTGGGCGGATGCCTGAGAGTGTTGCATCCAGTTGGACCGCGGTGAATCCCACCTTGGATAACTGGATCAATGCCTGTTTGACTGATAGCTTCCCCTGCGTCACCCATGGGCGAATCGTTGGAGCCAAAGTCAGATCGGAACCTTGTGTAATAATGGACATGGGGCACATCATAATCCAACGTGCCAGCAACGTGCCAATTCAAAGGTTATTCAGGTGTCATTTCAAGTGGATCAACTTAGCAACGTGCGTTAAAGTATGAATGTCATTTCCTTTTAAACTGGCAGATATGAGGTTGAATTGGCTGATCCTCTAAGCACACAATGGAAAGATATTGCCCTGCATATTCTTGAACGCAATGGTGCGGTATCCCTAAGCCCATTGAGCATGGAAGATCCCAATCACAGTGACGAATTGACTTTTGGTTCACGCCTGCTGGATTTATCCGACCGACACCTTGTGGTGGAAGTGCCCAATGCGGCGATCGCCAAGCAGCAATTTCAAACCGGGGCCAGGGTTTACGTGGTGATGGTGCAACGGGCGACACGTGTGGAACTCTGCTGTGAAATCCGTGATCGTGTCAAGGTAGCGATCAACGCGAATGTACAGACGATAGGTTACGAATTGAGCTTGCCCATTCATGTGGGTTCGGCACAGCGTCGTGAATACTATCGCGCCCATGTGACTGCCTTGCCGATCAAGCCGGTGAAATTTATCCCAATGGACCCGGTGCTTAAACACCCCATGCACGAACTGGCTTTCACCGGGAACATGGTCAATATCAGTGGTGGGGGGATGGGCGTGATTGTCCACAAAGAACACGTCCCCATTTTGCGTGACAGCAAGTTTTTTGACTGCGATATCCAACTGCCAATGGATAAAGAGCAGATCAAATTTTCCATCCAGTGCCAATCCATGCACAGTACCGCCGGCCGCAAAGGTGACGTGTACGTCGGGTTGGAATTTGTAATCACCGACCCGGCACATAAACGTGAGATTGTCGACAAACTCGTCAAGTACACGACCTACGTCCAACGCGAACACCTACGCCACGAACATCGCAATTTATAAAAGAATTAGCGAGATGCGATTGATATGGGTGTTTGATGGTTTCGTGAAGCGCTAAACCGTAAGCGGTTAAAAAATCAGGCGGTCTGATCGACTTGTGCTTCAGTAGAAGGTTTTTCTTCCAATTTTTCATCCACTGCCGGATGCAGATGGATGTCCCCCTTAAGCAGGAACAATGCGCCAAGCAGCGAATAGAACAGTTGGAACAAACGCGAGAGCATCAGAATGCCCACGAGTTGGTTGAAGGTGCATAACGGCGGGTTGACCAGTAGCTGTTCGCCAATTGCTTCCATCACGCCCAATCCTTGGTAACTAATTGGAACGGCAGCACCCAGATACAGCACCGGGATCACATTGAACATCAAGCCCAATGGCTGTTCGATCCCCAACGCCAATCCCGCAGTGACCGTTGCGGTGACAAGAATTAAATGCAATGTGGTAGACATACCAAGCCCGATGAACAAAGCGCCGACATGGCCGCGATACGCGACAGCTGCCTGGTCGATTTTGCTCAGCAGACCACCGCCGGGAAGTTTGGCAATGATGCTGTCAAGTCGAAGCATTTGACGAAGTCGCCCTGAGAAATAAATTGACGCACCGATGACTCCGCCAAGACCACACAGCCAGATAATGCCGGTGATGTATCGAACACGTGGGTCGCTAAGTAAGGTCAATCCTGTTACGCCAGCAACAATGAAGAGTCCCAGCAAGCCCAGAATGCGATCGACAATCACGGAGATGATTGCGTCGGTCTTTCGGTTAGACCCCTTGGCTGCGTAGTAGCCTTTGACAAAATCGCCACCGGTTGAACCTGGCATACAGAAGTTAAAGAAGCATCCGACCATGGCCAGACGAAAGGCTTTGCCCCACGAGCAGTGCATGCCACGGACACGCATGAGCATCCACCATCGTGTTGAGAAGATCGGATAGATCAGCCCGACCATCAGGAATGAGACGACCAGCAATTTCCAGTCAGCGGACTTGATGGTATTGATTACGCCTTGATGCAAAACGCCATCGGCATCAACCGTATCATTCCAATTCAGCGCGTAAATGATATAGCCCACCCCAGCAAGGGCGACACCAAATCGCAGGATCAACATGAGGATTTTTTGTTTCATTGTTCTAGATATCGGCCAAATACCCATCGACTCATGCACAAAGTGTTCCGCCAGCGAGTAAACTAGTCTTAGATTTTATGGTAACCGATTTTTATCACGGAATGTTACACGCATATGTCACAATATCCCAACTCACCTGAACCCTGGCAAATGGCTCCGACATCTGGGGGGCGTAATGCGAAAAAAGCAGCCATATACATGTGGATTCTTTCTGGTGTTTTGATTGTTTTCTTTGGTTGTTGCAGTTCATTGTTTGGCTTGTTGACGCTCATCCCATTTGATGAATTGCTCGGCCACCCGGAAATGAAACAACTTGACCCAGTGTTGTTTGAGCAAATTTATAAAATGTCGTCCGCCATCGCACTGACATTGATGGCGATCGGTTTGGTCCCGGCAATCTTGTTTTGCATCTTGGCATTCTTTGTCCGGCAAACAAATAAGCCAGCGATGATCACCACAGCAGTTTTGATGATATTGGTTGCAGTGGTCATGGGCTTCATGCTTTTAAGCACTCTTGCAGAAGCTCTGAAGCAGGGGAATTTCCCTGCTTTATTCATCGGGCTATTGATGTTTGGATTACCTGTTGGTTTATCAGTGGCTGTGTTGTATTATCTTAACTTGGCAAAAAATGAATCCGTTGATGGTGATCAACAGGATTGGAACACGCCTCAACCGTGGGAATAAATTTACATTTCACTCTTCTGGAGAACTGCGATGCATTTGATGAACCGATCTGTCTTGATGTTGCTCAGCATGCTTGTGCTATCCATCGCTACCTCGGCCGCGAATGCCCTTGATGATGAACACTGGGATAAAGCTCAAAAGTGCATCGCCAAAGCCATTACTTTTTTGCAGACAACCCAGGCAGATGACGGTAGTTGGACCAGTCAGCCCGGCCCAGCCATCACCGCACTCGTCGTCAATGGCATGCTCGATCAACCGGAAATTGATGCGACCGATCCCTATGTGGCCCGTGCTCTGAAATATATCCTTTCACAGTGCAAAGAAGACGGATCGATCCATGGGGGCATCCTGCAAAATTACAACACGTCCATCTGTCTCTCAGCCTTGTCACGTGTCAACAACATGCCCCAGGCAGCGACCGCCATCGCCAAAGCACAAGCCTATCTCAAAGGGATGCAATGGAAAGACCAGCCCGGTCCCGATGGCAAACCCATTACCACCAACCATCCTTTTTACGGTGGATCAGGCTATGGCAAGCATGGGCGTCCCGACATGTCCAACACGCAGTTCATGCTCCAGGGACTCCACGACTCCGGACTCAACTGCAACGACGAAGCTTTCCAACGTGCGATGGTCTTTATCTCCCGTTGCCAGGGGATTGAATCCAATGACCTGCTCAAAGACAAGATCGTCCTCGATGGCGGATTTATCTATGCGACTACTAAAAACAAAAATAATCTGGATAAACCCGAAACCAAAGCCGACACCATCACCGTCGACGACAAAGACACCGGCAAGCCTGTCAGTCAACTGCGGACCTATGGTTCAATCACCTATGCAGGATTTAAAAGTTACCTCTATGCCAATCTCAAACGCGACGACCCGCGCGTGATCGCAGCATATAACTGGATTCGTGACAATTACACCCTAGACCAAAATCCTGGCCTGCCCGAAGATCGCAAACTGCAAGGTCTCTACTACTATTACATGACCATGGCTCGCGCGCTCAACGCATGGGGCTCAAGCACTCTCATCACCACGGATGGCAAAAAGCACGACTGGGCCAACGACCTGATCGACAAACTCGCCTCAATGCAAAAACCCGATGGCAGCTGGACCAACGAAGCCGACCGCTGGATGGAAGGTGATCCATCACTGGTGACAGCGTATTGCATTATTGTGTTGAACAATGCGACGCGGTAAGACTGTTGTTAAGGCAGTTGAACCGCCAAGACGCCAAGAGCGCCAAGGTTTTAAGACAGAGAAAATTGACTTGTATGTTTTTCTCTCTGAACTTGACGTCTTGGCGGTAAAAATATGCCTTATTTCATCCCGTGATAAATTCATACAGCAGATCGTCGGGTAGATTGGGGATCAGTAAGTTGTCGCCTTGGTTGAGGATCGCACCTGCAGCGCGGTAGCCGCTTCGGGCTGCACCTTCCATCGTGGCGGGCCAGCCTGAGTCAGTCCAGTCGCCTGCGAGGATCAGATTGTCGATGGCTCCAGTTGGGCCGGGGCGGATATCGTCAATGCCCGGTGACAGTCGGAAGG
Organism: Phycisphaerales bacterium UBA7800; assembly: GCA_002480565.1. Lineage (GTDB taxonomy): Bacteria > Planctomycetota > Phycisphaerae > Phycisphaerales > Phycisphaeraceae > UBA7800. The sequence goes on along the minus strand of DLCK01000020.1, from coordinate 14,042 downwards.
TCGCGCGTTTTTCTTTGACCACGCGGTATTGCACAGGTTCAAGCGTGCCAACCTTGGGTAAGACCTTGCGCATTTCTTCGACGACCATGTCCTTGATCTGGTCAGCACTAAGAGAGACAAGATCGTCTGCTGCACTGATCACACCATGTAGATGTTGCCAACCCGCGCCGTCGGTGTCCTTGTTGAAAATCCAGTGCAGGGGGCTTTGAGTTAATGCCATGTGTGGCAGGTTCATGACGACGTGGCTAAACCAGATATGGATGCCAATGATCGGGCTGACGCCGAATTGTCCCAGGGGTTTTAGGCGTGAATCGGCTTTGAGCATCGCGTCATTGCAGAGCTTGGCACAGCGGTCAAAGGGGACGGTGCAGACGTAGTGATCGGCGGTGAGGATGTTGCCATCACCGGTTTTCAGACCTGTGATTTTACCATCTTCAAAGAGCAGCTTATGGGCGCTGGTGCGCAGACGCACTTGCCCGCCGGACTTCTCAATTTTTTCTTGTGCCGAGTCATATAACTTAACCAGTGGCACAAGGGGTAAGCCCATTTGATAGGCATCGGAGTTGGCACAGAAGGCTTCCTGAAAGACTTGCAGGGCATAGTCTGCGGCCATGTTCTGAGGCTGTTCGTTGAGTGCGCTGATGGTAACGCAAGCCCAGAATTTCTGGATCGCACCAGCAGGTTGTTTATGTTCCTTTAGCCAATCGGCAAAGCTTCGGTGATGCCACTTTTTTCGACCTTCGATACCGAGCTTCATGACCGCGAGCATGCCTTTGGAGATGGCGAATTTTTCAGACCAGCTCATGCCTTTAAACCCCATCATACTGCTGGTCAGATGCGTCGGGGCCGGCAGGTCATCGGACTGCATCACGTCGATGTGGCCTGTGTTGTTGCAGAAGTAAAACGTCTTATGCCACTGAATCTGATTGGCCATCCCAAGTCGTTGGTAAAGATCGATGAGGTTGGTACAGCAACGCAATAGGACATGCTGACAGTTATCCAATAGATCGTCGGTTGTTGGATCTTCAAAACTCGTCGCCCGCCCGCCAAGACGTTTGCGTGTTTCAACAACAGTAACTTTCTGGCCGGACTCAACAAGGCGCAGAGCGGTTGCAATACCCGCCAGGCCGCCGCCGATGATCAGTGTGTCGCTATGGGTGTTAGTGTCGGTCAAGGTGTTAAGCTTCTTTTTGTTTGAACCGCCAAGGCGCCAAGAACGCCAAGTTAAGAGAGAATGATACGTTGGAGACCTTCTTTGAGCACACTTACATTGAAGTTGATCAAAAGGCCTAAGTGTAAATGTGTCGCTTTGAGATAGCTGATAACTTGTGCATGATGAATCGGGTGAAGTTTTTCAACTGCCTTGAGTTCAACAATGAGTTTATTTTCAATTAATAAGTCCAGACGGCCTTCACCAACCAGATGCCCTTTATCGTTCAGAGCGACAGGTGATTCGACTTTGTGTTCAATCCCACGTTCGGCAAGTTCAACAGACAAGGCTTTTGAATACATCTGTTCCAGAAAACCTGGGCCAAGTTGTTTGTAAACTTCAATTGCTGCACCTATGACTTTGCGTGCAAGATCATCCAGAAAATCATTTGGTTCATGCATCTTCTGTCTCCGACCTTGGCGTTCTTGGCGTCTTGGCGGTTAAAAAAAATTCATTGCGGTTTACGGAACTTGGCTCGCATGGCGATGGCGGTTTTTTGGAACTTGGTGAGGCGGACACGTTCGTTTAACACACGGCGGGGATTGTCTGCGATTTTCTCAAGCAAGCCTCGGTAAATGCGCATCATGGCCCAACAGGTGGATTGACAGTCACTGGTGAGTTTGGACTCGAGTGATTCTGATTCTTCGTAGTAACCAAAAGCGCGTTCGAGTTGGAACTTCATCATGCGGTCAAATGTTTCGTCTGCTTGGCCGGTGGCAAAGACCTTGGGATCAACGCCAAACTCCGCCAACTCCTGGGCGGGTAAATAGACGCGGTCACGCTGTGAGTCTTCATGCAGATCACGGAGAATGTTGGTTAGCTGAAAGGCAATGCCACGCTTTTCTGCAAGGATTTGTGTGTCCTTGCCACCGGTGTATCCCCAGACACTGATGCAGGTGAGGCCTACGACGGAGGCGACGTTGTAGCAGTAGCCATAGAGTTGTTCAAAGGTGTCGAACGTTTCGGTCCCAAGGTCACGTCGTTGACCATCAAGCATGTCGTGCAGGTACTTGGGCTCGATTGGATAATGCTTCATGACATGGTTAAATGCCGGCCAGATACTGTCGGGTTTGTTGTCAGTATCGGGGATGGTTTTTGTGTCGATGACCTGCTGCATTTTGCTTCGGAACTGTTCGATGCGATGGCCCAGTTCCTGGGTGGTTCCCATGTCCACGGTGAGTTGGGCAGGGTCTTGATCGACAAGGTCGTCACAGGCACGCATAAAGGCGTAGATGGCGTAAAGGGCGTCACGTTTGAGACCCGGTGTGAGCTTCATGCCATAGTAAAAATTCCGCGCATGTGTCTTGGTGACATCACGGCAGTAGGTCATGGATGCTGCGGTGATGGCGTCCATTTCAACAGGGCGGCTGCTGGATGTAGTCAGGCTTGATGCCTGGATGTTTGTCATCGTTTTCCCAACACTATTTTCCCATGATCGGCAAGAACATTCGGGCCATTACGGCTCGCATCATCAATCCGACCTTGGTGGTTTTCGTCAGTTTGGGACGCGACTGCAAGGTGTCGAATCCTCGGGATTCAATGCGACGCAAAATTGCTTCGCCTCCCAGTGTAAAAAGCTTGATATCAAGCCGGACGTCTGGGCTGACCCCCGGAAGCAGTTCGCGACCTTTGGTGAACAAGGGCCAGGTTCGGTGGCATAACTCGGCAACCGTTTTGCGATAGGGGGGCAACACCGCATTGACACCAATGGTTGGCACACATGCAGTGGTCGAACAACAATCCCCCTTGGCACGACGTTGCCCGTCTGCCTTGATCACCTCCACCATGTCATCCACTGACAACCCATTAGCGCGAGCGACATCACGAGGGATATAAACCCGATCACGCTCAAGCACATCACGGCGGACATCCTGCCAAAAGTTGGTCAGCTGCAATGCGGTGCAGGTGTGATCCGAAAGTTGCTGACGCTGCTCATCGCGGTAGCCACACATGTACAACACCAACCGCCCAACGGGGTCGGCACTGCGCGTGCAGTAGTCCAGAACCTGATCCCACGTGTCATAGCGGTTGACTGTCTGATCCTGCACAAAGGCGTCAATCAAATCATCAAACGGCTTACGCGGTATGTCATGCTTTTGAATCACTGGCTTAAGCGCGATGTACACCGGATGCTTCGGTGAACCGCCATAACAGGCATCCAGTTCCGACCGCCACCATGCCAGGAGTTCTAAAGACTTGGCGGGATCGCCTACTTCGTCACCCAGATCATCGGCCCATCGACAGAAACTGTACACCGCGTGAAAGTCCTGCTTCATCGGTTTGGGCAGGAACCAACTGGCGACGGTGAAATTTTCGTATTGCGATTCAGTGAGCTTTTTGGTGTAGTCCACAGCCTGTTCGTAAGACACCGACTGACAATGGTCAGGGCCGAAGGTCGCAAGGTCTTGGAGTACCAATGAGGTCATGAATATTCCGTGTTTCGACCCGTTGGACACTTCCGGGGGCCGGGGACAAAAGTTCCAAATTCCGATTATACGGTAGGGATTAGGGACTAGCGACTAGGGGTCAGGTAAAGGCAGTTCCAATTCGTTGGGAGAATCAAATAAGGTAACTCAATTCCCGGGAATTGTTCGTTTATACAATCGATTTTGGACGCCAACCCTAGTCCCAAGTCGCTAGTCCCTGGTCGCTTTTCCTGCTATCATTGATCTTCCCTATCGCAGTCGACATTTTGGAGATTCGCCCGTGAGTGATTACAAACGCATCGGTCATCTCAAGGACTATGCCAGCTTCATGGAGTATTTGAAGCAGCTTGGGCTTGAGTTGCCGGTTGATGAACACATCCTGTCCGCAGCCAACGGTAGTCCCATGGCGCAGACGATGCAGGTCGGCAATTTCACTGTCGGAAACCGTTGGTGCATCCACCCCATGGAAGGTTGGGACGCCAACGCTGACGGCACGCCTTCGGAGTACACCACCCAACGCTGGCATAAATTTGCCATCAGTGGGGCCAAGCTCCTTTGGGGTGGCGAAGCCTTTGCAGTTCAGCCTGATGGTCGTGCCAATCCGTCACAGCTTTATTACCGTCCTGAAAATCTCGACGCGATGGCCAAGCTTTACCAAGTCACCGAGCAGGCTCACAAAGAACGTTTTGGCACTGCTGACGACATGTTGCTTGGTTTGCAGTTAACGCACTCGGGGCGATTCAGCCGTCCAAATGACAAGACCAAGCTTGAATCCAAATGTGCTTACCATCATCCGACGCTCGATGGGCGTTGTGGTGTTGATCCTGATAGTGACCAGCAGATCATTACTGATGACTATCTCAAGACGCTCATCGATAACTATGTCATCTCCGCGAAGCTGGCTCAAAAGGCAGGCTACAAGTTCGTGGATGTGAAGCATTGCCACGGATACCTCGGCCATGAGATTCTTTCAGGCTATGACCGTCCGGGTAAATATGGTGGTGATCTGCAAGGTCGCACCCAATTCATGCGCGAGATCATCGAAGGTATCCGCGCAGAGTGTCCGGGTTTAATCATCGGCGTGCGCATCAGCATTTTCGACCAGGCAAGCCACAAACCCGATCCAACCAAGGGCAAGGGTGCCAAGCTTGGGCCTGGCATTCCTGATGATTATGAACACGAAGTGGCCTATCCGGGCTTTGGTTGCAATCGCGAGAACCCGCAGGAAATGGACCTCACCGAACCCATCGAAGTGCTCAAGATGATGCGCGATGAGATGAAGGTTGAGATGGTTAATATCTCCGCCGGTTCGCCGTACTACAATCCGCACATTCAACGTCCAGCCTTCTTCCCGCCATCGGATGGCTATCAACCCCCCGAAGATCCGTTGGTGGGTGTGGTGCGTCAGATCAAGGTGGTCGGGGACATCAAGAAAGCCGTGCCGAACTTGCCGATGGTGGGCTCAGCATACAGCTACCTTCAAGAGTGGCTGCCCAATGTCGCCCAAGCTGTTGTCCGTGAAGGTTGGGTTGATTCCGTGGGCATTGGTCGGCTGGTACTCAGTTATCCGGACATGCTCGCAGACACCTTGGAACATGGCCAAATCCGCCAGCCCAAGCTCATCTGCCGCACGTTCAGCGACTGCACCACCGCACCGCGCAACGGCATCATCTCCGGCTGCTACCCCTTGGACGACTTGTACAAGAACGCACCGGAACATGCCTTACTCAAGGACGCCAAAAAAGAACTCCGAGATAAACTCAAAGTCATCAACCAAGGGTAATGATCGCCTTTGTGATGCGATCTTGCCAACGAGCCACAACCCTTGAAATAAAGCCCGCGGGGTTTCAAGCCCCGGGGTTGCCTTGAAAACCCAAACATCAAACCAAGCCGCGCAGTCAACTTCGACTACGCGGCTTTTTTATTTTTCGTTCGTGATTTCGCGCACCTACGCTGAGATCGCCTATGCATATTTCTTATCGGTCTGTCCGAAATTTTAGCAGGTGATTCGCAAATTTAGTTCTCCCCCAGCTTACGTAAATCCTATAATCATTAACGATGGGCGATACATTTCACATCCATTGCGAGATATGCGACACCAAGCTCCGCGTCAGTGAAGACTCACGTGGCCTGGCTGTCCGTTGTCCACACTGCGAACATGTTCAGCATGTCCCCACGCTCAATGAAGAGTCCATGGCTGACACCGCCGTGGAGAATCCCACGTCTGCGGACTTTGCCGAAAATCTCTCCGAATTGACCGACGACGATGATATCTTCTGCCCATCGTGTGAAGGCATCATTCACGCAGGCAATACTGTCTGCGATAACTGTGGCTTTAATACTGAAACTGGCATGACCTTCTCGCAAGGTGCAGCAGCCTACAAACGGCCACGACGCCCCGTACCCATGCCCGCTTTTGTCAGTGTCATCTTCGGTGCCATGGCAGATGTCATCCGAGTCATCACCCCCCGAGGTGTCCATCCCACCGTCACCGGCACGGGTATGTTCGTCATCATGCTCTTACTCATCGGCGGGGGCGGATTCCTGCTTTCAAACTCCATCACAGGTAAGGAAAAGCATCTGCGCATCCGGATCGTCGAAGAACTTGAAATCCACCTCAACGAACAATATCCCAATCAGATCAACCCCGATCACATCCGAGTGGTCGATCCAATTAATATCAAACTCTTCAAAGCCACTGGTATCCAGGACCGTGTCCACTACACCGGCAAACTCTCCATTGTCACCAACGGCCAACGCCGCATCGTCGGTGAAGTCGAGGGGGTCTTCGACTCAGGCCTGCTCTTCTACGGCCTGGAACTCTCCACCACCGTCCTGACCACCGAGTTCAATCTCTTCCCGGACTTCCTGGATACACTCACGCGTGTACAGACTGCTCCTCGATAGTATTTGTGACAGATTTTCCACTCATTCTAAGTTGAATACTTTCAAGTCTATGGTTATTAATCGAATGTGACCATGTCAATGTATTTGCTTTTTTAAACAAAATTTTCATTGAATGATCAAATAAAAAATTGTCTATAAGTTGTTTGTTTTAATTGTTTAAAACAATGGAAAGGCGATTTTTTACACGGATATTATTCAAATTTCTTGACTTGGAATATAGGTCTGGTACCATAGTTACATGGCATCGCATTTTTCAACCAACACCTTGGATTTGGCAGACGAACGACCTCTCTACAAACAGATTGAGGAGCGTCTGGAACAATACATTCTTCAGAATGATCTGTCGGAGGGGAGTTTGATCCCGAGCCTTCGGATTCTTGCCAACCAATTTTCAACCAATGAGTTGACTGTCCGGCGGGCTGTTCGTGGGTTGGTCGAGCGTGAGATTCTGGTGACTCGGCAGGGGCGTGGCACGTTTGTGAATCTCGATGCAACACGTCGTAAGGTACTTTGGGTTTGTGGTGTTGGCGTGGAAGATGGCGAAGTGAGTCCCTTTTACCAGTTGGTATTGCGCAGATGTCACAAATTCTGCGAAGCGTTGGGATTTAAGCTACAGCCTGTCTGGTTGGGTAGTCATGATCGGGCAGGGACGCGTAGTTTTTGTAATCGCAAAAAAATTGGCGAGTATGCCGGCTATGTGTTTGTCGGCTGTCATAGCAATCACCCGGTTCTTGAATTTGTTCGTGAAGCAAATCTCAAGCATGTGATGTTCTCCCATGAGCAGGACACCAAGCACCGTTGCGTGGTCAGCAGTGATTATTCATCTGCTGTTGAACTTGGGCTCGAACATTTTAAAGCTCATCAGATATCGGATATCACTATTGTTGAACTCAAAGATGTCGCAAATCTGACACGAAAAGTCGCAATGACTTATCCCATGAATATTGATTTGGTTTCATTACCTGAGCAATCACGCTTAATTGAGTTTGAACAGGCAGGGTACTTACTTGCCAAGCAGTTGATCCAGGAAAATAGCCTCAGTAAAGGCGTCTTTATACTTGATGATATCATTGCCAAGGGAATGACCCGTGCAATTTTAGAAGTCAGCCAACCGGGCAAGGTTGAGCATCATCTGATTGTGCTCTCTGCCTTACAGACCATTACCCCCGCGGGTTTGCCGGTGACGTATGTTGTCAATGATGCAGACGAGATGGTACGTGAGGCCATGCGAATCCTTGCTGATGAAATTGAAGGGCAAGCTAATTCGGATGGTTGTTATGTCAGCCCGTATTACATTCAAAAACAAGTCTCTGATACGCATGGTATGAAAATACATTTTGAAATTGAAAAACTTTTAAGTTCTTCAAAAAGGTAAATTAAATGAAAAATAATAGTCTCAAACGTTCATGGACTCTGATAGGGTCCATGCGGTTGCACACTGCTAAAATCGATCGCGGCTTTACGCTTATTGAATTATTAGTTGTGATCTCGATTATTTCTCTATTAATCTCGATCCTCCTGCCTGCGCTCCAGAACTCACGCAAAATGGCTCAATCGGTCTCATGCATGAATCAGCTCAAGAATCAGGGCATCATCTTCCAACAGTATCTTCAGGACAACCGACAACGATTTATGGCTGCATACATGGCGCCCATCGGCCCGTGGACAGATGTGCTTTACCGCAAAGGATACACCAGTGATTTTAAACTGCTCAACTGCCCATCATTTACCAATGCAACGCGCTGCGATGCGTCGAACCAATATCTCTCGCATTATGGTATTAACCTTTATGGGATTACGACCAAGTATCTAACAGGTGGCTCGGCGCCTGCTCGACAGGATGAAATACTCAAACCCACGGAAACCATTCTGACACTGGATGTCAGACGGCCAAGAACGGATTACGTATGGGGTAGCTATATTATCAATGCTGGCGAGTCCTTTGGTTCGTCATCCAACGGCAATCCCGACTCGCGTCATCTTGGATCATTTAACGTTCTCTGGGTTGATGGTCACGTTTCAACGGTCAAAGCCGACAACCCAACGCAGGCCTACTCTGAAGGTTTTTTGGGTAGTTACTTGTATGACTATTCCAAATGGGATCGTCGCTGATTATTAAAACCGGTTTATTCATTCTTACAAATAAACGAAAGTTCGATCATGTTGTATTTTAAATGCGTCATATGCCTGTTGTTCGTCATGATATCAGTGGTGCAAGAGACCAATGCCCAGTTGATACGTTCCAATATGGATTTGTCAGCCAATGAAGATGTTACTTTGCAGATTAGTGATAAGTATTATCACAGCGATCATGTATACCTGAAATTTTCTGCCAGAGTCGATTCGCAGGGACGCTATGCCTCAGGTTCCACACAAGGCCTGTTGGTCTATGTCAACAATGTGCCTGTTGATGTCGAAAAACTTGCCAATAAACGAATCTTTTATATCTTCAATGGTGTGAATAAAGTCAACTGGTACTGGGGGAGTAATGGTTGGTCCGTGACATATTACCCCTGGGATAAAGCCAGCAGTGTGCCCGGCGGCCAAGTACACCATTACGTTTTTGATATCAAAACACTCCTTAAGGAGTCCGGTAATCAATTGCGTTTTTCCAGTGTCTTTCATTCGGTCAAAGATGCTTTTTTTGTCATCAAAGATATTCAAATTTTAGAAGATGAATCATTTGAAAAGAGTCCACTACTCAATGATACAGTGGTGTCTGACAGTCATGGCCTGCATCGCTATCGCCAGTTGGCAACAGGATATCACGAAGGTGTGAATCTCAAGCTGGATACTTCGATCGATTATCAATCACAGAAGAAAGTCAATGTCACACCGGCTAAAGCGTTTGTTCAAAACTATGAATATGAATTGAATAAGCAAGGCGTCCTGTCCGTGATCGTCAACAATGAAACCTATCGGTTTACTTCCAGCTTTCATGTCCCCCGAGCAGGTTGGTCGGATATAGATATTAAAGAACAATCCGGGCGATGGGCTCTGAAAAAAGTCAATCATAATCAGATCACTTATGAAAGTAGTAAGTTAAATGTCTCCCGGACGATTCAGAAAACTCCTTCGCATTTGATTGTTCGCGATACGTTGACGAATAAGACATCACATGATCTGCCGATTGTGTTGATGAATGTCATGGACTTTCAGGAGCTTTCAGAGCTTCAGGAATTTCGCATTGCCGGTAACAAGCAATCCATGTTTTATGCCAACTCCTCAACCATGGAGGCGCGTGAAACCGGAGCCACACCTGTAGCCTATGTGGAGAGAAAAAACAGTGGCATGGGGGTCTTGATTCAGGACGATGTCTATCGCAATCATGCGAGCTATCTTGCCTGGGATTCCTGTCTGGGGATTGGCGATGATATGCTGTATCTCAAACCCAAAAGCAGTTACACCATTGCGTGGAAAATCTATCCGGTTCAGCAAAAAAATTATTATCAACTGGTAAACAGTATCCGTCGCGACTGGGCATTTGAAAGAGAGATTCCCGGCTTGTTTGGTTTCGTGCATCCGGCCTCAGACAAAGCCTACATGTACAAGGATGTCCAATACAAAACGCCCAAGGAAATTGCTGGTTTTATCGAGTCCAGTGGGATGAACATCCCAAGCACGCTGGCCATGCTGCCCAAGGATGGCAAACCGTTTGGTCTTACCGGTAATGAGAGTCTGGATCAGATCCGTAAAGGCACTGAGTCGTTTATTGCATGGCGTGATAAAGCACGAGCAGGTGGGGCAAAGATTCAATCGCTTCCCTATCTGGATGTACATCTGGTCAAGCCATATTTTGATGGCGGCATTGCCAATGTCGATAAACGACTGCCCGGATCACTGATCAAAAATGCATATGACGAGTTTGTCCCATACAACACCGGTGAACAGTATTTGGTTCTTCCCGCATTGAATAATGCCTGTGGTCGGCATCTGCTGCGGGTGCTTAAAATCTGGCTCGATGAACAGGACTTTGATGGTTTGTATCTTGACGAGTGGGATCATTCACGTGCTCGGGTTTCGTTTAACCATCACGATGGCTATTCAGCATTGCTTGATAAAAATGGCAAGATGATTCGTAAGATTGGTTTTGTTCCCTTGTTGACGCGTTCGTTTCAAAAGCGATATGTCGATGAGGTGACTAAACGGGGCAAGATCGTTTTTGCCAACCAGTTTGATCACACCATGGCTTCTGCAAAGTTGCCTGTCATTCATTTTGCCGAACCCTTGGGTAATTACGATTACAAGCTCTTTGCTGCCCAGCTCACCGCCACGCCCCTGTCATTGCATGTGGCACGTTCGCGATCCATCTGGACGGACGTGAAGGAGTTTCTCAAACGCGGGGTGCTGATGTGCTACTACTTCAAGTATTTTGAAGGCGATCACATCCTTAAGAAAATTTATCCCATCACCGTCGATGAAGTCTGGCCCGGTTACATCATCGGCAAACGCAAAATGGTGACGATGCACTCCGGCAGCTACGGCTTTAATCGCTCCATACCAATGGTCGGATATGTGTTCTCAGGTGAAAAAGGCCAATGCGTTCGTACCATCGACTCGAGCATGCAGGCCAATGGGTACAGTCAGATCGAATTGAAACTCACTGCCGACGAAGTGGCAGTGATCATTGAGGGTGATCTCCAGAACTGACATGACGCTATATCAGATGTTCATGGCCTCGATAGGGTCTAATCGAATACAAGCTGGCGTTGATTCTTCACGTCGGCTTGTTTTGTGTTTGACGTCGATGAAGGGCATACCGAAGCGGATACCTCCATCAAGCCATGCTTTTTTCCAAAACGATATTCTCATCTGGCTTATACCCCTTGAGTCAAATGCACTTGTGTGAGGCAAGTGTCAGGCGAACTGTTGAGTGCTTAAGTTTTGTGTTTTCAGTAGATACAGGCAATGCGGTAGTGTGATGATCATTTCCCCGGGATGTTTTGGATATGTTAACCCAAACACAATCCAAAAATAATTTCAAAAACACTCAAGTTTGACCTTGACAGAAACCGAACATAGTAATACCTTTCAAATACCAAACAACAACAATCAATCAATTGACGATTCAAAGGAGCAGCGGTATGGTGACGAGCATCGGATCAACAAAATCAAGCAGCCCCAAAACGTCTGCCCGCAACGGAAAATCCAAAGGAATCTCCATGGCCAAGTCATCCAAAACATCCAAGCTCACTCCTCCTCCTGTCTCCGGGCGTGCCGAAGCATTGGATCGTGCCCTGTCTCAGATTGAACGTGCCTATGGCAAAGGTTCGATCATGAAGCTCAATGATGACCTCACCAATGTCCGTGATGGCATCTCCACAGGCTCGATCAGCCTTGACTTGGCGCTGGGGGGCAAAGGTATTCCCACCGGTCGTGTGATTGAAGTCTTTGGCCCTGAATCCTCCGGTAAAACCACGCTCGCACTGCACACCATCGCAGCGGCGCAGAAAAAGGGCGGTGTCGCAGCATTCATTGATGCTGAACATGCACTTGACCCATCATGGTCCCGCAAGCTCGGTGTCAACGTCGATGACCTGCTTGTCAGTCAGCCCGACACCGGTGAACAGGCTCTGGAAATCTGCGAAATGCTCGTTCGTTCCAATGCGGTCGATATCATCGTCGTCGACTCCGTAGCAGCTTTGATCCCACGTGCTGAAATTGAAGGCGATATGGGCGACTCCCACGTCGGACTCCAGGCCCGCTTGATGAGTCAGGCGCTGCGTAAACTCACCGGTGCCATTAACCGTTCCAAGTGTACCGTGGTCTTTATCAACCAGATCCGTGAAAAGATCGGCGTGATGTTCGGCAATCCCGAAACCACACCCGGCGGCCGAGCCTTGAAGTTCTACGCTTCGGTTCGTCTGGATATCCGTCGCACCAGCACCATCAAAGAAGGCGATACAGCTGTTGGTAACCGCGTCCGCGCCCGTGTCGTCAAGAACAAAGTCGCACCCCCATTCCGCCAAGCCGAGTTCGACATCATGTTCAACGAAGGCATCTCCGCTACCGGTGACCTCTTGGATTTGGCTGTCGAATGTGATGTCGTGAGTAAGTCCGGCGCATGGTTTAACTACGGCGATGTTCGTCTGGGCCAAGGCCGTGAAAACGTCAAGACCTTCCTCAAGGAAAACGAAGAACTCTTCGAAGAGATCAAAGCCAAGGTCTTGGAAGTCAAGGGCGTCACAGCAGCGATAGAAGATGCTGAAGCCGAAGACGAAGCAACCAGTGAAGACGAAAGCTGAACCTGTCTGAAAATGTCGCTTGGGATTAGTTTGCTTGACGAAAGTGTTTGTCCGAGTCATTCTTGCTTATTGCAATTCACTGACTCGTAAACGACACGGTTACATTCGCAAATTCACCACAACAGCTGCAACACTGCGTGTTGTTGTTGCAGCGAAACTGCAAGTGTATTTGAGTTGAATGTCTACAGATTACCAGGCTCAAATAATGGCCAAAGTCGAGGACTGCGGCACATGAAATACACCGAATACCGCGATGCAATTGCCGATGCACTCAAGCACGAGAATTCGGGTCTGACATGGAAGCAGTTACGTGATCAATTGGATTTGCCTTATAACCGTCCCTGTCCAGAATGGACCCGGCGGTTAGAGCAGGAGATCAAGTTAACTCGCGTCAAAGGATCATCGCGTGCATTGATCTGGATGCTTGAACATTGAAAAGGTCTAAACTTTTCTCGGTCACCTGTTGATGGACATGTATTTAGAATAATGAACCGGTTTTGATTGCGTTAAATGAAATCGCTGCAAAATTGTGTGTGACTGTTGTATCGAGGATGCATATCTGTTTGGATTTTGCCTGTTTTGCAGACATGATTATCACGAAAGTCAGATTTAGGGATTTGATTCAGGTATCGCGTTTGAGTTTTGCCCGGGACTTTGCCGATAAATCGTCTGTATGTCTCGTAACAAAGATTATATTCTGGATATCCGCTCCAATCCACGGCTTGCTACGCAGTCAGATGACGGGAGCAATGCCAACAGCCGTTCACTTGTGGGACGTCCATGGATATCGGTTCGCTGGAAATGTTGCCGGGTCTACAGCCGCATCTATCGAACCCCCGATGGCAAGTTCTACAAAGGCACCTGCCCCAAGTGCGGCAGCCCCGTCCAGGCCCGAGTCGGCGAAGGCGGCACCAACTCCCGCTTTTTCGAAGCGGGTTGAAAGTCATTTCATGCTCAGCAAGATGACGTCATTTATTCAATCCCGAATCACAATCAAACAATTTTTACTCACTATCCTGTTTTCTGGCATAACAACTTTCATCATCATGATGATGGTTTGTTTTTTTGTCAGTGGTTTACCCAGAATATCGGAAGGCGAAGAAGTCAAAACTCAGTGGGATGTCTGTTTGGCTTGTTTCCTGTTGCTCCCTTTGCTCATTCCTTGGCTATGTTCATTGACGGTTATACGAAGTGAATCGCTTCGTATCGTTCTGCTGATCATGCTCTGCCTGTTTATTGTCACGGCGATGGGTT
>DLCK01000011.1 GCA_002480565.1 Phycisphaerales bacterium UBA7800 | reverse complement strand
CTTCAGCCGGTAGTGGTTCAGTGAACAATCAAATCTTGTGTTTTCATAACGCGGTCTATATGCATGAAAACCCAACAAGTATGAAGGAATTCATCGGTAAATGATTAAGTAAACTAAAGTGACCTATGGTTTATCTAAAAATATTTTCAATCATTAAATTCCTATAACCACTTAATTTTGAACACTTAATCTTATAACACATAAAAATCTTATGAATACAGTTGCCACTTGTTGAGATTTAATCACATTCATGTTGGATGCTCAAAACCTTAAAATCAACAAATTGCATTTAACTACCCACAACAGATCAAAGTTCGTAAATACATAAATATTAACTACTAATATCAACGAAAAACAAAAACCGGCAAGATTTTTACGAATCAGAATTGCCTTAGAGCATGTGTCGCCTAGAATAAGGTAACCGTTTACGGAAACCGATTACCTAGCCATTATGACACAAGTAAGCCCAACCAATTCCAAGACCGCTTCGCTGGCTGATATTGCTGAGCTATGTGGTGTGACCAAGGCGACTGTCAGTCGTGTCCTCAATGCCAAGCCCGGGTTCTCAGTTCGGCAGGAGTTGCAGGAAAAGATTCATAAGGCCGCCAATCAACTTAACTACCGTCCCAACGGAATTGCCCGGTCTCTTCGCAGCAGTAAAACGCCAATTGTGATGGTGCTTGGTTTTCATCCCCACTGGATGAACAGTGACGGACCGACAGTTTATGGGCAGATGGTCAGCACACTGACTGATTGTCTGGCCAAGACCCATACTGCCTGTTTTATGGACCTTGCAACTGATGATGATCGCAGTCCGGAATGGTCTTCGTTGGTGCCCGATGCTGCGATTGTCGTGCCACCGTTAACGGAGCTTCGTTACAAGAAATTAACGCAGGATCGCATCCCCTTTGTGTTAGTCAATGAAGTCGGCCCTGAAGATGTCAGTAATGTCTACACCGACGATCATCAGGGGACTCAGAAGCTCGTGGATCATTTGCATGAGTTGGGCCATCGCCGCATTGCATACATGAATCAGACGCATTTTGGACCGAGTTTTGATTATCACAGCTCACTGGCCAAACGTATGACCGGATATGTCAAAGCAATGGACTCTTACGGGCTGGAGTTGATTCCCGGCTATGACCAACCACTGGACAGCAAAGCGTTTTTCAACAATGCGATTGTCAAACACAAAGCCACTGCCGTCATTGCATACAAGAGTTCTTACCTCAAAAATCTACACGAACTAGCGAAACATATAGGAATGTCGGTCCCTGAAGATTTAAGCTTATGTGGTTTTGACCGACAGCCCCCCAACCTTCTTGATGAGTTCGAATACACCGTGATGGATATCCCCATGAAGCAAATGGGGCAACACGCTGCACGCATCATTCAAGAAAAGCTGGATAATCCAAACTATCACGAACAGTATTTATGTCATGAAAATATCATGATTCATCAGTCTACAGGGCCATCGCCAGGCTGATATATCGTCTAATTGAATAGTTTTGACCACATTCTCTTTGAACAGGAGAAATATAATGTTAATTTGCCCAAAGCCCAATCAATTGCGAACCAAGGCATTCACGCTTATTGAACTGCTGGTTGTCATCAGTATCATCGCGTTACTGATCTCCATCCTGCTGCCTGCTCTGGCTGGTGCTCGCAAGGCAGCGCAAAACAGTCAATGCATGTCACAACTCAAACAATTGGGGATCGCAGTCCATACCTATCTATACGACAACAAGGACTTTTTCTTTGATCGTGGTTCTTCCAACAGTTGGGATCCGTTGGGGCGTCAGCTTAAGACTTACACCAATAACAGCAAAGATATTCATCACTGTCTGGTTAAAGGCAACACCACAACCAACTACAAAAATGCGGATGGAAAACGGTCCTATGGATTCAACGACAGAATCAAAAATAAGCATGCACCCACTTTTATCCAAGATACGACCCGTCGTATTGTCTTTGCGGACAGCACCACGTCAGCATGTTATGACTATGGTTGGCCAGAACCTAAAGATCGTCGCATCGATTACCGTCACTTAAGCAGGTCAGCCAACACACTTATTTTTGATGGCCATGTTTCAAACCATAACGATATTTTAAACAGTCAAATCCTAAACTTTTAATCTGTAATCAGGAAATATCCAATCATGTTCAAGCAATTTCACATGCTGTTTTGTATGTGTGTACTTATCGCTTTCACAGCAATATCACATGCACAATCCAAACTACAATTGAGCCTTGATGCACCAGCAACAATCCAAGCAGGCGAAAACCTGGCAATAAAAGCACGAGTTACATCACCTGACGAACAGGCTGTCACACTATCGTTCAAGGATCAAACGGTCACGATCCCAGCCAATCTCATCTATATTGAAGCTGAATCACTGGGCGATGCAAAGTTTGAAGTTGATGATTCGGATGCATCAGGTAATAAAGCTTTGCATATCAAAGGCGATTACCAGGTCGCATTCAAAGCCCCTTTCCCCCAGGATGGTAAAGCCTACTCCATATGGCTCAGAGCACGTAACGCAAGCTTTTGTCTTAAAGGTTCTGACCATGACAACGGCAGCAAGAGTCGGGAAATCCAGTGGAGCTGGAGCAAGAAAACAAACTACCTTTGGCGAGGCTTTAAAGCTGTGACCGCCGAACAACTCGGCAAAGTCTTCATGATCATGAAGAGTCCAAAATCACAGGGCTTCGTCGATGCGGTACTCATCACCAGTGACACAAACTATAAACCAGGCCGTGATCTGACATCGCCACCTGATGTATTCACATGGCAGACTCTTCCCACCAGCGTCGGTCAACATACACTCACCGTCACTGCAACCTGCAAGGGCCAAACCGTAACAGCAACACATACTGTCAATATCACTGCTGCCCCGATCACTGAAAAACCAACTGTCAATCCATCTGAAAATTTAAAGATCACTTCCAGCAAAGCAGTCGATCTCTCAACACTCATCACAACTTGGGACAAGCAAACTACGCCCTACGTATTGAATTCACCAGCATTGGATGCAATCTATGATGCCCCCCTTTTTGGCATGCAGATGACCAAGCCAAACGGATTCATCGCGCTGCAATGTAAACAGTTCATGGACTTGCCCAACACCGTCAGCATCCCGGTTAATGCTAAAGCAAACGGCCTGGCATTTATCCATACCCAGTACATGCAACGCGACCCATTTCATGCGGTCGCAGCATACAATGTAATCTATGATGACAACACAACGGAACAAATCCTGCTGCGCGAAGAAGTCAACCTTGCAGGTAGTCTCCGCCCCGCTCATGCGTCTGAAGCCCGACTCCTAAAAACCATCGGTCACAATGGCGTGGACTATCATCTGTTTCTATTCCCATGGGTCAACCCGCATCCAGGCAAAACGATCAAGCAAGTTGACTTCACCAATCATGTCAATCGTGCTAACAAAGAAGAGAACACCACGCTTGGCTTTAATATGGCCGATGCTACCAGTCAGATTTTGCTGAGTCTAAGTACAATCTCGGATGCCAAACAGGCCCTCGCATTGCGTGATGCGATTGCAAATCATGGGGAACAATTAAGCAACACAGCCAGCGCCACCGTTGACTATGCAAAACCTAAAGGCAACATCTCGCGCGGTCTTTTCAGCACCAATGAAACCGGCACACTCTCTGGTCGTGACGAACGTTTTGACACCTACAAAGGCCTGCTTGATGAGATGGGCTGTAACAACATTCGTCTACACTCAAATTTCCGACTTCAGAAAATCTTCCCGACTCCTGACACGGAAGGTGATTTCACTTTGCTTGATGAACGGATCACGGCCCTCAAAGCTGGTATGCCTGACCGTGATATCATGATGTGTATCAATCGCGTCCCGGATTACATCAACCCAAGTGTAGCTCAAGACCGAGAAATTTTTGCAAGACTTGTGAGTAAACTCCTCGCGCATCTCAATGCCAAGCCTCAAACCTTCGTCAAGTATTGGGAGATTTACAATGAGCCGTTTTCCAAGGACATCCCCGAAGACCGCGGACACTGGAAGATGTATAACCTCACTGCCCAGGCTATGCGCAAAGTGGACCCTACTGTCAAAATCGGTGGATATGCACCCTGCTGGCCAATCCTCAATGCGATGAAGGATTTCTATCAACACTGTCATGAACAAGTCGATTTTATCAGTTGGCATAAGTATCCAACAGGCAACACTCAGACGCCCACGGATCACATTATGAAAGGCACCGATCGATTTGGATTGGATGTGCAAAACGTCCGCAAAATCATCAACGACATCACGCCTGGCAAAAAAGTCGAACTCGCACTCACTGAGTATCACATTAATTTCAACTGGCGTCCGCACGATCCCCGTCAAGCCACAAACGTCGGTTCAACATGGATGGCATCAGTGATTTATCACCTGTTGATCAATGATATGGATATTGCTCAAAGCTGGCATTCACGCAGTGGTGGCACCTTCGGGATGATGAGTAAGTTTCTGGAAGTTCGCCCCACCGGCCAACTGCTTTTTATCTTCAACCATCATCTTAAGGGACAGTATGTCAAAACCCTGTCGGACAATCCATGGGTTGAGGTTGTTGGTTTTGTGCCAGGGAAAAATAAAACCGGCCTACTGGTGATTAACAAGTCTGACATTCCCCAAACCTTAACTGCGGAACTTCTCAACACCGACTTACCTGTGAGCAATGCCTTTAATGCCAATAGTAAATGCTATCGTATCGGCCCCAAGGGTTATAGTATTGAAGATCATTGGCTAAGCAAGACACCTAAGATTGAAATGCTGCCTTACGAAGTCCAGTTAATCGTTACTGAATAAACCAACCCAACCCGCACATATTCCGGCTTTTACTTTGAATCAATCGGTCTGCAATTTGTAGACGCGACCGAGTTGCCTACAGCTCCGACTCTTGAACAAAGGAAACGCATGATGACGCACGGCTTGAAATGGACAATCACTTTACTGGTTCTCTGTAGTTGGATATCAACGAATCTTGCATGGTGCCAAACAACACAGTTGACGATTGATCCAACCATGTCGATCAACACACTCTATGGCGACATCATGGGCATGAACATCCCACGCGGGGTCAGTAGCTCCAACATCACCCATCCCGACTATCAGGCACGTATCAACGAAATATCCCCCACTATCATCAGACTACATAGCGGTATCGGTAAAAATCAGTGGCTCGATGGCTCCCAAACGGCATGGGACCAAACAACCATCACCACCGTACTCAACAATCTGCCACAGAGCACGGACAAAGTATTAATCACCATCGCCCGATGGCCTGCATGGATGAACAAAACCGATGGCAGTGATCAGTTGGACACCACCTATTTCCAAACCTATGCCAACCTATGTGCATCATTGGTCACACTGGTCAATGATACGTTAGGTAAAAACATCGTCTATTGGGAACCGTTTAACGAAGCAGATGGTTTATATGACACGCAGAGTCAAATTCAGGAAATGGCTTTTGTATTCCAATTAGCGAGTCAAGCCATGCAGGCCGCGGACTCTGACATCAAAATCGTCGGTGGTGCATGGCGATGGGGTTCAGACTGGAAAATAAGAGTTTTTCTGGATGAACTAACGACTGGCGATTTGGACATCTGGTCACATCATACATACAACGCAGGCTCCACCAATACCGATCCACAAGCAATCTATGACAAGACCAGCAACCTGACATCACAGATTGATGTTGCGCGAAATTACTTGGATACATATGGGCATGCTGACATTCCAATCTGGGTGGATGAATACAACATTTTTTGGGATTGGGACGAACCGGGTTATTGGTTTATGACTGACGAAGTCGGCGCGGTGCATGATGCGTTATGTATCAAAGGTTTACAGGATCAAAAATTGGCAAACGCACTGATGACATGGAACGATGCTGAACCAGCATTCGGGAAATTCAAGTCTGACTTTTCCCAGCTCAATCCAGGCGGATATCTCTATCAATGGTTACTCTCATATGCATGTGGCACGGAAGTCGCTTCGACAAGTTCGGCAGAAAAACTGAAAATCATGGCAATCAAGACCGGCGACACTTCGCTGAGTTGTTTGCTGGTTAACCGTGATACCATTTCACACAATGTGTATTTATCCCATACAGATTGGGAACCCTACGCTATTCATGCCATCGACAGCAATGGCGTTAACATCGAACCACTCACATCACTTGAATATGTTAACATCCCTGGCAATTCAGTCTGGTTGGTCAGTGGTAAACTCCACAACCAACCTGACAGTCTCACGGCCAATGCAAGTTTTGAATCGTCAAATGATTCATGGACTGGATTTGACAGTCAGGTTTTGCATATCAACTCACATGCAACAGATGGTAGTTATGCCACTCAACTCAACTATGCATCTGGGAAATGGCCCGGCATATCTCAAACCCAACATATCATACCCGGCAGACAATACCGCGTATCATGCACATGGGAAGGTGACAACGTACCTGCCAACGGCACCATTCGACTGACATGGAAAGATATTTCAGGACGGACCCTTAAATCACAATATGTATGTTCAACCGGCACCGGAACCTTTGGCCCAACCTACCATCAGGCCACTGTCACCATGCCAAAGGACGCCGTGACAATAGACTTTAAAGCATATATTAACAGCGGTGTTGGAGGCACAATGTATCTGGACAATATCCGTTGCGACCTGTTAGAACAGGTCATTGCCAATCCAGATTTTGAACAGAGTTCTGGAGCATGGGCCGGGATCGAATCGTCGACATTGATTACATTGGATCATACATCACCTTACTCTGGGAAAAGCGCAGTCAAGATCACCTATCAGAATAATAAGTGGCCTGGAGTTTCACAGACAGTTGATATTCAAGCAGGTAAGGCTTATGAAATGTCATGCTTTTGGAAAGGTGAATCCATCACTGCCAACAGTACCATCCGTATTAAATGGCTCGATGATATGGGGCAGCAAATCGGCTCAAGTCAATATGTTTGTTCATCACCAACAGGTACATTCGACTATCTACAAAGCACCACAACCAAAACAGCTCCAACGGGAGCAGTACAACTAAATCTATGGGCGTACGCCAACTCCGGCACAGGTACGATCTATCTGGACAATCTGACATGCAAAGAGCAATAAATCAGATGTTCATCAGTGTTGACATACCGACTAACTCTCTTGCACGATCCAATGCTTCGTCAATGTTGCCATAAATATTATCGCTTCCCAATTCATCGAGTAGTCCGGCGCGCCCCATAACCATCATGGGTTGTGTATGCGGAGCAGAGAGTAATAGATGGATATGCCCAAGTCGACAGACGTGCATATATTCACGGATCACGTGCAAGCCAGTAGCATCCATGACGGACACGTATCGCATGCGAAGGATCATCACTTTCACCTGTGGCGTGGAAATGCTGCGTAAGGTCTCTTTGAACTTATCTGCGGAGCCGAAGAAGAACGGGCCGTTGATTTCATAGACTTCGACTCCTTCGGGGATACGTGTACGATCCAGCGCATTGCCGTTAGTCACCCCGTCGTTTTGTTCATCATCAAACTCATGGGCGATACTGCCTATGTTGGCAATCTCGGTCATGCGTTTAATAAACAGTACTGCTGCCAAGACCAGACCAATCTGTACAGCCACTGTCAGATCAACGAGTACAGTTAACAGGAACGTTGCCAGCAACACAACAACATCACTTCGCGGCGCTTTGAAGATATCTAAAAAGTGATCCAATTCACTCATGTTGTAACTGACGACAATGAGTATACCTGCCAGGCAGGACAATGGAATGAGTTTAGCCAATGGTGCCAGAAACAGTAACAGGAGCATAAGTGTCAAGGCATGGATGATACCTGCCACGGGTGTCTTGCCGCCTGCTTTGATATTGGTTGCAGTTCGTGCGATCGCACCGGTCGCCGGGATACCACCAAAGATTGCTGAGCCGATGTTGGCGATCCCCTGAGCGATGAGTTCGGTGTTGGAGCGATGACGTCCGCCAGTCATACCATCTGCAACCGTAGCCGAAAGCAGGGACTCAATGGCAGCCAACATCGCCACCGTGAAAGCTGGTGACATCAAGTCCCGAATGCGTGACAGATCAAACATAGACATATCCGGTTTTGGCAATGTACTTGGCAAGTCTCCAAAACGGCTGCCAATAGTCTGAACATCCAGATGAAGCAAAGAAGCAATTGCCGTTGCTACAATCATCCCCATGAGCATGGCCGGGATTTTGGGGAAGTATTTACGCGTTACCACAATGGTGACTATAGTGAGAATACCAATGCCTGTAGTAGCCGGATTGATAGACTGAAAATGATGAAAGTAGGCGGACCACTTGGCTAAAAATTCGGATGGTACATGCTCCATGTTCAAGCCAAAAAAGTCTTTGATTTGCGTGGAGAAGATGACGACAGCAATCCCTGTAGTAAAACCAGTAGTCACCGGGAATGGGATAAACTTGATTAGTGCGCCCATCTTTGCAAAGCCCATGATGATGAGCATGACGCCTGCCATTAGTGTACAGATGACCAGCCCGTCATAACCATGCTCTGCAACGATTGCTGCGACAAGGACAATAAACGCGCCTGTGGGCCCACCAATCTGGACACGTGATCCACCTAGTAGCGAGATCAGAAATCCTGCCACAATTGCAGTGTAAAGTCCACGTTCGGGGCCAACACCGCTGGCAATTGCAAAGGCCATGGCAAGCGGTAGTGCAACCACACCGACCGTTAAGCCAGCAAACGCATCAGCACCAAACGTCGCAAAGGTATATCCCTTTAACGCAGTAAACAGCTTGGGTTTGAACATCAAACACCATCCCGGCGAATCAAATCGCCATCTTAAAATGACAAAGAACACAGCACCCCAAAGCCATAGGCCAGAGTGCGATCAATCCAACAGGGAACTGGTGAGCGGGGATGAACCCATGTTTTGACGTTCATCAGTCGATGCGGGAAAACATATGGAAGTATTATATCATTCTTACGTTCTTGTGAAAAACGCAAGGAACCAGAATGATCAATCCAATTGCAAGCGACTATATCAAAGCGTTAACCAACTGGACTTGATATGTTTTATATTGAACGATTTTGATAATACTAATTTGTTTGATTTGAAATGAATAAAAACGGGCGGGTCTTCCTGTAAATCGAAGACCGCGCCCGTTTTCTTTAATGTATGATAACTGCGTTTGCCTGACACATTCCCCTGCTATGGGATCAAGCAAAGTCATGGAATAATGCCAGAAAACTTGTCACTTGTTTATTCAACCTTTTCGGTTTCATCCGAAGCCTTCATCACAAATGGCTTATTGATGGCAGAGTAAACTCGAAGTCCCCATTTAAAGTCTGTTTCATCCAAGGTCTGAGTCAGGGTAAGACCTTCTGCGTGGCCATCCGCAAACGTGTAGTTTGAGTTCAAACGGTGACGATTGGGATGAATGTACTGGATGTGTGAATTCGAAGCAGCGGGTGTTGCAATTGCCGATTGTGCTTGAGCCACAGACAAGGCTTGGATACCTGTGGTGAGGTCATAGGATTCACCGTCAAACGCAGTGCCACCGATAAGCTGGATACCGTGTGTAGGACGGTGTGTTTTCAGGGCATCGCCGCCAGTGGGTGATGAACCAAGAAGGTTTTCGATATTGTCGTTGTATTCAGCAAAAAGGATGGTGCCACCGGACTTCTTGATTTCGCTTGCACGAACAAGTTTGACGATGGACTTCAAAGCTGAGTACTTATAACGGGGCATAATCACTTCGTTGGCAACATAGCTTAAACGGGGAGCCTGCTTGTCATCAACAGTTCCACCGGGCGTCTTGGGCGCCTGACCTGCTGGAGGATCGGGAACAAAATCTTCGGTAAAGTTGGTCGGAGCCCAGCCCCCCACTTCATCCTCGGGACACACAAAAGCCCCCTTGGAATCCATGTAGTTGTTAATGAGGAATAAACCAGACCACTGATAGTAACCATCGTCACTATTGGCGTCGTTTTCATAGAAATAGCTGGTAGGATAATAACCCTTATTCTCGGAGCCATAGGCCATGGCGGCCATACCCAGCTGACGCATATTGCTAAGGCAGGCACTGGTACGTGCAGCGGAACGTGCCGAAGTCAATGCGGGAAGAAGCACGCTGGTGAGCAGCGCGATCACAGTAATCACCACGAGTAACTCGATAATGGTGAAGCCTTTTTCAGACTTGTTGAACGATTGCATAACAGGATCTCCATTCTGTTGTTTTTGTCATACGAACACATACCATCCTGAAATATAGACTCGCCGGCTTGAGTCTACCTTTTCAGGTGATGTGCAGAATGATACGTTGCGTATGTCAGCAAATAGTAAATAGAATGTCATACAACCATAAGTGTTAGGTCAAAAGATAGTGTAGGATGGATAAAACACCCTATAAACAGCAGCCTATCCTTCAAATCGTTTAAAAATAGATACCCAATAGTTAACCATCAATTCGCGCAATAAAAAACCCTTAGTCGATTTGAGTCGACTAAGGGCTTTGTATTTTCAAATCTGTCTATTCACGCAAATACAATGAATAGCAGATTGGCATGCAAGAGTCTGTTAAGACAACTTAGCCACCACAGCAGGCGGTTTTGTTGAATGCAGCAGGCATAACCTTGCCGTCTGCTTCCCACTTGGCAATGACTTCGTCAGCCTTGCCAGCGGAGTTGAGCATCGCAAGCTTACGCTTGACCATCGAGACGATGGCTTCACGGCCTGGAGCAAGATACTTACGGGGGTCAAATTCAGCAGGCTGGGTGGCGAACACTTCGCGGATCTTGGCGGTAAGAGCCAAACGCAGATCAGTGTCGATGTTCACTTTGCACACGCCGTATTTGCGGACAGCCATGGCGATTTGATCTTCGGGAACGCCCTTTGCGTTGGGCATGTTGCCACCGTACTTGTTAATCAAGTCGATGAATTCCTGGGGCACTGAGCTTGAACCGTGCATAACCAAAGGCAGGCCGGGGCAGGTCTTCATGATCTGTTCAACACGGTCAAAAGCCAGCTTGGCTTCGGTGGTGAACTTGAAGGCGCCGTGGCTGGTGCCGATTGCAACCGCAAGGCTGTCAATACCGGTACGCTTGGCAAAGTCGGCAGCCTGATCAGGATCGGTAAGGAACTGTTCAACGTTCTTTTCGTATTCAGCAGCATCAAGACCGACAACGTCTTCTTCGATACCACCGAGCATACCCAGTTCAGCTTCGACAACCACGCCGTTAGCGTG
Organism: Phycisphaerales bacterium UBA7800; assembly: GCA_002480565.1. Taxonomy (GTDB): domain Bacteria; phylum Planctomycetota; class Phycisphaerae; order Phycisphaerales; family Phycisphaeraceae; genus UBA7800. The sequence continues at coordinate 14,443 of DLCK01000011.1, read as the reverse complement.
AGCCAGATCGGTAGCAGCCTTGGACAGCGCAACGTTTTCTTCGTACTCGTGATGTGAACCGTCGATCATCACGGAGGTGAACTTGTCATCGATACACTTCTGCACCAATTCGACGGTATCGCCGTGGTCAAGGTGAACACAGATGGGAACCTCTGGATATTCTTCGACACAAGCTTCGATGATTTTATTCAGGAAGCGCATGTTGGCGTAAGAACGGGCACCCTTGGAAATCTGCAGAATACAGGGGCTCTTCTCAGCTGCGCAAGCTTCGATGATGCCTTGGGTGATTTCCATATTGTTCACGTTAAAGGCGCCAATACCGAAACCGCCATCATAGGCGAGATCGAACATGGGTTTGGAGGTCATGAGCATGGCTCAAATTCCTTTTGGTAGAGCTTCATTTTTTAGAAGCAGTTGACTATTTATCCTGATCCCATTCACAGCACGGGATCAGACGGGTTGGTATACTTTTCGTGGCGATGTTGTACCAGTAATTGGCACACACTTCCATCAAAAGAGTAATTGTACCAAAATTAACAATGTTTTGCAGGCCCATTATCTCTCCGAATTGTGAGAAATTGAGTAATCCATGGCTAAATCTTCCAACATCACTGCTGCCAAGGGGTTCCGTGCAGGCGGTATGACCTGTGGCATCAAAACTTCCGGCAAACCTGACCTGGTGATCATCACATCTGACTTCCCATGTGCCTCGGCTGGTGTTTTTACAACAAATAAGATGCCAGGCGCCCCGGTCATCGTCTCTAAAAAGCATGTTGCCAACGGTAAAGCACAGGCAATCGTGTGTAATTCAGGCTGTTCAAATGTCTGCACCGGCGAACAAGGTATTGCTGATGCATTAACCATGTGCCTTCAAACCGGGCAACAATTAGGCATTGATCCTTCTGACGTCCTCGTCTGCTCCACCGGCGTAATCGGCCATATGCTGCCAATGGATAAAATCGAAGCTGGCATTGAAAATCTGGCTCCAAAACTTAAGCGTGGGCCACAAGCTGACGCAGCAACTGCTAAGGCTATTCTCACCACTGACCTGGTCCCAAAGACTGCGCATGTCTCTTTCAAACTCGGAACCAAAACCATCCACATCGGGGGCATCGCTAAAGGCTCGGGCATGATCGCGCCAAACATGGCAACGATGCTCAGCTTCATCACAACAGATATTGCAATCACTCCTGCCCTGCTTAAACAAGTTCTCAAACGTGTTGCTGACATCAGCTACAACCGCATCTCTGTTGATGAAGACACCTCGACTAGTGACTCAGTACTCATCCTCGCCAACGGCCAAGCTGGCAATCGACTCATCGACAAACCAGGAAAAAATCTGACCCTCTTCGAAAATGCACTTACTCAACTCTGCAAAGACCTTGCCTATCAAATCGTCAAAGATGGCGAAGGTGCAACACGTGTCTACCGTGCTCAAGTCTCCGGCGCGGCATCAATCAAAGATGCCAACCTCATCGGGAAAACCATCGCCAACTCACCGTTAGTGAAAACCGCTGTCCACGGCTGCGATCCAAACTGGGGCAGACTTGTCATGGCAGTGGGTCGAAGTGGCGCCAATGTCAAACCCCAAAAACTCGACATCGCTATCGGTGGCATACTACTTTGTAAAAGTGGTCAACCAACACAATTGTCCAAAACTCAATTGGTCAAAGTTGAAAAACACATGATGTCCAAGGAAGTCCTCCTGTCAGTTAATCTCAACATGGGCCAAGGTGAGTCCGAATGGTTAGGATGCGATCTGTCCCGTGAATACATCACCATCAATGCCGACTACACCACATAACCATGTCACAATAATTAGAATCACAATTTAAAGACAACGAATCAATCAACACGAAAACCACTGTAAATGCAGTGGTTTTTATATTTTCAAAATACCTAGCAAATTGCAAACAAAAGTGTTGACCTGTCACCACAACAAGCCTTACATTGAACGTATCGCCAGTCTCCGATGTGAACGTAAAGGAACACATCGTGAATCTCAATTTCCCGGACCTGTGGCATAAACTTACAGCTTTTACAGATCACTATCGCAACTTCATTCTCTGCATATTTTTTACAGGCATATTGGCGGTGTATCTACTTGGCTGTGACGTAGCCACAAACAGCCTCATTGATCCATCAAGGAAAGTCACTGCCAAGCAACTGCAAACTGAAGCACATCAATTGCAATCACAATACGTCGAACGTGAAAAACAGCTTCAGCTGGAACTCGAATTACTTACACACAATCAGCAGAACTTCAATGACCAACTTGCATTTGCAGTCGAAGATCTCGAAATACAAACTACCCAACGCCAGCAGATCATCGACACCCTCGGCGGGCTCGCAGTTCAAGCAGCACAAGGCAATGCAAACCCCATCAGCGCACTGACCACACTCATCGGTCTCATCAGTGCAGGCTCAGCAGTCGGATTGGGACTCGATAGTCTCCGTAAGGATCGCGTCATTAAGAATCTCAAAACCACAAGCAACACCACCACATCAAAGACATAATAAATAAGCCCGATGATCAGCAAAAGGCAAATCACGGGATATCTAAAACACAGCAAACACGTTCAAACCACCTGTTTTCCAGCACAAAAGGCCAACACCATGATGCTCAAACCATCGGACGCCTATACCGCGCAATTCACCACACAACATCCAGACACTGCTGTTGCAATCGATGCAGACGCGACACCCACAGCAACGGCTACACGCAACGGCACAGATGACGGCGCCTTCAATCTCACCGTCACGCTCATAGCAACCGGTCGCTATAAAATCACCGGCACGGTTCCAGCAACCTACTCCGCAGGCGACATCATTCAAATCACGGTCAATGCAACGGTCAACGGCACCAATGCCACAGCCGTCATCGATCACTTTCAAATCGACACCAAACGCAACAGTGACCTGATCGACTTTAATCCGACAACACAATCCATCAACGTCGGACAATGGGCAGGCAACAACGTCAGCAGCACCGACTTCTCCGTCCTGACTTATCTTGATGCAAGCATATCATCGCGAAGTACATTCGACCCGCAAAGCGATCAAGTCACCGCCGAAAACATCGGCACCGGTTCAGATTCAACCGATTGGACAGACACTGAAAAACAGCAGATACGGCATCGCCTTGGCATTGATGGTGATACGTCTTTACCCACCAACACCGGCGATTTGCTCGACATCAAAACAATCCTCCAGGCAGCAACACGAAAATGAAAACACTCAACCAATACGCATGGCTTTTTTCCGTCTGCATCACCCTACTTGGCTGGGTCTGGGTCATGGCAGGCGAACGTGCTGTCACCCAACAAAAACTCGACGACCTCGACAGCAGACTCACCACCGTCCAACAACGCAACCAACTGCTCGATGACAAACTCATCGCCATCCACAACTCATTGGTCCAGGTCAAAACCGACGTCCGCTGGCTCCGCGAAAGCTGGGCAGATAAGCGAAACGTCGCTAGACAATGAACCAATTTGTTTGAACCGCCAAGACGCCAAGAACGCCAAGTTTCCAAGGCAGAGTAAAGCAATTTTACCGCAGAGACGCAGAGGACTCAGAGATAAGAGAGAGAATGAATTTAGCTTGCAAGACACAGCAACAATCATATCTCTCTAAAACAAAATCTCTCTCTCCTCTGAGTCCTCTGCGGTAAAAAAATGAAAGCCACAAAAATGCCACAAAATCCAGACCAACTCCAACACATCGAACCATCCCTTCGCTCGCTGGCCATACCCATTGAGCAGATTCATACCGATGCACAAAACGTCCGTAGGCATCCGGATGAAAACCTTGACGCTATCACAAAAAGTCTCGAAGCCTTTGGTCAACAGAAACCCATTGTTGTAGACAAGCACCAAACCTGCCTGGCCGGGAACGGCACCCTAACGGCGGCACGGGCGTTGGGCTGGACCCATCTTGCTGCTGTACAAACCGGCCTCTCCGGTTCCAGCGCCCGTGCCTACGCCATCGCAGACAACCGCACGACTGACACAAGCGAATGGGATTTTGACAAACTCGCCAAGCAACTTGCATCCCTGCAAAACGAGATGGATTTCGATCACCTGACCACCGGATTTGATGACCAGCAAATTGAAGATGCCATCAACACTGCACTACACATCGAAAGTCCAAACTTGCGCGACATCGAAATTCCTGACACATATCAACTGCTCGTTGCTTGTAAAAATGAAGATCAGCAACAGCAACTTTTTGAACAACTTGATCAGGAGGGTTACGCATGCCGCGTATTGACGCTCTAGTCCAAACGCCGATATTCGATAGCTTCCGTGTCAGACAAGTTGCCGGACTTTTTGATGTGCCCATCACTGATAAAAGCAGTCAGCAATTTGAAGTCGAACTGCCGGACATCGACAGCGACTGGACGATCGGTGCGATTGTCGGCCCATCAGGATCAGGTAAAAGTACCATCGCTCAAAAAGCATTCGGTTCTGAAGGTTGCATGGCATCAGACAGTTTAACAGGCAGCCCCAACTGGCCAACAAACAAAGCGGTCATTGATGGATTCGACACCTCGATCCCCGGTAAGCATGTCACCGCCATGCTCAACAGTGTCGGTTTCAGTTCACCGCCAGCATGGATTCGCCCCTGGCATGTTTTGAGCAACGGTGAAAAATTTCGCTGTGATCTGGCACATGCCTTACTCAAAGATCAACCCCTTGTCGCCTTCGACGAATTCACCAGTGTGGTTGATCGCCAGATTGCGCGGTTTGGTTCGGCTGCCGTTGCCAAGACATTAAGAACAGGTCGAGCGCGATGCAAAAAGTTTGTCGCAATCACCTGCCACTACGACATCCTTGAATGGATCCAACCCGACTGGTACCTGGATATGGCAGATGGCTCGCTGCACTGGGGGGCAGTTCGGCGACCTGACATTCAAATCCATATCCGAGCATGCAAGCAAGATCAATGGCGACTGTTTAAGCGTCATCACTATTTAAGCAACAATCTCAACAAGGCAGCCCGATGCTATATCGCAACCTGGAACAACAAACCGATAGCTTTTTGCAGCACGCTGCACCTGTATGGATATCACGACATCCGAATGATCCATCGACTCGTCGTTTTGCCTGATTTTCAAGGACTAGGTGTCGGGACGGCAATGCTCGATGAAGTGGCAAAAATCGAAGCAATAAACAAACGCATCAGTATTGTCACCTCTCATCCTGCACTGATCCGTAGCCTGTCGCGCAACAGTAAATGGCGATGTGCCAACGTCGTCAAATGCGGACAGGCGCACAAAGGCATCCTTGCTCGAACCGGTAAAAAAACAGGTTCCATGGGACGCATCACCGCATCGTTCCGTTATCGAAAGGTTTTGCAGTGACTGTGACCAAAAAGAAAAAAACAACAACACTCTCATCGCGTGGCAAAGTGCTCCGAGAACGTAGACTTCGAGAATTGGAAATGCGTAAGGCAGGCCTGACCTATGCCCAGATTGCTGATGCCGTGGGCGTAAGTGTCAAAACCGTTTCCAAGGATATTCGATCCATTGTACTACCCAACGCCAATTTCTATGACCTTGAAATTGCAGTTGATTTACAACGAATTGAAATGGCATTACTCCCCTTGGCCAAAGCAGTCCGAGACGGTGAACACAAAGCGATTGATCGCTGGAAACAACTCATCGACACCAAACACAAACTGCTTAACAGCAGCCTTCAAGACCAGGACAATCAAAAACAACTCACCCTGCCCGTCAAAGTCGTCAGCGAAGTGGAACTTGAAAAAATATGACCATTACACAGGACAACAAACCATACCGCCCTTACGGCAGCGCGCAGAATCTACTGTATTGCCATGCCCCGGAAATCCTCATGGAAGGTCCGGCAGGTACCGGCAAAACACGAGCGCTACTGGAAAAAGCAAACCTTTGTGCCCTGAAGTATCCGGGCATGCGAGCATTACTCGTGCGAAAGACACGTGAATCCATGACTGAATCCGTATTGGTGACCTTGGAAGAAAAAGTCCTGCCAACGGGCTGGCCGATGCTTGGTAGTCCTTCGCGTCCACATCGGCAAAGCTATCACTATCCCAATGGTTCAGTTTTAGTCACAGCTGGCATGGATCGATCCAGTCGGATCATGTCCACTGAGTATGACATGATTTTCGCCTTTGAAGCACGCGAACTTACCGAGGACGATTGGGAATCATTACTCACGCGCTTACGCAATGGTGTCATGCCCTACCAACAAGCCATTGCCGACACCAATCCAGATGCCCCGACACATTGGCTTAACCAACGTGCCTTACGCGGGCAGATGACACGGTTACTAAGTCGCCATCAGGACAATCCTGCGGTCAGTGATGAATATCAAAAGCGACTGAATCAACTCACAGGTGTCCGCCGAGATCGTTTGTTCAAAGGGATTTGGTCCGGGCAGGAAGGCGCGGTCTATGACCTGTGGGATCCTGCGGTGCATCAAATCGACTCATACGAAATACCACATGAATACAGGCGAATTCGGAGCATCGACTTTGGTTACACCAATCCATTTGTCTGCCAATGGTGGGCGATAGATCCCGATGATCGAATGATCCTTTACCGCGAGTTGTATCAAAGCCATGGTTTAGTGGAAGACCATGCCAAGACCATCGCCGAGCAATCCGATGGCGAATCATACGAAGCCACCATCACCGATCACGACGCTGAGGGACGGGCGACATTAGAACGCTATGGCATCCCAACCACACTCGCACAGAAGTCATTGCGAAGTGGCATTCAATCCGTGACGCGTCGATTGAAAATTGCCAAGGATGGCAAACCTCGCTTGATACTCATGCGTGATGCGTTGATTCAAACTGACAGCCGATTACTTGAACAACAAAAACCAACATCGACAAGCCATGAATTCCCTGGCTATGTCTGGCATCGGGGAGCCGATGTGTCAGAAACGCCTGTGATGGTGAATGATCACGGGATGGATGCCATGCGATACGCCGTCGTGTATCTCGATGGTCTTGAAAACAACAGTCTGGATGTCCGCGTCCTGGGACAATAAACATCGACAACAGTCAAGGAACCTTCAACATGTTCAACAAACTCAAAGCGATTTTCAGAACGCGATCATCCGTCCAATTTCTTAATGGGATCGGCAGACACGGTGCCAAGCCAAGGCCGTTTGACTATGACAATGCAATCAGACAATGCGGCAGTTGGGTCTACGCAGCCGCGATGCTCAACGCTAATGCCGTCGCATCCGTCCCACTGCGACTATACATCCGAAAACGAAGTGGCAACAAACTCTTCAAAACCAAGCCCGTCTCTTTGGCAACGCGTAAACATCTCACCGGTGAACATGCTGGGCAAATCCGACCCAGTCATGCAGTCTTGAACAAGGCTGCCCAGTGGGGAGACCAATTTGAACAGGTCATCGACCGACACCCGGTGCTTGATTTACTACATCAAGTCAACCCTCATCAAAATGGTTTTGAACTCACCGTCCTGCGAATGCTTTACCTGCAAATCACCGGCAATTGCTATCTTCATCCAGTGATAAATCAAACCTTAAATCGCCCTGTGGAATTGTGGCTCATGCCCAGTCAGTGGACTTCAATCATCCCATCCAAAAATCAATTCGTCGCAGGCTACACCTACGGTTCAAATCCGTTGGAACCTGTTAAATTCACACCTGAGCAGGTCATTCATTTCCGCCTGCCCAATCTCACGGATATGCATTATGGCATGGGACGACTCGAAGCGGTCTGGAGTGCATTGGGACTCCATGATGCCAAGCGTGAAATGGACATCGCACGATTCGACAATCACGCTCGGCCGGACTACTTATTGGTCGTCAAGCAAGGTGCATCCGCTGAAGCATTGGATCGATTTGAAAAGCAGATCGACAGCAAACTCCGCGGGCCGAGGAACAGTGGCAAGTTCATCACGATCACAGGTGATGTCCAGGCCATGCCCTTGAACTTGCCAGTGGATTTAATTGGCGATGCTGATCGGGTACTTGAAGAAATCGCCTCAGCATTTGGCGTTCCGATCAGTAAGTTGCTAACCAATAATCCCAATCGTGCGAATGCCCAGATCGCCGACACTGCATGGTTACGAGATACGATTCTGCCTTACTGCGTGATGGATGAAGAGAAGCTCAACGAAAAACTTTTACCGTTGTATGGCATCGAAGACGAAGCGTTTCTCGCATATGACAATCCCGTGCCAGAAGACAAATCATTCCAACTCAACCGCCGATCCAAGTACGTCTCAGCAGGCATCATGACAGTCAATGAAGCCCGACGCGAAGAAGGCCTTGAACCCATTGACGGTGGCGATCAACTTGCCAGCTAATACTCGTAACACATCAAACAGGAATTCATCCATGACTGATAAACAATCAACCATTCGCAAGCGATTCGTTGCTGAACTAGGCGTTAAACTTGATGACCGCAGTGTCGTAGCAAGTATCACAAGCATTAGTGTCGACCGTGACGGTGATGTTCTGATCCCACAAGGTTGTGATGCGACTGATTTTCTTAAATCTCCGACCGTGTTTTTCAACCATGACTACAACCTGCCGGTGGGAAAATGTACTGCGATCAAACGAAGTCCGACACAGTTGGAAGCGACCACAGTCTTTGCCAGCAGACCCCAGAATCACAACGGGGACTGGCTGCCTGACACCTTGTTATCCCTGTTTCAACAAGGTGTGATCCACGGCTTTAGCGTCGGCTTTGCTCCCATCGAAGGACGCAAGCCAACAGTGAAAGACAAACAACTTTTTGGCGATCAAGTCAACCATGTCTACAGCAAGTGGAAACTCCTGGAATACTCCGTGGCCCCCCTTCCAGCGAATCAGGACGCGTTGGCTTTGGCGGTGAGTAAAGGCATTGTTTCAGCCGATGCCGTCCAACCCTACTGGCCAAATTTGAACATAAAAAAAAGTAAGGTGATGATTGTTGTCCCTGCATTGCCAACCCAGCAACGCATCACGCAAAGCACACGTAAACATCTGGCCCGACTTCGTGGGCAGTTGTATCTAGACTAACCGTAAACATCTTATAACAAGTCAAAAACTTCAGACTGCCCCTCCGGGTTGGCATGTCACTTGTCATACGCAGTGACCAGGCCAAAGAGAGACAAGGCCGTCAACGAAGTCTTCACCCCATTCACTTTCAACGAGGAGTTCAAGCATGAACGATCAACAAACCATGACTATTGACCAATTCAAATCCGACGTCCTGCCACAGATGATTTCACGTTATGGCACGGGCAATCAACTCACCAAAGCCATCAAGTCCTATGCCCAGGACAACACCATTGTTGATGATGACAACCAACCCATCGGCATTGATGCTATGGTCATCGGCGATGAGTCCGACGCGGTGAGTGATGATCAGATTCAGCGCATTGTCGAGAAGACCGTCAAGGCCACTCTCGGCAGTGACAATCATGTAAACAAAGCCTTGCCCAGCATCACTGCATCTCGCAAAACGGTTAGCGGGTTTGGCAACTTTGGCGAGTTCGCATTGGCTGTTCAAAAGTCCAGCGCTCCAGGCCGGCCAAGTGATCCACGTTTGATCACCAAAGCGCCGAGCACCTTTGCCAATGAAACCACCGATGCCGCTGGCGGATACCTTGTGCCCCAAGAGTGGTCCAATCAAATCTGGCAGGTGGTCCTCGGTGAAGAGTCACTGCTCTCTCGCACCAATCAGATTCCGACTTCGCGTAATTCACTGAACCTGCCTGTGAGTAGTGCCACGGCATGGGGCAACACCGGCGTGCAGGCCTACTGGACCGACGAGGGTTCAGCCATCACGCAGTCTCGGCCAACGTTTGATTATCGCAACCTGCGGTTAAACAAACTTGCGGCATTGGTTCCAGCTAGTGATGAACTCCTCGAAGACGTAACTGCGTTGTCAGCATTCATCGGCCCTGAAGCCGCTCGCGCTATCCGTTACAAAGTTGATGATGCGATCATCAATGGTGATGGCAGTTCCAAGCCCACGGGCATTCTGACTTCCAGTGCGACTGTGGAAATTGCCAAGGAGTCCGGCCAGGCCGACAGTTCACTTGTTGCAGCCAACATCGCCAAGATGTATTCACGGATGCCTGCCAGCAGTGTGAGTCATGCCGTGTGGCTGATGAATCAGGATGTACTGCCCCAACTGCTGACCATGACGCTGGGCAATCAACCCATTTACATGCCGCCCAATGGTGTCAGCGATGCGCCGTTTGGCATGCTCTTTGGTCGGCCTGTGATTCTCTCCCAACATGCTCAAACACTGGGCACCAAGGGGGACATCATGTTTGCGGATCTCAGTCAGTATCTGACACTCACCAAAGCCGGTGGTGTTCAGACCAACTCCAGCATTCACCTGTGGTTTGATTACGACATCACTGCGTTCCGCTTTACCTTCCGCGTGGCAGGTAAGCCTTGGCTGGATGCTCCGATCACACCGGACAACTCGGCCGAAGCACTTTCACCGTTCGTCGTGTTGGAAGATCGCGTGACCATCTGATCCTCTCTTTTTCTTTGAGTGCTTTGCTTGCTTAACGGCAGGCAAAGCCATTGCACAGTCCGTGAAAAAAACCTGTAAAACAAAGGTCAATCGACATGAGCAACCAACTGCAACTCAGCTTCCAAGGCACAGCCAATCTCTACGCAATCATTCGTCGGCACAGCGACGCATGGGTCTGGAATCAAACACTATTATCATTTGAATCCTGGAACTCAGAGAATATCAACGACTACGACTTGCCTCTTTCTGACAGCGGTGGTGATCTCTATCAAACCGCATGGCCAACGGGCATGGCAAGTGGGCGTTATCGCGTCCTGTTCTATCGCATGGCAGACAGTATCCCAGCGACCGATGACCTGCTATTGGGCACCGAAGACCTTGACTGGAACGGCAGTACTGCAACAACTGTCAGCAATATTGAACTCAATGATGATGCACTGACCAGTATCGAATCAGTCAAGCGGCATTTACGTATCACCGACAGTGATAGCGACACCTTACTGGCAGAATTGATCAATCATGTCAGCAATCGGATTCAATTAATCTGTGATCGAACATTCAGACGCCAGCTTCATCAACAACGCTTCACGCATGCTTCTTCCAGTCAGATCATCCTCAAGCATTTTCCAGTTCGTTCAGTCCTGCGTGTCTCAACAGGCAATATCGCTGCCATGACCATCCAATACAGCGGCAGTGATCTTCGTGCCAGCGTCGCAGTCAGTGAAGACGCCCTGCTGCTTAGGACACTGGATCAAAGTGGCACACTCACCACCCATGAGTTGGCCTTTGCGAACTATCCGACGATTTCCATGCTCATTGCCGTGATCGACACACTTGCCGGCTGGACAGGGAGTCTCTCACAAGACGGGCCAAGTAATGAATTACACCCAATGGTTGGCGCGGATGCCAAATCCTCGATGGTCTGGCTTAATGTCCCCAACTACACCGATACGGCTTATCAACTGGATTGGCCAACCGGATCACTGCGACTAAGCCAACCCTTTCATACTGCCCCGATTCTTGTCAGTTACGAAGCAGGCTACGACATCATCCCAGCGGACCTTGTCCAGATCACCAACGAACTCGTCGCTCAAGCTTATCACCTTGGAAAACATGACACCAACTTGAAACGTGAATCGCTGGGCGATCATGCCATCACACTTTCAAGTGCGGTAAGTCTCAATGATGACCAGCTAGCACGACTTCGCCCGTACATGAACCTTCAGCTTTCAGGAGTCTGAGCCATGCCCAGTCAATCCCCAATTCATCTGCTTACGCAACGGGTGGACATTCTTCGCCCGACCACTCAAACCAATGACTTTGGCTTACCCCATTTAGTTTGGCAACTGTTCAAGGAACAAGTTCCAGCTAAAGTCGAATTACTAGGTGGTGACTCAGGCGCTGTATCACGTGACCGACCACGCCACAAAATCTACCTACCACTTGAAACGGACATTCGGCAACTCGATCGCATTTTGATCAACGATCGTCAATTCCAAGTTCTGGTCGTTACCAGTAGTGATACGACCAGCCATGTGGTCACGGCATTGACCACGGAGGTGCAACCATGAATCCATTATCAATTGCACAGGTCATTGTGGGACACCTAAAGCAGCAAGACGCTTTATCTCTGATCAATTCAAATATTTTCATTCAACGTGTACCACCTAATACAACACTGCCCTATCTGCGAGTGATCGTCGACAAGATGGCGAGTCAGACTTACGACCAACACCCCGCTGACACCCACGCAGTAATGAAACTCACATTGGTCTGCAATCTTTCAGACGGCAGTGAACAACTCATAGCGATCCACAACGCCATCACGACTCAATTGAATAAAAAACAGCTTGTTTTCCAGAACCAAACGAATCAGAGACTAATTCAATGTTGGCATGAACATACCCACCAACCAGACGTCGAACATGATCGGATTGAACTCACCAGCGACTGGCAGATTCGTAGTATCTGACTCATATACAGATTGGAATTCAAAATGATCAAACTCAAAATAGATCGAACAGACGGGGGCAGTCTCAGGCAAACCAGCAAGGGTCTTGAAGCGCAACGCCATGCCTATGTCACCGGCATCAAGCAACTGCGTGATGCAATCGAACATCCAGATTTGCCACGTGTCGGCCATCCTCATCCCCAACTCACGCATCTGGTTGTCAACAGCATCACCGCCAAACCCGACGGTCCAAACGCAGCAAACATCACCATCACTTATCACGATCCGTCGGGCAATGGCGATCACCCCAAAGTCTCCATCGACACCGCCCTGCGACAGCACACCACTGAAACTGACCTTGATGGCAATCGCATCACTGTCAGCTATTCCAACACCGGCGAAGATGTGGACATGATCGCACAAGGTGCTCGTGTTTCGGTACTACGACCTCAAACGCAACTGACCTTTACGCGTCTTGAAAATGCCCATCCTGCCAAGACCGCCAAGACCTATGCAGGAACAATTAACCGCTCAAGCATATTCCAAGGCGCACCGCAAACATGGCTGTGTACCTCTATTGATGCAACAAGTGACGATGGTGGCAACAGCTTTCTGGTCACCTACCAATTTCAATACAACGCGTCAGGATGGCAACCCACCGTCAGTTACACCGACCCGAAAACCAACCGCCCGCCTGCGGATCTTGTTGCAGACGTCGGAATCAAGCAGGTGGAACTTTACCGACTCGAAGAATTCAAGAACCTGGGACTCGGATCATGACAACCCGTGTACACGACATCATCGGCGGATACGGCATTCTCGTCAGTTATATGGCAGGAAGCTACATCATTGAACTAGACAACGCAGTGGGACCATGGGGAGGAAACGGTGGTTCAGCAGATGGAATTTTCGATGAAGCAAGCTCTACCAAGTTGATCTATACCGATGAACATGACAGCGAACCCGATGGACAATCATGGTCGTTAAAACCGGGCAACACCGGCATGAAGATGACTATGCAAACGGCCACGGTCTATGACGATTCAGGTGACCATGTCCTTTACAGCATGGTGCGCGACCTGAGCTTCAACAGCCTGGGGCAACTCATACATGTCTCCGGTGAACGTGCCATCATCATTGACACCACAGAAAGCTGCCCATGACCAATCACCTTAAACATGCTGATTCCGGACACCTGCTTCATAATGCCAATGGGCACTTGGTTCACGAATGTCTGTCGGTACCCGCACCCTGTCTCTGCCCTCAAAACCTTGCAGGCAGCTATGCAATCAATACCGGCGATTTAGACGCATGTGCTTCTTGCGAAGGTGGTATCTGCTCAACAACTCACATATGGGATGGTACATTTCAACTCTTTAGCAGCTGTAACTGGCAGGGTCTCAACAGTGAATACAACCAATGGACCGCTGGCCAGTGTTTCCAACTCGATGGCAAAAACCTCTCCACGATTCAACTTCGACTCAACCCCTATGACTGCCAGTGGGAACTGACGCTCAACTGTTTTTCAAGTGGTGGCGAGAACACGATCTGGGAAGGTGTCAAAACGACCGGCCTTACGCCCGCCGGAAGCTATACAAAAACGGATGGCTGTTCTTTACCGGTGGTGCTAACGGTTTTTTGATCGAGCAAAGAGAGATTGCGCCTGACATAATTAATGGATTTAACTTATGCAAACCAATGACAAAAAAGACTTTAAACCCGTTAAATGTAGACATTGGCATGACTGTAAAATCTCTGATGGTGGATGCTGCAACAAAGGTATCTATCAACAACCCTCACATGGCATCTGCTTGAATATCTGTAATCAATACGACGGTCCCGACCGTGGGTTGGGAGACAGTGTCCAACGCGTCATTCACAAACTTTCGGCCGGACGCATCAAGCCTTGTGGCAAGTGTCGCAAACGGCAAAACAAACTCAATCAACTGCTTCCTTATCACGGAGACTGAACCACTACCGGCTGAA
>DLCK01000067.1 GCA_002480565.1 Phycisphaerales bacterium UBA7800 | reverse complement strand
TTCAGCCGGTAGTGGTTCAGTTCATGTTGGGTTTGATGTGGGCTGCCTGTTGGTTATTCGATCTCTGGACGATATGCCGCGACATTTTCAAAAGATGTGTTGGAATATGGATGTCGAATCTCTGGGCTGAAGGGATATTGAACATGATCAATCCCTCAACGCCAGTATTCATCTTAAAACGAGAAGCTTTCATATTGGTTCGCAGGATGTCCATGGCCATACGCGAAGCAAGATACCCATGTTCCATAGGTGATGCACTAATGGCTAAAACCGCTCCGTCATCCACAGTAAAGGGATACAGTCCCAGGATTGGGATACGACTGTGCTTGACCGTCCACGCCATCACTTCACTGGGGGGCAGTCTACGTGATTCAATACTGCTGGCTTTGATCGTTTGATACAGGGTGACAAGTAGTGCATCCGAATCAATGTTGGCTTGAAGAACCTGCGCCTGCCATTGTTGGAACGTGTCGGCAGTGGCAAAATCCTGAATATGCACAGGCATCTTCAAGGTCTTGGAATACTGCATGATCTGATCACTGGACGTGCTTTGATCACCAAGTATGGTCACCTTTTTGATGGAGGGCTTAAGTGATTTTGCCAGTCGTAGCGTATTGGTAATGTGGGGACGCTCGAGTATGCCGTTGGCTTTGTCGTTGGGATACCCATATTGTTTTGGATCTGCATTCACGCCACAAAAGACCACTTGGGGGCCTTGGGGTTGTCGTGAAAGTTTATTCGCAAAATAGGTTTGTGCATTATCATCACAGGCAATCACAATATCAGGCGAGAAAGTTTGACAGACTTGCATGGCTTGCTTGCCAGAATTTTGTTTCCATGTCTCGTCAGAGTGTCGTTTGGTATCCATATAATGGAATTTAAGCTCGTATCCCGTCTGTGGAAAGGCGCGTACGATACCTCGGTTCATCTGGTCAACCCAGTCAAAGCCTTCGTGATAACTATGGACTATCAGAACTTTCTGGTCAGCATAAACAGAAGTACCAATCGTAAGCAGCAAGATCATTCCGATAACAATTTGGATCCAACGAGTCATGATGGATTCTCTTAATTAACATTCAAGATGCGTAAAGATAAAATGTACAAATATGTCTTTAAAGGTATCGTCTATATTGTGAGTAATGACAAAACTACACAGTCACTATTCAGTATTTACGAATGCAAATGATGTGCATATTCGTTACAGAACGCATGGTTAACAGTCAGGCTTTGAGACCTGTGGAACATACACGTCATAGCGAACACCTTTACCATGGTGACTGACGACTGGATCAGCCATTAGCGAGGGCGCTTTGGGCGGACGTTTGACGACCACACGTTTGCGTGCAACCTGTAACGCCAATCCTACGAGTTGTCCCGCATCAGGATCATCGCCGACGAGATCATGGAGAACCTTCATGGGTTTTCGCTGTGCGGTCTTGCGACCTGTTGGGAACATGGGGTCGAGATACACCACATCAATCTGTGACCATACCTCGCCAGCTGGATATCGCTGTGGCCATGTCGAGAGCCAATCCAATGCACAGCCTTGTTTGACCAGTACATGATCAGGCTGTTGATCCATGTCCGGCATCGCCCGTTGCAAAGCATCTTCCAACAGTACAGCCATCACCTTGTTACGTTCAAGGGCATGAACATGACAACCCTGTGCAAGCATTAACCAGGTGTCCTCACCCCAACCTGCTGTCGCATCCAGGACGCGCAACGGTTCATCACTTCGTTTCTTGATCCCAAGTGCCTTGACCAGAGGCTGCTTAAGTGACCG
This sequence comes from Phycisphaerales bacterium UBA7800, assembly GCA_002480565.1. Lineage (GTDB taxonomy): Bacteria > Planctomycetota > Phycisphaerae > Phycisphaerales > Phycisphaeraceae > UBA7800. The sequence continues at coordinate 166,598 of DLCK01000067.1, read as the reverse complement.
GCCAGCTGGTGAAGTGGTGTCGAGTTTATCAAGATCACGACTTACAGGATTGCCTTTGTCTCCTCGAATTCGTAGTTCAAGTCGATCGGTCGTAACCGTAAGCATCATCAGGCTCGGGACGCCAAAGCGCATGTCAAGACGATTAGCCAACGCGCGCCCTTTGGCAACAAGCGAGTCATCCGTGAGTGGGTCTACATGTACACTGATGCGTTTATCCATCATGATTCAAGCATACCACTATTTATCCGTTTGCGTTACCGTGTCTGCGAATCATGATTTGAATTCGCCATCTGCTCCGGAGATAGGATCAACCGATTTAGAGTCTGAGTGATCAAAGGCAATACACGTTGGGAGCCGCGAGTGGAGAGATGTCCTTTGTCGCGGAAGAGTTCAAAACCATTCGCATCAGTGAAAGGAATCTGCCCGTCGTCATTGGCAAAAAGCGATTCGATATCCAGAACATGAACGCGATCGCTGACAAGAGAATGGATAAACACATTCGTCGCATGGCGTTTTTTTGCCAATTCGGCAGGTTCATAGATTGCGCGAATACCATGAACGCGAAAAGCTTCACGGGTTGCATCATCCGGGAGAATAGGTGGCTGGGTAATGAGTATCACATGTTTGCTATGTTGGAGAATTGACTCCAGCGACTCAACCATCACGTTGTGTTTATTGCCGATTTGTTGCATCCAGGCAGCAGCAAAGACGGTGACATGTGGTTGGGATTTTTGAAGGAATGCAATTGAATGATCGTACAAAGCTGCAGGGGGGAAAGGGGTGTCCGCTGCAACACTGATGACATTCACGTTCACTTGCGATTGTTCAGAGAGTGTTTTGAAAATCCTGCCATACATTGATCCGATGCTGTCGCCCATGAGTACGACACGGGGTGCGTCGTCTGATATGGCATAGGTTTGCCCACCTTTGGCAACGCTTGCTAGTGATGCGTTGACGTAACCATGCGACATTCGGATGGACACGCCCAAAATGGCAAATAGCATCACACCTATTGCAAAACCTGTAAAAGCAATCCATCTGTGTTGACGCAGGTTTAAATATCGACGTGTTGGTTTCTCGATTGCTATATATGACAGCAAGGCAAGTGTCACAGTCAAAATCAGCTTGATAAGTGTTCGCGTGATTGTCGATTGCATGTAAAGCCGGTAGTCCACAAAACAGTACACCGGCCAATGCCACAAGTACAACGAGTAAGAAATTTTACCTACAAAGACCAACACCCGATTGGATAATAATCGTTCAGTCCACTGTGATGGATCAGACACCCTTCCGATGAGCATGGCCGTACCTAACACCGGGAGTACCGCAATATATCCAGGAAAGTGATCGGACTCACGGACCACAAACAACGAGATAATCACCATTGCAAAACCAGATAAGCTCAGCCAACGATCTACAGGTTTAGGTGTTGGCTTCTCGCTTGTTGAGGTATATACCGCTAGCAATGAACCACAGAGCAGTTCCCATGCGCGTGTGGGTAACAGGTAAAACGCCCATGTCGGTTTGTCATACGTCATTACGAGACAGGCAATGAAACTAATCACCGTAGCAACACCTAGCAAGCGTAACATCCACTTACGGGAAATAGCCAGCCGATGCGTCAACATCAACAGTAATGGAAGAAACATATAAAACTGCTCTTCCACAGCCAGTGACCAGTAATGCAAGAAAGGTTGAGCGTCAGCGGAGACATGAAAATAATTGCCCTGAAACATCAATTTGATATTGGTCAGTGACAAAGCAGAAGCTGTGGTTAGCGCTCCGGCAGATGAAAAATCTTCAGAGGAATAGATCACCGCAGCAGTGATCAGAATCGACAAAGATACCAAAAAGAACACAGGGAAAATGCGCGAAATTCGGCGCTGATAAAAGTTGGCAAGACTGAAGCGGCCAGTTTCACACTGCTGGTAAATGATGGATGTGATCAGGTAGCCTGAGATTACAAAAAATAAGTCCACGCCGACAAAGCCACCTGGTAGTAACGCATCATTGAGATGAAATAACAGCACCGAAGCGACCGCAAGGGCACGCATGCCATCAATTGATGGTCGATATTCAATGCTGGACAAACCAGACTCCAATCGGATTACGTTGTCACAACGCACGTTGACCAATAATTGCATCAATACGCATGGTTTTTCCCATAAACGTCACTGACTGTCACTGTATTGTCGGCATGATTCAAAGTGAATGTTAGCTATGGCGGACATTCACAAAGCTGTAAATGGATAAGTATTAATAGCTATCGAGTAGTCTGCGCGGCTACTAAGATCGGTGCATTAAATAAAACCAGTTTTGATTTGCGCAACGTTTTGTGACTGGAGTAATGTGCTCCCGATAATCACCGGAACTAACCTTAAGTGGGGACATGTATTCATATTGTTATGAAGGAATAACAAGAACCGCAATATCGAGTATCCAATTCAAAACACTGTTGGTGATACAAATACAGATCAGTTCATTCAGTTGGATCAATGATCGGTTGAGAATAAAGCATGTGATGTGTTTTGATTATTGTGTCTTTGTCACTTTGTAAATCTGCAATTGGCCTGTCACTGACGTGTTGGTCTGCCAACGGAGTATCCCATCCTGGCCTACGGTGTGTATTCCCAGTGATTGGTTGTTGCGGTGGATTTGTGATAGCTCGTATTGACCTGCGGGAAGGTCCGAGAGTTGCACGGTGGTGTGCTTTTCCCCCCAACGCTGACGGTTGGCATCAATGTGCATGATCTGTTCATACCAACGGGATTTGGGGAGCCTCACGTAACGACGATACACACCGGCATACACCGTATCCTCGTTCTCACGACGGAGCATGCATTCAAAACCGGTGTCCAGATTCCCCTGCCCATCGACCGCAAGCAGAGGACGCTTGATGTTGGCCCAATCGAGTATCGAAAGGGTCTGTTTGCGATCCGTTGAGAATTCAGCTTCCGGCGCACAACCTGGCGATGGGGCTTGCATGGAGGCTTGCGGAAGATACTTGATGTTTGTTTGCCCCGGTAAGTTGTGGAGCATTTTTATCAGCAGGTCGCGTGAACCAGGCTCTTGAACACAGTAACGCCCCGCATTGCCCACGATGACAATCCTGCCACCTTGCTTGGCATAATCCACGACACGCTGCATCGCATCACGTGTCATCACTTCGCCGGCTACGAACACCAGTTTGAACTTCTCAAACTCGACCCATGGCGTAAACTCGTTGGCAAAATGAGCAGGTGTCTGGAAGTAGGCAAACAGTCCGGCATACACATTCATCCCCGAAATGTTGGCAAAGAAGTTGTGCTTGATCCCGTTGGTCATCCCATCGATGCGACTGCCAAAGACCAGAACCTCAGGATCATCCGATTGCGCCAGGTTGTACTGCTTGATCGTTGGCAACCAATCCACCATGGCATCAAGCGCCTGGTAATATCTCGTGTCCTCGCCACGATGCCGTTCATGCCAACGGTAGCTGTAGTTCCATCCCTGGTTGAAAATCGACCCGTAGAAAATATCACTGTCGATGATCTCCAGTGAACTGGGCATGTAGAAATGATTCTCATAGAGATAGCGGATACCGCCTTGATTACACATGCTCATCAATGCGGTTGAAAAATAGTTCGGCCCGCTTTCGTCAAAGAAATAAGCCTTGTTTTGAGCTAGTTGCGGGATCGCCATCTCCGGCGCGCCATTGCGGGCGCTGCGATAAATGGAAATGGGACGTACCTTGTCGAGTTTGCGGATCGTGGCCATCGAATCGAGCAGTCGCTCGTTGGCGGTGTGAATTTTAAACCGCACAAAGTTCATCCAATCCTCAGACAAGTCCGGTCCGGCAAGTTCCAGAGACTGGCTGGGGATGGCGATTGGTTTGGGGAGTTTGCGGGGGGATTTGCCCTGCGCTTTGAGCCAGTGGTTGTATTGGTTCTGGTAGGTCTGCGAATACTCGGTAGTCGTGTGCTCCATCTCCGGCTTTGCGGTCGCTTCCATAAAGCCACTGATCATCAGCTTGTATTCAGTGACCGACGGATTGTGTCGAACGTGACGGACTGCAGCATCAAGCCAGTGCAGATAGTCCTTGCGCTGAGCATACCACGCACTGGCATCGGGGTTTCGCATGCTGATACGACCCAGGCCGATACCGAACGGATGGCCGAACTGATTTAAGCGTAGATCACCGTCCCACCAGTCCGGCCGCTCGGGGGGCCAGTTCCCCAGCACACCGACCCATGCAATGATGTCCATCCCGGCATCTGCCGCGAGCTTGTTACGTCGATCCAACTCATCCCAGCGAAACACACCGGGTAACACTTCGGTGTCCGCCCAACACAGCATCTGTGAGATGTTGCCAATGCCGCGTTTGATCACATGGTCGTTTAACCAGTTGTCGAAATAAGTCAGATGTTCACGATCAACCCAGGGAGTGTCCGGCCAGGTGACATGTCGCTGGGAGTACCACGGGCGGTTGTATTCGGCGGTGGTATGCACATCACGACTTGGGGAGGTCGGATCATAAAGTTTGTTGGGCATCACGAAATCCACTTCGCTTGTTTGATCCCATGCCACACCAAAATGCAGCCGCGTGCGATCACGAATCACATCACCATCAAGAAGATCCGCTGTGATGTAATAGTCTGTTGGATTAACTGGCAAAGTCAGTTCAAGATCCGGTTTCCAATTGAGCAGGCGTTCAACGAGAACTTGCCGTTTCCAATTGGTGAGTTGGATTTTGACCTTTAAATCAGTGCTTTTTTGAGATTCAAAAGCGTGAGGTTTGCCGGTGAGTATGAGTTTGGCCTGTTGTGTTCCAGTTGGGAATACATGATGGGGCATACCGGTTTGCCATGCCCAGGAGTCCGATTGGATGAGTTGGTTTTGCGGTTGACTGCTGCGATGGACGTTGTATCGGAAACGTTGTTCGGCTACGAGTTGATTGTTCTGCCAGGTTTTAAGCGTCAGAAAATACAAGCCGGTTTCAAAGCGTCCAACACGGATGGCATCCTGCAATAACTGCACTGGAGTTTGGGTGTTGATCTTGATTTGACCGTGATGTTCCCAGACGGTTGGCCCCTGGTATCCTTTACTGATCTGAGCATGCACAGCATATTGGCCGTCCTGATGAGCAAAGTCATCGGGGTAGATCACCAGCGGATTGTCATAACCAAAACGATAACGTTCGTAGAGTAACCAACTGTCATCGACTTCAAGTCCGTCCTGGTTTTGGATGCCAAAGGAAGCGAAGATGAGTTGGCGTGGTTGTCCGCTGGGTTTCGTAGAGTCAATTTGAATGCCGGTTAAGCGGTAGGGCGTTTGCCAGGCTGCTGTTTGAAATGAATCCTTAAATTCAGGTGTGATGCGATCACGGATTTGCTCCGTCGTGGGTTGCATGAGATTCAGTGAGACGAGTTGATCCCATCGAGGCCATTGGCTTTGCGCTTCCTCGGTTAACCGGGTTGGTCGGCTACGCATGGCTTTGATGATGAACTTGCGTCCCTGCTGATCCTCAAGGCAGAAATGAATTTGCATTTGAGGCGTTAAACCATACACAAAGCTGCGAAGTCGCCACGTGTTTTGAGGCAGGAGAATTGGCTTGTCAAAGGTAAGGGTGCAGCTTTTTTTTTTGACATCCTCATATTGGATGCTCATTAAATTGGCTTGTTTTTCCAGTATGTTCCCGTCACCTGTTAATGTGACTGATGCCGGGAAAGCCGACCACAAAGCAGGTGATTGGACATCGGGCATTTGCCAGAGTTCATCAAGTTGGTGTTGTGCAATAGGTGTCAGTGCAGCAGGTTTAAAAGCCTGTGGTTGGGGTTTGGACTTTCGGGGCTTGGGGGCAGGGACTGGATACAGTGTGGCATTGTCGAAGATGACAGATCCGCCGCTGGGCATCGTGTTGTTTTTGCCGTTTGAGAGAATCAGCATCGGGCGAACCCATGTTGCATGATCCGGTGCTTTTGCAACGACAGTGACCGCAGCAGCGTCATGGTTGTCGGTGATGCGTTTGCCGTGTACAGCGTTGATAGTCTTGCGGTTTTGATCAAGCCAGACGATGGCGACACGGACATTGTCATCGCTATCGAAGCCTTGGGTTTGAGCCATGACTTGGAGTTGATAGTGTTGGCCAGGTTGAACTTTGATGCTGTATGCGTTGGGCAAAAACCAGCGATCCTGATCCGATCCTGCCTGTTGGAGTTTGACCGCAGCGTGGTCGTTTGCGTCGGACGGTTCGTTATAGAGATAGGTTGCTTTACCCGGTTTTTCGACGTGACTGATCCAGGCATGTAACCGGCCTTTGTGGTGGTTTTCAAAATCACCATCAGGCAGCAGATTCTGCATTGGCTGTGCGCCAAGGGACACACCGATGAGCAGGATGGTTGCAATGAAGGGCCATACAAATAGCTGACGGATGAATTTCATGGTTCTCCTGAATCCATTTTTTGTTTTGATGGGTAGGGATTTACTTGTCCGCATCCCAATAGATTTTCTGGACGTTGTAGTTATCCAGTTCATTATGCGTTGAACCGGCATGTCCATCGACGAAAGCAATGTTGGCATTGTCGGTATGGCGTGGGTACATGTATTGTTTGCTGTCGGTTCGTGTGATGGAATAGGCGCCGAAGTTGTCTTCGCTTAAGTGTCCGCTGTCAGCTGTAAGGATTTTGCGTGGCTGATTGAAAATCTCCAGCAGACGTATGTATTTGAGGTTGCTGTTGCCCCCATTGCCCAGACGGACATTAAAGCCGTAGGAGGTTTCCAGGTAATTGTCCGCTTCAAAAAGATTGTCCGACGGGCAGTGATACAGTTGGGGCATTTCGGTGGTACTGTTGATGTAGTTGAAGTTGATATACGGTCCGATGGCATGGGTGTGCCAGTATTTTTTGTTCGCTGAATCCGTGCCGTCGTAGTGGACGGGGAGCGTTTCATGATTGTCGCCTGCGTAGGCCAGGAGCGTGAATCCCACCTGTTTGAGGTTGGCCAGACACTTGACGCTTTGGGCGGATTTGCGTGCAGCCCCCAACGCCGGCAGAAGGATGGCAATGAGCAGACTGATGATGGAGATAACCACCAGTAATTCGATGAGCGTGAATGCTCGATGCGTTTTTTGCCTGTCTTGCATGTTGCTTTCCTTATGTATCAACGTTTGGCCTGGGCGACACTTTGACGCCAAATCACCTGCGCGGGAACGAACCGTTCCTCGGGCGTTTGCGATTGATCCTTGGATTGGATTTGTGCAATGAGCAGTTCGATTGCCTGTGCGACCAATTCGGATTCATCCCGGTGAATCGAACTTAAATTCATCGTCGGGTCGGCACAGAACCACAGATCGTCATGGCCGATGAGACTCACATCCTCGGGCACGGACAGGCCGCGTTTGGTTAACGCCTGCATCGCGCCCATGGCCATCCAATCGTTGCCTAAAAGGATGGCGGTGGGGGGCTGATCCAGTGCCATGAGTTGGTCGATCGCCAAAGCGCCACCTTCTAATCCGAAGGGCAGATCACCCAGAAGCAGGGTTGGGTCCATGTCGATTTTCAAGTCGACCATGGTGTCGCGGTAGGCCTGGTGTCGCATGTGGTTGGTGGTGTATTGGAGCAGGTGTGTTGCCAGGGCAATCCGACGGTGTCCCAGTTCGTGTAAGTGCTTGATCGCATCTTTGACGGCCTGGCGTGCGTCGAGCCGGACGGTTGGGATGCCAAGTCGCTTAGCCGAGTCATTAATACCAACGATCGGCAGGTTGTACGGCTGGATATCCGCAACCAGTGTTGGATCGGGATGTCCCGCCAGCAGGACGCCATCAATGCGGTTTTCTTGAATCATGCCCGGAACGGTGATTGCATCTTGCGTTGTTCTGGGTGTGAATGCGACATGGATATGCATCCCGCGTTGAGCCAAGGCCTGTTCAACCAGCAGCAGCACGCGATTGATAAACGGGTGATCCGGTTGATTGGCATCGGTGGAGGTAACCAGCAAGCCAATGGTATTGGTTTTTCGTGAACGTAGCGGTTTGGGACGATAGCCGTATTGCTCTGCAAGTTGACGGATCTCACGCACACGGTCGGGATGAATGCGTGGATCACCCTTGAGCGACCGTGATATGGTGCTCTGATTCACGTTAGCCAATTTGGCCAACTCACGCATGGAGATGCCTTGCGTGGTGGTTTGGGGGGGCTTGAGCATATTTAATCCTGCGACCTGTGCATCTGATGCATAATCATTGCGGCGTCGTCTCTAAAAGTCAACATTTGCATTGAAAATGATTTGAGTCGATTGTGTAAGTGACGATATGAAAAAGATTAAACGTGAATCAATTGAGCTGGTCTTAAAGCGATATCAGTCAGACCAAACAAACAGAACGCACATTGCCTTTCGGGACAAAGGGGGTGTCCTAAACAAAAGGCGAAGGCGAAAAGAATTGCTTTGCGACAGGCAATCCGTCGCAGGTGTCAATCGTGCCACTTGTGAGGCATTGTTGTTTGGCCCCAATTAAAAAAAACAACCCTTTCGGATTGGTTTTACAAATCGGGGCGACAGGATTTGAACCTGCGGCCTCCGCGTCCCAAACGCGGCGCTCTACCAAGCTGAGCTACGCCCCGATGGCGTGATCAAATTTTCCAAGTCTCACTGCAGTGATCAATCAAACGATCTCAAACACAGTGAAGCCATTACCTCAATTCGAATCGCTCGACTTAAGACCGGGATTTCTCCAAGTCTTAGAGAGAGGAAAAGGCCGCGGTGGGATTCGAACCCACGATAGCTTACGCTAGCTGATTTGCAATCAGCCCCATTAGTCCACTCTGGCACACGGCCGAATTTTCATTCAGCAGCACATTAAACCAAGATTTTACACAAAGGTCAAATGCGTTGTAAGAGATTGGGGAGTCATTATTAGCGATTTGGGTCAGGCTAAACCGCAAGCGGTTTGATACGATGAATCAAATCCCCAATCCTTTATTCGCCAAACTCTTCAAGCATTCGTTGGATATACCGTAAAGCGTTTAGCTGCTCGGTGGCTTTGTTCAATAAATCGCTGCGGTCTGATGCTGGCAATGTCGCTGCTTCATTCAATGCCTCGGCAATGGTCTGTAAATACTGCGACTCCTGCTCGTTGGCCCACTGTTTGAGTCGATGCAACTCTGCCTGGTTTTTACTGGCTTGGGCATCTTCCAACTCCTCGCGGATTTCCATCATCTCCATGAGTAGACCTGCTGGGAGTTGTTTGCTGTCGGCAATTGGCGTGTCTGCCAGCAGGGCGATCATTGCCGCTGCACGGTCAAACGGATTCTTGAGAATCAGGTATGCCTTATTGATTGCTGCGGATTTGTCTGCGGCGTCTGCCTGATCCAGTGGATCGAGAAAGCGATCAGGATGGTTTGCTGCTGACTGTTGTACAAAGGCTCGATGTAATGCCTTGGCATCAACATCAAATTGCATCGGGACACTTAACAATTCAAAAGGGTTGGGTTGCATGGCGATAGTTTACGTCAGACAGGTATCAGTGCCAAAGCTTATTGGTCCTTGTGAAGTGTCCGGACATCATCAAGTGGATGGTTTGATCTCAATTCTCCATCTGTAACGGTAATGTATAAGTTATGGTTCCATATTTTTAAATAACAAACGATCTGGGTTTGGATTTGTTTCGATTCATTTCTTATGGTTAGGCCAAGGGGAGTAAGGAGTCATTTTCTATGACATATTCACCCGTGGTGCTTGTGGCCGATGACGATCCTGTTTCAATTCTTCAATATGAAATGGTTCTCAAACCGTTCCTTGGACAGGTGGAGTATTGTTCTGCGACCAATGGTGCCGACGCCGTTCGGATTGCTGTTCTTCAGAAACCGAGTTTGGTTTTGTTGGATTATTCAATGCCGTTGATGGATGGTTTGACTGCATGTCAGGAAATGCGTCGTTTGAATATTGGCCAGGACATGGACATCTGGATTGTCAGCAGTCACACCGATGACCTGAGCATGCCCAAGGTGTTAGCTGCCGGCGCCAGTTGTCTGATCCGTAAGCCGATACGCGTCCCGCCATTTCGTGAGATGATCAGTCAGCAGTTGCATTTGGACTTACCACAGGATCAGAAGCAGGCAGCATGATTCAGTGACCACTAATCGTCTGAAATGGGCTGGGGATTTGCATTGCTGATTGTGCGTTTGTCCTTGTGTTCGGGCAATAGACTCAGGCCAAAGAGGATGGGCGTGACCACGATAGCAAATACACACAAAATGATGATGAGACTGCAAACCGTTTCGTTGAATTGGTATTCCCACATCAGGATTGTCATCAGCGACATTAAAGGTGAGGCAAACAACCAACTCAGAACCCAAACCAACAGCCATTTTCGACGGCGTTTGGCAATCGGATGATCATCAGGCAACTTGGGTGGTGGGATGGTATCACCTTTGACCAAATCAAATTCTTCCCCACACTCCGGGCAGCGATGTTCGGTTAAGCCCCGCAACATGTATCCACATTGATCGCACACCGCCTGATCCTGATTTGTGACAAGCTTGCTATACACCTTCGGCACAAAGTCCGGATCAACATCCCCATTCTGACTACAGCCACATTGCCAACAGGTTTCGAGTGTGCCATCGACCTGTTCGTCACAGTTGGGGCATTGCCAGGGCGTTTGGTGCATGGGTGAAACCTGTTGTGGGCGTATGTCGATCAATTACTGTTTCACCAGTTCATTTTGCGAGATCGCCTTGAACTTGAGTTCGGTGGTTTTGCCTTCTTCGACGGTGAAGTTGGAAAGTCCAGCTTTGCGACCGAAGTTGCCCAGCAAAAGCTTGTATTGGCCGGGTGGTAAGTCGATGAGTTTGGATTGGCCGTTGGCATCCAGTGGGTAGCGCGTGCTGAGGTTGCCACCGGCGGTGATTGTGCCGATGTAGAAACCGCTGGCTTCGATGTCGTCGGATTTGTCGAGGTTGATCTGAACTTTTCCGTAGCGTTTATCAGGGCAGGCATGGACGACAACATCACCGATGACATTGATCACGCCAGCCTTGGGGACGGTTGTTTTAAAATCCAGGCCACCTGCTTGGGGGTGCCCTATGATTAACGAGTCCTTCTTGCCGGGTGCGCTCCGGATGTGTTCCCATATGAAAAAATCACCGTCCTGGGCTTTGAAGTACATCCCACCGCCGCCATCGTTTTCGGGTGTTAGCTCTTTGAGTTTGGTTGCACAAAATAGAACCGGCGTATCGTCGAGTCCTTGGGCTTTGGAGACGCGGGCGATGCTGTAGTTCATTTTTTGAGCAAATTTCTGGTTAGCCAGCATGATCAAGGCCGCCTGCCACTCTTGGCTGTCGATATCAGCTTTGACCACTTCGATCAATGGCCCGTCATAGTCGGGATTGGGCATTTGGATCGCGGTTTGATGGTGTTGGATTGCCACATGGTTTTTAATTTCTGGCTGTTGTTGAGATGGTTCTTTGTCCAACTTCGAGGATTTCTGAGATTCGTCATTGGCTTTGGGATTTGCAGCTGCGTCCTGTTCGTCCGCCTGGGGCTTGGTTTGATCGGATGGTGTGTTGGCGGCCTCGTCGGTATCGGGCATAGGGATCGGGGTTTGATGGTGTTGGGTTGCTACATGGTTTTTAATTTCTGGCTGTTGTTGAGAGGGTTCTTTGTCCAACTTCGTGGATTTCTGAGATTCGTCATTGGCTTTGGGATTTGCACCTGCGTTCTGTTCGACCGCCTGGGGCTTGGTGGTTTGATCGGATGGTGTGTTGGCTGCCTCGCAGGCTTCGGGTTTGGACTCTGCTGACGAATCAGTTGTTTTGTCAGATTTCTTCGCTTCGGCCTCGGGATTAGGGGTGGTGTTGACGTTGGGTTTGCTGGCTTGAGGTATGTGTTTGGGTGAGCGCCCCGCAAGGAGTCTTTGGGCACCTGGTTTGGGCTTAAACACCTGGCTGATCAATTCTATCGTGTTTTGCGACTGTGCTTGGAATGCGAGATTGGTAGCGACGCCAGGTTTGATCACAAAGTCGAAACGGCCTTCGCGTTGGTTGATTTGGCGAAAGAGGAATTTGTAGGGGCCTGGTGCCAGTTCGATCGCACGGTTATTATTGTGGGGCCAACGGTAGTCGATACCAAAGATGCCACCATTGGCAACCATGTTGATGGTGAAGCTGGTGCATGTGACATGTTTAGGCTTGATGAGGCTCATGACAAGCTTGCCACGCATGTTTTTGGGGCACACTTTAAGGTAAATGTCATAGCACTGCGGCTTGCCTTTGGCGGGCGGTTGCGTGGTGTGAAACTCCATGACGCCGCTGGCAGCGTGTCCGATGCGGATAGTCTGCTGTTGGTCTTTGATTGTGCTGTGTTCCCAGAGAATTGCATCACCACTATCGACTTTGCAATACAGACCTCCACCGGAGATATAGCCGTTGGGCATGAAGGATTTAACCATGCCCGCTGACGCAGTAATCGGTGCCTGTTTGGTTGGATATTCCTGGCGAACATGAAAAACGGTAAAGCTGAACAGGTCAGATCGGGCTCTGGTTTTAAGCTTACCAAGCATTGTCTGCCAGTAGTGCGAATTCAGATTCGCCTTGGTGATTTCAATACAGGGATGGGGCTCGAAGGTCATGTGGTCGAGTTGAACGAGCTGGGTTTGATCGTCACTGTCAGCTGTTTGTTGGGCATGGACCTTTTGTGTTTGCAGCAACATGGCACCGCCAAGCATTAACAGGATGGTTAGTGAATATCGCATCAGAGTGCAGTTCCTTCCTGGCGGGAAGAGACGGTAAGTGGTCTTGCCGAAGATCAACTTGTCAAAATGGCAGGTAAACCGGTTTGATCAGGATTTTGGCGAAGGAGAGGTGGCTGATTGGCAGACATGCTGTTTCTCCTGAAACGATTGGACTTTATGGGAGAAACGCAAAGTGGCTCCCCGGTCATTGTATTTTGCCAACAATGCAGGATCAGGTCAATTATCTGCCGGCGAGGAGATAGAAAATCATCAGAAACCTTGGCGACATTGACAGGTCTTGCAGGTTTGTCGTATGATTCTGCTGTACAGTCGGAGCCTATTGATACTGGCAGACTGGTGAAGTTCGCCAGTTTGTGCTATACTTGCCGACTTGACATTAGCAGCAGCTTTGGGATAATCCCAAGGCTCTTTTTAATTAGGAACATTGGCATCTTGGGCGTGTGCTCGGGGCCAGGAAAACAGACGGCTTTCATGAAAGTGAAGCCACACTACAGAACATTGGGTTCAGGCTGAAATTAAGGTGCCGGTACCCGCATTCAAGAACTTTGTTCGGAGGAATGGTTAGCGATGGCAAAAGATGTCTTCAATCGTACAAAACCGCATGTGAACGTTGGCACCATTGGTCACATTGACCACGGAAAGACCACCACCACTGCTGCAATCACCGCTGTTCAGGGCGCTAAGGGTCTGGCTAAGTTCACCAGCTATGACGACGTGGCCAAGGCATCGGAATCAGAAGGTCGTCGTGACTCCACCAAGATTGTCACGATCGCCACTTCCCACGTGGAATATGAAACCGAAAACCGTCACTATGCTCACGTCGACTGCCCCGGCCACGCCGACTTCGTCAAGAACATGATCACCGGTGCCGCTCAGATGGACGGCGCTATTCTCGTTGTCGCAGCTGACGACGGCCCAATGCCCCAGACCCGTGAGCACGTTCTGCTCGCCCGTCAGGTGAATGTGCCCAAATTGGTTGTCTTCCTCAATAAGGTTGACCTTGTTGAAGACGAAGAACTCATCGAACTCATTGAAATGGAAGTTCAAGAACTTCTCGTCAAGTATGACTTCGAAGAAGATACCCCCATCGTCCGCGGTGCTGCTTTCCCCGCATTGCAGAATCCCAGCGATGAAACTGCTAACAAGTGCATCGGCGACCTGATGGACGCAATCGACACTTGGATCCCTGAACCCCAGCGTGAAACCGACAAGCCCTTCCTGATGTCCATCGAAGACGTCTTCTCAATTAAGGGTCGTGGTACCGTGGGTACCGGTCGTATCGAACGTGGTGTGGTCAAGGTTGGCGACGAAGTCGAAATCGTCGGTCTTCGTGACACCCGCAAGACCACCATCACCGGTGTTGAAATGTTCAACAAGACCATGGACTCCGGCCAAGCTGGTGACAACTGCGGTTGTCTGCTTCGTGGTGTTGAAAAGGAAGAACTTGAACGTGGTCAGGTGCTTGCCAAGCCCGGCACCATCACCCCGCACACCAACTTCGAAGCTGAAGTTTATGTGCTGACCAAAGAAGAAGGTGGCCGTCATAGCCCATTCTTCTCCGGTTATAAGCCTCAGTTCTACTTCCGCACGACCGATGTGACTGGCTCGATCAAGCTCATGGGTGGCGCTGAAATGTGTATGCCCGGCGACAACATTGCTGTTGAAGTTGAACTCGGCAAGCCCATCGCACTCGAAGAACAAAGCCGCTTCGCCGTCCGCGAAGGTGGTCGTACCGTGGGTTCTGGTGTTGTTACCAAGATCCTTGCCTAAATTTGTATATCAAGTCGCAGTCAGCGGTCAGATTGGTGGGCAGGTTGCTTAAGCATCCTGCACGTCTGACCGCTGATTGGCGACTGTTTTTAAAACGCTTGATCAAGCGTGAATTGGAGATGAAGCGATGGCCAAGAAAAAAGGCGACGCCGTCGAATACGTCTGGCTGCAATGTACCGAATGTGGTGATCTGAATTACCGCACTCCGATCAATGTCAAGGGTGGTATTGCTGATAAGATCAAAGCTGGTCTTAAAAAGTATTCCCCTCGCCTGCGTAAACACACGCTGCACAAAATCAAGCGCAAGTAAACCAATTGACGCTCACCTTTACCGGTGGGCGTCTGGTCAGACCCCCGATTCAGCTCCGGTAAGTTTTGCCAGGGCAGTCGGAGTTCCGACCAGACGCCTGCATGACAGGTGACTTGCGATTTTACGCCAGTAGCTCAATTGGCAGAGCAGTTGATTCCAAATCAACAGGTTGGGGGTTCGAGTCCTCCCTGGCGTGTTTTGAGACAGTGCAGTAGGCGTGGGATCTGTCAGTCCATTCTCAGATGCTATGAGGTCCACGTCGGCATCACTCTTAATTGGTGATGCGATTTGATTCACAGTATGGGTCCTCTGATCCATTGCTGATACAGACGGGAAGCAACCATAATGGCATTGACCATCAAAAAATCAGGACAGGGTTACTGGACTCGGATGCTCAGCGCGATCGGTGCTGGCATTATGCTTCTGGGCTGCCTGGCTTGGATTTGGGGGGAACTCCAAAGTGCAATCAGCCAGGACTCCACCCGTACAACCGTTCAGGCGGTCATCGCCTGCTTGATTGTGATCGGTGGCGGGGGTATCTGCTACTGGATTATGAACAAGGACAAGGTGGTCGATTTCTTTATCGCCACCGAGTCGGAAATGCGTAAAGTTAATTGGCCATCCAAAAAGGAACTCGTGGGTTCCACATGGGTCGTCATTATCGGGACGGTGTTTCTGGCTGCAGTACTGGTGCTGATCGACATTTGTTTTACTCTGTTTTTCAGCGAAATCGGCATCCTGCATACCGGACTGTGATTCGATTGCCTATCGACCATGTCTGAAACCGGCAACGACGCATTTATCGAACAATGGATTAAGGATTGAACATGCCCGAAGATCAGGACAATCTCCAGCAGGAAGAAACCGAAAACCAGCCCGAGGCTGAGGCACCGGTCGAAGATAAACCCACTTCGCCTGAAGAAGAACCGATGATCACCCCCGGGATGAACTGGTTTGTCCTTCGTGTGGCTTCTAATAAAGAAGACTCCGTTAAGGAAACACTCCTTCGTAAAATCAAAATCGAAGGACTTGTTCATCTGGTCAACCGCATCCTCGTTCCAACCGAAAAACAAAAAACCATCAAAGCCGGTAAGCAGAAGATTCTCGAAAAGAAACTCTACCCCGGCTACGTGTTCGTCGAAATGCGACTTGAAGACGACGGTCGTATTCCGCAGGATGTTTTCTTCCTGATCAAGGAAACTACAGGTGTGGGTGACTTCATCGGCACAGCTGGTCGACCCGCTGCCATGTCCATCCCCGAAATCGAAAAGATGCTCCAGGCCTCCAAACCCGCCGAGCAACAGCCCGAAGTCAAGATGGAATTCCAGAAGGGCGATCAGATCAAGATCAAGGAAGGCCCATTCGAGAACATGGAAGGCACCGTCGACAAGATCCTCCCCGATCAAGGCAAGGTTCGCGTGATCGTCATGATCTTCGGTCGCGCCACCCCCGTCGAACTCGAATACTGGCTCATCGAAAAAGCCGAAGAGTAAGTCCTCTCGGAAGTTTCGGAACCTCGTTTCCCCGAATCTTGCCATGCACAAACGCATGCACACTAAAGCCCTTGAGACTTCAGTCTCGGGAGCCTTTGAAAAACAAGCAATATAAAAAAACCCAGACTCACCGGTCTGGGTTTTTTATTGTTTTCATGACTCAATTCGGGAGGCCTTTAAAGGATTACGCCGTTTTGAGATTTTCATTGCCAAACAAATGGACACCACAATCAACTTGACCTTCATGTGCCAGAACCTTTAAGCCATGCCGAGCCATTGCTTCGATCATGGGTTTGTAGTCCGGTATCGGATGCATTTCCATCACCACGTAACGGCAACGGCTTAAAGCAGTGATCCGTGATTCATCGCTAAGCAACATTTCCGACTCAGCACCTTCAATATCAATCTTACATAAATCAATGATGTCAGAAGTGATATATTTTTCAATCAACGTGTCCAGACTATAACCAGACACAGTACTTTCCAGCCCGTTGTTCACCGCGCTGGATTTGTAGATACTGTCACTGGTAGAGCCAATGTTGAATTTCATTTGAATCGTTTGCTCTTTGGCGCAAACTGCTGCATTGATGATATGAGCGTTAATGTCAAAATTGGTACGAATGTTAAAGCGAAGTCGCTCATAAGTACGCGGGTTGAATTCGACGCAAAGCAGTTGCTCAATGTCATGCCCCTGAGCAAGCATCAGCAATGAAAAACCACCCACATTGGCACCCAAGTCCACCAAGGTCATTTTGGAGGGCAAATGGATATGCTTGAAAAACTGACGGTACATGTTCCCGGTTAAACAACTGACAATGGAGCCTGCATCCGCAGCCCGATGGTCCACAATCGCTTCATGGCGACCAAAACGATATGTCTGTAAATTGGTTTTGCGGAATAAAGACCGTTCGACAAGTAGTTGCAACGAGTTATCAAACCACCGTAAACGGTTAATTCGGGCAAGGCGCTGAAACATATTTAGGCTCCATTACATTGATAGTTCATTTGGTTTGGACGATGATAAATACCCCGGAATCCAACCAAAGCGAATCATGTCGAGAGTATTATGTCCTCCCAGGGGATATGGCAGTGTTATAAAGCCTAAAGTCCTTGCAACCCTTACGATTTGAAAAAACGAAAATTGATCGTTGAGCGTTCGAATGCGACTGATACATAAAAGGTTAAGAGTTTTAAAAACTTTATATCAATTCTGATTTCCTAGATTGCAATCATTACAATCGAAGGCGATATCCTTTGAAAATAGGTGTTCAAACGCTTATAACAGGTGAAAAATCAAGCCAGATTGTACAAAATAAGGCGGTTAGAGAAATATAGTCAGAACCGCAATACCCTTATTAATAGCCTTGTTTGTATAAAATTTGATTTACTTCCCAAACAACTTCCCAATTCCCTCTTTGACCTGATCGACTTTGTCTGCGTTTTCGGCACCGAGTTTATCTTTGAGTTGGTCGGTCACCTTATCCTTTAATACACTTACACCCGCATTGACCAGAACGTTTTGCAAGGCTTTGGCATCGACGGTCACAGCAGGATTATCCAGCGGCCCTTTGAGTCCGATGGGGAGGCTCAGCGTACTGACTTTCTGGGAATTGCCAGCGATGTTGAATGTGGTGTTGTTAAGGGTGACATTCAGCGGTGCGTCAATGCTTGCAGTGCCGAACGTGTTGGTGAGTTGGCTCTCGAGGTTCACATCAAACGTGCCACCAGTGAGTGCAGCGGTGTCGCCGATTTTCAGGTTTGCTGCAACCTTATCGATATCAAAACCTTTACCGACGAATTTGAGTTTACCGGGGGCTGTTGATTGATTGGGCATGGCCAGATTAAACAGCAGGTCGCCGGTGCTGGATGTGATGTCGATTGTCGTGGGTTGATCCAGCAGGTGTCCATGTGTGGAGAGATTCGCTGCATTGATGTCCAACGTTTGGCCAGGGAGTTGAGCGAATTTTACCTTGCCGGCGGTGAGTTTGATGATGGTCAGTGTTGGCTTGCCGGTGATCAGATGCGATGCTGCCACGCGAGCATAGCCGAGTTGTTGGATTTGTTGGTTGAGCCGATCTTCAAGCGTTTCTTTGTCACTGGGATCGCTCTTGGGTGTTGAGACTTTGCTAAGCCATTCACGAATTTGGCTAAGACGATCTTTCCAATGCTTGGCCTGTTTGATGTACTCTTCAACCGTCTTGGCATCTCCATCAATGACCGGTGGCTCGGAAGGTTCGACGGGTTTCCCAATACGTGAACCTTTGACTGCACGTTTCTCGCCACTGCTTGAATCAATGACTGTCACTTCATCCATGGTGATGCGTTTACGCAGCAGATCACTTGCAGAGATGTTGATGGTGATTTTCTCAGCACGTAACAGGTCAGTATCCAGTGCATTGGGATCCGCCATTGCGAGTTTGTCGAGTGTCATGACACCTTCGGTCAGATCAACCTGGGCATTGGCTACATCCACAGTAGCTCCGTTGGCTTTCTCCAGCGATGCGATCAAATAATTGGTGACGATCTGGTCGGTAAAAAACATGCGAATGAGCATGATCAATCCCACGAACAGTACCGCACCTGCGACACCAATCCAACGGATGGCTTTCCCCTTGGCATTGAGCAGTTCGTCGTAACCTTTCTTGGGACCGCTGCCCATGATCAGCCATGTGAGGATTTTGACACTGCGTTTACTCGACCACTTGGCGTAGGCTTGGGAACCTTCCTCAAGGGCTGCCATTTTCTGGCGGTAACCCTTCACACCACGAACGAGTAAAAAGCCTGTCACCAAACCGATGATCAAACCCAGAAGCAGTCCGCCGGTGACCACGTAGTATTCCAATCCCAGCAGGGCGGTGACCGGGGCATTGATGAGTTTTGTAAATAGTCCGGACGTTGGCCCATCAAGCAGGAAGCGACCGGTGGCAAAGGTGATCGGCATCAATGGAATGGATATTGCCTTGGCAAAGAGTCCTGCAAGACCGGTGATCCAAATATTGGCGTTGAAGATACAAAGCAGTAACAACAGCAACACGACCATGCCGACGGCTTGCGTGCCGGGCATAAATCCCAACAGACTCCCGAAGCATGTCGCGAGCATGAGTTGGGCGGGGGTGCTGTTGCCACGAAGAATTTTACCGATCTTGCGAGTAATCATAGGGTTCCCTTGGAAATCAAGTTCTGTGCGAGTTCTGGCAACCGGATGTTGCTTTACCTAAGCATATCACAATGGTTCGAGACATTGCATAGATGTTTGGATGAATCCGATTGGTTTATGGCTTGCGGTGAGTTGCTGGTTAATTGCGACTTTATTGAATTGCCGATGTTTACTGCCCAAACGTTTATGATCGGTTTATACTTAGGTCTTCCATAAAACCAAAGGAGATGCCCATGTTGTTGACACGATACCTATTGATGATGACTTTGAGTGTGTTGTTTGCAACGGTAAGCGATGCTCAGCCTATTGCCAGTGATAACTTTGAATCCGCGACGGTGGCCGAAGGTGCCATTTCCAGCGGTGAAGGTTTCGCCGGTTCATGGAAACTCATGGCTGAAGGGAAGACGGATTTAACAGTTGTTGAAAAATCACTGACGTATGAGGCGGGGGATATCAAAGTCGATGGTGGCAGTCGCGCCCTGCAATATGTAGCCAGTGAAGATAAGATTCGCGTTTTGGCAACACGTGAATTACCAGTGCAGACGGATACCACTTATCTGAGCTTTCTCGTGCAACCGAGCAATAGTCAGGATGGCAACGACTTTTTCCAGTTCGGTTTTGATGCTGGTAAGTCCTCATCTCCCAATGCCAGTGTCGTGATGCAGGGCAAGTTCTATCCACGCAGCAATACTGCTCTAGGTGGCGCCCCATCAATTGGCTCAGTCAAGCAGGATCAAACCTACCTCGTGGTATTGAAAGTGGAACACGCCGAGAATCACGCCAACTATAATCAGGTAACAGTCTTCGTGAATCCCACCAGTCTTGATGAGTCGGCCAACAAGCCTGCTGTGCAGAAACGCAATTCAGGTGTCAGTGAAATCAAACGCCTGTTGATTCGCAAAGCTTTCACTGAAAAGAGTGATACCTTTACAATTGACGCGATCCGTATTGGCAAGAGTTTTGAGAGTGTGCTTAAGTAAAGATTGACATTAATTTGTTTAATGTGCATATCACAATGGTAGTTGAGCAATAGCCAGATGACTTGGTGGAGGGTGTTTAGGCAAAATATATGAAAAATCCCGAATATTACTGTCGTAATCCCTTTGAATACATCATTGATGAGAATAAAGTTCGATCTTATGATTTGCCAGATGTGCTTTTGGCAAAGGACGGGCAATTCATCACCGCCAAAGAGCAGTGGGAAAACCAACGCCGTAAAGAGTTGTTGGCGGACTTCGCTTATCACATCTATGGCGAGATTCCACCGGCGCCGGATACGATAAATTTTCAAACGGTCCATCAAGATGACCATGCTTTAAATGACACCGCCTGTTTACGCAAAATAGAAATCACACTTACGCGAAATCAGAAGCAATTTGTTTTTCATCTTCAACTCTTTACACCCAAGTCTGATCAGCCGTCTCCTGTTTTTCTGCTTGCCAATAATCGTAAGCCTGCCGATGCAGCGATTGACCCTGATCAATCATTCTGGCCAGCTCGGAGTCTTGTCTTGCAGGGATTTGCTGCTGCGATTCTCAACAATACGCAGTTGGCTGAGGATTGTGATGAAACATTTCGTGATGGGATGATGCAACTTTATCCAGAACTGACTGACAAGCCCCACGCCTGGCGAGCGATCAGTACCTGGGCCTATGGCGTGATCCGCTGTGTCGATTTTCTAGCGCAGGATCAGTCGATAGATGCTACGCGTATCAGCGTCGTCGGACACTCTCGTGGTGGGAAGATTGCCTTGTGGGCCGCAGCCAATGACACACGCATCGCCATGGCATGTGTCAACGAATCCGGCTCAACTGGCACTGCCATTGCGCGTCGCAAAGTCGGTGAGACCATTAAAGCCATCAATGATCAATTCCCGTATTGGTTTAACGATATCTACAAACAATACAATGACCGGGAAGATGATTTGCCAGTGGATCAGCACATGCTTGTGGCTTTGGTCGCGCCCCGAGCAGTCTGCGTTGGAAGTGCCCTTGAAGACACTTGGGCCGACCCGCGAGGGGAGTACCTTTCAACGATCCATGCTTCAGCTGTCTATCAACTCTATGGATATTCTGGGATGTCGGATCAGCTACCGGTGACGCTTGATGGCCAGACACTTGGCGAACAACTGTCCTACCATATTCGCAAAGGTGTTCATGGGCTGACCGAACAGGATTGGCAATGCTACATCAAAGCTGCCCGGACGTTTTTGCAGATCGATTGATCCCCACCATCTCCTGTGCCAATGCCAAATCATCTACAATAAGTCTCCCAATAAAACGCGTCTGATCCGCTGGAGATTTTGTTTGATGAAATTGCTGATTAGTCCAACCACTGTGGATGAAGCCCGGCTCGTAGCAGAGGCTGGTTGTGAAATTGTTGATATCAAAAATGTGGACGAAGGTTCATTGGGTGCCCAGCCGCCATGGGTGATTCGTCAGATTATCAGTGATATCCGTAGCGATCCACGCAATCAATCACAGGTGAGTGTTGCCATCGGTGATCTGCCCAATAAGCCGGGTACGATCAGCCTTGCTGCATATGGTGCTGCTCAACTTGCTCCGAATTACATCAAAGCCGGACTCCGTGATGCGACTTGTTTGGCGGATACTGCTGCAATGTCTCATGCCATGGTCAAAGGGATTCGCATGGTAAGTGACGCGATTCAAATCGTCATCAGTGGCTACGCGGACTATCAACGCTTTGGCGGTGTGTCAGAAATGGATATCATCACCGCTGCGAATGACAGCGGGGCGGATGTCGTGATGCTCGACACGTTGATTAAAGATGGTAAGTCGCTCTTTGATGTCTTGTCGGTCGATGCGATAAAAGCATTTGTCGATATTGCTCACCAAAAAGGTTTGCAAGTTGCCTTGGCTGGTTCAATCAGCATGGCACATATCGATCAACTCAAAGCCATTGGCCCGGATATCATTGGTTTGCGTGGTGCGGTTTGTCATGATTCGGATCGGAGTCAGCCGATTTGTTCGCAGCGTGTGCGTGGGCTTGTCGGCTATGTTCAATCCATTAAACAGCCGGTCGGGTAACTGTGAGATGCTATGGGATTACATTTGATTAAACTTGGCGGCTCGGTCATTACGCGTCCTGGCTGTGATAACAAGTTTTACGCGGAGAATATGCAGCGAATTGCCCGTGAATTGCTTGCGACCCATGAGCCAATCATTCTTGTTCATGGGACAGGGCATGTGGGCAAACCGCCAGCGATCGAACATGGCTATGCGGATACCGGCATTATCCCAGCTTCCAACACAGCCTTGTCTGTAAGTGTGCGTCGTGATTTACAGCGACTTAATGAACACGTTGTACAAACGCTTTTGGATGTTGGACACAAAGTCTTGCCATTGGACACAGGGCGGTACTTCAATGCCGATGGCAGTGATCTGACACAAACGGGATCGGCACGGACCCTTGAGCAATTAACTGCATCCGGGATCATCCCCATATTTCATGGTGACATGGTTCAGTTGAGAGATGGTGCGTTTAAGGTTGTCTCCAGTGATGCGATCATGTCCGTGTTGGCAAGATATCTCATGCCTGATGCAGTGTATCTGTTGACCGATGTGGATGGCGTCTACTCGGATTTACAGAATGGCCAATTGATCCAAAAATTCACTCCTGTAAGTTTGGATCAGATGCAGAACTACGATACCGATGACCTTGATGTCAGTGGCGGGATGCGAGCCAAGGTGCAGCATGCGTTGGCGATGGCAGCGCATTGTCAGCGATGCGTTATAGCAAGTGGCCTCCGTGAAGGCGTGATCACGCGATTGCTAACTGGGCAAGATGAGCGTTGCACGATTGTCGATTCAAGTGACGCTATTGTGTAGGTTCAAAGGCTGACGAATTTGTCTGGATTTTATTTGCAGTACATTGGCTATCGAACGTTATGTCCGCCAGGTGTCGATAGTCATTTGTATAAAATATTCAAAATAAAATCTATGCAGGATTGACCTTGAAGTTGCTGAGCCTACACTGTAAACCAGTATACCGGTTTGCGTGAGACAGTCTTGTGCATTGCCTATTCAATTTTCTGTGAGTGAAATCATGAACGTTCCTTCGGCCGTCGATTTGGCCCTTCAACCTGCCAATGTTTATATCAACGACTTCCCACAAACCCTAAAACCACGCGATTTTCAGGGGATTCCCGGCATCGCCGTTACTGCCAATGGCTCGCTGTTTGCCACGTGGTATGGTGGTGGTAAAGGCGAAGGGCCAGACAATTACATCATGCTTTCGAATCGACCAGCCGGCAGCAAGGATTGGACACAACACTGGCTGGTGGTTCGGCATCCTAACCCGCAAGTCCGTACTTTCGATCCCACACTTTGGATTGATCCGCAAGGCAGGTTATGGCTCTTTTGGGCTCAGACGGAAAGTAACAAAGTATTTGAGAAAACAGGCAATGAAGGTGATGACGCATCCAATCGCAATCCCATTTGGGATGGGCGTGGTGGTGTTTGGGGCATCTGCTGTGAGAATGCCGATCAAACTCCCAAACAATGGAGTGAGCCTAATCGTTTCTGTCATGGCATCATGATGAACAAGCCAACGGTGGATGAGCAGGACAATTGGTTGATGCCTGCATCAATCTGGAATCTCAAGCCGTTTGATCCGACGATAAAACAGTCCCAACGTGGTCCGACAGTAGCGATTTGTGATGGTAAAACGCTGCAGTCGCATATGCGGGCAACCCCTGGCAAAGTACCCGATGTCATTTATGATGAACACCATGTTTTACCACTTCAAGATGGACGATGGGCCATGTGGATTCGCACCAAAAGTAAGAAGTGGCAAGGCGCGGTGAGTTATACATCCGACCGTGGCAAGACCTGGACGGATGCACAACTCTGTAATATCCCCAGCCCAAATAGTCGGTTTTATGTCGGTCGCCTTACCTCAGGTGCATTGCTTCTCGTCTCACATCAAATCACCGACAAAATGCGTAATGATTCTGGCAATTGGCCCGCCCGGTCACATTTAACCGCATGGCTTTCCGACGATGAAGGTCAAACATGGATTGGCAATTTACTCATTGATGAGCGTGAACAGGTCTCCTATCCCGATGTCGATCAGGCAGCCGATGGGACGGTTCACATCATTTATGACTTTGATCGCTATGGGGCAAAACAGATTCTGCATGTCCAACTCACCGAGCAACAAATCCGTGAAGGTGTTGCCAACATCAAGCCGGACATTGTGAATCAACCAGAAGCATCGGCCTGATCATTTTGGGAACCTGACATGCGAACGATTTTTCTCAATGAAGACGATGCCCATTTTTACAGTTGCCATCCCACGTCGGACATGACCGTTGAAGGCTTGGAAAAGTTGGTGGACTATTATGCGACTAACACGCAGGTCGGCGGATTGCTGTTTTGTACCAACCTGCAAAAAGCCTTGTTTGACAGTCATGTTTGGGAGCCGTTGTACGCGGACTATGATCCGGACAGTGGTTCTGATCAACCCTGCTTACTCAAGCTCAAACCCGAATTGCGTGAAGTAATCCCCGGCGATCATGCTCGCAATTGGGTTCACAATCTGTGGGTGCTTAATCGTCAAAACGGTATCAATCATCATCAGGTTTGGATCGACCGCTGTCGGTATCATGGCATTGAAGGTTGGCTGACCATGCGCATGAATGACAGTCACGGCCTTAAAGAATTCGCTCGTGATGAACAGGGCATTGAACCTTGTGGCAATTGGTTGATGCTATGCCCATCCAAACATTGGCAGAATAATCCACAACTCCGCCGAGCACCCTGGCGATGGGAGCGAAGTTGGGAAGGCTCCTATGACTACTCACATCAACAAGTCCGTGAGCATCACATGGCATTGATCACCGAGCTATGTGACCGCTTTGACATGGACGGATTGGAGTTGGATTGGATGCGTTGGGGACAGATGTTTTCTCCTGGAAATGAAGCCAAAGGACGTGTGATACTCAACGACTTTGTCCGACAAGTCCGAGCCAAACTGGATGTTGCCCAGAAGCGTGTAGGCCATCGAATCAAGCTCGGTGTCCGTGTACCTTCTTTGCCACAGGAAGCCTTAGCCAATGGCTATGACGTACCAACTTGGGGGCGTGAAGGATTGGTCGATCAGGTCGTTCTCTCATCCTTTTTCGGTTTTGCAAACTTCGATATTCCCATTGAAATCTGGCGGTTAATACTTGGCGATCATGTGCGCCTGCTCGTTCATGGTTCAGGGGTGGCTACAGCTTATCCTGAATCACAAATAACGGTTGAACATATTGATCACCACTATGCGACGGCATCATCTGCATTACATCGTGGGGCGGATGGCATCTATTTGTTTAATGAGTGTTATACCGAAAGCTCAAACCCCAAGCAGCTTAAAACCATGCTCCAGAATCAGGGTTCGTTGGATACCATCGACAAGGTGACTCGCCGTTATGCTGTGACTTGGCCATGCCATCGCGCTCCCGGTGATATGCAATGCACCTTGCTGCCCATTCCATTGACGCCCCCTTCAATTGGACGCGATATGGGACGGATGGAAAACAACATTACCCTTCGGATTCATATTGGTCGTAAGCCTGCTGCCGGCAGTGCGACTTTGCTGCTTGCAATGAGTCCGGATGCAGCGAAGCTTGATATGGATAATATTCTTGCGCGACTCAACGGCAAACCCATTCAGTTAATGTCCAATCCGCCGCAATGTTCAGCTCAATGTAATCCAATCAATCAGCGGTATGACGTTTCACGGGAGATTGGTTGGACGCTAGGCTTTAAATTGCCATTGGATTATTTGCATGATGACACCAACATTATTGAGTTTCTTCCCCCGGTTTCTTCGCAAGTCCCTGGCGAAATACGTTGGGCCGAGATTCTGATTGTCCCTTAAACATTGATACATGGTTGAGCGAACAGATATGCCAACGACATTACATAACGGAATCGAATTGCCCAACGTCTGGCCGCCTGCTGGCATTCAGATGGATGGGACAGAACCACAAACTGTACCTTATCTGGATCGTCCGCCGCAGGTCATTGATGTGAGTGTCGGGCGGCAATTGTTTGTCGATGATTTTTTACTCGACTGTAATGAAAGCAGTATGACGCGTGTGTATCACAAGCCGGACAAGTATACGAATAATCCTGTGCTTTTCCCGCAGTCTACTGAGGAAACCTGCCCGGACTTTCCAGCTTGTGCAATAGCTAAAAGTGGGGGCGTTTGGTTTGATGATGCGGATCGCAAATTCAAAATGTGGTACATGACCGGATACCTGGGGTATGCTGCATTGGCGGTCAGTGATGATGGGCTGCATTGGGATCGGCCTGAGTTTGATGTCGTGCCCGGGACGAATCTGATCTTGCCCAAAGACATGCATCCCGATTCAGGCAGCGTCATCATCGACCACTTTGCCAAGTGCCCGTCGCAGCGTTACAAGATGTTATTGCGCGAACCCAATCCACCTGGTGTTGGCAGTTTTCCTGGACTTTTATTGGTTTCTGCTGATGGTATTCACTGGGAGCAAATTGGTAAGACCGGTGATATGGATGACCGGAGCACCATGTTCTATGATCCATTCACACGCAATTGGGTACAGAGCATTCGCAAATGGGACAATGTCAATCACCGCTGTCGCTATTTCAATCAGAACCCTGATTTTCTGATTAGTGGCAAGTGGAGCAATGAGTCGATTAACCCTTGGCTGCGTGCGGACAATCTGGATGTCGGAAAATTTGCACGTGCCGAACTCTACAACTTTGATGCCATTGCCTATGAAAGTCTCATGATCGGCTTTCATCAAATTCTCCACGGGCCACCGAATCATATTGGTGAACAGACCGGGTTGCCCAAACTCACCGAGTTGTATCTGAGTACCAGTCGAGATGGTTATCATTTCCACCGCCCGGATCGCACCCCCTTCATTGATGCCCGTCGTGAGTATGGCTCCTGGGAGTATGGCTATGTCGAATCCAGCGCGGGCATGTGCCTGATTGTCGGTGATGAATTATGGTTTTACTACTCTGCACTGGCTGGCAATCCCAATCGCATCACCCAGGACTGGCGCATCAACGGAACCTATGCTAACGGTTCCGTCGGACTGGCTAAACTTCGACGTGATGGCTTTGCATCCATGCGTGCGATGTATGATGGCGGGCAGGTTCAAACACGCAAACTCAAATTCACCGGCAACAAACTATTCATTAATGCCAATATGTCCGGCTCATTATTGACCGCAGCAGTACTGGATCAAGAAGGTCATGCCATTGCAGGCTTGACGCATGAAGACTGTGTCGGCTTTGAAGGTAACAGTACATGTACTCAAGTCCGTTGGAAAAATGCTGACCTTTCTGGCAAGGGCGATCAACAAGTCCAACTGCAATTCAAGTACAGTCGAGGTGATCTTTTTGCCTTTTGGATCACCAATGATTCACAAGGAAGAAGCGGTGGCTATATCGCAGCAGGTGGTCCGAAATATACCGGCCTGACTGATAGTTAGGTGCTGGTTTTTAAGGGTTTAATCCATATTTTTTGCGACATCGGATACGCCTGCTGATACATTTTTATATTGCTTCACAAGCTAGGAATTTCAGTACAATTGGAGCCTACTTAACTTGGATTCCATCCTGAATATTAGCAGTGAGTATCATGACCCAATCAACATCTCCGACACAATCGGCAGTGTATCAACTCGTCGCAGGCCGTTTGATATTAAAGATCGATTCTCAAAATAACAGTTGGGAACTAGCTGACCAAACCACATCTTGCAGACTCATGCACGCCCAATCGTTGGCATGGATGACGCCGCATTTTGCAGGTATTGAAAAAGCCGACACACAATACACCGTGACACATCACGATCACAACGCGCTGGTTATGCAATCTGATTCTGGATCATGGGGCCACACGCAACTGACGATCCAAACGATACCATTTGCTGATGCGTTTGATGTGACGCTGCAAATCAAAGTGGATCAGGATCTTCGTCTTGCACAGATTGAATGCTTTAGCCAAGCTACGGCACTGAATTTTTTTAATCTCATCAACTATCGCAACCGTCATCATTCGGACTCTGCCTGGCCAGAGTTGCTCCTGGGGGCTGGCTGTGAAACCGATACCACTTCACAGGATTGGCAATTTGCACCACATCCGACACTCATGTTCTTGCAGCGTAATGATGAATATCTGTCATGGGGAAGTATGCAGTTGCCCAAAGATACATTTGGTATGCACTTTAAAGCCAGTAAACATCAACTTGATCGCTGGATGATAGATTACGGTGGTTATGAACATGGCTTAATGCTCAAGGCAGGACAAACCTTCACCTCGCCCACGTTTCGCATGCGATTCAGCAAACAACCCGATGCCTATGCCGCATACGAAGACTTTGGCAAGCAGTTACTTGATGCAGGAAGTTGTCCGAATCCGGCGCATCGTCAAGCATCGGAGCAATGGTGGCTTGATCCGCTTTACTGCACATGGATAGATCAGTGCATGTTTGCAAGTTACATACCCAAAGACGAACTCCAGGAGCAGGCAAGTGACTGCAACCATCCTACCCGCCAGGCACTCAATGAGGAGATGGTTCGCAAAGCCGTTACAGTAATCAAAGAACAGAACCTGCCCTTTAAGACTATTCTTCTGGATGAAGGTTGGCATAAGGCGCGTGGCTTATGGGAACCGCATCCGGATCGCTTTGCTGATCTGCGTCGGTTTGTCGATGAATTGCACGCACAGGGATTTAAGGTGGTCATCTGGTGGGCGTGGCCGGAGATTGAAAAGCTCGTAGAAGACCAGATTGATCCTGCACTGTTAATGGGCAATGGCAAGCGGAATCGGCATGGCTGCCTGATGTATGATTTTTCCAATCCCAAGGTTCAGGAGGACTATCTCAAACCGCTGTTTAAGATGCTGTTTTCTGATGCACCAGGCTGTTGTAATCTTGATGGGATCAAAACGGATTTCCAGGCTGACAAGATTCATGCCGAAATGCCACTGACTGATCCAGCGTGGCGTGGTGAGGAGAACTATCTCTGCCGAATGCACGAGTTGTTTTACAGCACGCTCAAGACCATCAAGCCTGATGCGGTTCATATTGGTTGTGCAGGTCATTACTGGTTATCACAGTACATCGACATTAATCGCACTTATGACGTGCATGGGAGTAATGTTCTGGAACATGCGTGCCGGGCGAAGATGCTGTATTCCACAACCTTCAATGCACCGGTTGCGTACGACTTCCATAATCATCTTGAGCACCTTGAGGAGTTTTTTGACTCCGCAAAGGAGCATGGATGTAGTGTTGAAGTAGGTAATGTGCTTTGCACAAAGCAGGATGTGCATGCAAAAGCTCAGCCTGCGGACGCTGCGTATTGGAAACGATTGCTCAGTAAGCTGACACCGGTCGTTGGTTTGCTGGTGATGCTTGTGTCAATGTTCATGGGTAATCAAGTCTCCGCCCAGGAATCCGGGCAGGATATTCTTCCTGTCTTTGCTCGCGCGCACAATGGCTTGCCTCTGCGTGCTGCAGTCTTAGGCGGATCGATCACGCAGGCTGGTAAGGGTTGGATCACCGATTGGCTTGTTGAGCAGTTTCCCAAGGCTGATATTACCATGCGTAATGCCGGGATGAGCGCGACAGGTAGTTCACTTGGTATTTTCAGGGTAAATCGTGATGTGATTACCGCTCAGCCGGATATTGTATTCATTGAATACGCTGTTAATGACAGTGGGCTAAGCGATGAAGATGCCATCCGATACACCGAGAGCATTGTTGTTCGTTTAAAATCTTTGCCCCATCCTCCGGCGATAGTTTTTCTCCAAGCCGCAGCAAAGAACGGGTCACGTCGGCATCGACATCAGCAGGTTGCCGGTCATTACAATCTTTTGGATATTGATTTACAGGTTGCAGTGGATGACTATCTCAAGCAATCTGGTAAGCCATGGTCGGCTGTGATGTCTGACAGTGTACATCCTAATGTGCAAGGCCATGCGCTTTACGCAAAGGTGATCGCAAATAAACTCTCCCCCTTTGTGCAGCAGTCAAAGCAACACTCAGGCGAATACAAGGAACAATTACCCAAGCCGCTAAGCAGTAAACCGTTGATACTTGATGGCCAGATGATGCTCCTTGATCCTCAATCAGGCTGGAACACCATGAATTCAATCCCGCATTGGTGGAACAAATTTTTCAATGGTGCAATTACCAGTAAAACCCCCGGCGCCGAACTGACACTCACTGCGCGTGGTAATATGATCGGCCTGTTGTATCCATTGGACGCCAAAACAGGTGGCACGTTTTATGCCAGTCTTGATGGGCAGAATCCTATTTTGATTGACCAGTCATATCGCGGCGGTTACAGCTTTCGGATCTTTGGCAAAGACATGACAGCCTGTGAACATCAACTCAAAATTGCTGTCGCCAATCCAATTGATGGTAGCGCAGGAGATGTCATGCTTGGCTATCTACTCGTCGCAGGACAGACCCAAAGCAGTAGAGAAGTGGTCGCTTTTAACCCAATTGATTTATCCAACATAGCCAAGCGAAAATACAAAGCTATTCCTGCAAGCGCATGGCAATGGTCTGGTCCATATGGTGGATCACAGAAAACCGGAGCCGGTGCAACTGAGGATTTTCAAACTGCATTTGCGCCCGAAAATAATCCTGCGGATGTCAATTGGCAAGCCGTCAATACCACAGGTAATCGTGTCGATTTTGCTGCTTTTACAGGCGTGAAAGACCGCGGGGTTTGCTACGCTAAAACAACCATTAGCCGTGATTCAGTTGGTCAGGTTTCACTGGCATTAAAGCTTGATTACTTCGCCAAAATATGGGTCAATGGGCAACTGGCACACACCATTGATCGCAGCAAGCACGGTGGTATGAGTCCGAACATGCCTATCATCCTGCCGGTCACCTTGCAGGCGGGAGAAAATCTGATTCTCATCAAAGTCCATTCAGGCAGTGGTGGGCACATGTTCGCGATGTCTATCGGGGACAATACACATTAATGACGCCTTGATTCTGACTGCTTGTGTTGAATCGTGTAAAATCATGAGGTCCAACTTTCGTGCTTGTATTCGGCACGGAGTGACCACACGGTTTTCTCATGACTGTTGAAGGTTGAATTGATGCGTGCATTATTCATAGGCGGGACAGGCAATATCAGTACTGCGAGCAGTCGCCTTGCCATTGAACATGGTTGGGAGCTATACCTGCTTAATCGTGGGACAAGGGCGGTTGAGATCCCCGGTGCAAAAAGCATCATTGCGGATATCAATGAACCCCAGCAAGTTCGTGAAGCCATTGGCGATCTGCATTTTGATGTTATCGTGAATTGGATTGCGTTTAACGTTGATGATGTGCAACGTGATCTTGAACTTTTTGCAGACTCAACTGACCAGTACATTTTCATCAGCTCTGCCTCGGTGTATCAAAAGCCATCGACGTGTCCGGTGATTACTGAATCGACTCCTTTGGCTAATCCATACTGGGAATACTCGCGCAACAAGATTGCCTGCGAAGACCTGCTTATGCAGACCTATCGGGCAAAGCAGTTTCCGATCACCATTGTCAGGCCTTCATTGACCTATGATACCGTGATCCCCGTCCTGGGTAGTTGGTCGGATTACACCATTATTGACCGCATCAAACGTGGCAAATCAGTCGTGGTGCATGGTGATGGGACATCCCTTTGGACCATTACTCATGCCCTTGATTTTGCCAAGGGAATCGTTGGACTCATGGCAAATCCCAATACCATTGGCCATGCGTTTCATATCACCTCTGATGAGGTGTTAACGTGGAATCAGATTTACAAAGCGGTCGCTGATGCTGCGGGTCTTAAGGTCAATATGCTGCATGTGGCATCGGACTTTATTGCGGATGTGGCAGACGATATTGGCATGACCAATGTCCGAGGCAGCCTGCTGGGTGATAAATCCCACAGCGTGATTTTCGATAACACCAAGATCAAGACATATGTCCCCGACTTCAAAGCCACCATTCGTTTTGATCAAGGCATCCGTCGGACACTGCAATGGTTTGATGCTGATCCTTCACGAAAGAAAATCGTGGATCAAAACAATGTCTTACTCGACACCGTCATTGAACGTTACCAGCGGTGAGTTTCACATTTCAAAACCAACATTTAAGTTAATGGCACATCATGAATGTGACAGTCGATAGTCCGTCGGACTCATTTTAATGTGACGTTTAAATGCGGTGGTAAAGGCAAAGGCGTTTTCATATCCGACACTTGTTGCGATCTGTGCGATGGGCATTTGAGTACTGCAAAGTAGATACGTTGCCCGTTGCATGCGCAGTTTGGTGACATGCTGCATCGGTGCGATACCCAGTTCGGATTTGCATAGTCGACGCAGGTGTTCGTTACTGATTTGCGCGATGTCAGCCAAGGTGTCGATTTGCCAGGGGTGTCCTGGGTTTAAGTCGACTTCTTGCCAGACTTGCCAGAGCTTGCTTGGTTTTTTCCATGTTTTACAGGCTCTTTGGACGAGTTGATCGATGAGCAGCACCCACTGTCGCATCACTGTTTTCTCAGCCGGTCCGACGGACTCCTGATGCAAACAGGCAATGGCAGCATGAATCGGTTGGGTTTGAATCGCACAGCAGACTGGTTGTTTCAAATCCAGATAAGCCATCCACGGTGCATGGTCGTACATGACCCAGCAGACTTCCCAAGTTTTGCGCCCCTGAGCATGGTAGGCGTGCATTACATTGGCTGGTGAGAGATAGGCTTGATCTTTGCTGCAGGTTTCCCAATGTTTATTGACCCATACTTGCCCATGTCCAGATAAACAACCTAGAAATTGAAAGACGCCTGGTTGATGTCTGACAAACGCAAAGTCAGACTTGGCTTGCGAGATACCTGCCATGCGCATTCCCAGGTCCCGCATGATGGATAATTGGGAAGCTGAAACAATGCGTTCACGGGTTTGATTCCCAATCATGTGCTTTTCACAAAGGTCATTGTGCATTTGAGTTATTCCCTGATAGTGACATTCAGTATATAAAATGTGGCAATTGTGATAAAGATTTATTTTTGAGCGTTTGAATTTGATCCTCCTGATGAGGAAAATAAAAAGGTGAGTTATGTCTACAGCAATTGCCCGTACAGAATACCCGCGTCCCCAGATGATCCGTGAAGACTGGTTGTGTCTCAATGGTAAATGGGATTTTACAATTGACCATGCGGACACCGGATTGGAACGAGGCTTGCTTACTGAGTCTTATGATCGACAGATCAATGTACCGTTCTGCCCGGAATCGGAGCTTTCAGGTATTGAATATGTCGATTTTATGCAGGCGGTCTGGTATCGCCGGAAGGTCTCCATCCCGCAGGATTGGCAGGGGCGGCGAATTTTACTTCACTTTCAAGCAGTCGATGATGAGGCAACTGTCTGGGCCAACGGCAAGCAGGTCGGCAGACATCATGGCGGTTGGACACCTTTTACCTGTGACCTGACGGATATCGCAAAGGTTGGCGAAGATGTTGAAATTGTGCTTCGTGCAAGGGAGTTGCGTGTCCCAAAGCCTCAAGGCAAGCAGTCCAACAAGTATGAGAATTTTCGATGTCTTTACACCCGGACCACCGGCATCTGGCAAACTGTTTGGATGGAGCCTGTCCCCATCACAGCGCATCTGAATCGCCCACGGATCACGCCTGATTTACCCAACAGTCGGTTTGTCATCGAACAACCTGTGCAGGGACAAATATCCAATTTGAAATTACGTGTCACGGTCAAGGATCAGCAGGGGGATGTCTGTTGCAATCAATGCAAGCTTGCGAACATGATGACGCCAACGATTCAACTGGACATTCCGTCGGAGCGTTTAAAGCTTTGGGCGATGACTGATCCGCATCTTTACGACATGCTCATCGAGCTATTGGATAGCGATGGGAAAGTCGTGGATACGATTACCAGTTATGCAGGCATGCGAAGTGTCAGCATTGAAGGTAAGGCAATCCTGATTAACGGCAAACATGTGTTTCAACGACTGGTTCTTGATCAGGGGTACTATCCCAAAAGCATCATGACCGCGCCGGATGATCAAGCGTTGATTGAGGATATTCAATTGAGTATTAATGCAGGGTTCAATGGGGCGAGATTGCATCAAAAAGTCTTCGAAGAACGGTTCCTGTATCACGCGGATCGTATGGGCTATCTGGTCTGGGGTGAATTTCCCGATTGGGGCTACAACCGATATGACGGTCATACACACATGCACGATGAACTGAGTCCGACCTGGATTGCTCAGTGGATCGAAGCGGTCATGCGGGACTATTCGCACCCGTGTATTGTCGGATGGTGTCCGTTGAATGAAACGTCTGCACCGATGGATGATCGAATTCGCAATCTCGATGATGTGACATATGCGATGTATCACGCAACCAAATTTGCAGACCCGACTCGTCCGGTAGTTGATGCGTCGGGCTATTCGCATCGTGTGGTTGGAGCCGATATTTATGACAGTCACGACTATGAACAGGATGCTTGTAAATTTGCTCAGAATCAGGCAGGACTTGCTGAGGATAAGCCACATACCAATGGGTCAGAATTGCCAATCCCCTGGTCGATTCCCTATGCCGGACAACCCTTTTTTGTCAGCGAGTTCGGCGGGATATGGTGGAATCCAATCGCTGCCCAGGATCAGGATTCATGGGGGTATGGTCAACGTCCTGCAAACATTGATGAGTTTTATGATCGCTTTGAGGGCTTGTGTCATGTGCTTTTGGATAACCCGGATATGTTTGGCTACTGCTACACGCAGTTGACAGATGTCTTCCAAGAGCAAAACGGTATTTACTACTTTGATCGTAGCAGCAAGTTTGATATGGCCAGGATACGTGCGATTCAAACCAGGGAGGCAGCGATAGAACGCCAGCGGAAAGTAGATTAATATGACTAACGAGCCTGTCCCAGAAGCTCAATGACCTTGTCATATTCACTGAGTCGGATGACTTTGTCGCCACCCATTCGGACAAGGACCATGTCCCATTTGGGGATGATGATGCAGATGTTGTTGTGGTTTCCTTGCGCAGCAAAGGTGTCGGTTGGTGCGTTTGGCCATTTACGTTTGCCGGTGTAATCGATGCCGTTGACATGCCAGTTTAAGCCGTAGCAACCGGGTAGACTTTTATGCCAGTGATGGTCATGGTGGGCAGGTAGATCCGATGGAACACGAGGGACGGTGGCATAGTCGATATATCTTTTGCTGATGAGTTGCTTGCCATCCCATTTACCGTGATTGGCGTAGAGCCAGCCAAAACGCGCCATTTGCAGCGCATTCATTTCCAGACCACTTGTGATGAAGCCGGCACCACCGTTGATGGTGATCCCGTCAATCGGGCCGTAGTCTTTCCAGCGATACTGTTCATGGTCCATGCCGATGGGATCGCCGATTCGTTCTTTAAATAAGGTGTCAAGCGAACGTCCCGCAAGTTTACTCAGTGCCAGTCCCAGTACATCAGATTGATCTGTGTAGAGTAACGCGGTGCCCATGGGATACATTGGCGGGGCAGGTGTGAAGACCTGGCCTTTGACATGGTTGTATCCACTGGTGAATGTAGCTAAATGTTCCAAAGTCACCTTTGGATAATGCTCGCCAAACTCTGGTGCAATATCTTTGAGTAAGGTTTGGGGTGTGCATTTGCCATCATCCCAAAGCAGTCCAAGACAAGTACTCATGTAGGACTTGGTGCAGGACCAGATATGGGTTTGAGTCGAAGTATCCTTGCCTTCCCAGACAATGCGACCTTTGTAAATCAGTAATGCCCGATCGTTGCCAAACTCATCGCAGATGTCTTTGAGCTTTGCCATGGCTTGCTGGACTTTATCAGCATTTAGGTTCAACGATGCAGGTGCTGCTCGTTGCCATTGTGTATTGGGGAACACATTGTTGGTTTGTGATTGCGAGTTCTCTGTAGTGCTTGTACAGCCGGTTATGCATATCAATGAACATAGAAAAAGTCCGAAAATAAATCGTCCCAAAGCAGGCATATGACATCCTTTGATTGATATGAAAAGGTTGTATTGCAATCAATGATACGCGCGTTACAAATCACCGAGAGATAGCCAGTGATGCAACGTCTAAGCATGATAACGCGCTTGTTGATTGTGACAAACTTTAAATCAAATACAGCTTGTATGTCTATACATTTGATTCACGCGACAGGGGGTGCTGTCGATCGGAAGTGTCGATCATCACATGGGACTCACTGCCAGGTTTGGTAACACAATGCGCGTAGTCTGGTCCCAATGCATCGACGAGATCCTGCGTGTTGCCTGGGTCTTGATAAAGCAGGCCAATGTCTGGATCATCTGTTGGGAAAGTATGTCCTGCGTATGTCGTCCATTGCCCGTTTTCAACGATCAGACGATCACTGTCACCTTCTGCCATTCGTGTGATCAGACGATTTTTGAGTTCGCCCAATACATCAGCATACATGGCGTTGTCGATTTGATTCAGTGTTTCCTTGGGGTCGGCTACCAAATCAAAGAGCATCTCTTTTTTGTCCGCCACACTGTAAACATACTTGTGTGTTTGGGTGGTTACCATGTACAAGCCATACGATCCGGTTTGGAATTGACTGTAGGTGGCATCCCGGTCCGTCTTGCCATCTGCAATGTCATTCAGTGGCAATCCTTCCGTGCTGACGGTCACTTTGTCACATTCGGCGGCAGATGTAAATGTCGGATATACGTCCAGCAATGAAACCGGTATGTTGCACTGAGTTCCGGCTTGATACTTCCGGGGGTAACGCACGACCATTGGCACACGACACGCTGCATCAAGCATACATCGCTTACCCACGGCTCCATAATCACCAAGTAATTCACCGTGATCCGCAGATAACAAAATCAACGTATTGTCGATTTGATCACCCAACGCTTCAATGATCCGACCCATTTGAAAATCAATGAAACTGATACAACTGTAATACGCAGCCTTCATCGTTCTCATCAATAAAGCATCGTAACCCGCACCGCGATACTTGTACCTATTCTGACGAAGGTTCCAATAGCTCTGTACCGCATCCATGCCTTCAAAACGAAACGGTTCAGGCATGTCCGATGCACGGTAAAGCTTGTTCCATGGCGTTGGCGATTCAAACGGCGGGTGAGGTTTGATAAAGCTTGACCACAAGAAAAACGGTCGAGTGCTGTCACGTTGGTTCAGAAAGTCAATGCTCCGATCAGCTGTCCAGGCAGTGTTGTGCAAGTGTGCTGGAAGTTGTGACGGTTGAGGAATGTAATAGTATTCACTGCGGATGCCATGCGGCTCGTGGACATGGCCATAGTCATTTTCAGCAAGGTATGCACGAAAGGCATCATTGGCACCAGCGCCTTCCTCGGATATATCGCGCGATTCATATCCCCACATCCGCGTTGCGTCAGGCGTGAAATGCATCTTGCCCACGCCATGTGTCTGATATCCAGCAGCAGTGAGTTGATCCATAAAGCTCGGGATATCCTGACGCATGGCCATGTTGTCCCAGCAACCATTTACATGCGGTGGCAAACCCGTCACCAAGGCACAACGTGCAGAGACGCAAACCGGTGAGGGTGTATAGGCACGGGTAAAGCTCGTTCCTTCACGGACCAGTCGATCCATCGTCGGAGTTTTGATAATGTCGTTACCCAGTTGAGCGATGGTGTCATACCGCTGCTGATCAGTAAATAAAAACAAAATATTGGGGCGTTGTTCCATAGGAATCAATGCTATCTGCAAGTGTTGTTTTGTCAAGAAATCTGATCTTCTGTGGTGTGTTAGGATTTAAACGATATTGCGCCATGGTGGTTTAATATACATGTATGAGTTGTTATAAATTAAAATATATTGTGATTGTGGACTAGTGTTTGTGCAAGTAGATTGTGTCTGATCCAACATGAATTCGAGAGCTGATATTTGTTTTTTACAGCCAATTGATCAACTTACATTGTGAGCCGCATGACCGGATGAGGTCTGAGTATCACGTCCGTACCGCTGGAATGATCGCCGTCAAGACGTTGTTTAACCAGCCTCAGGGTGGACTCGGCAAATGCTTTCCATGGGATGGCAATGGATGACAGGTGTAGTGTTTCGGCAATAGGAGCATCATCGAAACCTATCAACATCGGCAGTGAAACGGCTTTGTCCTTGCAGTACTCAAGAACCGCCTGAGCCAGCCGGTCATTACACGCAAAAATAGCGTCAGGCTTAAGCTTCATACACCGGTTTACACTTGCAGAAGCATCATCAAGATACCACGTCGGGGCATGAACCACTCTTGCAGATAACCGTTTACGAAAACCTTGAACACGCGCCTGACTCCGCGCGTCATCACGGGGGCCAGCATGGATCACACACTTACAACCTTGTGGTAGCCGGGATGCAATCATCTCCGCTGCCATGACCCCGCCCAGTAAGTCATCCACACTAATCGAATCGATCCGCAAGGATGAAAGCCCATGTTCAACGCGTTCATTAAGGAGTAACGCATGCCCACCCCATTGAATGCTCGCTTGCACCATAGCAGGTAATTCCCAAATGATCGGATAATACTTTTCCGAAAGCTTAATTGTCTCATCGTTACCCAGCAGACTTACTTGAACTTGAAAACCAGCATCTGACAAGGCGGTCTTCAGACAATTCATCAAACGAAATCCAAAACTATCCGCACGTCTTGCGCGTTTGTTAAACAGCAGATGGACCCGTTTAAAACCATGCTGTTCGCCAGCGACATAGGTTCCAGCTCTGGGGCGGCGCTCAAGTAATCCTTCATCAACCAGTTGCGTCACCAGCCGATGAGCCGTCTGATAGCTGATCTGGTATTGCTCAGCAATTGCGCGGTTGGACATAAATCGACTGCCAGGACGGTGTAGACCGTCATTGAGTCGAGCAATGAGCTTTTGCTTGACGACTTGGACATGTTCACTGGGAGGGCGGGCCATAGAATTATCATATCAGAAAAATAATAAATTGACACAAAATATTTCTACATGTCGCATCAGCAGATAAAATGCCCTTATGCAGACAACGCGACACATCAAGGATCATGCAGTCGTCATCGTCGGTGGAACGAGTGGTATGGGGCTTTCCGCT
Organism: Phycisphaerales bacterium UBA7800; assembly: GCA_002480565.1. Taxonomy (GTDB): domain Bacteria; phylum Planctomycetota; class Phycisphaerae; order Phycisphaerales; family Phycisphaeraceae; genus UBA7800. Next base: position 127,043 of record DLCK01000067.1, on the reverse strand, counting down.
GCCATGGCGTGTCTCAATGCTGGGGCAAATGTCCTCGTCAGTGGCCGCGATGACTCGGGTATTCACAAGGCTAAGCAAGCTCTTGGGAAAAACGCCATTGTGTTGCCTGCCGATGCATTGGATTCCTTGTCGACTCCTAAACTCATTGATGAATGTATCGAGGCCTTCGGTCGGTTTGACGCGTTGTATCACGTAGCAGGGGGGTCCGGACGACGCATGGGCGATGGAGCGCTGCATCAAATCACCGATGAGGGATGGCAGGCAACGTTTGATATAAATCTTACCAGTAGTTTTTATTCCGCTCGTGCTGCGACACAATCAATGCTCAAACGCCAGACATCCGGCAGCATTCTGCTCATGGGTAGTGTTCTTGGGTTATCACCATCACCTGAATATTTCTCAACTCATGCCTACGCAGCATCGAAAAGTGCGCTGGTCGGATTCGTCCGATCCTGTGCTGCAACATATGCATCCAGCGGTATCCGTTTTAATGTCATTGCTCCATCGCTGGTTCAAACACCCATGTCTGAACGTGTCATGTCGGATCAACAGATTTTACAGTTCGTGAAAACCAAACAGCCTTTGGATGGCGGACGCGTTGGCCAACCACAAGATCTTGACGGTGCAGTGCTCTGGCTGCTATCGGATGAATCAAAATTTGTGACCGGGCAAACCATCGTGGTCGATGGCGGATGGTCGCTCAGTGACGGCCAACTTCCTGCCCAGTCGCAAGGGGGGCAATAATATGTACGCAATTGGAATTGATATAGGCGGAACCCAAACCAAAGCAGTCCGCGTCACACCCGATGGTCAGGTGCTTGAACAAACCCAGCTGGAGACAGGCGATACTGATAACGCATGGCAAGTCGCTATCAAAGATTGGGTCACACATTGCATCAGCGAGCAGGGTCCGACAAAACACATCGGCGTGAGTTGCCCCGGTATCGCACGCCCCGATGGTAGTGGCATTTCATGGATGACAGGGCGGATGCAGCGTGTGGTGGACTTTGATTTTACACGGCATTTACAGTCTCAAAACCATGTTCCAGTACTCAATGACGCAATGGCAGCGCTACTGGGTGAAGTCTGGCAAGGTGCAGCAAACGGTCTTGAAAATGTTGTGATGCTTACGCTCGGGACAGGTGTCGGCGGCGCAATTTACACCAACGGCAAACTGCTCAAAGGACACACCGGCCGCGCCGGACACCTTGGTCATATCACCATTAATAGCTCAGGTCCCAAAGATATATGCAACACCTCGGGAAGTATTGAACATGCCATTGGCAATTACTCCATTGCAGAACGTTCCGATGGGCGTTTTACTTCCACTCGTCAACTCGTTGAAGCCGTAACCAGGGATGATGTGCAGGCACGCGAAATTTGGCAAACCTCCATTGATCAATTAGCAGTAGCCCTGGCGTCCATCATCAATGTGCTCGACCCGCAATGCATCATTATTGGCGGCGGTGTCGCCCAATCTGGTGCTGCACTTTTTAAACCCCTGGTCAATGCAATGGATCACGTGGAATGGAGACCAACCGGGCAAGGCGTCCCTATCGTTGCCGCACAACTTGGTCCATGGGCAGGTGCAATTGGAGCAGCATTCAATGCACTTAAGGAAGGCCACGCATGAACTCTCGGCAGCGGATTCTTAATGCATTAAAACACCAACCCGTTGACCGTGTTCCTGTTGATCTGGGTGGCACGCGTCAAAGTGGGATCAGTGTCTTTGCATACCAAAAGCTTCTCAAAGCGCTTGAGATTACTTCAGTCCCTCATGTGTTTGATGTCTATCAAATGCTTGCTGAAATTGATGATGAAGCAGCCCAACGTTTTTGCAGTGACACGGTGTTACTCAATCGACCTGCGACAGCTTTTGGCTTATCCAATGCGACTTACAAGCCATTTGATTTACGTGGTATGGATGTGATGGTGCCAACTGATTTTGATCCTCAGAGTGACGGGCATAGGGGATGGATCTTAACTCGTAATGGCAAAACTATTGCGCAGATGCCTGAGTATGGATACTACTTTGATCGATTGGAATCTTATCCCGGTGCGCTGCATCCAGACCTTGATACATGGAAGCCACCGCAACCTCAAGATTCGGATTGGCCCTACTATGCAAGGCAATCCGAGCGTTTGTACAAAGAGACAGATAAAGCAGTCGTCGTCGCTATGGGACCGCCCTATGAACTGTTTAACGGGATCGGGCAAGGCGGATTTGAAGATTGGATGATCACCTTTGCCACCGAAGACGATTATGTGGATCGGCTCTTTACAATGTTGGTTGATCAGTGGATTGAGAATCTCAAACGCTTACATGATGCAGTATCAGATCGTGTACAAGTCTTACAAATTGCAGATGACTTTGGCACCCAATTCGCGCCATTTTTATCACCACAAATGTTTTGTGACAAGCTGCTGGAACATTACAAACGCGGATTGGATTGGGTACATGCCAATACCGATTGGTTTGTACTTCTGCATAGTGATGGAGCGATTGTTCCATTGCTTGATGCCATCATTCAAATGGGTGTCGATGCGATCAATCCCGTGCAGACCACCGCGACGGATATGGATCCCGCACGGCTAAAACAACGCTTTGGAAATCGGATCACCTTTTGGGGTGGCAGTTGTGATTCCCAAGGCACATTGACGAACGCAACACCGACAGTGATTTCCGACGAGACACGTAATAATCTCAATCAGTTCAAGCCACTGGAAGGTGGTTACATCTTCACTTCCGTTCACAACATTCAGGCCAATGTTCCCGCCGCCAACATCATCGCCTTGTATGACGCTGCGATGACCTACATCCCTCAGGAGCCTTTATGTCCGTAACCCAAGATTATCTTGAAAAATGTCAACACCTCATCGAATCTGTCAGCCAACAGGAGTCACGGATTCAGCAGGTTGCACAGTGGTTTTCGAAAACCATTCTTGCAGGACGCATGGTACATGTCTTTGCATCGGGACACAGTCGGATCATGGTTGAGGAAATGTGGCCGCGTTACGGGTCCTTCCCAGGCTTTAATCCAATTGTGGAACTTTCATTGACCTTCCACAATCTGGTCGTCGGTGCCAACGGGCAACGCCAAGCCATGTTCCTGGAGAATGTGTCCGGTTTATCCGAGCGAATCCTGCGCAATTTTGATCTCTCGGATCAGGATGCCGCATTGGTGATCAGTTCCAGTGGTTGTAACGTCTCACAAATTGAGATGGCAGAATTACTCAAGAAAAAAGGCATGAAAGTCGTCGCCATCGTCAGTCAGGCACACTGTGATGCCAGTAGCAGTAATGATCCGCGTGGTTTGAAACTCACCGACTTTGCAGACATCGTGTTGGATACCGGGGCGCCAGTGGGGGATGCGATGATATCAATCAAGGGATTGGATACACCGGTGTCGCCTGGGTCCACCATTGGCGGATGTCTACTTATTAATTGCATCAAAGCTCAACTTGCCGAGTTACTCACTGACGCTGGAGAACCTCCCAAAGTCCTCACCGCATCAGCAGTGGTAGGTAAACAGCGAGCGACCGAACTTTTTGAATCTGCCTATGACGAACATGCTCATCGCTTAGCTCGTCTGTATCAAAACGTAGGAGCGGAGCAATGAATCCGGCGATCATTCATCAAAAAATTCAAGTCCTCGCTGAAGTGGACGTCTTGGTGATTGGTGCTGGGACTGCCGGTTGTTGTGCTGCGATGTCCTCAGCCAGGCAGGGGGCCGACACCTTGCTCATTGACCGCTACGGTTTTACCGGCGGGGCAAGTACCGGCATATTGGATACTTTCTACGGATTCTTCACGCCTGGTGACGAGCCGCGAAAAGTCGTTGGTGGACTGCCTGATCAAGTGGTGGATGAATTGGCAAAGCATCACGCGATGTACCTTCGCCCCAACACCTACGGCGCAGGAACCGGGGTGACCTACAACCCCGAAGTTCTCAAATGGGTTTGGGATCGACTACTTCTTGGCAGTGGGGTAAAGCTTCTATTACATACCGTTCTTATTGACGCGGAATTGAATTCTGCCGGTCGGATCGTAGGTGTAGTGGTATCCACTCGACAGGGATTATGCAGGATCAAAGCCAAGCGATTCATTGATGTCAGTGGTGATGCTCAGCTTTGTCATCATGCTCAAATACCCTATGAAATAGCAGGTCAAATTGATCCTGCACAAACTTTGACCACAACGTTTCGGATGGTCAATGTGGATTTAGACACATTCAATGCTGCCGGTGGCAAGAAGATGCTGGCACAGAAAATGGCAAGTGTTGATTTGCAGAAGCATCCCTTGCCACGACGCAAAGGTAGCTTCCATGCCATGCCCATGCCCGGTTGTACTTCGACCGTTGCAGTCCGTGTTGCGGATGTTGATCCGATGGATAGTGGCGATTTGACGACTGCAGAAATTCAAGGAAGGCAGCAGGCATTTGTGTATGAGAAATTCGTGCGCGATTGTATCCCCGGTTACGAGCAGGCCTGTATAGGCGGACTCTCGGTGCAGATTGGTGTCCGTGAATCTCGTCGTGTGTATGGTGAATATCGTTTAACTCGCGAGGATTGTCTGACTGCAAGGAAGTTTGATGACGTGGTATTGGTCTGCGGTGCCCCGATTGAGGATCACCGTCAAAGTAGTGCCGGGGAGGACGAGACGGCATGGGCCTATGTTCCTGACGGGCAGGTATACCATGTGCCATATCGAACATTGGTTGCAAAAGACCGTGATGAATTGTGGGTTGCCGGGCGATGTTTCAGTGCAACACATGACGCGCATGCGAGCTGTCGAAGCATGGGGCAGACGATGAGTATGGGCCAAGCCGTCGGGTTGGCTGCTGCGATGTCGCTTAAGCATAACTGTGGCGCATCCGACGTGTCGATATCAGAATTACAGGAGAAACTGCGGCAGATTGGTGCGGTTTTGGATATGCCCGAAAAGATTGCGTATACGGCTGTCGAAGCATGGGGGCGTAACAGATGAGTCAGTTGTTAAGCCCATTTATTCGCACCGTGTTAGGCGACATCGCACCTGGACAACTGGGCGTGTGCTATGCCCATGAGCATTTGATCATTGATCCCAGTTTTGCCACGCATACCAATACCGATTTTCTTTTGGATGATGTGTCCAAATGTGTTGCTGAATTGCAGGAAGCTTATACCTGCGGTGTCAGAGCGATGGTGGATTCCATGCCTATGGCATGCGGGCGAAATGTTCACAAACTAGCTGAGATTTCAGGTAAAACAGGTATCCATATTCTCTGTCCAACGGGTATTCATTTAGCTCAATATTACACGCCCGGTCACTGGTCCACGCGACTGGATGAAGATGCACTTGCTGCTTTATTCGTCAGTGAAATTTGTGATGGCATCGACAACAATGATGGTAATGGTCCACATTGGTTAAGTGGTAAGCACCGTGCGGGATTGATTAAAATCGCAGGCGGATTGGATCAACTTGATGATCAACAGCAAGCTATTTTTCGAGCTGCTGCACAAGCACACTGCATAACCGGCGCGCCAATTCTCACGCATACTGAGCAAGGCACTGCTGCCATGGAGCAACTCAGTATCCTACAGGATCATGGTGTTGATCTGAAACATGTCGTGCTCAGTCATCTCGATCGCAAACCTGATAGCACGTATCACCGTGACGTATTGCAGTCCGGAGTTCGGCTGGAATATGACAGTTGTTTTCGTTGGAAGTCAGTTAATGAGAATCCGACGATGAATTTGATATGCGAACTTCTGCCTCAATTCCCCGACCAGATCATGCTCGGGATGGATGCTGCTCGGCGCAGTTATTGGAAACAGTATGGCGGATCACCGGGGATGTGTTTCTTACAGACCAAATGGCGATCTCGGATGTTGGATGTAGGTATTACTGACGTTTTAATTGACCAAATGTTTATCCATAATCCCGCGCAAACTTACGCCTTTATTCAGCCTAAGGAGTCCGTGCAATGATGCCTGTTATAGCGTTTAACACTGCCAATCTTGTTGCTCGGTTTAGTGATTACCGATTTAGTTTATCCAACTGGATGGATCAGCATCAGCTGACTGTGGCAAAGATGGATGAGAAGGAATTTGCCTTGATTTGTGGTGAAATTGCAGATTGTGGGTATACCGCTATTGAATTATGGGTTGCTCATGTGGACCCACAAGGTATGACGGAGCAACGCGCGATGCGATACAAATCAATTCTTGCTGACAATGGTTTGAACGTTGTTGCATTAGCTGGCGGGTTGGATGAACAGACTGCGCGTGTCTGCCAACGCCTCGATATCCCCATGACTGCGGGTGGGATAGATCAGAGTCGCAAAACTGCGATCCGAAAGTTGTCACGCAAGACCGGTATCCGTGTGAATCACGAGAACCATCCCGAGAAAACGGTCGATGAGATTCGTCAGAAAATCGACTTTGGTGCAGACGGTTTGGGGATTGCAGTGGATACCGGTTGGATGGGAACTCAGGGGATGAATGTTCCTCTGGCGATCAGAGAGTTGGGGACGTTGATTCGCCATGTACATGTCAAGGATATCAAGGCAGCAGGTATGCATGAGACCGTGGCACTTGGGAATGGCTGCGTTGATATCCCCGCCGTGATTGGTGAGCTAAAAGCCATCGGCTATCGCGGTGCTCTAAGTTGGGAAGATGAACCTGAAGACCGTAATCCGATGCAGATTGCAGCACAAATGAGACAATACATTCAAACGCTTTGGGAAGCGGAATCCGAAAAAGGAGCACGAGATGAGCAAGTTTAAAATTGTCGGGATCAACTTCGATCATATGCATATGGGGGACTTGTTGCGTAAAGCAAAACAGCACCCGGATGTTGAAATTGTCGGCGTCAGTGATGAGCAACCTGATCGCGTGTTGCCGGTGCTTAAGCAGATAGGTTTGGACGAATCACTGTTTGTCTCTGACTATCGCAAACTCATGGAAGACACCAAGCCTGATTTGGCGATCCTCTGTCCGGCGACTGCTGAGCATGCGATTTGGACGGAAAAAGTCGCGCCATTTGGTTCGCATATCCTTGTCGAAAAACCATTCTCTTCGACATTGCCTGATGCGGATCGAATGATCAACGCGCTTAAGCAGACCGGTAAGCAACTAATTATCAACTGGCCACTGCGATGGTATCCATCACATGTTACTGCCAAGCGATTGGTGGATGAAGGTGTGATTGGTGATGTGTTACAGGTGCATTACTACGATGGCAATCGTGGCCCATTGCGTCATGTGGCTGACAAAGTCGTCGTGCCCGAAGAGATCGCAAACGAGCATAAAGCCCAAAGCTGGTGGTACAAAAAGGAGTTCGGCGGCGGGAGCTTGCTGGATTATCTTGGCTATGGCGTGACGCTTGGGACTTGGTACATGAATGGCAAGAAACCTCTTGAAGTCACTTCCATGGTCGATCAACCCGACGGTTTGGAAGTCGATGAACATAGCATCACCATCTGTCGCTATGACATTCCCAATAGTGGTCTAAGCAAGTTCGAAACGCGATGGGGAACATTCAGTGATGGGTGGATGGCTCAACCACAACCCAAGTGCGGTTTTGTACTCGTCGGCCGCAAGGGCACCATCAGCAGTTACGATCATGAGTCCACCATTCACGTGCAGATCGACCCTGAAAAACCTGCTGCGCCGGTACCGGTCGACACGCTTGATTTTCCCAATCATGAACCAATCAGCTATGTCGTTGACAAACTCTGTAAAGGTGAATTGGTCGATGGACCACTGTCTCCTGCCATCGCGAGGATCGGCCAGCAGATTGTTGATTCAGCGGTGCTCAGCTCAACGGAAAAACGTACGGTCGCGTTGGTTGATTAATGTCCAAGGGAGTAGGGATAAGACAGTCGTATTCTGTTGATGCCATTGCTAGTCCCAAGTTGCTGGTCACCAGTCCATGTAATTTGCAATATACATTTACCCGCAAGGAAATAAAACCATGGCAAAGAAACGCCAATACAACGATTTGTCTGAGAAAAAAGCTGCGAAAATTGCAGCGCCCAAGTTAGTCTATCAGCCTCCAATGCCACGCCGCTACAATCCACCAATTGGGTTGATTGGTTGTGGTGGGATCAGTTCATCACACCTTGCTGCCTACAAGCAGATGGGGTTGAACATTGTCGCTATGTGCGATTTGATCGAAGAACGTGCTGAGTCTCGGCGTAAGGAATTTTTCCCTGACGCGCAGGTTTACACGGATTATAAACAGTTGCTTAAGCGGGATGATATTGAGGTGGTCGACATCGCTACGCACCCGCAGGATCGCGTGTATTTGATTCCTGCAGCACTTAAAGCTCGCAAGCATGTGCTTAGTCAGAAACCCTTCGTCTTGGATTTAAACTTGGGGCAGAAGTTTGCAGACCTCGCAGAGAAGATGGGGGTGACGCTTGCAGTGAATCAGAACGGTCGCTGGTCGCCGCATTGGTCCTGGATTCGCAATGCCATTGCCAAAGGCAAGGTTGGTGATGTGCAGGCGGTTCACATGAACTGTCACTGGTCACACGATTGGATTGCCACCACGCCGTTTAACCGCGTACATCACATTGTGCTCTATGACTATGCGATTCACTGGTTCGATGCGATGGCATCATTCATGCCCGGTAACGAAGCAAAAATCGTGATGGCCAATCTCAGCTATGCACGCAAGCAGGTCGCCAAGCCACCTCTATTGGGGCAAGCCATGATCGAGTTTGAAAATGGACTGGGTAGTTTGGTCTTCGATGGTGCTGTGGAGTTTGCGAAAAATGACAACGGTTTTATCACTGGCACCAAGGGTACGCTCCAATACGATGGGCCTAACATTTCCGATCATCGTGTAAAAATGACCACGCGTCGGGGCATGGTCGAGCCGGAGTTGGAAGGTGCATGGTTCCGCCAAGGCTTTATGGGCAGCATGGGTGAATTGCTTTGTGCTATTGAGAAAAAGTGTACACCGTTGAATAATCCAATCGACAATCTCCGTGGACTTGCGATTTGCTTTGCCGCTGTGGTCAGTGCTCAGACTGGCAAACCCCAAATCGTTGGCAAAGTCCGTAAAGCGCCATTAGACACCTGCATGGTTGCGGATGAATAAAATCAGAATCATTTGCGGACACGATTAATCGATCACTTTTTCACTGCGTTGATGGCTTTTGCGATATTGTCCCGGTGTCATTTGGACGTGTGCTTTGAATGTCCTGTTGAAATGATAGGGATTGCCAAATCCTGTCGCGGTGGCAACCATATCCATCGGCCAATCCGTGGTGATTAGCAAGGCTTTGGCACGTTTGATGCGTTCAAGATTGACAAGGCTTTGAAAGGATTGGCCGAAAATTTCTTTGACCAGATGTCCCACGCGTGATACGGATAGGTTTAATTCATTTGCCAATTGACTGATACGCAATTGCTGATTGTGTACCTGATTGAAAATAAATTGACGAATGAGAATGTCCCGACGATCCACGGGTTGTGACTGTTGTATGGGAGTGTGAAGCTGATCATTGCCAACGGATTGGACGGATGTTTGCTCTGCAAGTTGCAATAAACATAGACCCGTCATCTTCAAAATCCGCGTGATCTGATCCATCTTTTCTGATTCGTAAATCGTTAATTGTTGGAATCTGTTTTGAGCCTCTGTTGGACTTAATGGACATTGTTCCTCTGCTTTACGAAAACCACCTGCAAAGAGCACCAGTGCTAATTGTTCATGACGAAACATAGGCACGACAACTTCCTGGACACCTTTCCAACAGTGCGTTGTAAAGGCGCTGTGTTGTTTTAGCGCATAGGCATTGACCTGCTTGGAACAATGGTCAACACATTTTTGCTCATACCGGTTACGCTTGTACCGACAGTATGGATGGGCATGATAGGTTCGGCCCTGTAGTAGAGGATTGCCGTCCCACGAACAGAGGATGCCCATCAAGTCGTGGATGGTGACGTATATACCCAGTGAGACTTCCAGGTCCGCGAGTGATTCACGGATGAAAGTCATCGGTGAATGAAGGTCGATATGCGATAAGTTGCGAAACATGACTGATTATAGCGGATAATGTCAGTAATATGGCAAGAATTGTATCTTCTTTTGTGTTGACCTGACGACTAGAATCATGCACGATCTAACAAGGAGATTGGTGATGATGATTGTTCGTCGTATCGGCATTGCTTGTTTGGCATGCTATCTGTTGATGATGTCAGCTACGGGTTTGTATGCCCAGGTTGGGGAGATTCAGAACCTCACCGCCGTTGCCAATCAATGGGATATTGCTCAGTGCAAAGTGACTTTGCCTGCAATGGGAGCAGGTAAGTGGCAACTCACGGCTGCGGATATAACAAGTACGCATCCCCATCTACATATTGGCCGAATCGAGGTATTTGAAAATAGTTTGATGGTTGCACAGTCAGCAAGATTCAAGGTGACCGATACTGCAACGACCCATCAACTGGTCTTTGAAAAGGTCAAAGCAAACTCAAGTATCACAGCTTTAGTCTATGTCGCAGGTGGGCAGGGCCAGGCTCATTGGGGGAGTCTACAAGTCTCGCCAACGAGTCAGCAGCCGTTGGCTTCGATGTTCGACACATGGATTGCTTATAAGACCTGTGATGTCACATCGACATTGTCAGAAACTCCAGCTGTTGAACCGTTCGATACTCAGCCAAGTCCTGTACTGGCAGGAGAGATTCGACTGGAGCATCCAACCTTGCATGCCATTGGTTTGGAATGGGACATTCAGCAGGACTTTAACCGCAACAGCACTGTGACCGTGGCTTATCGTCAAGTCGGCCAATCACAATGGCAGGAGGCTCAGCCCATGCTGCGCAACCTGTTTGATCAAGCAGGAACCACGCGCATCGGGTGGCATGTAGTCTGCCCCAATCGCTTTACGGGCAGTGTGCTGAACCTTGAGCCCGATACCGCTTATCAAGTCCAACTCACATTAAGTGATCCTGATGGTGGTAGCCAAACACAGATCATCGAAGCGCATACCAAAACACCGTTGAGTCGTATCCCGCATCAAACGGTTTTGCATGTGTATCCGTCGTCATGGGATGGCCAGCGATTAACGCCAAACTACGACACCTTTGAAGCTGCCTATGAGATGGTTCAGTCGGGGCAAACTATTTTCCTCCATGCAGGCGTCCATCAGTTTGGTTCCCTGCAAGCCAAGTCTCAACGCTACGGTGATCGCATTGCGTACATCCATCCGCCTGTCAATGATGCGGATGCACAGCTTTACATGGATTTTTCACCCGAAAACCGGCAGGCTAATCGTGTGATACATCTGCATAAACAGGCAACAACCACTGCCCCGATACGTATCACCGGCGAACTCGACGGCTCGACGATACTCGATGGTGGGGCGATGGGAATACTCATGGATCTGACAGGCGCTGCTGCCCATCAGATTCAGTATCTGACATTCAGGAATGTGGAGACGGCGATCTACGCGAATCATGCTCAAGGCATTGAAATCAGCGACTGTCAATTTATGGAATGTCGCTATGGCATCAATGCCGGCCCACACGATCACGATGATCTCAACAAGCAATCCGATGATAGTACTTCCCGTATCACCGGCTGGACTATGGATAACAACGCCATCATCGGTAATTGGCCCACAGGTCAATGGCAGGATGGCTGGAGTGTCTATACCAAAACATTTGGTTACCTCCCGTTGCGTTTAAGTGCAGCGATCCAACTTGGCGGCCAGGGGCATGACATCCATCACAATACGGTCAAAGGCTTTTGGGATGGGATTAGCGTCTATCCCATTGTGATGCCGCCGTTGGACCCAACAATGTGCAACAGTTCAATTGACATTTATAACAACGCTATTGAGCAGTGTCCTGATGATGGTATTGAAATGGATTACGGAACCGCGAATATCCGTGTGATCAATAATTTCATTGCCAACGCACACATGGGTATCAGTATGCAGCCTCTCTTTGGTGGTCCAGGTTATGTGTTGCGGAATGTCGTGTACAACACGCGAATTTTTGCATTGAAAATCGCACGCAATCCATCAGGCCTCTTGATTTATCACAACACATTTGTGGTTGCCAATGCCGCGCGAATGGAGACTGGATGGGCCAATACCCAAATGGCCAACAATCTTTTCCTGGGCAATGATCAAACTGCCAGCGGTCCGCTTTGGACCGGTAATCCAACACCTTTACTAAGCAGGATTGATTACAACGGATACGCCGTGACCGGATGTCAAAAATGGTTCTGGGTCACACCTGCTTTGGATCGTCCCGTTTATGCCTCAGGGCAATTGGTCTTTGAATCCTTTGCGGACTTTCAATATGCAACGGGGATGGAAACGCATGGGATGGCAGGATTGTCATACAGCATGCTCCGCCAAGTCAACGAGCCGAGGACCAAACATCTGGATTTGCCTTTAACACTGGATTTTCAATTAAAAACCGATGCGCCTTGCATTGATCATGGGCAGATTTTATACAACATCAATGATGATTTTACCGGCCAGGCACCTGAACTTGGCGCGTTGGAATTAGACTCCGCATTGCCGACTTATGGGCGACAAATCAGGAAATAATCAAATGTCAAAAAAACACTTTCATACTCAAATCCATGCCTTTACGCTCATCGAACTGCTTGTGGTGATCAGTATCATCTCGTTGCTGATTTCAATTCTCCTGCCGGCGTTGGGAAGTGCGCGTAAGGCGGCCCGTCGGATTCAGTGTTCAAGTAATCTGCATAACATCGGAGTCGCCTTTGCAGTCTACAGCAATGATCACAAGCAGCGCATGCCTGCTACAGCTTACTTTTATGAAGGTAACAGTTCGTATTCAACGGTCTGGCCATCCTTGATCAAAGGTTATCTCGGTATTGCCTATCGTTCGAGCTATGCAGCAGCATCCGTGGATCGTGCTTTAATCTGCCCGGACGATGAAAATGTGACGCAAATCAAAGGCTGGAACATTCCAGCGATGAAACGGGATTACAACGAACTGTCCTACGCCTATCACGTCTATCTGGGGTCGACTGCCAGTTCAACCACAGGTAGTGGTTACAGTCTCCCGAATCTGGTGCGTGCCTCAGCAACCACCGCAGTCGTTGATGCTCATAGCTATCGTTTTGTTGCTTACAACACCACGCCCAATTACGACCTGTATCAATCAGCATCCGGCGAGGATGATCTGGCTGCAACTCGACATAACCAGGCTATCAACGATCTGTTTGTGGATGGTCATGTCGCAAGCTTGCCCAAGATTGAACCGGATAGTCTGGTCGTTAAAAACCCTTGATTTAAGTCTTTTATTGCAATTTTGATTGATACGTTAAATGAATAGAACACTGGATCAGATCGCCGAACCCACTCGAAAGCTCGATGTCCAATTCAAGGCAGATGTGGTGATATGTGGCGCAGGCCCCGCAGGTGTGTCTGCTGCCATTTTCGCTGCAATGACACAGCAACAACTCGGACAACCCGTCTCAGTACTACTCATCGAATCACAAGGACAGCTTGGCGGCGTCTGGACCTCTGGACTTCTAAGTTGGATTATTGACAGTCAGAATAAACCCGGAATGTTGACACAACTTTTTGCACGCTTGGATGCCTGCCGATTGCAGATGAATGAACCCGAAACGCTGTACAGGAATGGCCGAACCTATGATGCTGAGTTGATGAAATGGATACTTGAGCAGTGGATGGTTGAGCTGGGGATCACCGTGCTGTTACATGCCCGGATGGTTGCAACTCATCTGAATACTGACAATCGTCTGTCACATGTCATCATCGAATCCAGAAGTGGCAGGCAGGCAATTGCGGGGACGACTTTCGTGGATTGCACAGGAGATGGGGAACTGGCAAGGCATGCCGGATGTGCGTTTGAACTGGGTAATGATGTGAAGGACTCACTTAAACCGCTAATGCAACCGATGTCGTTGATGGCTATTGTCAGTGGGGTGGATCGCCAACAACTCAAGCCTTATTACAATATAGGCTATGAAGCATGGGCTCTTCCAAAACAACGCTTGTTAAAAGCTATTCGATCCGCAGGTATTGAACCTTCTTACACGAAACCGACTCTCTTTGAAATTTACCCGGACATGTTTGGCTTGATGGTCAATCACCAATACGATTCGCATCCACATGATGTGAGGCAAGTCACCACCGCCACGATTGCCGCCCGTGATGAAATCAATCGCATTGTTCATGCCCTTAGACATTCAGGCGGTATTTGGGGAAATCTGAGACTTGTAGCCACCGCCAATCAGATCGGCATCCGTGAAAGTACCCGACCGTATGGTTGCTATCGCGTAACACTCGATGACATGGTTAACGGCGCCAGACACCATGATGCTGTTTGTCGATGCACCTTTGGTGTGGATGTGCATGCCACCAGCAGGCAGTCCGCAAGCGGCGGTATTGAACCCTCACCTGTGAAACAAACCCAGCCCTACGACATTCCATTTCGTGCTTTGGTGGCTTCTGAAATTGATCATCTCTTATTCGCAGGCCGATGCATCAGTGGCGATTTTTTCGCTCACGCTTCCTATCGCGTGACAGGCAATTCTGTCGCAACAGGCGAAGCAGCAGGTTGTGCAGCGGCTCTGGTGCCGTTGTATCAATGCGCCCCGCGCGATTTGAATTTCCAAGATCACATTGCACCGTTCTTACATTCCATTCGACATGTTCTATGTGATACCCTTGCTCAAGACATTCATGCCACAGATGCAAACAATTAATCTCCTCTTCCGTCACTCCCACGCAGGGACTTTATGCACGTCATTTCATAAGCAAATGCATAAAGAGAAATTACCGCTAATTCAGAGGTCGGACTTACTCGACACGATTCGTAGGGTGGGTAGAGCAAAGCGAAACCCACCAATTCTTTGATATTACGGATTTATGGTGGGTATCGCTTTGCTCCACCCACCCTACATCAGATGCCACGTGCATAAAGTCCGCAGGCGGGAGTCCAGTGGTTTATGCAAGCGATAACTGTAACCCACTGAATGTCCGCCTGCGCGGGGATGACGAAAAGCACAAAGGCATGAATACTCATTTTTTGTATTGCAAAAAATGAAAATCCAAAACCCTATGGAAATCACAATCCGCATTGTCATGTTAAAACACCGGATGCTTCGGGTTCATTGCTTTGACAGCTTGCAGCGCCTGAGGCATTGGATTCTTCTCGAAAATTTCAAGTGTCTTACCCGGTGATTGGGCGCGTTGGCGTTGCAGATCAATGTGTTGGAGCATGCGGTCAACTGGATTGCACTTGACAGTAAATGCTGCGCCAATTGAACCACTGAAATTTGAAAAGATTGGCAAAACCCACATGCCGCAGTCTGGATTTTGTGAGGCCAATTCCTGCTTGACGCGAGTGGGTAACCAGTTGATAAATTCCTCGCTGTTATATCCGTCATATGCCATCGCCACGATGCGGTCGACGTCTTGGATGAACGGACGAGGGTTGAGGTTCCGCGTACTGGTGGGCGTGTTGTTTTTCAGATACTCATAATCACCGGGCTTATCAGCATAGTAGACTTTATCTTGCCACATCAATAGCGCTCGGCCTGTTTGAGGTTCAAGGTATTCATGGATGTCGCCATTCTTGTCGACATTTTCATGAGCCCATTTTTTCAATGCTTCAAGCTTGCGAAGGTACCGTCCATCGCCTGGCTTTTGTTGATGCAGCGTGACGAGTAGTCGGGCGGCATTGAGGGTGGCGGTTCGACACCATGCAGCCGGTTCAAACGCACGAGCGACCGTGGGCTTGTTATGTTCGTCATATTGCTGCGCCCAACCGACTGTCTTACCACCTGTATCAGCATCCAGGATCCATTGCCCGCCGCGATCCATTGCTTGTTCAAAGCGTTTTTCGCCGGTGAGTAAGTACATTAAATGCATGATGTCGATGGCATCATTCATCGCAAGGTCATTGATTTCCCCACCTCTTGGTAAGCCGCGGACAGTCGCACCGTGTTTGTGTTGTGGGTCCCAGTGATGCGACCAGCTGCCGTTGGGGTTTTGTGCCCGATAGACAAACTCACCGCCTTTGATTGCTGCATCGAGGAATGTTTTATCACCGGTGATCTGTGCTAGGATCAGCAGCAATTGAATCGGATGGGCTTGCACGCTGTCCTGAAGTTTGACTTCGGGATATTCACTTTGAAGTGTCGGCAGGTCGATATCATTGACCTTCAAGCCATAGGGTGTGCCGTAGTATCCATGCACCCAATACCCGTCTTCGGATTGAGCAGCGATCAAGGCACGACCCGTTTCAATCGCAGGATATAGATATGTGTCATCACCAAGGACTTTGTACGCAGAGATCAGTTGCGATGCGATGCGAGGCGTTGACTCACCTTTATCATTGCAGATGCTGGTGTCCGAGCAGATGTAGTCGCGCCCCTGAGCAGGCGATCCGAGTAAGGTTGGCCAGGAATAGATGCGTTGCCACCCGCCATAGCGTTGGAGTTGGAGTGTGGTATTGAGTGCTTTGTGAATGGCTTTTTTGCAATCTGCAACCATATCCGCTTTGAGATAAGACGCATCATCGACCGGTTTAAGTTGATCGAACCGTCCTTGCCAGATGGTGAATTCGTCGAATGCTTCGCCTGGCAGGGATGAACCGGCGGGGTCCCATTTGGCTAGAGCGCTGCTGCCGAGGAACAGTGTCATCGGCCCACGCTTTGCCAAAGGTAACGGTAGTTTGCCCTGTGTTTGTTGGTCGTCGACTTGGATGAATCCCCAGTTGGATTTCTGATCCCAGGAGATAGCGATTCGATGCCACTGGCCATCGAGCAGTTGCTTGCCGTCACAGTTGAGTTCGATGGCATCCCATTCTGCATGCGGGGCGACTGCTTTTGCGGTGTACAGTCGGACACTGTTTTCCTGAATGTGCATGCCGATGCGGTAGTCCCCGCGGACTTCAAAAAGTGTGCGAGGTAGTTCACGTCGTTTACCAGTATGACGAAAGGCAAAGGCAACCGTGCTGGATTGGAAGTTGATGTTTTGCTTAGCTGTGAAATGCAGATACCCACCGCGCTCGGCGACTTGTATGGCATCCCCATCAAGTCCGCCGGAGATGCTTGTAATCCCAAAGCCGCCAGCGTTTGATAAACCTTGGGCGATGTCTGCATTGTCTGATGTTTGATTGTTAAAAGAACACTTGAGCTTGATGTCAGCATTGAGTTCTTTACCAGACCACAGGATATTTGAACGCGTGATTTGTGGATCGTTGATTGGTGTTTGGGTATTGGTTGATTGCGAGGCGTTTTTTGTCAGCTTGTTAAATGACGGGATTTGTTTGCTGATTTGCTCGACGATGTACTTGGCCCAGAGACGTGCACCTTTTTCGTTGTAGTGAGATCGGTCGTAACCTTTCTCGGTCTTGCCATGGTATTGCATCGCTTCATCGGGGCCGATGGATTCGTAAAGTTTCAGACCATAACTGTTCAGATCGACACTGGGGACATCGAGTTCTTTGGCAACTTGCAGTGCAGCTTGAGCATAGGGGGCGTTGGGTGTCCAAAGCTTACCGTCTTTGAAGACGCCACGTTCCATCGGCGCGACGATGATTGGCACCGCGCCCATCTGTCGACTTTCCTCGACATAGTGTTTGAGATTGTATTGGTAGTAATCCTTGAGCTTGCTGCCAACTTCTTGATCGCTTGGCAATGTTTCTGGAACAGGTGTCGTGAGTGTCCGTCGATCAGGTGCTTTAAATGGATTGTCATTGTGTCCAAATTGAATGATCACATAGTTTGGTTTGGGTTCAAGCTCTAGAACGTTGTCCCAACGTCCTTCATCAATAAAGCTCTTGGAACTTCGACCGCCTTTGGCTTTATTGATCACTTCAACCTGCTGCTCGTCCAGAAAATCAATGAGCACTTGGCCCCAGCCACGCAGGTTGTTGGTTGAGGCATAATTGCTGACGGTCGAATCGCCGATGACCGCAATTCGAACTTTGGAGGTTGGGGTGTTGTATTGGGTTTGCTGTGCCGTCGCTGGTGAACATAGAAGTAGAAGACTGCTTAGAAGCATGGAAAATGAAGTGTAAAAATGTGCCATCAATCAGAGCCTTTCAGAGAGCGGATACAGCGTACAATCATGTTTTTGTGAGTATGATTTATTACACGATTGCTTGTCTTAACGATAATGGATGATATACTAACGTTACTATGAGTCAACTAAGTCAACGAAAAATAGCTGAAGCGATGGGTGTCTCCGTCATGACCGTGTCACGTGCTTTGCGGGATCACCCCGACTTGGCTGTTGAGACGAAGGCTAGAATTGTAAAGATGGCCCGGGAAATGGGTTACACATCACCCAAAGCCGATGGTGTTGAAAAAACAGCTACCCGACGCGTATCGGTCATTGCCTATGAACGCAGTGATAGCAAGTTTTCAGCTTTTGATTCTGACATTCAGCGGGCAATATTTTTAGCGTTACAACGTGAATGTCAGGATAATGGCGTCGAAACAGTCATTGAGTTGGCTAAATCAGGCCAGATCCCCAAGTCATTGGAAAATCAGTCAGTTGAATCTGCCTTTATTTTTGGTCGTTATACCCATGACGATGTTGCCGTTGCCCCGGATATCCCCAAGCTGGCGATTAGTAGCTACATCGCTGACAATCCGCTGTGGCATGTGGTCGCTGACAATGCAACCGGTTCACGGCTGGTGACGGAATATCTCATATCCCAAGGGCATCGTCGGATCGCCTTTCTTGGGGATAAAGATCCCTTGACTGAACTGTATCAGCAACGCGCAGACGGGTATACCATTGCCATGATCAGGGCAGGTTTGATACCTGATGTTCGATATCAGGAAGTGCTTGAATATTATGATGTTGCAAGTTTAATTGATGGGAACTCAGCCGTCGTGGTTTCGTCGGACTCCTCAGCGTTTGGACTTATCACCATGCTCGATCAACTCGGAGTCAGCGTGCCTGATGATCTGAGTCTTGCAGGCTTTGACAACCTTTATGAGCTTTGTCATTCCAATCACCTTAAGCCGCGAATGGAACTGACAACCTATGGCCCGGACTGGTCGCTGATGGGCAAGATTGCTGCTCGGACATTGCTGTTCCGATCCCAGGATTTACAAGGCCCGCCAGTACGGATCACCGTTCCAGGACGCCTGGTCGTCGGCAAGAGCAGTGCAAGAGCAAAAATATCGCCAAAATCTTGACTTTGGGTAACGCGATTAATACGATACAGTATCGTTAAAATATATTGATTAACGTTATTATCAAGATAATGCATTGCAACCTTTTTCTAAGGTCAAAATCCATGCCCAAAACTGACCAACAATATTGTTCTGGTAGCCCAAAAACTTCAGGTGGATTCACACTTATTGAATTGCTGGTTGTCATCAGCATCGTCTCGCTGTTGATCTCGATTTTGTTGCCTGCACTTGGTAGCGCTCGCAAGGCGGCTCGGAGTATGCAGTGCCTGACGAATCTTCGGACGCTGGGTATGGGGCTGGTCAATTATGCCAACCTCTATAACAACTGCATTATGGCTGCGGACTACGACTCGCCACCAGTTCAAGGCAATACGCGTCGATGGGTTGTGTTGATGATGGATCAAGGTTTGAACATCAAGACCTACAAAGCCAACGAAACGCGCGATGAATTAAAGCCGTTTGTTTGTCCTGATGAAGAGCGTTGGTATGCAGACTATGCTGGTCATTCACCTTGGCGAACCAATTACACAGTCAACGACACTGTGATGGACAATGTTGATTTTGAAACCCAACCTTTATTTATGCGGATGGATTTTGTCACCAAGCCTTCAAAGACCGGCGTGATTAGTGATGGTGAACTTTCGTCTTCCGGCACCAAAGCATTTAACCGCACAGATCAGATTAATCCCGACTCCGGTTCAGCCCGTGTAGATTGGCGACATAATGATGCCGCAAACCTGCTGTACCTTGATGGGCATGCCAATTCTCAGCAGGCCAGATTGGATATGGTGGGCGTTAACGGAAAACTCTGGGAGTAGTCCTCTTGAACATGGCTGCAACTGAATCTACGTCCTCTGTCCGTCATCTGATTAATAGTGTATTTGGCAAGCTGATTTTCCTGAGTTTATTCATACTCACTGGCTGCGCAATGTCCAAGATCGACGAACCTGTCCAGTCACATATCCCAACTCATCAACATGCGTTCGTTTTGCAAAATGCATTTCTTGATGTTCATCTCGTCACACCATCTCATCCTGCTGGCGGAGTCGA
Organism: Phycisphaerales bacterium UBA7800; assembly: GCA_002480565.1. GTDB lineage: Bacteria > Planctomycetota > Phycisphaerae > Phycisphaerales > Phycisphaeraceae > UBA7800. The sequence goes on along the minus strand of DLCK01000067.1, from coordinate 106,828 downwards.
TGCGGTTCGGTTTGATCAAACTGCTCGCGTGACAAATCTTAAATACAAAGGCATTGAACTGCTTGATGAGCGTGGCATGCCTGATGAATTTGGACTCTTGGGTATAGGCGTGCTGGGATATGAAGATGGCGATGATACGTTCGTGAAATTAGGAGTCGGCCAACTCAAACGCAATAAGCCTCAGCAATACCATTTTGGTACGGCGTACCCGTTACAGGCTTTGGCAGACACGCGAATCGAATTTGTCGGTCCTCATGAAATTCAGCTTGTACAAACCTTCAATCATGTTTCAAAATACAGTTATGTATATCGAAAGAAGATCAGCATTGATCCTCAAGCGTCGGTACTCAAGTTTGACTATGCATTGGAAAATCATGGGCAAGATGAGATGACATTCGACACTTATAACCATAACTTTTTTAAAATGGGTGAGGGTGCGATTGGGTCACGTCTGCATTTTAATCCTGGGTTTATCCCTGCCTATTTATCGACGGATCGTTTGTTACTTGATGAGCAGGGCGTGTCGTTTTCCAGAGATTTGTTGGCACCGCAAACTATATTTCTGCCGTTCCTTGGAAATGAGAAACCGTTTGCTGACGCTGCGATATTGACTGACAGATACGCTGGGATCAAAGCTTCGATCAAACACGTTCCCAGCCCGTTGCATTTTACATTTTTCGCTGATTCCAAAGCCATTGCACCTGAGTATTTTATTCGCTTGACGGTCAAGCCCCAAGACGCTGTAACTTGGCAGCGGACCTATACATTTGAGTCTGTTTCGCCAGTCATACCTTGATACGTGATCTCAAGTAAAGCATTACAACATTAGGATCAATTGATGTCCCAGCCCATGTTGAATTTATTTGTATCTATCCACCGAACTTTATGTCGCAATGTCGGATTACTTTGCATGGTTTTGCTGGTGATTTGGCCAGTACACAGTCAAGCTCAGGAGTCAGCGAACCTGCTGGTTAATAGTGATTTTTCAGCAGTCGAAAATGGTTGGCCGACCGGTTGGACGATTCGCAATAACGAGCAGTTGGTATCTATTGTCGATGATGCTGATGGCGGGAAGATATTACGCGTCCAAGTCACTCAAGTAGCAGGTCCCAACCTTGGGCAAATCGGGCAGATAGTGACATTACTCCCCAATACACGATACCAATTACGCGGTCGGATCAAGAGCTCCACTCAAGGGGCAGCATTGATCATGATCAAACGCGTCAAGGATAAGATCGAACAGAGTCGCATCAGTTCCTATCCATCAACACAGCAGTGGAATCCCATCGTCTTGGATTTTAATTCCGGCGATGCCGATCAGGTTCAAATTCTCTGCCGCTTTGGTCAACTACAAAGTGATGTTGGTTCGGTGAGTTGGTTTGATGATTTATCCTTGCATGCGATGGTGATTCCAGAACCTGATGAACTTGAAACAAGACCGACATTTAATTCATGTAGTTACTATTGGAACCTGCCGGATGATATCAATGGTGGGCAGCAAATCGGAGTACAGTTTCGTGCCCAAGGGCAAGCGGCTTGGCAGCGTGCGATGGCTCCATTCTGGTTTGAAAAAGACCGCCAATTCCGTGGCAGCATTGTCGACCTTCATGAAAATACCACATACAAAATGCAGGTTCTCGACGCTCAAAACAAACCTATTCTTCAGCGTACATTCACGACATGGAATAGTGATGTGCCTATTGCAAAGACCATCGACATTCGCAGCCGACTTCATGATGGCAATATCGTCATCCAAGATCAAGGCAAGCCTAAAGGCTGGATATGTTTTACGGCACCACGGGGAACAATTATCCAAGTCGATGGGGTGAATAATCTCTCCGGTGCAGGGATTGATATTCGCAACGCAGCATACGTCATCCTTAAAAATATCGTGATCCGTGGTGGGCAGAATCATGCTGTGAATATCGAACGGTCAAATCATGTGCGATTAATTAACTGCGACATTTCAGGCTTTGGACAGGATGGGCAACTTGCTAAAGACCCTGTCTATTACATGCATCAAGGTGCTCGCATTAACTATCAGGCAGGTATCCGCGCGTTCTCCAACTTCGGTCTGGTGGTGGAGCGATGCTATATTCACGGTCCACGCAGTCCCTCCACAGGTTGGCGTCATGGTCATCCATTGGGGCCGACTTCTATGTTCGTCAATGATTTGTCATCAACCGTGATTCGCTACAACGACTTTGCAGCTTCGGATCAACACCGATGGAATGACGCGATTGAAGGTTCAGGCAACTCCTCGGACATTGGCGGGTTTAATCGTGATGCGGATATCCATGGCAACTTCTTTGCCTTTGCCAATGATGACGGGATTGAACTCGATGGCGCTCAGATGAATGTCCGGCTGTTTGAAAATCGTTTTGAAGGGGGCTTCTGTGGCATCAGTACCAGTTGGGTGGTTCGCGGGCCGTCCTACATTTATCGCAATGTGATTCTTCATGGTGGTGATGCTAATCGACTCGTTGGCACTGCCTTTAAAGACCTTAAACGCAGTGATATTCAAGGACCTGCCGTATTTGTTAACAACACCGTCTATTCACAGTCCAAAGGTTTCGGCGGTTCGCAGGGGCAACGCCTGTATCGCAACAATGTGCTAATGGCCGGCTCCAAAGCATATCCGCTTTTTGACCTGCCGCATCGAACGGTGGATCACAGTCTCTTCTGGGCAGAGCGTGGTCCAGCTGTACGTGAGGACTTTAAGCGTGAATCCGTGATCGTTGCCAAGCCGAAGTTCGTGGATGCGAATAACGGGTTGTTTGCCTTGCAAGCCGATATGCCTGGCGCTATGGATGGCAAAAGTGTTGACAATCTGGCGTCTGAAAAATTGCATGGGAGTTACCGTGGTGCGATACGTCCTGGTTTAACTGCAATCTGGCCCAGACGTCCTACGTCATTTAAGATTGACCGAGGGCAGATCATTCTCGACCCATTGACTGATGTGGCAACATTTGAACTCCAGGCTGATTCGACTGCGGATCAGAATATACATATTCGGCAAAGTCAGACAACGGATTGGCTGGACATAATGCCTGAAAATGTGAATGTTCCCGCAGGTGGACGTGTGACTTTTAAAGTTCAGCTCCGACGTGAACGCATGGCCTATGTCGGCAATTATGCCGCGTCATTTTCTGTGACCGATGAGCAGGGCATGTCGATCCCGGTGACGGTTTACAGTTGGCAGAATGGGCCGACGCAGCCGGTGTTGACGGTTGGGGAGGGTTCAATGATTGCTTACTCGCAAATGCGAATTGCAAAACCAATCAACGGTCCCGTAACAGAGTGCAAGTCCGAAAAGTCGATGACACTTGCTGAAAATAAGGCCTTAGAAGCATGGCAGTTTGATCTGCCTGTCGAGGGGAACTATTACATTCTCATGCGTGTTTATCGTGACGATGACGCAAGTTTGAAGAAATACCTTAAAGCAGGTTTGGTTATAGATGGGCAAAAGGTGGCGGACATTGCTTGGCCTCAGCAGTTGGCTGGTGGACGCTGGGAATGGGTGAGCTGTCCGAATCCAACACGTAAGACGCCACAGAAATCAGAAGCATCACGATTCGGGTTATTCTCACTTAAAGCAGGACAACATAGCATCACCTTGGAGAATACCAATGGTGTGCAGATTGACAGTATGGTGTTGACTCCTGTATTTTCGCTCTTATCCGGTGCAGTAAACAACATGGGGCCGATTCCGGTGGCCATGCCGAATCATTAAATGATTTTTCAATTGGTGGTCAGGCAATCGTCTTTACTTTGCGACATCAATCCGCGGATCAATCCAAGCATACGCCACGTCCACAGCAAGATTCATCAATACCAGCAATGTGGAGAACACCAGTACCACGCCAAGGATCAGAAATTGATCCTTATTGCGGACGGCCTGCACGAAGTGTTCGCCAAGTCCCGGGAGGTTGAAGACTTTTTCCACGACGAATGAACCGGTCATGGTGGCTGCCGAGGCAGGACCCAGAAAACTGAGCACTGGCAAAAATGCGACTTTCAAGGCATGTTTGATCAACGCTTTATTCTTTGACAATCCCTTGGCGCGGGCGGTGCGGATAAAGTCACTTTGCATCACATCAGCCAGGCCCATCCGTGTGAGTCGCGCGATGTAGGCACCGGGCATTGCACACAAAGTCACCGCAGGTAAAACCATCTGCTCCCAACTGCCCCAGCCCTGGACGGGCAGCCACTTGAGCATTCCCGCAAAGACGATCATCAAGACTGACGCTGTGACAAATGTCGGCAGGCTGATCCCTACAACTGCAATCCCAAGCGAGGACATGTCCCAGAGCGAGCCGGGTTTCATCGCGCTGATGAGTCCAGTACCGACACCGAGAATCAACGCAAGGATCAACGCTGTGATGCCGACCTGTACACTTACCGGCAAGCCACCGGCGATAATGTCATTGACCGATTGATCACGGTATTGCAGACTCGGTCCCAGGTCGCCTTTGGTGATGACGTTGACCGTGTAGCTTCGCAAAAATGACCAGGGGCTATCAAGGTTGTACTGGCGGAGCATCGCTTCCTGAATCTCTATGGGCACCGGCTTATCCGGATTTTCCAGGGGATTGCCCGGTATCCACCATGCCAACGTAAACGTCACCATGAAGATCACCAGCAGGATCACCGGCAGTTGAGCTAGTCGCCATGCAATGAATCGGAGCATGGGGATATTGTAGGGTTTTTCGACAAGACATTTTTCTACCGTCAAGACGCAAGGAACACAGAGATAAGAGAGAGGGAATTTTGAGTGCTTGATATGGACAATTCGAGCCCAAGTCTGAGTAAAGCGCAGGCTGGGACAGCAAAGAATAACACCTGCATGGTTGCCACAGGTATCCCATACTTCGCAGACTCAGCGTTGGGCTTAAAAACTAAAATCTTCTCTCTCTGAACTCTGAGTCCTCTGCCGTTCTGCAGTGTTACTGTCTTGCAGTTAATTTGTAATACTAAATGACAAATAGGGTAAGGCTAGCTACAATGACGGGTATTCATCAATCAGGAGACACACCATGGCATACCTGCTGGGGATCGACATCGGCACATCCGGGACCAAGACACTTATCTGCGATCATGCTGGGAAAGTCATCGCGACAGCCATGTCTGAACATACCATCGAGTCCCCCAAGCCCGGTTGGTCTGAACAGTCGCCAACACAATGGTGGGATGCTACCTGTAAAGCCACCAAAGCAGTCGTCAAGAAAGCCAAGATCAAACCCGCGCAGATCACCGGCATCGGGCTCTCCGGGCAAATGCATGGCTCGGTTTTTCTTGGTGATGACACCTTGCCACTGCGTCCGGCATTGCTATGGAACGACCAACGCACCCAAGCCCAATGTGACAGCATCACCAAGACAGCAGGCGGCAAACGCAAGCTCATCAACATGGTCGGGAACCCGGCACTGACTGGTTTTACCGCACCCAAAATACTCTGGGTCCGTGAGAACGAACCTGCAGTCTACGCTAAGACCAAACACATTCTGCTCCCCAAGGATTACATTCGGCTGTGCATGACCGGTGAGTATGCAACAGAAGTTGGCGACGCATCAGGAACATTGTTACTGGATGTGAAAAAACGAAAATGGCATAAGGGACTGATTAATAAACTCGACATTGACACGTCATTACTGCCAGACTGTTATGAATCGCATGTGGTCACGGGCAAGGTCACTGCTCAGGCTGCAAAAGCAATGGGACTGGTCAAAGACATTCCCGTCGTCGGCGGTAGTGGCGATCAACCCGCAGGCGCGGTTGGTAATGGCATCGTGCAGGCAGGTATCGTCAGTGCGACCCTTGGCACCAGTGGCGTGATGTATGCTCATGCGGCAAAGCCTGTGTATGACAAGGACGGGCGGGTTCATACCATGTGCTCAGCGGTGGAAAATGAATGGTGCGTCTTTGGATGCATGCTCTCAGCAGGGGGTTCATTTCAATGGTTCCGCAACCACATGGCAGAGGGTGAAGTGACGCTGGCCAGCAAGAAAAAAGTCGACCCCTATCAACTGCTCATTGAGCAGGCCAAACAAGCACAGCCTGGATGTGAAGGTTTGTTCTTCTTGCCTTATCTCACAGGGGAACGCTGCCCTTATGCCAACCCCAATGCACGTGGCGGGTGGATCGGTTTGACTGCTCGTCATGATCGACCTGCAATGATCCGCAGTCTGCTTGAGGGGGTCACCTTCGGCATGGCGGATGCACTAAACATCATGCAGGACATGGGCATCTCCACCAAGTCCGTGCGTCTGTCCGGCGGTGGGGCACGCAGTGATTTTTGGCGTCAACTCCAAGCCGATATTTACAACACACCCGTGGTCACCATCAACAGCCATGAAGGCCCCGCCTACGGTGTCGCCTTACTTGCAGGTGTCGGCACAGGTGTCTGGTCATCCGTCAAACAAGCCTGTAAACAAGCGATCAACGAGACGGAAAAGAAACGTCCCAATCGTAAGCTGGCCAGCATGTATCAAAAATATCACCAACAGTATTCAGCACTCTATGGCGCGCTCGAAACACATTTCGATTCGATTGCCAGTTTGTGATCTAACCGTTTCGAACACCATTTGGCAATGTTGGACTTACTCAGACTTGGGCTTGTTGCATAAACTCATCCATATGTTTTAAGCAATGGTCTTGCTGTGTATGCACTGCGTCATCACCTTGCTACAATCTACGTATTCATACGGAGGATATTTAGATATGGCAACCATTGCAGACTTTGACGCGTTTTCCAATATTCGTCTTTTTACATTGACCAACAGCAACGGGATGTCAGTGAGCATCACCAATTTCGGCGGGATCATCACCAGCATCATGGTGCCCGATCGCAATGGCAAGTTGGAAGATGTGACACTCGGTTTTAAGAAGCTTGACCGCTATCTCAATGCAGTAGACAAACCCTATTTCGGAGCGATCATCGGCCGTGTTGCCAATCGGACTGCGGATAGCAAGTTCACCCTTGATGGTGTCGAATACGAACTCGATGCCAACAATGGACCCAATCATCTGCACGGTGGGATGACCGGTTACGACCGGGTCGTCTGGGATGCTGAAGTCCGCAGTGGCAATGGTTTCAAATCATTGCGATTGACCTACTCCAGTCCAGATATGGAAGAAGGCTATCCAGGCAATCTTGATGTGACCGTGACCTATACACTCACCGATACCAACGGATTGTCCATGGAGTATGAAGCGTTCACCGACAAGGCCACGCCGGTAATGTTGACTAATCATGCGTACTTCAATCTCAAGGGTGAAGGCAATGGCGATGTGTTGGATCATCAAGTGATGATTGATGCTGATGAATTTTTGCCCACGACTGTGTATCAAATTCCCAGTGGCCAGATCGTTCCGGTGCAAGGAACCATTTTTGATTTCCGCACACCTAAGACAATCAATCAGGATTGGGATGACAACCATCCGCAGTTCAAGATTGCCATGGGCTATGACCATTGTTATCAACTCAATCGTGACGCTCTGGATGAAGACGAATTGATGCTTGCTGCGCGTGTGGTTGAACCGGAATCTGGACGCGTCCTGGAAGTATACACGCAGGAACCGGCAGTTCAGTTTTACACTGGCAATTCCCTTGATGGGCGGTTGTCTGGTAAAGCTGGCAAGCCTTATGTGAAAAATGGCGGATTCTGCCTGGAAACCCAGCAGTTCCCCAACAGTCACAATACACCCGGTTTTCATGATATCATTCTCCAGCCGGAAGAAACCTATCAAACCAAGACGGTGTATCAATTTGGTGTTGAGAAATAATTGACAGAATGATTGCAATCTATTGACGAAAAACGCAGGCACTCCCGTGGTGTCTGCGTTTTTTAATTAAAAACACGCTGCGACTAATGGGAGCCGCAGCGTGCGTAGATGATCTGGTGGGGTTTACCAGATCATGTAGGGGACGAAGTAGTATGCAATGGTAGTTTGTGTTGTTTGACCATGTAAAAAATCACCGGGTAAAGCAGCAATTCCATGATGAAGCTTGTCCCCAGGCCGCCGATCATCGGCGCAGCTAAACGACGCATCGTATCGGCGCCGGCACCCGAGGCCCAGAGCAGGGGAACCAATCCGAAAAAGGTCGTCACCACCGTCATCGTCTTGGGGCGGATACGTTGCACCGCGCCATCATGAATCGCATGCCAAAGGTCGGCACGATCACGCATCCGATTTTCCCTGGTAAAGCGATCAAAACTGTTCTCAAGGTAAAGCAGCATCACCAACCCTGTCTCGGCATCAAGTCCGGCTAACGCAATCACGCCAACCCAAACCGCAAGCGACAGATTGTAATCCAATAGCCATAACAACCAAACCGCACCCACCAAACTAAATGGTACGGCAAGAAGCACAATGCCGACTTTCAACCAACTATGAGTCGCCAGGTACAACAGCAACAAAATCAACACACCGGCAATCGGCACCACCATCATCAATCGCTGCCGAGCAGCCTGCATGTACTCATACTGCCCGGACCAGACGATGTTGTATCCTTCAGGCAATTGAATCTGATTGGCCACCACTTCCTGAGCACGTTGCACGTAACTACCCACATCAATACCCGTGATGTCCACAAATACCCAGGCAGTTAATCGCGCGTTTTCACTCTTGATCATTGGCGGGCCTTTGTGAATCTGAATCTCCGCCAACTGCCCAAGTGGAACTTGTGCGCCGCTGGGTGTTGCCACCAAAGTCTGCTTGAGCTTTTCAATGTTGTCACGCAATTCCGACGGATACCGCAGGTTCACCGGATACCGTTCGAGTCCTTCGACTGTCCAGGTGATATTCATCCCACCAATCGCACTCATAATCACGTCCTGCACATCGTTGACAGATAACGCATACCGCGCGATGAATTGGCGATTGATGTTGATGTCAAAGTAATTGCCACCCACACTTTTCTCAGCAAACGCGCTGGTGGTCAAGGCCTGTGTCCGCGGATCGGTCTTGATAGCTGATGCGATTTGCTCTGATAATTCAGCGAGTTTTTCAAGATTCGGCCCCATTACCTTGATCCCCACCGGCGTCTTGATCCCCGTGGATAGCATGTCTATCCGCGTGCGAATCGGCATCGTCCACGCATTGGTCAAACCCGGGAACCGAATCACATCATTGAGCCCTGGCACGTGAATGTCGTCCATATCGCCGTTGGGCAGTTGATACCCATACACCAACTCATCAATGGTGATCCTTCGCGTGTTGGGCCAGATTTTACGCGGGATCGCACTAAGCCAGTTCGGCCAATGGTCATAAAACCGACTGATTGGTCGCGTCCGCCAATACGCTTTGTCACGATGCAAAATAATCGTGGTCTCCAACATGCTTGGCGGTGCTGGATCAGTTGCAGTCTCCGCGCGACCGGCTTTGCCAAAGACGTTTTGGACTTCCGGGAATTGGCCAATGAGCTTGTCCGTCTGCTGCAAGACTTCACGAATCTTGCTCATGCTAATCCCCGGATCGGTTGTAGGCATGTACAGCAGATCACCTTCTTCCAGGGGGGGCATGAATTCACTGCCCAACTGCTTAAGTGGGTAAAGCGTTGCCACAATCAACAACCCGCCCCCAAGCAACATGCCCCAACGATACTGCATCGCAAAGACGAAAAACGGTTGATACAGTCGCTGCATCAAGCGACTTACCGGGTTGGATTCCTCAGCATAAATTTTCTGAGGTAACACGATCAATCCCGATGCAATTACCCAACCGACACATAGCCAGATGCGATAGTCCGCCAACGTCGGTAGTGGGATCAAAGCCAACACCACCGCTGGCAACACCATCACCAACACATACACCAAGATGCGTTTGCCTTTACTCCAACTAGTCGGCAAAACCCTGTCAGAAATCAGGTATACCATGAGTACCGGGATGATCGTGATGGCTAATACCGCAGCGGCTGTCATCGCGAAGGTCTTGGTAAATGCCAACGGCCTGAACAATCGTCCAGACTGTTCACCCAATACGAAGATCGGCAGAAAACTCACCGTGATAATCAACAAGCTAAAGAACAATGTCGGCCCGACTTCCGCTGCTGCATCGGAGATCGCCTCAATGCACGATGTGTTTTTATCCTTGTTTTCAAGGTGTTTGTGCGCGTTGTCCACCATGACGATACTGCTGTCGACCATCACGCCAATGGAGATGGCAATCCCACCCAGACTCATGATGTTGGCATTGATATCCAAACCATACATGACCAGCAGTGTCACCAGAACGCCCATAGGCAGGACAAATGCAGCTACCAATGCACTGCGGGCATGCAGCAGGAATAGAACGATCACCAATCCCACGACAATGATTTCTTCAGCAAGTGTTCGGTACACCGTATTGACTGCACGCTCGATTAAGTCGCTGCGGTCATAGGCGACTTCCAATCGCACGCCAGCGGGGAGTCCGGTTTGGAGTGTGTTGATTTTGTCTTTAACACGGTCGATGGTTTTCTGTGCGTTCTGACCGAATCGCATGATGACGATTCCGCCAACGGTTTCACCTTCGCCATTGCTCTCTGCCACGCCACGTCGGATTTCCGAGCCGGTGCGGAGTTGAGCGACATCACTGAGGTAAATCGGTTTACCATCATCGTTGGCACCAAGCGCGATTTGCGACAGGTCGGCCAAGACCTGTTGGGTGCGATTGGTCTTAGTCTCTGTAGAACTTCCGGGGGATCCTAAATAACCAATCCCGCGGACCATGTATTCGGTTTCGCTCATTTCAATGAGTTTGCCACCTACATCCATGTTCGCACTTCGGATCGCGTTTTTAACCTTGTTTAAAGGGATATTCAAAGCCTGGAGTTTGACGGGATCGACGACGACCTGGTATTGCTTGACGAATCCGCCGATGGGAACCACTTCACTGACACCTTCAACGGAGGTCAGTTCGTAGCGCATATACCAGTCTTGTAAAGAGCGTAATTGAGCAAGATCGATTTGCGGTTTAACCAGTGGCGTATGATTCAACGGGCAGGTGTCGCGGTCTTTGAATGTGCGGTGTAATACCAAACGATCGCGGATGAAGGGCTCTTTTTGTTGGCGATGGTCATACCACTTGTCGGTGACCGGATCATGCCAAAGTCCGCCAGGATGCTCGGGGCAGTAGGCTGCGGTCTGTAAGGTGTATTGGTAAATCCAACCCACAGCGGTGGCATCGGGGCCAAGCTGCGGGTTCACCGATGAAGGGAGTTGGTTGGAGACAAAGTTGAGTTGTTCCAAGACGCGGCTGCGCGCCCAGTAAAGATCGGTGCCATCTTCAAAAATGATATAGACGAAGCTTGAACCGAACATGCTATACCCGCGCACGACTTTGGCTTGCGGGACTGCGAGCATGGCTGTGGTCAGCGGGTAGGTGACCTGGTCTTCGACAAGGCGCGGTGCCTGCCCCGGATACTCAGTGCGGATAATCACCTGCACATCAGATAAATCAGGGATCGCGTCAATGGTAATATGCTTCATCGCCCACACGCCACCAGCGAGGATAAAGCTGGTGAGCAGGATCACCATCATCCGATTGTTCACACACCAGCGAATGAGTTTGGCAATCATGGCTTGGACTCCTTTGCCAGTTGTGATTTGATCGTGCCACATTCAAGCATATACGGTGCATAGGGATTGCGAACTGATTCGATGGATTGAATCCAGTTCTTTTTCACCATCGGGCAATAGGTTTGATACAGGTTGTATTTGATGGTTTTCTTGCTAGATTCGGGCATTTTTTTAACCCAGTCGATCACCGCATCGGAGAGCTTGGCAAAATCATCACGGGTGTGTTTCAATTCACGCATGTCCAATGTGCTGGCATCCAAAACGGCTTTGGCGTCTGGGAGTTTGCTGGCTGCATCGGCAAGATGCTTCTGTTCCATGGGCAGGTGTTCGATGTGATCTCGCGTGAGCATGTCCTGTATTCGCAGGTATGCCAGCAAGAGTTTTGATGGGCCCGGTGTTCGTCTGAGAGATGATCCATGGATGGTGCGGGTTGTGATGTGGCAGGTTGCGTCGTTGGGGCAGCAGGCATCATCCTTGCAATGGCTGCGCGGATTTTTGCTTCACTGTCTAGCAGGAATTGACCGGAGGTGACGACTTCTTCACCGGGGGTTAAACCTTGGCGGATTTCGATGCGATCGTTTTCGGTTTGTATGCCGGTGACAATATCACGGGGTTCAAAGCGTCCATTGCCTAATGAGACGAATGCGACTTTGCGTTGGCCGGTGTCGATGATCGCTTCGCGCGGTGCAAGTGTCCGTTCATTAGGTAGTCGGTTTTGAAGTGTCACGTTGGCAAACATGCCGGGCTTAAGCAAACCATCAGGATTGTCGAACTCCAATCGTACCTGTACTTCGCGCGTCTTCTTGTCAAGGTATGGATAGATGTAGACAACGGAACCTTCAAAGGTGTGGCCGGGGATGTAAGGCAGACTCATGGCCGCCTTGTTATGCATCTTGATGTAGGGCAATTGGTATTCGTACAGCGTGACGATGACCCATATTTTTGACAAATCCGCGATGCGATACACTTGCATGCCGGTGTCGACTTTCATGCCTTCGTTGGCATGTTTGGCGATGACAACACCTTCATACGGACTCTTGATTGCAAGTGTTTTGCTGGGTTTGGCATCCTTCTGGAGTTGGGCGATCTGCTCATCGGTGATGTCGTAATAGCTCAAGCGTGTCCGTGCGGATTCGAGTAGCGGATTGTCTTTGGAAGCGTTGGCACGATAGGCGATGAGATACTCTTCCTGTGCTGCGTAAAGTTCGGGGGCATAGAGATCAAAAAGGGTCTGACCCCGTTTGACTTTCGCGCCAAGATAATCAATGTGCAGCTTTTCAATCCAGCCGGCGATCTTGATATTGATGTCGCGAACGAGGGTTTCGTTGTAGTCAACGGTACCCACGGTGTTGATCGACTGCACAAGCGGGCCGGTGGTGACAGGGGCGGTGCGGACGCCCATGTTCTGCACGATGATTGGGTCGATGGCAATTTCGCCGGTGAATTTGGCAGGGTCCAATGGTGTGAGTTTCATAAAGCAGATCGGGCAATCACCTTCCTTGGGGAGAATGATCCACGGATGCATGCCACAGGTGTAATACTGCGTTGAGGCTGCATCATGATCGTGGCCATCGTCATCGGTATGGGTGGTGATATGATTCACAGCCTTATTGATGGGGTTGGCAAAATAAACGCCAAGACTGATGGCTATACCAAAGACTGCAAGAATTATGAACAGCCATTTGAGAGGGATGCTTTTCGGAATGGAATTGTTTTGCGTGGACATGGTAACGGTCACTTTCAGCAACGTGTGATGTCGCGATAATTTTTAGTTGAAGGTGTCTGAATCGACAGCTGCAAGAAATTGCAATTGAGCGTAGTCCTGTTGCAATTGTGTCTGATTGCGATGGGACATCAGTTGCAGATCCAGGAGCTTTTGCCAGTTGTCAATGAGATTTAAAAAGCCCCCGCGACCTGCACGGTATTGACTTAGGGCGCTATCCAAAACCTGTTGCGTTTGAGGCAGAATCGTCTCTTGGTAAAGCGTGTCCTGCTTGCGTTGTGAATGGACACGTGCGTGCATATCGGTGATGGCAAATTGGAGTTGGTTATGCTCTGCAATCAGTTCGCTAAGACGTTGGCGAATGGTTGCCAGGGCTTGCTGCTCAGCAGCGTCGAGTTTGTCTTGCCAGATGGGGAGATTGATCCCAAAGCCGGCATAGAGTTGGTCATTACCATTGGCTGCCATGGATGTCCCATGATCCGCAACCGCTGCGTAATTGAGCATCACCGTCAGATCAGGAATCCGTTGCTGATGTGCAAGTTTCAATTGCTTGCGAGCCTGTGCGATGCGATGGTGGATCGTCTGCAATTGCGGACTATTTTGAAGCATCTGCTTGAGCCAGCTTTCAAGTGGTTGTTCAATAATGTTTGGCTGGACATCAGATTTGATTTGAAGCGGCAAAGCAGCAGGGCGATTGAGCAGTGTATTGATCCGTGCGATTACGCTTTGCTGGGTCTGTTCTGAAGCAAGGACGCGATTGTCGAGTGTGCTAATTTCGACGTTGATCCGCAGCAAATCCTCTTGGTTGGATCGGCCTGCGCGGTACGATGCGTTGGCTGCTTCGGAGAACTGTTGCATGAGTTGCTTCTGTGCCGTTAAGACTTCCAAAGTCTGGTTGGCTAATTGCAGGTTCCAGTAGGCATGTTTCACATCACGGATCAGTTCAAGTTGTGTTTGGCGTAGTTGTTCTTTGGTGATGTTGACTTGTTGGACTGCGATTTGCTTGTGCGTATCGAGTCTGCCAGAGAGTGGGAATTTCTGACTGATTGATCCCATGGCAGTCATTTCACCATCCGCGGTTTGAGCCATTTTGCCCACCGGGGTGATGGTGAGCATCGGATCATCCAGGCTGCTGACTTGCGGGATGACATGTTGGGTTTGGTCGATGCGATGACGAGCCGCGGATAGCGCGGGATTATGTGCCAATGCTGCTGCGATCAGATCATTCAGTGATGCAGGTGATTGCAAGGCATGTGATGAGACGGTTATCGCTTGATCACGCGTCTGTGTGACCGTCTCCGCGACATTGTGCTGCTGATCTCGACTCCACTTTTGATACAGTGAATCATCCAAAGGCGATTGGCAGCCAGAGAATAGTAAAGCTGTTAACAGACAACTTGAGACCGTAAATTGTTTCATGATGTTTAACCCAGATAAGAATGGTGATGGCAGTTATAAAACCATCGTCAAAGATCACCATTGAGCTATATGGATAACTCGTATGGTGCAGTTAGAACCTTCGTTATCGGTGAGTCAAACGGTCAAAAGGATATGGTCGGCGCAGAGTGTGCGCGCAGTGACCGATTCAAGGCAGGTGTCGATTGCAAATGAATTTAATGAAGGCGTTGAAGGTTGAACCCATGCGATTTGGTTCAGATCAAGTAATAGGTTTTGTGTTGGAAGTGTATCGACTTGCTGGGCAGCTGGGATCATCTCCGCGATGCAACCGCTCTTGGCTTTGAGCATCCGGGTACAACGAGGGCATTGGCCATCTCGTGATTCGCAGGGGGCCAGGGGATGATCCAAAGGTATATCTGCTGCAACTTTCTTTTTACTGCAACAAGATGAAGGAATGTCCATCTGCGAGACTTGTGATGACTGCGAAGGCATGACCATGCAACAGCCAACTTGAAGCGGGGCAAGCAGCACCGTCAAGATCACCAGTAAGGTGGCTATGGTCTGAGTGATTCGCATGTCTTTACAATCCTATCATCGGATACAAACTCCGCCAAGACAAGAATTGTTCCACAGTGGAAGTTATCTTTTTCCTTTTCAGGATTATTATGACACAGGCAGAACGTAAATGCCTCTAAAACCTTCATGTACCGAGTCGATGCACACTTGTTTACCATCCCGACTCCAACGCGGATGCAGGTCACAACGGATTTCAATATCGGACGGTGAAGGTGAATAGTAACTGCCCAGATCGATCAAATGCCCATCAGCGAGTCGGTAGATATACAGTGTTCGGCAACCTTGCCCATCGGGGTACGTGTCGGTGAGCATCCACTTCCCATCCGGGCTGAAGGTGCAATGCCCATCTCCGGTGAAGGTTGGTTCATTGATCATACGCGGCTCGTTTCGACCTGATGCGTCGTATATCCAGTAACCGACGGTTTGGTCTTCGCCGATGCACCACGCAACGATGGTGTCATCATCCAGCCAGTCGTAATGTGAGACGTTGTGATGGGCGATGAGGCTCCGAGCATCTGTCCCATCGTGGTTCGCAACGACCATGCGTGTCCGCCACCAGAGATTGTCCGTCTTTTGGGACCAGCGATGCAGAAAAGCAATGCGCTTGCCATGTCTGGATACCTGAATGTGATTGACCCAGTGTTTGAATTGCTTGCCACCTTCATCGCCGACTTGTTGGGCAAGGTGTGCAGTGCTGATGAGTAATTCAGGCTTGCTGCGTGATTCAGTGTCAAAGCCGAACACACCATCATCGGCAGGTGCATTTGTCGTAGCGAATGGATCAGGCTCACCTGCGTAACCATAGCCCGGCCGAAGGTCAGTGAGTCTGGCAAAGTTCAGTGAGTAGGCACGATCCCGATTGGGACTTAATGTATAGATCGGTTGATCAAAGTGTTCGACGATGCGCCCATGCATGTCCACGATCTGCGAAGCACAGGTTCCGTCTTTAGCGTGGATATTGTGAACAATCGACTGATTGTCAAACCATTGGAGCATGCAGCCTTGTTGCCAATTCCAGCAAGTCGTCTGGGCGAGTTTATGGAAGTGGTTGGTGTTCGACAGATCAATGTAACCAACATCCATTGCATCATTGACAGACGGGCGGCGATCCCGAAAGGGGGCACTGTTGCTCAGGAGTCGTTGTTGTGATTGATCCCACGGGAACTTCTCGTAGTATCCAAAAAAGTAATGTCGCCCATCAGCAGGTGTCACACGATGAAGCGTCGGGTGGGGGCGGTGATTGGCTGGCGTTGTTTCTGTGGGGGACATATGCGTATCCATGTGAATGTAAAAAAACTTATTCTCAGGTTTGTTGATAGACCGTCAAATTCAGTTCTCAAAAAGTTTTTACAACGGCGCATGAAAAAGGGAGTCGGTCAGACTCCCTTGTAAGGTCATGATGTAGGACTCTGATTAGCCGATTCGCTTATCGACCACCAGCAGATGATATCCGAATTGCGTTTTGACAGGTTCGGAGCATTTACCCACAGCCAGATCGCCGAAGACGACTGCATCGAATTCAGGAACCATATCACCCATGCCGAACTCACCAAGGTTACCACCATCCTTGCCGGAGGGGCATTGGGAGTGCTGCTTGGCAAGGTCTGCAAAGGCTGCACCTTCTTCTATCTGAGCTTTGAGATCCTGGGCTTCGACCTGGGTCGTGACAAGAATATGACGGGCGACTGCTCGTGCCATGATAAGTTCCTTTTGTAGGAGTTGAGGATATTGCCACAAAGGATAACAGGAATTTCCAGGCCATGGGTTGACTTGTGTAACGTTACGTGCCTATAGTTGCTTTAACGAATCCGCAAACGTGAAATCAAGTGAATGGAGACTCATTTGGCCCGAAAATCTTCCAATGTGACACTTAAGGATATTGCTGCCCAGGCAGGGGTCTCGCATACCGCTGTTTCTGCGGCACTCCACGGCACGGGACGGATCAGCGACGAAAAACGCCAGCATATACTTAGTGTCGCTAAGCAAATGAGTTACCAGCCTCGTCTTGCTGCTCAAATGCTTCGATCCCGCCGAACCGGACACCTGGGATTGATCATCTGTGGCGAAGATTCAAATGACTTTATGGATTCAGGATTCTTCGGGCCGATTGTTTCGAGTTTCATTCAGGCTTGTGAAGAACGCGATGTCCGGTATCACATCGAATTCTCCAAGGAGAATCTTCATTCGGGCGATGGATTTGTGCCACCGGCAAATTTTGCAGGTGGGATGGTTGATGGTGCATTGGTTGCGGGTTACTACCACCAGGAATTTGCCCATTGGCTTGATCATGAGAACCAACGCCCATGGATTGGGATCGGTGAGACTGCCCGGTACTACACTAAAAATGATAGCCGTCAGGGAATCTATCAAGTTGTACAACATCTAGTCGCCCTGGGTCATCAACGTATCGCATTTCTCCATGGCGATGTTTCCTTTAACAGTAATGAAGAAGGACTCATTGGATTTGAACAGGCTTGTAAGGATTTCCGCGTTGATATTCAGCCGAGTTGGGTTCAATTCATTCAAGTCTTACCACGTCGTGAAGGGGTTGAAAAAACGGCAGCATGGGCGCGAAAGTTTTTAACTCAGCCAACCCGACCCACCGCAGTGATCTGCCAGGGGATGGGCATTGCGCGCGCAGTTGTCAGTGTGGCGCAGCAACTTCAATTGCAGGTACCCAGACAGTTGAGCGTGTTGGGAAGTGGTACTCAGGCCGAAGCAGAACGTAGCTATCCATGCATGGCTCATATGCAGCCGGACTATCCCAAGATTGTCCATCAGGCACTATTCATGCTCGAGCAACGACTCGCAGGTAGAGAAGTTCTTCATCCATGTTCACTCATTCCCGCCAATCTGGTTTGGAATGACACCGTGGCACCCCCGCAGGTTTGAACTCGCATCCCATGTCCATAAGGAGTCGACTATGACTTTGCATACGCACCAAAATAAAGCCTTCACTCTCATTGAACTTTTGGTTGTGATCAGCATTATTTCTCTATTAATTGCAGTTTTGCTTCCTGCTTTAGCAAGTGCTCGTAAGTCCGCCCGAAGTGCGCAATGTAAAAGTCAACTCAAGCAAATTGGGTTGCTTATCACCATGTATGGAAATGATTTTGATGAGTTTTTACCACCGGCCAAAGAACCGTCACTGGTGTATGGCAATATATGGTCATTGAACTCAAACAACTACAAATCATTCATGCATTACTACATGGGGTACGTTTCTGATCACAACAAGTGGCTGGCAGTCTGCCCGGACTATCATGCAATGCGAAGCGGGCAAGGGGGGAACTATGGTTTAAATGTCCGCCTTTTTCGTTTCTCAAATTGGAACACGGCATGGCATACCAATATGCAAATCCTTAAGCCATCCAAAGCACTCTTTGCTCCTGATATTTTCTACGAAGGTACGAACACAGATGCATCAGAACAAATCATCAGCATAGACCTCTGGGCAACTCACAATATCCACTTCCGACACCTCGATGCAGTCAATATGCTCATGGGGGATGCTCATGTAGAAGCGACTGGTGAGCCTTTGCCTACGTCATCCACTGATACGTTCTGGTCAGGTCAGTAAATTAAACCGCTAATGATCAATTGCTTTGCAATGGTTTAGATGAATACCTAAGGAAAATACATGTTTCAAAGTCGTTCTATCATTACAACTCTGGTTCTTGTCAGCATACTTTGTGGTTATGCTCATGCACAGGACTGGTATGATTCACAAGGCCAATCCATCTCCGAATCGCCAATTTATATGGTTTTGGATCAGGATTCACAGCAGCCTGCAATCAAAGTCGGCACAATCGAAAAAAAGGGTCTGTGGCTTAATGTAACAGCTGGAAAAAAGCAGCCCAAATCCAACTATTTTACCAATCGCTATACGCTCAAACAATCATTGCAACTTGATAAGCAAGGCTATCAAGTGACTGTCGATCAGATGCCTAAAGTTGGTGACGAATTCAAACGTATCGTCATCATGTTTAATTCAAACGACAAGACTGCGTGTGGCATTGCGCTGACCAGTGATCATTCAGGTGATCTTGTCAGATTGGATACCAAAGGCCAATTCAAAATACGTAAGGCAATCAAGTTCAAATTGCCTGCGACATTCACATTCGTCAAGCAGGGCGATGAAATTGAAATCTATCTTGGTGAGAAAAAGATATCCGAGAAACTGTCTTTCCCCTATAAAGTCGATCCAAAGGTTGGAGGATACCTTAGTGTAGACGCACAGTTGCTCCGTGTTGTGGGTAATGCCATGGCGGTAAGTCTTAGACATGAATGGGCACCCAAACCAACACAAATCCAATCAAATGAAACGACATCGGGGCATGATTTTGTAAAGCAGGATGCAATACATCGTGTACGGACTTTGCATCTACCTGTTGATAGTGCCCGTGCCAATCAGAAAATTATTATTCATACGTCAACAAATGACCAATACGAAATTCAATGTGGACGATATGTAACCTTAAAAGGTCAGTTTGGTGATCAGAAAAAAACATATGGAAGTGCATTGGCAAGCCAGGTCATTGCGCCAGATGAGCAAACAGTTGAGATTCAACTCACTCAACTTGGACCGTTCTGCTTTGTGAAGTTTAATCAGGCATTGTTGGGTATGGTTCCTTCAAAAGCGACTGATTTGAGCTTCGTGCCACAAGTCAAGCCCGTTGCTGATTCGAAATGGAAATCAGTGGCGTTGACGGCTCGGCATCAACGTTTCCCGGATCAACCGATCCCCAAAGTAGCCATGCAGAATGTACTGGGTTGGCTGCCACCTGACTCCTTTACCCCCTCAATGTTGCACGCCACGCATGACTTTCCCGTGACGCCCCCGGTCAATGATGTGGAACATGATGTGAAGCTGATGCATCAAACAGGTTGGAATGTAGCAGCAGTGGATTTTACATTCTTCGCTGATTACCGTGTGATTCGTCAATATCACATGATGCGCGAGTGGATCAATGCAACGGTTGCGCAAAAACTTGATGACTTTTATATTCTTCCATTTCTGGAAGTAGGAACCTACTCACATTCAGCAAAGAAAACTGACGGTGCTATTAACAAAGGTGGTCGTATTGAAGTCGATGCGACGTTTACCGCGCATGCCATGATTTATATGCTTGAGCAGTATGGCAACCATTCCAATTGGCTCAAGTTTCAAGGGCGTCCAGTCTTTGGTGTATACCGGGTGAATCATAATACGCCTGCTTTTTGGCAGGAAGTACGAGAAATTCTCGCGTTATATGGTTGGGATCCATTTATATTTGGAGACCTCGGTTCATTGCAGACTGCCATACACGGTACCTTCGATTATGATGAGTGGCGTGACTATGGCAAGTACATGGACGGGATTTATACTTTCAGCGCTTCATTACTGGAAGTTTCGTTGGACTTGCCACCGAAGTTTCGTGAGTGTTTCGCTCCTTTAAAAATTCCCCCAGTGATCGGTGCAACCGTTCGCCCCGGATACCTTAGTGCCAGAGCGTATAACAAAAATTGGATATCTCATCGCGGAACGGAGATTGTGGTCAAGAGTTGGGAAAAGGCACTGCAATATGATCCTGCATTCATTCATGCAACCACATGGAATGACTACAACGAAGCGACCCAGTTCTCCAACTCCTTTAGTATTTCCACCAGCCAGTTGGAAATTGGACGCTATTATCTGGGGAAGTATTTTAAGAAGCCTCCGCTGCCCGGTACGCCTGGTGAACCCAACGCAATCCTGTCATACTTTAAAGTCTCGCACGGTAATGAACCTGTACGATTTCGCGTATTGAATCTGCCAACTAAAGATGGAGCGCAATCTGGCCAGTGGGAACTAACACTGCTTGATGAGCAGGGAAAAATGTTGGCTACCACTACAAGTGATAAGCTTGACCTGACAAAAGTTGATACATGGTTGTGGCAATGGGATGGCAATATTACCAAGGCTCAAACACGCACTGTTAAAGTTCAATTGAAATTCATAGGCGATCACAATACCAAGACTTATCACCATATTCCTGATATCGCCATGATCGATGGAAATATGTACGGCGATGAACTTTACTACTTAGTCCCTTTGCATAAACTGGCTTCGCCGGACAAGTCGGTTGCAGTTCATGTCAACGGTGTGACCAGTCAGTCGGCAAGACATGAAAGTCTTGTTGATCTGCAATTGTCTATTACAGGGGCTTCACCTGAAAAAACACATGTGAGTGTTGCGGGTAACAGCTACCTTTTGCGTCTTGCTGCCAACCTTAAAGAGGAAGGGGCATGGGCAGTGCCGTCATACGGGTATCATGGTGCAAAAATTACTGAAGGTGATACCGTCAATTCTTCACGTTTTATTGATGTGCGTCAGGATGATTGGGCAAATGGTAACAATTACTATTCAGCACAGGCTCAATTTGAGGATGGTACGGTTGCATGGTCGCCAACTGTCTATGCTTTGCCGGTCTATGATGCAGAGGATGTCTCTGCTCAATGGGTTTTTACTCCAAAATATAAACAGGAAAAAGGCCAGTTTCTTGATCGCACGATCCGACGGACACCCTTGGAAGCGGCCCCAGACAATACGCCAACGCAATATGTTCAACTATCTGGAAAATTGGATGTGATGCAGCTTGATGGACGTCAGCGTTTTTATACAGACCTCACAGCATTACCCAATGGCCCCATCACAATGGAGATTGTGTTCCGACCTGATGCAGTGGATCGTGAACAAATTCTCTGTATCCAACGAGGAGCTCAGGCGACATTGATCATTGACTCGCAAGGTTATCTTGTTGCAAGAAGGTTGCCTCAAGTTCGTAAATATCCCGACCCTTATGCTCAAGTGCGTTCACGTCAACCTTTGCAAGCTGGGAAACTCTATCAGGCCATTGTGGTATTTGATGGTTCGGAATTCAAGCTCTTCCTTAACGGTCAGCTTGAAAATCAGACTGCATGTTTTGGCAGGCGATCTACAGAAATGTTTGTGGTTGGCGGTCCTGCATTACCTCGCAGTGTGATTGTTGATAAAGATGAAATCAAACCGGCTTTAAAACAGGTGATACGCGAGATAGATGGTGTTCATGAACGTTCTTTCTACAAGGGTTTGCTTGTGCGATTGACTTTGATGAGTCGAGCTTTGACGTCTGACGAAGTCTATGCGTCATTTGGACGTTTACAAGCATCCTGTTTTTGGGAATAAACAGCAAGGCATATTAATCAAGGAGTTGATCATGACTTTTAAACGTGACAGGTATACGGCTTTTACTCTTATCGAATTGCTGGTGGTTATCAGCATTATCTCCATTCTGATTTCTATTCTGCTTCCCGCTTTAGCCAGCGCTCGCATAGCTGCACGCAATGCGCAATGCCAATCTAATCTCAAGGGCATTGGGATGTATTGGACAATCTATCAAAATGACTTTAAGGATCACATGCCCGCGCTCTCGCGTGGATACTTTGAATGGGGCGGGGCGGATCAGTCTGGTGATTTACAGCCTGGACTTGTTGAACCCGAAGCTCGTTTTCTTTATAGCTATATCACCAGCGATAAAATTTATAACTGCCCGATGGACAATACCAACTCGGCAGTGAATCTCTCTACGCTCTATACGTGGCAGCGTTTTGGGACAAGTTATGCTTGCAATGTATATCTCATGCAAGCCTCATCATTTAGTTATGTGTCGAGATGGACCAATATTGTTGAACCATCTCGAACCATTTGTACTGGTGATGTGCCTATATTCACGGGTAACAACCCCGGTTGGCGTGGGTATATCAATAACAATACATGGCACGATAACAATGAGCTGAAAAACAATGTCCAGTTCGTTGATGGTCACGTCAAAATGGTTGTGACTCGTTCACCTGGTGTTAATGATGATCTTGTTCGATGGCGTGCTCATAAGTATTGATATTATTCATTTATCTACACGTCATTTTTAATGATTGGATTTTATTATGAGGTTTTCTACTTTCTGCGTTTGCCTGATAGTTATTGTGTGTGCTTATACGCCGACTTTGACCCTGGCAGGTACTACGGTTCATGTCTCTTTACCAGCCAATGCCACGAAACAACAGCAAATTGATGCTGGGGCACAATTAATATCTAAGGCATATGATGCCAATGTATCAAAAATCACCTTGGATGCAGGCATCTATCGAATGCGTCAGTCTTCAGTGGTCACCGGTAGGGAGTTAACCATAGAAGGCTCAGTCGATGCTGCGGGTGTTCCCCAGTCGGTAATGCTTTGCTCGGATACTCGCAATGATTATTCCAATAATGGCGATGGTACATATACTCGTAGTGAGTCGGCCAATATGTTGGCTTTGTTCCAATCTGATCCAGCAAACCTGCTGAGTATTTGGCAGAAACTGGATAAGAAGGAGACTGCTGCTGAGGTGGCTGCTAGTGACGGAACCTTCGCTCAGGTGGATGGGCAGCTTATTGTTCATCCCTTTAACGATGCGGACCCCTCGCAAGTGATTCAAGTTCCTTATGCCAGTTTTGGTGTGATGGCTCAATATGGGCAAGTTATCGTCAAACAAGTACATATTCGCGGGGCACGCAGTAGTGCTGCCTATGGTTATGCAGGTGTTGTTGAACTCTATGATTCTTTACTGATGCATAACGGCTGGAACGGTCTGGATACTACGCGTAAAAGCAGTGTCCGCTGTGAAAGAGTGGCAGGAATAGGCAATGGTAACGATGGGTTTGGCTTACATGTTGATGGTGTTGGGACTTTCATTAACTGCTATGCAGCGAACAATGCGGATGATGGTTTTTCCCCGCATGATGTGGGGCAGATGCGTTTGATTGAATGTGTCAGTCAGTTCAATGCTGATCGTGGTATTGTCGCAGTAGGCACGGCGAATCTCACAGTTGATCGTTGTCATCTCTATAGCAATGGTGGCCAGAATATCTCGTTTGAAGGTAATGCCTGTGGTTATCTCTGGGATGTCATCGCAGATACTCCCGGTGAAAATCAGCCGAACATGCGTTTGATTACTGAATCACGGTGTAATACATATCGTGTGGTGGATCGCAATGGACAGGCAGTTGTTCCTGCTATCAATGGTTGTGCCAAAGAGATTGCATCGCCAGCCCAGGTCTCCGTGGATCTTGCTGATCTGGCAGTGCCCAATCTTGTCCCACAATGGATACAACAGTCAGAGTATTTTCAAACCAACCCGTAAAGGCTTAACCATGCAAATATCAATCGTTCATCATTTATCGCTTTTATGTTGTATGCTCATGGGTATGTTGGTCAGCGATGTCCAAGCACAACAAAATGCCCAGATTCTTCAGGATGCCGTTGATCAAGCTGTTGCGACGAATGCTTCATTGTTACAGCTGCCTGATGGCGATTTTGTGCTGGGTTCCGAAGCCTTGCGCGTGGATGGGGCTGAGAATCTAACAGTGGTTGGTATGAATACAAAGGTTATTGCCAGCACCTGTGATGATTCATACTTGAAAATAGTTAATTCTGGGAACGTTGTAGTTCGCGGCTTGACGTTTGACATGAATCCTTTGCCATTTACTCAGGGGACGATTACTGCGGTCTCAACGGATGGCCAGACGTTGACTCTTAGTATTCATGATGGTTATCCATCATTAGCTGGTGAATATGTAGTAAAGCGTTTTCATGTATTTAGTGCTTCGGAGCATCGCTTTAAACCTGGAACACCTGATGTCTATTTGAGCAGTATCACACCCACGGAAAACGGACGTGGTGGTGTTGCCGTCTCTGCGGTTGCGTTGAATCATTCCGTGGCTGTGGGTGATCGAGTGGTGTTTAATATCCGTAAACGTGCTGGCGTACATATCCAAACGTCTGAAAATATCACCCTTGATCAAGTGACATTGCTTACAGCTCCGGGACTTGGTTTTATGGGGCGGTTTATTCGTGGTGATAATCGCGTGACCAACTGCGTTATCAAACCTGGACCGACACCTGTTGGGGCGACGCAGCCACGTTTGCTGTCTACTTCCGCTGACGGTTTGAATTTCGCCTATGCTCGGCAAGGCCCGATTGTCAGTAACTGTGACTTTTCTTTTATGGGTGATGACAGTATCAACCTTCATGGTGTAACTTTCCCCATTCTCCAACGAGAATCGGATACACAGGTTCTTGTGGCAAGGCCATACGGTCAGGAGAGTTTTGACTGGTTGATACAAAGCGGTGACAAAATACGTTTCATGCAATCACCTGCATTTCAAATCGTCAACAACAGCAATGCTACTAATTTTGAGTATGTTGGACCAGCCAATGAAGAACAGTTGGAACAAATCCGACAGATATGGTCACCTTCAAAAACCAAGGGGTCGATTTACCGATTGAGCTTTGATAAACCAGCTACCCAAGGCATCGGTGATTTTCTGGATATCCCCATTATCTCCGCATCCCAATTTCAAATCGTGGACAACTACTTTCATGACCATCGTGCTCGTGGCCTGCGCATCATGGCTAGTGATGGTCTCATTGCCCGTAATCGATTTGAACGGCTTAAATCCGCAGGTATTTCCGCTGGGCCGGAGTATGAATACTGGCGTGAAGCAGGATGGGCGGAAAATCTGGTGATCGACAATAACACCCTCATCCAAGTCGGCCAAGGTAGTGATGCGGTGCAGTCTCATGCTTATGTCCTTGGAGGCATCAGTATCTTTTTCCGAAGTGAATTGCAATTGGACAATTGGCCAGTCAACAACAGCAACATACGCATCACCAACAACCAAATTGAAGATACCCAATTGGCAGGCATCTTTGTCCGTGCTGCCCAACAGGTGCGGATTCAAAATAATCAGCTTGTCAATGTGATCCCCAATCCATTGCCCGGAGCAGGATCGAATTACCATTTGTCTGTTAGTCAGCCCATTGATGTGGATCAGAGTTGTGATGTGAAGACATCTGATAACACCATTGAATGATGAATGTGTGATGTTATCAGGTTTTATCACTTGACAAGCGTTCGTACCGAAACGAATATGGTGTTTCTGAATACTTAACTGGAGACACCACACATGTTGCGAGCCTTTAATCAACATCATATTCGCTTTACACAATCGCTGGATGGCGTTTGGGATTTTGTCACTGCCGAGGATGCCAAGCTCAATAAAAACGGCTTGCCCAAGAGCTATAACCGCAAGGCCGTTGTGCCTGTGGCTTGGGAATCCATGCCTGGCCTGGAGACCTATCGTGGGCAGGCGTACTTCCGTCGGACGATTGAAGCGGTTCCCGGCTTGTCCACGCGACTGGTCTTCGGTGGCATCTCACATACCGCAGACGTGTATGTCGATGGCACGCTCTTCGAACATCACTATGACGCCTTTACGCCGTTTGACATGATCATCCCAGCCAGTGACAAAACATCTTACGAGATTGTTGTCGAAGTCGATAACAGCTTTGGCGATCACTCGGCATTGCATATCGAAAATGACTATTACACCTACGGCGGGATCACTCGCCCGGTTGAACAGCAATTCATCGACACGCTATATATCAGTGACCTGCAAATCACGACCGCTGCCAAGGGTAAAAGTTGGTTACTTAATGTGGCGATCACCGTGACGAATCTCAGCGATGAGTCCGTTGATGCGTTGTTACAGTATGAACTTGATGGTCAAGTTGTACCGCTGGGAGAAATTAAACTCCGAGCCGGCCAAAGCAAAACCGTCAAGCACACACAGACCTGTAAAGACGTCAAAACATGGGACGATGCCAACCCCAATCTTTACACAATCACCGCACAACTCATTGATGTCTATGGCACGATGGGCGATGACCTTTCCGAACGCTTTGGGTTCCGAGAAGTCAAAGTGAAAGGTAAGAAGCTACTGCTTAATGGCAAGCCGCTTCACCTGTTTGGTTTTAATCGTCATGAAGATCATCCGCTCTTTGGTAATGCACTTCCCCTTGAAGCCATTGCTAAAGACTTGCATTTGTTGCAGGACACTGGTGCCAATTTCCTGCGAACCTGTCATTATCCCAACGACATGCGCGTGTTGGATCTTTGTGATGAGTTGGGCATTTTTGTATGGGAAGAACATCACGCCCGGTCGGTGAGTTTTGATCATCCTGCCTACAAGCAGCAGATTGATGGATCGACTCAGGAAATGGTGCAGTGGCATTTCAATCACCCGAGTATCATCATGTGGGGCTGCTTAAATGAATGTCAAAGTTACACCAAGTCCGGTGCCAAGGAACATGGGCGCATTTTGACGATGCTCAAGAAGCTTGATTCCTCTCGCCCGGTGACCTATGCATCGATGTTCCATGAGAAAGACCTTGCTTACAAATATGCGGACATCGTTTCGTGGAACCGTTATGACAATTGGTATGGCAACAACGATCCCGATGCAGGTGTCCGTAAGATGATCAAGTGGCTCAACGCGTCTGAAAAAACCGGAGGTAAAGGCAAGCCCATTATCCTTTCGGAATTTGGTGCAGGTGCGATTTATGGTTATCGCCACCCCAAGTGCGAACGCTGGACCGAAGAGTATCAGGTCGTGGCATTGGAGCAGTGTTTGACTGCATACCTCAACAATCCCGACATCATCGGCACCGCGATTTGGCAGTTCTGTGATGTCCGCACAACGCAGTTTGGCATTGACCAATGCGGCCCGTGGAAGACTCGCCCAAGATGCAACAACAACAAGGGCATTGTCGATGAGCACCGTCGTCCGAAACTGGCTTATGACAAAGTTAAAGAGTTGTTTACCAAGGCTCGCAAGACACCACGTAAGTGATCGTTTTGTCCTTGTATGAATGTGATATTGATTGAACTAAGACAACCCGGGGCTTAAAAACCCCGGGCTTTAGTTCCATTTTTAATCTTGACTGGTGTGGAGTTGGTGTCGTTACATCTCCCAGCCGTTGAGCAGGATCACGCCGCGAGCAGGAATGGTCCATTCTGTTGGAGTATCTGTGATTGTTTGGGGAGTTAGCAAAGTGGTATTCCCATCGGTGATGGTCTTATTTGCGTCATACCATTTTTCATCAAGCGTCCAGCTCTGCACGGTTTGATTGGTCGGCAGTTTGTAATGGACGGTGACTGTTTCCTGCGCTCGGTTGTAAATCAAGATTGCCGGTTTGTTTTGATCGACGGTTGCGATGACGCCGATCGCTTCGTCACTGCTGGTGGTCGTTACGCGTTTACGCCCCAGTTGTTGGGTCATCAATCTGAACAGGTGGTAGTTGGGATGCACTTTGGTGTGGTGATAGTCGAATAGACCAAAGAAACTATTACCCAGGCAAAAGTAGTGGACCTGACTGACGCCCATTTTCTGTAGTCCGTCATAGGTATGAGCCAGCCATGCCACTGCGTACCAGTCGGTATTGCGTTTAGCTGAGAGCTTGCCGCCTTTACCTGCATAACGCCAGTCACGGTTGAGTTCACTGATAATCAAAGGTTTGTCTGGATACGTTCGTTTGACGATGTCGACAGTCTTGAAAATCAATTGCGGATTGGTTGCATAGATATGCCAGTCAATACCGTCGTAGTCCAGACCTGCATCCTTTAGCATTTGCAGACTTGATGAGAAGCTGATCTTTCGACCGTCAGGCTGCTTCCAAGTTGCATAGCCGGTGACCGGGCCATTGATTTGAATTGTCGGATCAATGGACTTGATGGCTGCGGTTGCCAGTTTTACCAGAGTGATGTAATCCTCAAGGGGATACTCCAGGTTCTCCGGTTCGTTGTCGATGGTAACCCATTTGATTTTGTACTGTTTTTGAAGGTTTAAATGCTTAACGACATCAGCCATGAACTGGGCATATTCGCCTAAGCGATCCTTGGAGACCCGACGGAGTCGTTGTGA
The DNA here is from genome assembly GCA_002480565.1 of Phycisphaerales bacterium UBA7800. GTDB lineage: Bacteria > Planctomycetota > Phycisphaerae > Phycisphaerales > Phycisphaeraceae > UBA7800. The sequence goes on along the minus strand of DLCK01000067.1, from coordinate 77,769 downwards.
ACCTGTGGGGTCGGCAAGCCACTTAGGTGCCCCAAAGCCAATCGCCAAATAGGGCTCGGCTCCCACAGCTTTAATCCCTTGTACCAGTGCATCAAGTTCGGTGAAGTCGAATTGGCCAGGTTCAGTACTAATTGAACTGCGGACGGTGACGGACTTGTTCTGGTCATCACGGTACCAGTGCGTGCGGTGCGTCCCCATGATGCGAATGACATCAGGTTTAAGTTGGGCAACCAACTCTTGATCTCGGAATGCGACCTTAGCAGGGATGGGATGGACATTGATGCCATAGAAATGCTGATCAATATCGATGAGTGGTTTGTCGAAATCGACAGTAATTTGTACTGGCTTTTGAGGGGTTTGGATCAGGTCATCTCCAGCCACCGCAGCATCGTAGACCGCGGGCATCTCATCAGCAGTAAGCAAAGAGCAGAGGCATAACGTCAGGATCAAAATGAGTGATCGCATATTCAATATCTTTCAAAAATCGTGATAGGGTTGATGTTAAGGGATGTATCAGTTGCCGGAGTACCATTCAAAAATTCGGCCGTATGCAGTCACACCGTTAATGAGATTGCCTGATGTCATGTTGTAGTCATCCTGAATTTTCAGAGATTGGGCGTGACCATCAAAGCAGAGGAAGTTGTTTTGGCGGTTGCCATGTGCGGTATCCATCGGTTCGTTGTCCCAAAGTCCCGCACCATAGTCGGAGATGTAGTACCAGAAGCCTGTGGTGCCGGTGGAAGTTTTGCGTTTGTGAGAGTACCTGTCAACCATCAGGACGCTTTTACTTGGATGCTTGATGTCGGCTGTTTTTTGGAACAACAGAGGATAGCCACTCCATGGACGCATGAGTCTGTTAAAGGCATAGCCGCAGCTGTTGACTTTTGTGTCCAGATCAATGATTGAAGGACAGTAAAGCACACTGCTGATATCCGCCGCGCTTTGGACACCGGGATTGATGATATCTCGCAGGCCACCATCTTTGCGGTCTTTGAACCAACCGCGTGAAAAGTCGCCGATCCCCAGTTTGGAGCTGCCGTAGCAGGGCTTGCCTTCATCGGTTTCGTAGATGGCGTAGGCGATACCAATCTGTTTGAGATTCGAAGCACAGAGCATTACTTTCGCTTGAGCACGCGCTGATGATAAGGCTGGCAAAAGGATGGCAATGAGAATTGAAATAATGGAGATGACCACCAGCAGTTCAATGAGTGTAAATGCACGGTCGTGAATAAGGATGCGAGTCATAGGAAGAATCCTTTTGTATTTAGACTGTTTTGGCGGGGGCGGTACTTTGACGAATCACCAGATCGCTGTAGACCATGTGTGCTTCATGCGACAGTGGCGGGGCATCAGGTGTTTGCAGATGTTCAAGTAGCAGGCTTGCCGCGCACTTACCCATCTCTATCAGTGGGTAGGGGACAGTCGTCAGATCAGGCCACAAACATTGAGCGACATCATAATTGCCAAATCCCACCAGGCTCATTTGTGTTGGGCAGTGGATATGGTGTTGGGACAAAGTCTGCAAAGCGCCCGCTGCAACAAGATCGTTGTAACAAATCACAGCAGTGATCGGGGCTTGACGCTCAAGCAGTTGCTTCATACCCACCAGTCCATCCTGTAAACAGAAGTTGTCTTTGCGAGGCAGAATGATATTGGTGTTGGAGCTGTCTACAAGATGTTGATCGGACCAGGGCAGCTTGCGATTTTTTATTTGGCTTTTGAGTTCCACCAGGCGTCGGGTTTGTGCAGCCGATGCGTTGTCATGCAAGGGACCGATGAAGCCGATGTGGCGATGTCCCAATTCAGTGAGATGTTCCAACACATCATGCACCGCACGCTGCGTATCCATGACCACCGACGGGGCGGGGTGATCCGATGGCAAATCTTCAATCGCAAGTGTCGGCAGATGACGCTGCATCACCAGGTCGTAAACCTCCGGCGTTTCGGAAAGTCCCACCGCCAGCAATCCGTCGAGTTGCTTTCGCATCAGGACCGTTTCCAATCGCTTGGGATCACCTAATGCATGTGTGAAATTGATCATCAGCAGATCATGTCCAGCGGTGACAACAGCTTCTTCAATGCCATCAAGTACACGTGAAGCAACATAGCCACTGATAACAGGACGGCCTTTTAGCTGATGTCCCATGCCAAAGTACACACCAATGAGCCCTGAGCGATTCGTCCGCAAGGCGCGGGCATGGTCATTGGGCTGATACCCAAGTTTGATGGCCACATCATGAATCCGTCGGACTGTTTGAGGATTGAGCCGCTGCGTTTCAATACCGCCACTGAGTGCTTTGGAGACGGTGCTGATACTGACATTGGCGGCTTTGGCGATCTGTCGTTGGTTTACCATAAGACTTGACCTGACTGCTGAGAAATCGTTGTAATGCCTTGTGAAATCGTTGTAATTATTCCAGCAGATATCGCCAAGTCAATGATTCGGGATGAAATTAAGTTAAAAATCAACAGGTCTGTAATGAATAAAACAATAGATGTCTCGAAAATGATTAAGGTCGCAGGGCTTGTAAATTCAGGGTTGACTTCGTTGATTGGTGGGATATGATAATGCCGAATGAGGAAATTAACTTCCCAATTTGGAATATAAGATGCCAGCAACCAAGCAGCAAAATAGTATCCCGGCGTTGAGTAAATCCATTAGTGTTCTCAAAGCAATTGCCGGCGGGATGCAGAATTACTCCATCGCGGAACTCGCCCGGGAAGTCGGCGTGGCACATACCACCTGCTACCGCATTGTGCAGACACTCGTCGATGCCGATTGGCTTCGGCCTCGAACCGGTGGGGTGGGGTATGAATTGAGCTATGGGTTGTTGCCAATGGTCGAGCCGTTTCTCAATCACCGAGTCCTGATCGACACCATCAGTCCGGTCGTTGAGCAATTGGTTCAGAAGACCGGCTTATCAGCGAAGCTCTCCGTCAGGCAAGGTGATGACGCGGTGACGGTCTATCGCGTGGAGTCGCCTCAACCCATGTCTCTTTCAGGCAGAGTCGGAGTGCGATTTAGTCTGGCTTATGGTTCGTCAGGTGCCTGCCTGCTTAGTGCACTGACGGATACGCGCATTGAACGGATTCTCAGTGAAGTGAGTGATGATACCTGGAAACGTCAGAAACCTTCGGATGTCCGTCAGCGTGTGGCGTCCGCGCGTGAACAACGCTATTGCACGGACTTGGGATGTTTTCACCCACAAGTCCATACCATCTCCTCGCCTTTGTACGATGAGCATGGCAAGATGCTCGCTGCGCTGACCATACTCGGTTTACCTGAAGATATGAATGCCAAGGCACTTGATGATCGCCGTAAAGCCTTGCTTAAAGCGGCCACACAATGTAACCAACTTATCAAGCGTGATGAACTGACGGTGGAACTCAAATGAATCTTTCTGACATGGGATATGATCTGACAGGCAAGACCGCGCTGGTCACCGGCTCAAGTCGTGGGATCGGTAAAGCCATCGCGTTGGGTTTGGCACAATGTGGTGCTTCTGTCGCAGTGCATTACGTTGGGCATTCCGATGAAGCTCAAGCCGTTGCAGACCAGATTCCCAACAGCTGTATCGTCCAAGGTGATCTGCTCGATGACGATGCCCCCCGGAAGATTCTTACGCAGGTTCGTGAGCAACTTGGTGAAATCGACATTCTTGTGCTCAATGCATCAATGCAGTTTCGCCAGGCCTGGGACGAAGTGACACGTGAGAAATTTGATCAGCAGGTCATTGCCAACTTCCGCAGTGAATTTGAAATGATCCAACTTGCAGCACCACAGATGATCCAAAACAAGTGGGGGCGCATCCTCACCATTGGCTCGGTGCAGCAGCATCGCCCGCATAGCGCGATGATCCCATACGCCGCAACCAAGTCCGCACAGGAAACCATGGTCCGCGCTTTAGCCAAGGAGTTTGCACCCCATGGCGTGACCATCAACAATCTCGCTCCGGGCGTGATCCTCACCGACCGCAACACCGAAGCATTGAGCAATGAAGACTACCGCCAGAAGGTCATGGACATGATTCCCATGAGCCGTGGCGGTGAAGCCCGAGAGTGCGTCCCCGCTGCACTATTACTCTGCTCCAATGCAGGAAGCTACATCACAGGTATTGATTTAATCGTCGATGGTGGCATGCGTTTGCCATAACCATCACTTCAAGCATTTCATATTTGAAATCCGGTGCGCGATCGGTGCGCCTTGTTAGAAAAGGAATCGAAAAATGAGTTACAAAATGGAAACTGACAAGCTTCGGCAGGTCCGCGATACAGTCGAGCAAATCGAACTGAGCATTCCCGAAGCTGAGCTTTGTGAGCGTTACGAAAAGCTTTACACCGGCGCGGTCAATGATGTGATGCGCGAAATGTGCCTGGTCAATTGTGCGCTGCCTCCAGAAATCAAGCCATTGGAAAAAGACATGGTTTGCTGTGGGATCGCCTTTACCATCCGCAGTTGCAAAGACCCAACCCTCACCGGGGAACTGGAACATCGCGTCAAGATGCTCGAAGAAATCAAGCCATTGAATATCTGCATCTGGAATGCCAATGGTGATGATGAAGCGTCCCACTGGGGTGAAGTGATGACGCAGGCTTCCATCGCTCGGGGGTGCAAAGGTGCTATCGTCGATGGTGGTATCCGCGACACCAAGGGGATTCTCAAGCAGGACTTTCCCATCTGGTATCGCTACCGCACATCCAACGGTGCGCTAAGTCGCACGAAGATGACCGGTTATCAGGTTCCGATTCAAGTCGGTAACGCCATCATCAAACCCGGTGATATCATCTTCGCGGACATTGATGGCGCACTGGTGATCCCACGCAAGATTGCAGTCGAAGTCTTGGAACGTGCTGAAGCCATCGAGAAAAACGAAGGCGAGATCAAGGAATGGGTCGCAGCTGGCTTATCCGCTGAAGAAATCCATGCCCGTGGTGGATACTTCTAAATCCATAACTTTGCCACAGAGACATAGAGGCACAGAGTTCAATGTAGAGAATCGTTTTTTTGACTTTCTCTGTGACTCTGTGCCTCTGTGGTTCATCCAACCCATCGCCTCATGTACAATGCCAGCTTAACTTTCATTCAAGCACAAGGCTCAACCATCATGCAGATCGAACTCTGGTTTAACCAACACAACTTTCTGGGCGAAGGTCCCATCTGGCATACCCAACACCACAAACTCTATTGGGTTGATATCACCCGTGGCCAATTGCATACCTATGATCCAGCCACCCAAACCCACGAAAAAATCTACGAAGACCGAACCGTCGGTGGCTACACCATCCAACCTGACGGCTCGCTGATTCTCTTCCGCGATAAAGGCAATGTCGTGCAATGGGCAAACGGCAAAGTTGTCAAAACACTCATCGAAGAAGTTGCTGGCGAAGTCGATGGACGCTTTAACGATGTGATCGCTGCACCATGCGGACGCGTGTTCTGTGGCACGATGCCCACCGACAACCATCCCGGCTCACTGTACCGTCTTGATCTGGATGGCAGCCTGCATCAAGTCGTCACCGACCTGGGTATCTCTAACGGTCTTGGCTTTACACCTGATAACAAGCAGATGTATCACACCGATTCCACGGCACGGCAAATCTATCGCTATGACTACGATCAAACCACCGGCGAAATTGCCAACAAAACCGTCTTCGCGGAAATCGACAAAGACCTCGGCGTTCCCGATGGCATGACCGTTGACTCCAAAGGCCATGTCTTTTCCGCGATATGGGGCGGTTATTGTGTCATCGAATTTGATGTCGATGGCAAGGAAGTCATTCGCTACAAGACCACGTGCGCCCGTCCGAGTTGTGCTGCATGGGCAGGTGATGATTTTAAACGCATGGTCATCACCAGCTTCGGCGGAGATGGTCAGGCTGAGTTTGGCGAAAATGCAGGCGGGATGTTCACCATGGAATGTGAAACCCCCGGCAGAGCAGAATTCAATTCTCGCATCGACGTGTGAACACGTTAAACTGGTTTACCAACAACATACCCCCGCGAGCGTCCGTCGGACTCTCGCGGTTTTTTTTAGAGCAATGAAGGTGAAACATGAGCCAGACCAAACCCTGTATTTTATTGACCTTTGACGATCAGCATGTGGACAATTGGCATGCTGTGTTACCGATGTTGGAAAAGTACGATGCAAAGGTCACGTTTTATCAGAACAATCTCGACAAACTCACCGATGAGCAGATCGACAAAGCTCAGCAAATCAAAGCTGCGGGACACACCATTGGTTGTCACGGTTGGCGACATGTCTGGCCGGTTCAGTACACCGAGGATAACGGCATCGAAAAATTCTGGCTCGATGAAGTGCAACCCTGTCTGGATTGGTATGACGCACATGGTTGGCAGATCACCAACTATGCATACGCGTTTAACAACTATGATCAGCACACCAACGCCCGATTGTTTAACCGGTTCGATCGCTTTCGCTGTGGCAATGCAGTGACCGACCGCACGCAGTTTGAGACATTTGAGTCGATCTTCCTGGACTTGGATCAATTGCCAACTCAGCGCATGATGCCCGGCGCGCACTTGGACACCATCTCACGCAGTGAACCCAAGCCGGTGATTCCGATGGATGTCTGGAAGCGAATTTTTACGCAACTCACCGACCGTGCTCAGCACATGACGTTTTATGGACACAACATCAGTGCAACAGATAATCAGGGACATGTCACCGAAGTGTCCTATCTCGAAGAAGTGTTGAAACTCGCACAAGAGATGAAGATCGCATGTGTCGGGATGGATGATTTACCCGCAGTGGTAAGGTGACAGGTACATCAAATGAGTTGCATCAATGATGCAACAGCAACACGTGGTGTTGCAGCTATTTGATCAAGATGAATGACACAGTAGCTGCGACACTGCGTGTCGCTGATGTCTTAAAGATTGAACAAATAAAAACGCGAGATGAACCGTGGTGATTCATCTCGCGTTTTTTTTGATTCAGTTTTGTGACAGGTTTACGCTTGAGCTTCCTGTTGGGATTTACTGGTGATTGATTCAGTTGAATCGTCAAGCACTTCGCGGACACGGCGGGCGATGGCTTTGGCGTCCATGTGGTTGTCCGCAAGCTGCTTGTTGCGGCTGTCAGGGCGGACCCATTTCTGGGGCATGCCGATGCGGCTGATCAAGCGGGTGTCGAGATTGCGATCCGCTGCAGCTTCGATGACCGCACTGCCAAAGCCGCCGATGAGGGTGTGGTCTTCGACGGTGATGATCTTGATGTTCTGCTCGATGAGTGATTGCACCAGGTCAATGTCGATGGGCGTCGCAAAGCGGGCATCATAGAGTTCGACGCTGTAGCCTTGTTGTTCCAACTCATTAATTGCATCGTTGGCAATGTAAACCATGGTGCCCAGACCGAGGATGGCAACTGAGGGTTTACCGTCTTTGGCTTGGCGGACGCGATGGGCTTTACCCAGTTCAAACGGCGTGAGTTGGGTTTCAAACGGATTGGCCGAGACGTTGTCACGTGGGTAGCGGATGAAGGATGCGCCAGCGTTGTAATCACGCATGAAGGCCAAGCCTGCCCGGAGAGTCGGTTCATCCATGGGGGCGAGGATCGCAGCATTGGGGAAGACTCGGAACATGCTGATGTCCATAAAGCCGTGATGCACAGCACCGTCGCCGCCAACGTAGCCTGCCCGGTCCATACAGACGCGAACGGCTAAGCCTTGGAGCGAGACTTCCTGGAAGATTTGATCCATCGCGCGTTGAGCGAAAGTGGAATAGACTGCAAAGTAGGGTTTTTGACCTGTCTTTGCCATCCCTGCACACATGTCCATAGCATGGGATTCACAGATGCCGGTGTCGAAGGTGCGGTCGGGGAACTCTGCCATGACCTTGGTCAGTCCGGTCCCGTCGGGCATTGCAGCGGTGACAGCGGTGATCTTTTCGTCGTCCTTCATCATGTCGATCATGGCGTCTGCATAAGCAGAGGTGAACGATCGGCCGGAGGATTTAACTTCAACGCGACAGCCTTCGACGGTGAATGGCTTGGGACTGTGGAACGTGGTGGCATCGCCTTCGGTGAAGGTGAAACCTTTGCCTTTGATGGTCTTGACATGTAACAGCACGGGGCGGTCGATGTCTTTGACTTCAGTGAGCATTTCAATGAGTGTCGGCAGGTCATGTCCATCAATGGGGCCAAGACAAACCAGGCCGAACTGTTCGAACATGTGATCATGGGAGACAGCTGCTTTAGCCATTTCACCAAGTCGATGATAGGCCTCTTCGAGTGTCGAGCCACCGGGGATACGTTGGAGGACTTCGTGGGCGCGTTTTTTAAGGTCACCATACATGTGGTTGACACGGACGCGGTCGAAGTAGCTAGCCATGGCACCTTGCGGGGTGGCGATGGACATGCCGTTGTCGTTGAGGATGGTGAGGAACTGTCGTTTGAGTGTTCCTGCGTTGTTGAGGCCTTCCATTGCGATGCCGTTGACAATGGAGGAGTCCCCGATGAAGGAGACGACTTTGCGATGCTCTTCGCCGTTGAGACTGTCACCTCTTGCCATGCCCACAGCCGTGGAGATGGCGGTGCCAGCGTGCCCGACGGAGAAAAGGTCATACGGTGATTCGGCAGGTTCAGGAAAGCCTGACATACCTTCGGAGGTTCGCAGTTTACTCATGAGGTCCAGTCGACCGGTGAGTAATTTATGCGGATAGCATTGATGACCCACATCAAAGAGCAGTCGGTCGGATGCAAAGTCAAAGACATAGTGCATCGCAATGGTCAACTCGACCACACCAAGGTTCGGCGCCAGGTGTCCGCCGGTCTTTGAGACTTGGTGGCAGATGGCGTTACGGATTTCTTGTGCCAACTGTGGCAGCTCATCAATGGAGAGCTTCTTAAGGTCAGCGGGAGTCTTTATGGCGCGAAGCAGTGGCAGGTCATTGGCCTGAGCTTCGGTCACCATATTGTCTGACGAGGTAGCGGTCATTATTTTTCCTTTGAGGTACCTTCCGGAGGTTGCGGCAGACAGTATTGTAACCTGAAATGGTCGCATCCGTGCGTTTTTTTGTCAGTGAGTAGGGAGTAGTGATTAGGGAGTAGGAAGAAGACATTGGGTGTGTTTATGTTTTCTTGATGTCTTTTTCCTACTGCCTACTGCCTAATCACTACTCCCTGAAAATCAATTCGATCTCGTTGCCATAAAGTCACACAGATCACGCAGCGCGTTGTCTGGGACTTTGAGCTTATCCAGTGCTTCGTGGGCTTGTTGTTGGAGTTCGACGATTTGTTGTTTGGTGGCATCAATGCCAATGAGACTTGGATAGGTGAGTTTGCCTTGCACCAGGTCCTTGCCAGCGGTTTTGCCGAGCTGTTCGGTGGTCTGGGTGATGTCCAAAAGGTCGTCGACGACTTGGAACATCAGGCCGATGGCAGCAGCATAGTCAGTAATCGCAGTAAGTTGTGATTCATCAGCTTCGCCAACAATCGCCCCCATGCGACAGGCACACCGCAGCAGGGCGCCGGTCTTGTTGTGATGGATAAGTTGCAACTCTTGCAGATCCGAAAGACCTTCAGGGAAGCAGGGGATCGTGTCATACACCTGACCGGCAATCATGTCATTGGTCGCTATGGCAAGTTCACGGACAAGCTCACAGGCGAGTTTGGGATTCTCAACCTTGTCGGTAATCAACTCAAATGCCATTGTGTTCATCAGGTCGCCAGCGAGGATGGCCATCGCTTCGTTGGTGGCAATATGCAGTGTCGGCCGACCACGACGCAGGTCGTCATCATCCATGGCAGGCAGATCGTCATGAACCAGGCTAAAGCAGTGAATCAGTTCAATGGCAGCCGCAGCGGGAAGGGCAGTATCTATTTTCCCACCCACAGCTTCACAGCAGCGGACCACGAGAATCGGACGCATCCGTTTGCCACCACCCAGCAGGGCATACTTGGCAGCATCACGGAGGTTGGCTGGTAAATCACGTTGATCAAAATAGTCCGAAAGGTAGGCTTCAATCGCACCCGCCGGTTCGGTCAGTTGGTCGATATCAAACTTAGGCATTGCAGTACTCATGGGCAACAGCGTTCTTTCATACAGAGTTCTTCCGTGCAATGGGACGCAGGTTCCCAAGGCTACCCCATGATACCGGTTCTCAGAGAGCCGGACAACGATCAGATCGTTGTGTAGAGCATACAACAAGGGGTTTATCGGTCTTTTTAAAAGTAAGTGTCGCAAAGAGAAGGGCGGAATCCATCACCGTAAATGTCGTAGCAAGGCTCTGGCGATCACTTCCGCACCATCGGCTGGGCGGGTCTTGGTCAGCCAATCCACCATGTTCTGGCGATAGACTTTATTGACCATCAACTCGGTTAACGGGTTGATGATCTGGTGAGCATTTTGCACCGGGTCCACATGATCGGTCAGTAACAATGCTGCACCGGCATCGACCAGTGGTTGAGCATTATGCACCTGATGCTGATCCTTGTGATAGGGGTAGGGCATGAAAATGGTCGGGACAGCATTGTGCCAAACCTCTGCAACGGAACCTGCGCCGCTGCGACTGATCGCGGCAGAGGCGCATCGCCAAGCCAGACCCATCTCATGCGTAAAGGACAGCACCTTGGCCTGGATGTTTGCTTTGCGGTAGGCCAGTTCCATTCGCTGAGCGTCTTCGTTGCCACTGATGTGCAGGATTTGCCACTGTCGCATGACCTGCTGGGTCGAGGCGAGATGAACCATCTCCAGCATCATTTCATTAATCGACTTGGCGGACAAACTGCCACCGACGACCAGCAGGGTTCGACGCGTGGGATCAAGTCCCATATCGACACGTGCCTGTGCTTTATCGTCCGGGCTGATTGCTTGGCGACGCAAAGGCAGGCCGATGTGTTCAGCGTGGTGCCAGTCTTCCTGTTTGTACACGGTATAGACATGATCGACCCGTTTGGACAACCAGCGGTTGGCAATCCCAGGTGTGGCATCGAGATTCAGCAGGATCACCGGGATACGTTTTTTGCGGGCTTCAACTGCGACTGCGCCGGATACAAAACCGCCTGCACAGAGAACCGCTTTGACTTGTTCGTCGAGGATGATTTTGCCAGCCTGTTTGCGAGCTTTTTTCCAAGCGTTGTAAAAGCCCAACACCTTCAAGGGGGTTCGCGGCAGCGGTCTTGCAGGGGATGGCGACCATTCATATTGATGCTGACTCATGATGGTGGCATCAATGCTTCGATTGGAGACCACGAAATGGATAGCCGCCTGTGAGTCGAGTTCGGACACACGTTGAGCAACAGCGATAGACGGGAAAATGTGTCCGCCTGAACCGCCGCCTGCAAAGAGAATGGTTGGACCAGTAGGCATTCGTAAGCAGTCTATGTATTCAAAATCATGCACCCAAAGGGCGGGAGGATGCGATGCGATTGTAGTTTGAATCAGCTAAGGTGAACAGTGGGTAAATTTTAATTTTATGGATTCGTGATTCAAGTCTCTATTGGGCACCTGCTGAAATTCGTTTCGCACTTGTAACGCTGAACCCAAAGCGGTTTGGATCATCGGTTTGATTTACTTGGTTCCGTCGGGGCCGCCGTCTTTTCCATACTTGCGGGCGATCGCTTTGGTCAGGTCGATATCATTGATGTTGGCCAAGGTGCATAGCCATGCAAACACGTCAGCGAATTCCTCTTCGAGATTCTCGCCGCCTGAGGTGTTACCACCTTCTCCGACGGACTTCTGCAAGGCGGTCGCCAATTCGCCGACTTCTTCGATAAACCACATATACGTCTTGGGCGTGCCACGCTCCTTGTCGGTGGCATAGTATCGGTCACGAATGAACTGTTGGAATTGGGAGATGGTGAGGTTGTCAGTGTTTAGCATGGAATTTCGGATTTCGAATTTTGGATTTCGGATTTGTGCAAGCAATTTAAAAGCCTGCGAACATATTGATGATTATTCTTGAATCTCACAAGGCATGCAAACAGCTTCATTCAGCAAGGATCCCGTGAACACACGTAAATCCGAAATTCAAATTCCGAAATTAATTACGCGGGGATCGGTTTGATTTTGACCACTGCACGTTTTTGACATTGCCCACGCAGGGAACTGAATCCGACGCAGAAGTATCCGGCAGCGAAGAGCAGTAAAAACGGTGCGCTAAGCAGGCCTCGTGGTTGCGTCATGGCGATGATCGTACACGTCAGGCAATAGATGCCCATGGTGATTTCCAGGTAACTCATCCAGCGTTTGATACTCGGGCAGGCGATGCGCTTTTTGCTCGACGTGTCATCGGTGGTGTTGTACTTGGGGGTTCGCACGAATTCGGACTGCTTGCCAGCGAGGGCTTCGAGAACGCCGCGCGTATTGTTCAAAGCAATACCGATCCCCAGACTCATCAGGATTGGCAGTTGGCAGAGGGTTTTAAAGGTACTTCGTCCCTGAACAAGTTGGGATGCGATGTAAAAGGTTCCCGCTGAGGCAGTGCCTAGTGAAAACAGGGTCAGACCCCATATCAGGGCTTGGATGGTGCCCGACTCGAAGGGTTGCATATTGACATAGAACGCGGGGAAGAACAGCAGGGCAAGGAGTGTGATATAGACATAGACACTCATGCTGGTGAGATGGAAGAAGGCTTCGGATTTGATTTTCCAGTTCGCATCGGAGGTGAGGATTCGCCACAGCAGCTTTCGGCCGGTTTGGATGCCGCCCTTGGTCCAACGGTGTTGCTGAGCTTTGAAGGCATTGATTTCCGGGGGCAGTTCCGCAGGACAGATCACATCTGGCAGGAAGATGAACTTCCAACCCGCCAGTTGGCTGCGATAGGATAGATCCATGTCTTCGGTGAGGGTGTCCGCTTCCCAGCCGCCTGCGTCGTCGATGGCTTTTCGGCGCCAGAGTCCTGCTGTGCCGTTGAAATTCATCCAGCGGCCTGAAAGACTCCGGGCAGCATGTTCGATGAGGAAATGACCATCTAAAAAAATTGCTTGAGCTTTGGTGAGCAGCGAGTCGTCGCGATTGAGATGGCCCCAACGTGTCTGCACCATGCCGATGGCGGGGTTGGCAAAATGATGGATGGTGTTTTGCAGAAAGTCCGCTGGTGGTACAAAGTCAGCATCAAAGATGGCGAAAAATTCGCCGGTCGCCTGATCCATGGCATCTCGCAAGGCACCAGCTTTGTAACCGCTGCGATGTGTCCGGTGCAGGTATTGGATGTTGATCCCACGTGATTGCCAATACTGGCATCGAGCTTGGGCGATTTGACAGGTGGTGTCCGTGGAGTCGTCGACGACTTGGATTTGCAGGCGATCTGCTGGGTAATCCAAGTGGCAAGCTGCATCAATGATCCGGCTTGCGACATTGCCTTCATTGAACATGGGTAGTTGGACGGTGACCCCCGGGAGTTGGTCAAAGTGCAAATTGGATTGTTGGGAATTTTTGCGATGCCGATAATAAATCAAGACCAGCATGTACCGATGCAGGCCGTAAAACGCGATCAGCAGCAGAACCAGGACATAGGCAGTCGTTAAAGGCCATCGCACCGCCGGGTGGTTTAGGTGGACTCCCGCTGTGCTTAACCATGCAATCCATTCGCTCATTGGGCCCGTTTCCCCGCCTGTCCAAGTCGTGTTTAAAATTGGTAAGCGTCTATTACATCAGATGCTACCCAATTAATGCTTTCTAACGTCCGATTATTCCTGAACATGGACGATGTCCTGAAATCTTAGTCTTTCGTTAGGACATTATCCTTTGGTAAGGGGTCAAAGGCAACAGCTGTTTTCTATGAACTTCCTTCATCTGGCTATCTGAATTGGACTTGGGGAATTTTTTGGTAAAGAGGATTCACCCTGCCGTCCGATAAATCATTTATACAAATTCGTTGTTATTCAGCCAGCAACTCGCCCGATAAGGTCTGTACGTCCATCAGGCTGGGGCCGGCTGATGGATGTCGAGGTGATCGATGACACGTAATATTCTGACTCATTCTGCGATTGCAGCTTCACTCTGCCTGACGCTTACCGGCTGTGAAATGCTCAGCTACTCTGGCGGTTGGAAAATATCCAAACGCGAGCAGAAGTCTGTTGAAGCTTATCACAAGTTCCTTGAGGAGCGTGACCTGGCGATGCAAAGTGGTACGTCTGCTCCTGCCTCGGCACCCATGCAGACTACGATCCCGCCAGCTCATCAGCTAGCTGCGGCTCAGCAGTCAGATATGGTCGATACCACTTCGGCACCGTCGAATGCCTGGGCTTCAGGACAGATCTCTGAGCCTGTGATTCAACCTACTGCCAATCCCTGGGAGCCGGCAGCACTCAGTAACCCGTCAGCACTTCCGCCTGCCGACCCGATGCCGATGCCCAGACATAATCAGCGTCCAAATGTGAACTTCGGATCACAGAATGCGATGCAGCCTGAATATAGTTCCAACTTCCGTAAGCCAATCTCAAGAGCTTCAGCAAGTCCGGTGGACATCTTCGGAACCGTCCCCAATAGCCCGCCGGATATTTCTGGCAGTGGCGACACCGACCCGCAGAACATTACCCGTGTGAGTTATGCCAATGAGGGCGGCGACTTTGATGTCGACCTTTCGCCTGATGGTAAGCAGATCGCCTTTGCCTCAACCCGTCATGCCAAGACCGCGGACATCTACGTCAAGTCCACCACCGGCATGGCCATCATGCAGATCACCAATGATCCGGCACATGATGTGACGCCAACATTCAGCCCCGATGGTTCTAAAATCGCTTTCGCTTCAGACCGATCGGGGAATTGGGATATCTACATAGTAGACATTCAAGGCGGTCAACCCGTCCAGATTACCAATCAACCGACTCAGGATTTGAGTCCCAGCTTTTCGCCTGATGGTAAGTGGCTGGTCTTTGCAAGCTACGGCACGCAGTCCGGCGCCTGGGAGATGGTCGTCGTCAACGTCAAGAACCCGTCCATCAAGCGATTCATCGGCTTTGGACTCTTCCCCAAGTGGTCGCCAGTAGGCAACAAGATTCTCTTCCAACGTGCCCGTCAACGTGGGACACAGTGGTTTAGCATCTGGACCGTCGAACTGATGAACGGTGAAGCAATGCGGCCTACGGAGATCATTGCATCTGCCAACGCCGCCGCAATTACCCCAAGTTGGTCACCTGATGGCAAGCATGTGGTCTTTGCCACCGTGGTCAATGGTGTGAAGAAAACAGGGGACAAACGCCCGCCACAGTCAGACATCTGGATGGCATCACTTGAAGGCACTGGTCGAACGAACCTCACACGTAGTCGATTTTCCAACCTGCAACCCAAATGGGCCACAGACGGATCAATCTACTTCGTCTCCAACCGCGGGCAGAACGGCATCGAAAATATCTGGTCCATTAAGCCTGAACGCTCATTGCAGATCGTCAATACCATGGATCAGATGGCAGGCAATAATCCGACACCGGCAGGCATGGTCGGCATGCCAACCCAGACTTTGCAGCAAGCAGGCGTAACGCCTTAAGGCAGAATTGACACATCTGAGACACGTATTTTTGTGTGTCTCCATGTAAAGATAAAAAGTGAATATCCCCGTAAAGGGACACTCACAAAAAAAGTCAGAGAAAAATACCCTCTGACCGATAAATAGCTTTATCCAGTGTTCTTATCCTTGGAATTATTCAGACCAAGAGTAGGAAAGCTGAGATTTACAGACCCTATGCCGGCAAGGACGCCGGATTCCGGGTCATACGTTTAGGACGAGCAGGAGGCTCTCCACTGTGCGGCAGGATGCCCTGAAAAGTGAACAGGTTTTATACTATCTGGTGTTACTGATACTAGGTGGTTGTACTGCCTCCCCATGGGTGTCCCGCGAGCAAGGCCCAAAGCCAAACTCGCTGTACGCAGACAGGGTGATCTGGGCTGTCGTCCCGCTGAGAAACGAAAGTGGATCGGCAACGGCAAACGGATCACTATTGGCTGACTCATTAGCCAATTCCCTGCAAACCGTGGAGAACATGGATGTGCTTCCCGTCAATCGGGTCATCGCCGCAATGCAGGCTCTTGAGCTGCCATCTCTGCGATCACCCGTCGATGTGATGCACCTGGCACGGACGCTGGGAGTCGACGGCATCGTCGTTGGCACCATCACGGCATACGACCCCTATGACCCGCCAAAAGTCGGCCTGCAACTGGAACTCTACCAAACCAGTCAAAGGCTACAGTCTCAGGCAGTCGATATCCGCGAACTCATGTCCGCGCCTACCGGCAATACCACACCAGCCCCCGGAACCCCCGGTCAAGTACCCGGCGACATTGCACCTGTGAGTACGGCTTCGGCCATGCTCGATGCGTCCAATCCAATCGTCAGGCAACGGCTTAGGGTTTACGCTTCAGGACGTGGAGGACACAAACCCTCCAAGTCGCCTTGGTGGAAGCGGATCGCAGTAAGCAGCGGTGTCGCAGAGAAGGACGACACCGATTGGCATCTCTATCGAATCAATATGAACCTGTTCACCGAATATGTCAGCGCTGAGCTGGCAGAACGTTTGCTTCAAGCAGAGTCACGAAGACTCGGTTTGTCGCGACGAACACCAGGTCGATAGTCTCCTCCACACTTGTCTGGAGACGCCCGATCATGGTACGGAGCGTCCGATGGCAGGTTCACAATCCAATCCAATTGACCCCAAGTCAAAGCACACAGGCGATCCTGTGTCCATCGATAACGGGCAACGACAGTTGGTGCTTGTCAAAAACGGCCAGCGATACGTCTTTCGCTATGCCCTCGGGGATGAAACGGGCCTCCTGGAAAGTCTCATTGAAATGGCACGCGATACCAAGTCGGACCTCACATGGTTCGACGCGGCAATGCTGTCACATCAAATGGGAAAAAGGTTCGGGCAACAGTTGGAGCAGATTGTTAAATCGTAAATCACATTCTAGAGGAATAGAATCATGGCGGGACAACCACAAATTATCGACCAGTTCATTAACTACCTGCGGTTCGAAAGACATTTCTCGCAGTACACCGCACGTTGTTATGGTGCTGACCTGCGTCAGTATGCCGAGTATCTGGATACCAAGTGCGATAACACGCCCCAGACGCCAGCAGCATCTGACTCACCGTCATTGAACCTGACATCTGACACACCGCCGGTGACCATTATGGGTTCACCGATGACACATGAACAAGCACCCGCAGAAGGTGGCACCGAACACACCATGATCCACGCAGACGCCATGGTCATTCGCGGATTCCTTACGCACCTTGACGGCTTTGGCTACTCCGCTGCCACAACCGCCCGCAAAATTGCCACACTCCGTAGCTTCTACAAGTGGATGCTCAAGCGCGCCCTGATCCAGTCCAACCCCATGGTGCTCATCCGTACCCCCAAGCAGACCAAACGCCTGCCCAAAGCCATGAGCGTCGAACAGGTCGACAAACTCCTGAGCATGCCCGACTGCAAGGATACCCTTGGTGCCCGTGACCGTGCGATCCTCGAAACCCTCTACTCCACCGGCGTCCGCGTCAGCGAACTTGTGGACCTCAGTCGTGGTGATCTGGATCAGGCAGAGCAAACCCTGCGTGTCCGTGGTAAAGGCAAGAAAGAACGTATCGTCCCACTAGGCAGCCATGCACTTGCAGCCATCCGTCACTACATGACATTGCTCGAACCCGATCCCCGCTTCCGTGCATTGCGTGAGTCAGCAGCAACCGGCGTGGAAACCGCACTGTTTATCAACAAAAACGGTGGCCGTCTCTCCAGCCGAAGTGTCCGTCGTAAACTCGACAAGTACCTGCAAACTGCTGGCCTGGATTCCACCATCAGCCCGCACACCCTGCGTCACAGTTTCGCAACCCATCTGCTCGACAACGGTGCAGACCTGCGCAGCGTCCAGGAATTGCTCGGCCATCAATCATTGTCCACCACCCAGATTTATACCCATCTCTCAGCAATGCGTATGCGTACGGCTTATGACCAAGCCCATCCACGCTCCGCATAACCAGAGGTACTGCCTCGATATCTCCAAGATTTTTCGCCAAGGATTGGCACATAAAAGAGAGTACGCAAAAAGACGCCCAAGGAAGGGCGTCTTTTTTTTACGCGCAACAAGATTCAAATCAAGTGACAGACTTGAGCGTTTCTTCTCCAATCGCAGCGTGTTTTGATTCAAGTTTAGCTGCGACACTGCGTGTCGCTGATCCTTGTGCGATTGTTGTGATGCATTGAGCGTCACGTAGTGCCGCAGTTATGACAAGACTCAGACGCGACAATTGGACTGACACTGTTCTAATACCAACACAAGCCGCCAGATGAACGCAGTGAATCTGACGGATACATGAATGTCACCCCTCACGCTGACCCGCCAGATTAATTCCCTTCGGTCACTCATCTGGCGGCTTGTGTTTGAATGCACGGATACTTAATGATGATTTGATAAACAATCTCAACGCGATTCAGCTCGCAGAGACAAGATCAATAAACTGTGAATGGAATGCTTACTTCAGATCCGAATCATCAAGGCTAAACAGGTCGTCGTCATCATCGAGCAGGTCGTCGGTCATGGCTTCGAGTGATGCTAGGGGGTCGTCGGCATCAAGGATGCTGCTGCCGAGGCTTTCGTCATCTTCGACCATTTGCACTTCGGCGGTCTCGGCGCTGGCGTCGGCAGTGGCATTTTCAATTGCGGACTTGCCTTCGGCTTTGGCTTGGAGTCCGGCCATGTCGTCGTCGGCAGCTTCTAAAATTTCCAGTACATCATCGTCGTCGTTGTCAGAATCCAAAGGTGTTGCCAGCAGGGCGTCAAGGTCCGCCAATGCAGACTCTGCGGCGTCGGCACGTTCCTTGATTGAACTACCGGAATTACTGTCCTGTGATTTATTAATCCCTGAGTTAGCCGGGTCGGAGGTCAGGTCATACAGATCGCCTTTGTCCGGGGTGTCAGATTCATGGGACGCACCATCAGGTGTCGAGAGTACGTGACGACTGCCACTTTTGGCGGAGGCTTTTTGTGGTGCAGCTTCGCGTGTTTCGGATTCGACTTGATGGGCTTGGTTGATCAATGTCATTGATGCGTCGACAACTTCGGGATAGCCATCGACGACCACGGTGAAGATAACCGGGCCCAGTTGGAGTCGGTCGCCGGCTTTGAGCTTGGCGGTGCCGGTGACTTTCTGGTCATTGATCTGCGTGCCGTTGCTTGATCCAAGATCACGTACGACAAGTTGCTCATCGAGCATCTGAACTTCGCAGTGCTTTCGAGAGACGCTGTGTAATGGTATTCTCAGGCCGCAGGTGTTCTGCCGCCCGATGACCGTACGTTGGGCAGTCAACGGGAAATCCCGTGTTGTACCGTCCGCTTTGACTATGACCAACAAAACTTCCATGTCGTTCTCTTCACCGGTTCTGCAGAAATGACATCGCATAAACGCGATCTCTGAACGAAAGTTTAACCCTGCCATGCAGCTAGTTCAACCATCAATCGGAAATGTTGTTGCAAAGATGGATAGTCTTTACCTGCATATTCCGTTTTGCTTTCACAAATGCCACTACTGTGACTTCTACAGCATCGTCCCTTCCAAGACGGATGCGCAGGCACGATATGATCAATTTACCAGTCGTTTAATAGACAATTTGGCTTATCTCAAAGCAAATTTTAACTCGTCACCTGCCACTGTTTTTGTTGGGGGCGGGACACCGACTTTTTTGCCTGCCTGCAATTGGAAATCGCTTCTTGAGGCAATGAATCAACAAGGCTGGCTGGAAAATGTCAGTGAATTTACGGTTGAAGCCAATCCTGAAACGGTCACACTGGAGCTATTGGAACAGTTGGTGGCAGGAGGGGTCAACCGCATGAGCGTGGGCGCTCAATCCTTTAATGAAACACATCTTAAAACACTTGAGCGTTGGCATGATCCCCGGAAGGTATCCGAGGCGGTAGGACTCGCAAGACGCGCTGGAATCGCCAATCTCAATGTCGATTTGATCTTTGCCATCCCCGGCCAGACAGTTGAGGATGTGCAAAGCGACCTGGATGCTGCACTGTCATTGAATACCGAGCATATGAGCTATTACAACCTGACTTATGAGCCCAACACAGCCATGAAACAGAAGCTGGCCATGGGGCAGGTGACCGCGGTCGATGAGGACACCGAAGCAGCAATGTACGAGCTGATTTTAAGTCGCATGGCAGAGAAAAATTTTGAACATTATGAAATCAGCAATTGGTGTAAATCGGGATTGCCATGCGAACATAATTTAATCTATTGGAAAAATGGCAACTGGGTGGGCGCCGGTCCAGCTGCTGCCAGTCACGTCGACGGATGGCGATGGAAGAACCAGCCAAGCCTCGGGCCGTACCTTGATTCGCAAGGCCAGCCTCCAGCGATTGACGTAGAACACTTACCCGAAGACCAGCGCGTCGGTGAAGTGTTGATGATGTATCTGCGGTTGCGTCAGGGGATGCCGATAGGTCGTGTTGAAAAGTTGATCCCCAACGGTGATTGGCGATATGACAAGATCAGCGAATTGACGCAATTGGGATTGTTGGAAAAAGTCGACGATCATCTGCGACTGTCGCGCAACGGATTACTCGTCGGCGATGCGGTGTTGGGTGAGTTGTTATAAAATCGCTTGCGGTTTAGCGCTCCATGAATTGGACTGATACCCATAGTGGATAGAGTCGCGTCGGCACCGCTTAATCGCAAGCGGTTTGTGATGCGGGGCAAATTTCAATCACTGGGTTGATACTTCACCAGCAGGTCATAGACTTCCGGCTTTTCTTTGGCATGGAAGAAGGCTTCACGCACATCTTCAATCACCAGCATACGACTCACGGCGCTGAGCACCTGGATGTGTTCCTTGGTCTGATCAGCAGGGGAGATTAAAAGCAGAATCAACTTCACGGGTTTACCATCGACGGAACCGAATTCCAATGGTTCTTGGGGAATGCCCACACCCATGATGAGCTTGTCGCAGCTACTGGTTTTGCCATGCGGGATGGCAATGTGAAAGCCCATCCCTGTGGTGCGTGTATTCTCACGTTCCCAGACAGCGTCTTTGAGTTGCTGTGCATCGGTGAGGTTGTGCTTCTGTGCCAACGTGTCGATTAATTGAAAGATAGCATCCTGCTTGTTCTTGCAAACCAGCGGAACTTCAATGCAGTCAGGATGCAGAAGATCGGTCAATAACATTTACAAATCACTTTCCTGCTGACGGGTCAAACACCATACCCAGCCTGAGGTCTGAGTTCAAATTGGTACATCGTCCCAAGGTTGTTATCCTTGAAAAAAGATGTCGACTATTGATACTCAACAATATAACACGACTTTAAGCCAGACGCTTAAAAGACATTTTGGTCACGATGCCTTTCGCCCGTTACAGGAGCAGATTATTCTGGATGTAACAGGTGGGCGGGATGTCTTGGCGATCATGCCCACGGGTGGTGGTAAGAGTCTTTGTTACCAGATGCCTGCGCTGTTGCGTGAGGGGACGACGCTGGTGGTTTCGCCGTTGATCGCGCTCATGGAAG
Organism: Phycisphaerales bacterium UBA7800; assembly: GCA_002480565.1. Lineage (GTDB taxonomy): Bacteria > Planctomycetota > Phycisphaerae > Phycisphaerales > Phycisphaeraceae > UBA7800. Next base: position 56,313 of record DLCK01000067.1, on the reverse strand, counting down.
ACCAGGTCAAAGCCCTGCAAACCAACGGCATCAACGCTGCATTTCTTAATTCATCCAACACGCCTGCCCAGTCGATGCAGATTCAGCGGGATGCCAGTGAAGGCAAACTCGACCTGTTGTACATGGCGCCCGAGCGCGTCTTCTCCGCATCCGGCTTGCGCACCATCGGCCTGATGAATCTGTCACTCATCGCTGTTGACGAAGCACATTGCATCAGCGAATGGGGCCATGACTTTCGTCCCGAATACCGCATGCTCGGCAACTTCCGTGATCAGTTGGCTGGAACCTATGGCAATGTCCCGGTGATCGCGCTTACGGCTACCGCCACCCCACGTGTCGCCAAAGACATCGCTGCCCAACTGCAACTGCGAAACCCCGGCATTTACCAACGCAGCTTCGAACGCGAGAATCTCTACTACGAAGTCCGCCCCAAGCAGCAGGTTTTTGCACAGATCGCCCAATACATTCAATCGCATCCCAACGACGAAGGCATTATTTACTGTCACTCCCGCGCGGGGACCGAAAAGCTTGCTTCCAAATTGCAGGACAAAGGTATCCGTGCCAAGCCGTATCATGCAGGCCTGACCTATCAGGAGCGTAGTGACAATCAACATGACTTTGTCTACGGCGATACGCGCGTGATCTGTGCGACCATAGCTTTTGGGATGGGCATCGACAAGCCGGACGTGCGCTTTGTGATGCATGCTGACTTGCCACGCAATCTCGAAGGTTATTACCAGGAGACCGGCAGGGCGGGGCGTGATGGTTTACCTGCCGACTGCATCCTGTTTTTCTCAGCAGGCGATCGTGCAAAAATCGAACACTTCTTTGAAGAAAAGTCCGACTCCGAACGTGAATTGGCACAGTGGCAACTCTCGCAGGTCATCAAGTTTGCCTACCATACAGGCTGTCGCTGTGTCCCACTGCTCGGGTACTTCGGCCAGGAACATGCTGGCAAATGTGGCCACTGTGATAACTGTCAGCAACCGCCTGAATTGATTGACGTGACGCAAGATGCCCGCAAGTTTCTCTCAGCGGTCGCGCGTATCCAGCAGACCTACGGCATGGGCTATGTCATCAATGTGTTGCGTGGCAAAGTGGATGAAAAAATCCAACGCAACGGCCACGACAAGCTCTCGGTTTTCGGCATTGGTTCGGACAGTCGCATCGCCTATTGGAAGACCGTTGCTGAAGCACTCATTAATCACGGCTACGTCTCGCAGACCACAGATCAATTCCCGATTCTCCGACTCAATGAGCAGAGCATGCCACTGCTCAAGGGTGAGGTGACCTTTGAAATGGTCAAACCTCGCGCCTTGCTTCAGAAGTCCGCGGGTAGCAAGAAGCATGATGTCACAGATGTCGATGGCATGCCTGTGGACGAATCGCTCTTTGAACACCTGCGTCAACTGCGACTGCAACTGGCTCACGATCAGAACATCCCGCCATACATGGTCTTCTCTGATCTGTCGCTTAGGCAGATGTCTGCCATCAAACCGGTGACGCTTACCCAGTTCGACCAGATCAATGGTGTTGGCGCCCTTAAGAGCAAAAAATACGGCGAAACCTTCGTCGATGCGATCGCTGGGTTTGATGTTGATTAACCGTGAAATGAACAAGGCATTTTTTACCGCAGAGCCGCAGAGGACTCAGAGATAAGAGAGTAAAACAATATTGCTGTTTGAGATATCCCATGCTTCTCTGCATTTTTAAAGTAATAAAATGCCTTATCTCTCTTCACTCCGTGTCCTCTGCGGCTCTGTGGTAAAATTTGGGTTTGGTATTGAAGAATAAAAAACTCAAAATTAATCCGAACCACACACGCAGTCACTGCGTATCGCTTAACACACCGTCACTCGCGCGTGGTATCCGCCTTGACGTGTGAGCGGATGTCCGTTAAACCATCGGACTCTCCCGTAACTCAGGCGGGGCGATTCCGAGGGATAGACAAATTGGAATTAGAGGGAAAATACATGATTCACGTGGAAAACCTTGTGAAATGGTATGGGCCGACCCGGGCTGTCAACGGCATTAGCTTTGACGTTCCCGAAGGTCAGATACTCGGATTTCTCGGGCCAAACGGTGCGGGTAAATCCACCACCATCCGCATGCTCACCGGCTACCTGCCTCCGACATCCGGTAATGCCACCATCGCCGGATTCGATGCACTTAAGGAGTCGGAAAAGGCACGGCGTCAGATTGGTTACCTGCCCGAATCGACGCCGTTGTACATGGAAATGCGTGTCGAAGAATTTCTGCATTTCCGTGGCAAGCTCATGGACATGCCTCGTGCCGATCGCGTCAAAGCCATCGACTATGTCTCGGATCGATGCGGCTTAAAAGAGATTCGCCGTCGCGTCATTGGGCAACTGTCCAAGGGTAATCGCCAACGTGTCGGCATTGCACAGGCGTTGTTGCATGACCCCAAAATTCTGATCCTCGATGAACCGACATCTGGTCTGGACCCTGTGCAGATCGGCGCGGTGCGGAATCTGATTCAGGAACTCAAGGGCAAGCACACGATTTTGCTTAGTTCGCATATTTTGCCTGAAGTCGAAAAGACCGCAGACCGCGTGATCATCATCGCAGCCGGTGAGATCAAGGCAGACGGCAGTCCATCGGACTTACGCCAGAAAGTCGGCCAAGGTGCCAGCGTCCTGGTACAGGTTAAAGCCAACGGTGAGTCGGTGCAGAAAGCGTTCACAGGCGTTGAAGGTGTTCAGTCCGTCACAGTCGAGCAGCAAGGCGACTGGGTCAAGGCTGTCGTCCAACCCACACCCGGCAGTGAGTTGCGTGAACGACTGGGGCAAACCATTCTCACCAATGGTTGGGCCATCCGCGAGATGCGCAATGAAACGGCCAGTCTCGAACAGTTCTTCATCCAGATCACCGCAGATCAAAGCCAAGTGGTCGAGGAAGCGGTCGCTTAAGTCAGTGATTATTTGATACCCGTCAGATTCGTCAATGACTCATCTGGCGGTTTGGCTCAAAGCCCTGATCACTACTCCCTATTCACTAATCCCTGATTAAAGGATCGATGATGAATCACGTCATCACCATAGCCAAACGCGAAATGACATCCTTGTTTTTTTCGCCCATTGCGTATGTCGTCCTGGCGCTTTTTTCGCTGGGTTCGTCACTTCTGTTTTTTAACTCCTTTGCCCCGAGTATGCCTGCTTCGATGCAGGGCACGTTTCAAGGGGTGATCTGGTTGATGATCCTGCTCTTGCCGGGCATCAGCATGCGACTGATCAGTGATGAATTTCACTCAGGAACCATCGAACTGCTGATGACCTCGCCACTGTCGGACACTGAATTGGTGTTGGGTAAATGGCTTGGTGCGATGGGCTTTTTCGTCACGCTGTTTATCCCGACACTTGTGCTGGTGGGAATCGTCGAAGCCTTCGGTTCACCGGACTACGGCCCGCTACTCACCGGATACATCGGCTTGTTTCTTGTCGGCGGGTTTTACCTTGCCATCGGCACATTCGCATCGGCGATCAGTCAGAACCAGATCATCAGCTACATGCTGACCGTCTTTACCATCTGCCTGTTCACCTTTGTGATTTACCTGCTCTCACGTGCAGCATTTATCCCGCCTCAAATTCAGCAGGCGATGCAGTTCATGTTCGTCAACGGACACTTCGAAGACTTTGGTAAAGGTGTGCTGGACTTATCCCGCATCATCTACTTCGTCTCCGGTATGGCGTTCTTCCTTTTCCTTGCAGTCAAACTTGTTGAAAGTAAACGGTGGCGTTAATCATGAGCAATACCGATACCCAAAATTCAAGACGTTTTAAGTATGGCATCAATGTCACCATCTCCGTGGTGATCGTGCTGGCCATCGTGGTGATCCTCAACATTATCTCCTACAAGCGACTGGCGCATCTGCGGCTGGATATGACGGCAACACGTCTCTACAGCCTCTCAGATCAGACGCAAAAGCTTCTTGGGAAGTTGGAAAAGGACGTGCAGATCGTCACGCTCATTTCCCAAAATGCTGAGGAGTTCAACAAAGCCAAGGACCTTATCAGCGAGTACGATAATTACTCGTCGCATATCACCGTCCAACACATCGACCCCGTGCGTCAGCTTAGTCGGGTCGAACAGTTCTATGGCACGATCAAAGCACGCTATGCCGATACGCTTAAGCCGTTGGAAGCAGCTATCCAGCAAGGGCGTGAACAAGTCAATCGCATGTCCCAGGATATTGCCCAGCAGCGCAAGCTTATGGCAGCGTTGATGGAGAACAAGGCCTTTACGGATGGTCAGGAAAAGCAGCTTGTCGAACAGGTCGTGCGTTCCTTTGCCCGTGCTGAGGATCAATTCAAGCAGACCAATGAGCAGCTTGATAATGTCAACGACAGCGCCTTGCCGGACTATTCGGGTTCGTTGGAATTGATCAAGTCCCTGTTGGCACAGTTTGATGAAAAGGTCTATGCCGTCGCGGTGGATTATTTGAGTCGTTACTCACAGAACAGTACGCAACCCGCTTCGGTCAAAGAAGCGTTACTGGAACTGGCGGACAGTTTCAAAGCCACCCGCCAGAATATTGGCAAGGTGTTGCCACTGCTGCGATCAATCAAAGCGGGCGAAGAGTACACCAAAATTACGCAGCAGATTTCCAAGCCTGATTCGGTTGTCTTAGTCGGTGAGGATCAGATTCGCGTGATCAACCTGCTGGACATGTTCCGTTTGCCAGAGCAGCAGCAACAGCAGATGCAGCAGGGGCAACGACCTGAACTTCAGTTCCTTGGTGAAGAAAAGATCACTGGTAATCTGCTTGCCATGAGCATGGACACGCAACCTTTGGTCGTGTTCATTCAGGGCTCACCACGGATGCCTGTTCTGGGATATCAAGGTCAGTACAATGCCGTTGCCGAACGTCTCAAAAATTTGAACTTTGAAGTCAAAGACTGGTCGCCACAAGGGCGCCCCGATCCGCGGACCGGTCAACCTGGTCAACCTGCACCACCACCGACTCCCAAGGATGGGCAAAGTGTCGTGTGGATTGTCACACCGATTGAACCAGCCAACCCGATGATGATGCAGATGGGTCAAATGGGTGGCGGTCAGCAGATTGTCGATCATGTTCGCAGTCGCATGGAACAGGGCGAAGCGGTTCTGTTCATGAGTGGTCCGAATCCCGCAGCAGCGATGGGTATGCCCGACCCCGTTGCAGGTTTGCTTTCTGATTGGGGGATCAATGTCAAAAGCGCAAGCCTCATCATGAGTGAAGTGACGGTGTCCAGTCGTCAGACGGCTGCGGACCCCACGATTCGTGTTTCAAGCTGGCCGAATGAATTGTCCATTACCCAGGCGCTTTCAGGTAACGCGGGTATCTTTGCATCGGCATCACCCATCGACATCGAAAAGAAGGATGGTATTGAGACCTATACGCTTGCACTTGCCAAAGGCGCTCGCATGTGGGCACAAGAAGACTTGCAGGATCAAAAGCCCAAGTACGATGCGGAAAAGGCTTCGGAGCAATTTACCGTTGCTGTGGCTGCGGATCAGAATGGTAAACGCCTTGCGGTCTTTGCCGACCCGATGTGGGCTACGGATCAGATCGTTAATTACGGTTTACTTGGGCCGGGTACTGCACCGATGGTGGGTGCTGCGTTCCCTGCTAACCCGGAGCTTTTCGTTAACAGTATGTTCTGGTTATCGAACATGGATGAGATGATTGCCGCCAGCGCTCGCAGTCAGGATATTCGCCGTATTGGTGATGTCACCACTGCTCAGATGATCGGTATCCGCTGGACGGTATTGGCGGGATTGCCTTTGGCCATTTTCGCCATCGGCATCATCGTCGGACTCAAACGTCGCAAGGCCTGATTAACTTTAAGTCATGGATTCTCGCCTGGGCGGGAATGATGCAACAAAGCTTTTACAGTGATATGTAACGAGCAGGAAATAAACGATGAATTTTAAAACAACGCTGTTCCTATTGTTTCTACTGGCGATTGTCGGTGCGTTTTTCCTTTGGGATAAGGATAATCCGGCTGACGACCTGACCCTCACGCAAGTCGATCAGACCAAGCAGCCACTGCTTAAAGCTGACACTTTCGACAAGGATAAGATTGCGACTCTGACCGTCGAAAGAGATGGCAAGACCTACACCATCGAGAAGTCCGGCACAGAATGGCAGCAAACCCAACCGGTCAGTTTCAAACTCAATTCATGGTCGGCAGGGCAACCCGGTGGTCATGCGTTGGAACTGACCTATACCGAAAAACTCACACCCGGCAAGAACGGTGCGCCAAGCCTGGCTGACGTTAAACTCGATAAGCCCCTTGCCACGGTCACCATCACTTTTTCTGATGACTCGGCCAAGCAGATATTCAAGCTCGGTAGACGGGGGATCGGCGGGCGTGGTTACCTGATGCTCAATGATGATGCTGCTTTGTACGTCGTCAATGACGATCTGCATCAAAGTATCCTTGATGAAGACGTGACGGCATGGCGTAGCAAGAGTTTCAAAGCGCCCACCGAGGGACAAGTCAATCAGATCACCAAAATCGACACCCATGGCACGTTGCAGATGGTCAAAAAAGATGGCCAGTGGGCCTATGCCGGTGACCATACAGGACGCGTGTCACGTGACGCATTGACTCAGATTCTTGGCGCGATCAACACCATGTTCATCTCCGAATTTGTGGCAGACAAGCCTGCTGATTTAACGGTCTATGGTTTGGATAAACCGTCGGTCAAGGTGACGATTGAACAACCGCCAGTCGCAGTACAAAAAACGGATGATCAAGACAAGGCCCAAGCCGTTGCGCCAAAGCCACGCTATCGGACACTTGTCATCGGTGCCCCGGTGGATTTGAAAAAGGAACGCTATTTTGCGACTTATTCAGACGGCCAGGGCGTTGGGGATGTGGTCTTTGAAATCAGTAAGTCAGATGTTGAAAAATTTGGTAAGTCCGTCGATGACCTGCGTGAACCAAGTCTTACGCCCATCATGTCCACTGACATTACCAAGGTTGTGGTGTCGAAAGATGATGCCGTCACATTGCAGATACGCAAGAGTGCCGATGGTTGGGGATATGATGATCCCAAGCCCGGTTATGGTTTGGATCAGGAGTTGGCCAAGTCGTTGGTTGAAGTGATTACCGATGCCAAGGCTGTGAGTTATCTTGTCAATCCCAGTTTGAGTGGCAAGCCGATGTTGACGTTTGCCATTGGTGCCACTGGTCGGGCCAGTGATGATGTGTTTAAGGTCTATCCAAACAGTGATGATAATGTGACGATTCTTCGCAACAACGAGACGGTCGGATACGTTGTCCCGCGTGAGCAGATAAGCAAGGTGGTGGACAGCAAGGTTGCCTTGCTGCGTAATCGCATCATCAAGGATTGGAAGTCTGCGGACTTGAAGATGGTGGATATCACTTTGCCTGATGCTGCCAACACGATGCTGCACTTTAGCCGAACGGACAGCGCATGGAAGCTTGATGGTTTTGACAAGCATGAGAGCTTTGCCTTTGGCGAATTGCTTGATGCCATAGCCCCGCTGAGAGTTGATAGCTGGGACACACAAGGGCCGGTAGGGGACGATGCTTACACCATCACCTATGGCAATGATGACGCTACATTGACCGTTAAGGTCGACGCACAGTCCCGTGTGGCAATGCTTGAGCAACCGGAGCTTCACTTTATGGTCAGCCAGGCGTTCGTTGACAAGCTTACTGCGGAGATTCGCCCACGCACGATTGTTGATGTGACCCGTGATGCAATCCAGAAAGTTCAGGTCATTACCAAGGATCAGAACATCACCATCACCCGTAAGGATGACAAGTTCACTGCCCAAGGTGTCGAGCTTGATGAGTCGAAGGTGGGCACACTGTTTGACACACTCGCAGGTCTGAGAGTTGAACGGTATACATCACCAAAGAAAATTTCCCGTTCCATTGATGTGATCGTCACCACCAAGGATGGCGATATACACATCCAGCTTAGTGAGAATCACACCGGCCAGATTGGCTCAACCTTCTTTGAATTGGCTGAGGACGATTTTAAGAACCTCACAGCAAAGATGATTCAATAAATCTGATTGATGATGTCGCCGTTGGCGAGGACAAACCAATACATTTGCAAACAGACGCTGATCACCGGCGTCTGTTTTTTTATATGAGTTGTTTTATTGAGTGGGCAGAATGACCCGTTCAGACAAGCATGTGTCGCTTTTGAATGAGTAGACAAACGATTACAAGGTATTCAAGTAGAAGACCAGAGCGTGCAAGATCAGTTAAAGCAAAGATAGATCAGGCAATGGCAGACAAACTGCTGGTTGCAACTGTCGATGGCTTGACTGTTTGGCAACGGAGAATTTGTTGTCGTGCGCGTTGTTGGAGGTGAGTGAGTCTACTTTGGATAATGCTCTGTGGAAGGTCGAGTACCAGCCCGATTTCCTTCACCGTCAAATTATCGTAGTAGTGAAGCAGGAGAATATATCGACTGGTTTGATCCTGCTGCTCGATAAACTGACGGAGCTTACGGGCTTCGAGACTACTCATATCTACGACCTCCATGTAGTTCGCTGATTACCTTGGTTACACGTCCGTGTGCGACAAATGCTACAGGCACCTTTACCCCGATCAAATTGCCCCGGAAGCCCCAAACTTTAAGGTGCGTATTGCTGAATCAGCGGATAAAGACTCTTCTTATTATTGGACTCAGCCTGGAATCTGTCAACACAAAAGAAAGGTTGAAAGTAAATAAAAATACAATTTAAGTTTTTGATTACTCAATATATCCCCGGACGTTAAAAGCATTGTAAACATTGATTGGCTGGTGTTATGTGTCGGGTGATACAACTTGCGCCGACTGATCGGTGTTCATGGCCTAGATGTGGTGGTTGGTGTTTTTGTGGGATGGCTTACGCCTGTTTACAGCCTGCGGGAGACTCTACGCATATTTTTTTAATTTTATCATTGTCACCAGACCAACTGACACGGATTAAACCTTGAGGCGTTGGAATCGAGCCCCATACGCGTTGGATGTTAATACCGGTGTTGCGCGGTTTGACACTAAAGGATTTCCAACCTGCCTGATGTTGTTGAATTCCCAAGACCCAGCGCGTGAGGTATTTGAGTACCACGGCTGAGCAGGGGTGACAGCGACTGCGCGTCGGCCAATAGGCACCGGGAGCCAGCCCCTTTTTAAACTGCTCCCAGCCGCAGCTGTCGCCTTGGAGCACCATTTCCCCCCAGTGCTCGGTGATGATGGCAAAGAGTTCTTTGGCCATGCCCAGACGGTCATACAGCTCTGTGATATAGAAGACACCCAATGGCGAGCCAAAGTCCACCAAGCCGCCTTGAGGTCCCATTGCCATGCGCTGAGCGAGTAGCTTTGAACGCTTGGGATTCGCTGCACCATAGAGACACAACGCGGCATTACTCGGCATGCTACTGACTTTCGATTGACTGCCATCTTCAAGTAAAGCGTCCGCGTAGGCGTTGCGGTCTTTACACCACAGATGTTTATTGACCGCTTTTTTCAGGGCATCGAACGCGACTTGCCAGGCTTGTGTTTGTTTGGCGAAGGTCTTGCCTAACGCTTGGCCTAGTTGGATTGCTGCCTCTAATGCACCTAGCAGTCCTGCTTGTTCAGCAGCATTGACGGCATGGTCATCATCACGTCCTTGAGCCCAATCCACAAAATGCCAGACACCCGGCATGGATAGCAACCCACGTTCATCGCGCAGACTCAACGCATGTTTCAATCCACGCGCGATGCAGGGCATCATGTCCTTAGCAAAGGATGTGTTATCACTTTGCCACCAATAGTCTCGTACCCACATGATCCAGTGGAACGACCACAACGGGATAAAGTTTTCCCAATCACTTGGATATTGGCTACGCACCATGCCTTGAAAATGCGGATCTTCAGAAAACAGGCGAATGCTGTTTTGCGTGATCGCATCACTGCCAAAGGTCACATAGTTGGCCATCGCGGTGGTGCGGTTGTCATAGTTCCAGTTGACCTGCTCAAACGTCGGGCAATCCGTGTACGTGTCATCCATCCCCGAGAGTTGGGTTTGGACCCCTTGCTTGTAAATGGCATTGAGCATCGGGTCATCGGTTTGCAGACTGCCTTGAGCAAGCATGTTGCAATTGGCAGTGAGGACGCGCAGATTTTTGAGCGTCACCGGTTTTTTACCTGTGTGATGGATGGCAATGTAGCGAACGCCATAGGCAAAGAAACTTTCAAACGATGAGCGACCAGCAGCAGGGCGGTAACACAACGCGTTGTTCATACCCGGCCAGTGGATGACCACGTGTGGGTCTTCCTTGATTGCTTCAAACATGCTGAAAATCACTCGCCCATTTTCCGCAGATGCTTGGGCCTCAAAACAAAGATAACCATTGTGCAGCACACCCAGGTCGATAATCGTGCGACTTGCGGTACCGTCTTTGGCAGCGGGGAGGGTGATCGTATCGAGTGTCGCCTGTTGCACCAACGCGTCCTGCTTACTGAGGAGACGGGCACCTTCAGCCAGGGTTTGTGAAGAGCCATCGACGAAGCTGTGTGCCGGATTGATGCGTTTGATCAGCCCCGGTTCACTGCTCCAGTCATGTGTCAGTTGCGCTTTACCGGTGATTTTCGGAGCCTCTTGGGGCAGCGTGACAAACGCGAACATGCCTTTGCCAAAGGGGTTTTTGACGGTGACAGGCTTATTGGCAAAACCGGTGAGTGTCATATCCTCATGATGGGAACGGGTGCAGATACCCACGAGCAGGTTCTTGCCTTTGGCAAGTTTGACGCGAGGTGATTTGTTGTTGAACGCATTGGTGCTCCAACCGTTGGCGTTGACCATATGCTTGCCATTGATCCACCATGACGCATTGCCCAGAGAGGGTGTTAACGCCAGTGTCTGATCCACGGGCGAGTGCAATTCGCTGATGATGTAGGCATGTTTCTGATGCAGGTTGCAAAGAAATTGCTCATTGGGATCAGCCAGATACGGCTTGGTGATAAAGGTGAAATTGACATTGGGCAATGCCACCGTGTCCGTGCTGACAATGCGTTTGACCGGCAACACTTCACGTGATGGCAGCGGTACACGACGTGGGTACAACTCCACATCTGATCCATCGACTACCGTAGCTGACTTCCAACCACTTCGCTTGGCTAAACCTGAGGCATCGACATCTTCCACGCAAGGCATGATCCAACGCCGTGACGTGAATTTCTGTCGCGTGGGATCGTTGCGCACCTGGGTGTGGCTGTCACTGACAATGGACTTGCTACCCACATTGATCTGGAAGATCAGTCCCGCGTCTTCACACGCTGCGGTCATCGTGCCTGCTCCGACGGACAGGGCGGTGACGAGCAGTTGATTCTCACCAACACATGCAAAGGGGATCAGGTCATATGTGTCCACTGAACGCTTGCCATGAGCACTCTTGGCTGGCCCGTGTCCGACGACTTGGCCGTTGAGCGACACCTGGTAGTAACTGCTGGCGGTGATGAGCAGTGACATCGGCATTTTGAGTTGACCGGCGGTGGCAGTAAATGTCCGTCGGGCCTGAATGTAATGGTGGTAGGCCTTGCGGTCGGAGTTGTCCCAGATCCATTTTGCTTTGCGGTTGAACATCGTGTGCGTTCCTGTGGTTGAATATCAGTGCAGCAAACAGGCTACCGTGAGATGGGATAAGCAACAATCACACAATAGCGCCAACTTGGGAAATCTTGCGCCAAATAGCTCACAAGATTTATTTTTTTGTCAATTGGCCAAACCGCTACCGTCAACTGCCCAAATCCGCTAAGATTCCGCGCTTTGTCATTACGTCGTGGTGACGATATTTGTGTCAGGTTGCCACAAGCAGCTAAATCACGAAAATAGATTTTTCGGGTTTGAGTTTGAAACGTAAAGCTAGGAGATTCAAATGGGCAATGTCCTGATCGTAGGCGCCGGTGGCGTTGGTTGTGTGGTGGCACATAAATGTGCACAGGTTCCAGAAGTGTTCGAACAGATCACCTTGGCCAGCCGCACTGTTTCCAAGTGTGATGAAATTGCAGCTTCGGTCAAAGAGAAGACCGGACGAACCATTGACACCGCAGCAGTCGATGCAGACAACGTGCCGGAGATGGTTGCACTGATTAAGAAAGTCAAACCAGACTTGGTACTCAATGTCGCATTGCCTTATCAAGACCTACCCATCATGGATGCCTGTTTGGAAGCTGGCGTCGACTATCTGGATACCGCCAACTATGAGCCACGCGACGAAGCCAAGTTTGAGTACAAGTGGCAGTGGGCGTATCAGGATCGCTTTAAGGACGCAGGGCTCTGTGCCTTGCTCGGCAGTGGTTTTGATCCCGGCGTGACCAATGTATTCTGTGCATACGCTCAAAAAGAACTCTTTGATGAGATCCATTACATCGACATTCTCGACTGTAATGCCGGTGATCACGGCCATCCCTTTGCCACCAACTTCAACCCGGAAATCAACATCCGTGAGATTACTCAGAAGGGCAAATACTGGGAAGATGGCAACTGGGTCGAAATCGAGCCGATGAGTCAGACCTGGGACTTTGATTATCCAGAAGTGGGTATCCGCAAGAGCTTCTTGCTGTACCACGAGGAAGAAGAATCACTGGTCCAGAATATCAAGGGACTCAAACGCATCCGATTCTGGATGACCTTCGGCGAAGAATATCTGACCCATCTGCGTGTGATGCAAAACATCGGTATCACTCGTATCGACCCCGTGGACTACAACGGCACCCCTGTGGTTCCCATCGAACTGCTCAAGCGATTGCTACCCGATCCGGCAAGCCTCGCCAAAGGTTACACCGGCAAGACCTCCATCGGAACCCTCATCGAAGGTGTCAAGGACGGCAAGCCCAAAAAGGTCTTCATCTACAACTGCTGTGACCATGCCGAATGTTACAAGGAAGTCGGCGCTCAGGCCGTCAGTTACACCACCGGCGTGCCTGCAATGATCGGTGCGATGATGCTCATGACAGGCAAGTGGCGTAAGCCCGGTGTCTGGAACATGGAGCAAAACGACCCGACGCCATTTATGGAAAAACTCAATATCCACGGACTGCCCTGGCATATCAAAGAGTTGTAATTGCATCGTTGTAGTGACAGATAGTTGAACACCGGATGTCAATCCGGTGCAGGTCTTTGATCAAATAAAGACGCGAGAACCACCCATGCCCACCGTCAACGAAATCGACTTCGCACGTTTCCCATCTCCGTGCTTTGTCTGCGACCTGGGCTTGCTGCGTAAAAACCTTGGCATCCTCAAACACGTGCAGGATGAGTCCGGCGCCAAGGTGTTGCTGGCGCTCAAGGGCTTTGCGATGTGGTCGACCTTCAGCATCGTCAAATGCTATCTGTCTGGTGTCTGCGCATCCTCCCCAGACGAAGCGCGATTGGGTGATGAACATTTTTCCAAAGAAATGCATAGCTTCGCACCGGCTTACAAACCAGAGCAGTTAGACGACTACATCAAGTATTCCGACCACATGTCGTTTAACTCCTTTAGCCAATGGCAGCGACACAAAGACACCATCTTCGCATCCGAAAAAAAAGTCAGCTGTGGTATCCGCATCAATCCTGAACACTCGGAAGTCGAAACCGCAATCTACGATCCCTGCGCCCCCGGTTCACGATTAGGCGTCCGTTTGGAAGACTTTCGGGGGCAGGATTTGACCGGTATTGAAGGTTTGCATTGTCACACGCTCTGTGAAAAAAATGTCGACTCCCTCCAACGCACATGGAAAGTCGTCGAAGAAAAATTCGGCCAATACCTGCCTCAAATGAAATGGCTCAACCTCGGCGGCGGGCATCACATCACCCGTGATGACTACGGCGTGGATGAACTCATCGACCTCGTCAAAACCATCAAAGCAAAGTACGACATCGAAGTTTATCTCGAACCCGGTGAAGCGGTCGCGCTGAACACCGGCATCCTTATCGCTGAAGTGCAGGACATCGTTCACAATGCAATGGACATTGCGATCCTCGACACCTCCGCGTCAGCCCACATGCCCGATGTGTTGGAAATGCCTTACCGCCCGATGATCATCGGTAGCGGACTTCCCGGCGAAAAACCACACACCTACAAACTCGGTGGCATGACCTGTCTGGCAGGCGACGTCATCGGCGAATACAGCTTCGACCAACCCCTGCAAGTCGGACAGCGTTTAGCGTTCACCGACATGATCCATTATTCAATGGTTAAGACTACCACGTTCAACGGGGTGCATTTACCCAGCATCGCAACGTACGAGCCTGCCAGCGACACAGTCGAAATCATCCGTGAATTTACGTACGAAGACTACCGCGATCGTTTGTCGTGATCGAACCTTTCAATATTCAAATGACTCAACCTATGCACATTAAAGCCCGTGGGGTTTTAACCCCCGGGTTGCCTTGTTGACTTTCGTGCGCGAAACCCCGGGGACTGAAGTCCCACGGGCTTTAATGTGTATGCGTGATGTCATTGAAAAATAGCTGCGACACTGCGTGTCGCTGATGCTTTTTTGGGTTACAGCCCGATGTCTTCGTTCCAGAGATCGGGGCGGTCTGCGATGAAGTCTTTCATTAATTGTTTACAGATATCCGAATCCAGATTGATCAGTTCGACACCTTTTTGTGCAAAGAGGTCTTCTGCGCCTTTGAAGGTTTGGTTTTCACCGATGATGACTTTGGGGATGCGAAAGAGCAGTGATGTGCCGGTACACATGACGCATGGGCTAAGTGTGGAGACGAGGATCAGTTCATGCCAATCACGTCGCCGGCCTGCATTGCGGATGCAATCGACTTCTGCGTGGGCAGTGGGGTCGCCTGACTGCACACGTTGGTTGTGACCACGGGCGACGATGTTGCCATCTTTGTCTGCCAGGACACTGCCGATGGGAATGCCACCTTCATTTAAACCGAGTTGTGCTTCTTTGATCGCTTCATCGAGTAAGGTTTGGTAATCCATGATATTTCCCATTTGTTACGCTGCATTTGCTGTATCACTGCGTGATGCTGATTCAGTTCACTAGACAACATCATCAACATATCCTACCGTCTTGCCATGTTTGATTCGATCCTGGGTTTGGTGATTCTCTTTGCAACAGCACTTGGCGTGATCTGGCTCACAGGTGCGTGGATGCTTGTCCATAGCATGATGCATCCATCGCGCAAGACCTATGGCGTGGTGGTGGCAAGGGAGGGCGTCACCGAGCCATCGGAATTAAATCTGCTTGCCCAGGAAGTCACGTTTACGTTTACCGATGACAGCACGTCACCGGCATGGATCATCGAAGGTGCAAAGCTTGATGGCCCGACGATTATTCTGACGCATGGTTGGACCAACAGTCGCTATGGGTCTTTGTACAAAGCAGCAAGGATGGTTCCATGGGCATCACGTGTCGTGGTGTATGACATGCGAGGGCATGGTGACAACACGGCCAAGGTCTGCACCGTTGGCCAGCTTGAGCCAGCCGATTTGTGCAGCATCATGGATCAAGTCCAACAGACTCCTGATGAAAAATTCATCCTCGTCGGATCGTCAATGGGAGCTGGGATCACCTTACATGCAGCAGTCAACGACCAACAGCATCATGTTCGGGTCATCGGTGTGATCCTTGATGGGCCATACCGCTATGCGATGCAACCCGTTGCCAGTCATTTGAGACTTAAACGGATTCCACCTGAGCCGATTTGTATGTTGGCCAATGCGATGTTGCGGATCATGTTCTGGAATTTTGCCCCCTACGATCGCGCGATGCAGGCTGCAGAACTTCAATGTCCAGTCCTGGTCTTGCACGGTTCGGATGATCCCATCTGCCCAGCTTCAGCAGGGCGATCCATCGCCGAAGCAGCAACCGACGGAACCTACGTGGAGATCACCGGCGGGGAGCATGGCGGTTTGCCACTGGTCGATGAGAAGACGTATCACGATGCGATTGAGCAGTTTTTAAATGAACTTGTCTATATATAATCGACGAAAGAATGTCGTAATTTGAGCACTCTGGCAAACATTTTGGGTTGTATGGCACCATTTGTTTTTATGGCTTTGGTCGCTGGTATGATAGTTTGTGTGTTCTGGTATTTTTCCGAACATAGAAAGTTCAGAAAATCCAAAACAAGTGAAGAAGCCCGAAAACATATTATTAAAGCAATACTCGCATGGTCTTTACTTCTTGCATGTATGATCTCTGCATGGGGTATCTCTTATTTATTCGGTCATGGCACACTCTGATGACTAGCAAATAAAAACACCTTAACTGTAGTAACTACGAGTTAAGGTGTTAGTTGAAGATTTTTGCTTTCTGATTAATCCAGTTTTACATTCACCGTTTGCCCATCATCATCAAGTGTGGTTTTGACCACTTGGGTTTTACCGTTGTGTGTGACGGTGATGGTATACGCACCTTTAAATCCACGGACGTTGGCTGTGCCGTTGGATGATGATTTGAGTTGGGCATCGGTCCACCATTGATTGAAGACCAGGTCACGGTAGGCCTTGGCAGATGGTTTTTCCTGCCAATCCTTGGCCCATAATGCGGCTTCGGGCATCCAGTGTTTGCCTGCCCAGAATCCCCATTGGATCACGCCGACGAATTTGGGATGACTGAATGCGACCGTCATCACATCCCGCAGATAGTCGGCCTGGAGTTGTGCATCATGGGTGTTGATATCCAGTTCGGTAAATTGCATCCGAGGGGCATAGGGGGCGAAACGTTCAAGGCGCTTGTAGAGTATTTCAGGAGCAACGAGACTGCTGGTGTTGTAGTGACCCATGAAGCCGATACCGTCAGGTGGCTGGTTGTATTGGATGAGCGTTTTGATCATGTTTTCGTAGACGTCACTACGTCCACCATCACCGACCATGATCTTGCCTTCATTGACCCACATCTGAGCATGAGGGGCAAACTGCTTACCCATCGCAATGCACTTGGCATAGAAGTCCGGCTCGCCCATATAGCTGATGAGGGTTTTGTCATTGCCACCCCATTGTGGATGGTTGATGCAATCCCATTCGGTCACGCGTGTGCCGGCATCAGCCGTTTTCTGTTTGGCTTGATCGATGATCCATTTTCTCAGTTCTTCTTTACGGTTCGGGTCCCAGTCGACACGGCGGGGCATGCGACCGTTGAAGATGCGATGGCCGCGCACTTTGATATCCCGTTCGTTGAGCCAGGTCAGTGCGTTCTGCAACCAGTCATTGCGGTAGAGCAGTTTGCGACGGTCCTGCTGCGCGTTCTTGATGCCGTTGAGATAGGGGAACATTTTAAAGTCGTTTTCCAGGACGACCCAATTGTAATTTTCTTCGACGATCTGTCGGTACTTGTGGACATCGGCTTCGGTGTAAGGGAATCGTCGATGATCACCGGCTTCCTTGCTCCATGTTGGGTCCATACCGAGCATGTGTGCGGTGACGGCCGTACCAAAGCGAAAGGCGTGGCGGGTCATCTGCACATGAACCTGTGCGTCGGAGATGGGGTTGCCTTGGCTGTCGGTGACGTTGACATTCAGGTCGGCTTTGCGGTATTGCTCGATGCGTTTGGCAGCTTCAGTTCGCCATGGCGCATCAAGTTCACGGCCGGCATAGCTGACTTCCATATGGGGCAAGTCGGAGGCTTTGCGTGTTTTCTGGTAGTTGATGAGTTGAAAGCCACCAAGTTCCACGGACTGCGGGCGGAAACCCATGTGAATGGAGATGCTGGTTTTGCCCGCGGGAAGTTGATGGGTACTGCCTGCGGTGAAGGGGATGAGAATCTGCTGCCATGTTTTACCTGCTGAGACGCGCTGCCGCATGACCTTGGAGTGTGGGGCTTCGTTGAGTTCCACGTAGACGTTGGCCACGCCGTTGCCTGACTCATCTTCTGACCAGGGGCTGCGCATCCAGAAACTCAGCAGGCAGACATCACCGGCATTGATTCCAACCTCGCGCGTTTTGACGTGCACAATCACATCCCATGGATTGGTTTGAATCTTCTTGCTGGTCACCGCAACTGCATTTTTAAAGGGCATGTCGGCGACTTGGAATTCGTTGCTTGATCCCACTTGCGGATCATTGTTTCGGATGCTTGCATGAAAGCGTTGGGGCGCATCAAAGTCGACCATCAGGTTACCACCATCAGGAAAGACGGCTGATTCAACGGCGCAAGCCGGAAGCGCAAGTACGCTTACGAGCAAACAGGTGACGAAGGATAGGCATCCCATGCAATGGGGAATACGAAAACGAATCATGACAGACTCCATTTGTAATATCAGGTGTTAAAAATTATTGATCCAATCGCCAAAAGGGATTGGGGAATTTGTTGGTTTCAACCGGATCGGTAAAGTCGGTGGCAAGTATGTCCGTTGCATACGTGGCTGCATGACCGTCCAGATGCAGGATGTTGGTGGTCGTAAAATTTTTGTGACGTGCACCAATACGTTCTTCGGTCCACTTGTTATGAATGAATGTGCCGTCAGCCACACTGGCGAGTTTGGATGGTTTAAGGATTTCACCAATGGTGTGCAGTCTGAGTACGCTCTGATCGGTTTGTGAATCACTCATGCCCAGATAAGGATATGAATCAAATTTATCCTGTGCATCGGGGCCACTGATTAAACCCGCATTGATGCTGTACCAAGTGTCCACCCGGAGATTGGTTGCAGGTAACCACTTGGCCCAGTAACGCCGGTTTTGTTTATCGGTTCGTGAGGTTGGACTGTAGTTGGTGCCACGGTCGGTTAAACCTTCAGGACAGTATTGCCCACCTCCAACGGATTCATTGGCACCATTGGCAGATGAACCGCTGGTGTCCAGTGGAACTTCCATGTATCTTCCCATGTGCAGCAAGGTTGCCCAATGGATGTTGTAGTAACGGGTTTTTTCGAAGACGGTGATGCCAGAGGGGATCAGTTGATCGCTGTAATTATTTGAATACATCGCCAGGCCAAGTCCGATTTGTCGTTGATTGCTCAAACACTTGACGGTTCGGCCGGCACTGCGGGCAGATTGCAAAGCAGGAAGCAAAATCGAAATCAGCAATGAAATGATCGATATCACCACCAGCAATTCAATGAGCGTAAAGGCATGGATTGTGCAAGCAGGTTTGGATCGATGCATGGCATCACTCCTGTCAGTTGATGGTTAGATATCAGTTGCGGACTTTGGCGGTGGACTGACGAATGATGAGTCGTTCATCAAGCACCATGTCCAGAATGCCGGTGTCGGTTTGATCAGTTGTTTTTTTGTTTTGCAGATGATCGAGCAGATATTTCACAGCTCGATCCGATGCGCCAAGTACAGGTAAGTCGATCGTGGTTAATGCTGGTATGTAATGGGCGCTGCTGTTGTCATTGTTGAATCCAACGACGCTGATGTCATCAGGGACTTTGATGCCGTGAGTATGCAAGGCTTGCATCACTTCCATCGCGCGTTGGTCGTTCTGTGCAATGATGGCGGTGGGGCGTTGACTGACGGGCATGTCGGCGATCATTTGAACCTGTTGAGGGACCGAACGGGTCTGGTATTGAAACTCTTGTTCCAGGCCGTGTTCCTTGAGTATCTGCCGAATGATTTTCAAGCGTGTGACAAAGCTTATGTGTTTAAGCGATTTGTATTGGGGCATGTCATACGCAGCGAACCAGAAACGACGATGTCCCAAATCCAAAAGATGCTCCACGACCATTTGAGCGCCTTGGGCTTCGTTGTAACGGATCATGGGAATTTGAGCATCGGTGCTGAGGTTAATCCCAAGCATTGGCAGGTCGATGTTTTCAAGAACCTGTTGTAGCTCATCAGGCGCTGGATCGCAGACGATGCAGGCATCAACGCGCCCATCCATGAGTTTGGCTGACCATTGTGAAGCTGGACCGATGGCAGGGATCATCATCAAGTCATAGCCGTTGTGTGCCAATTGTTCGCTGACCCGTGCGATAATCCGATGGTACACGTCAGCGTAGAAGACACCTTCTCGACCAAAGAGCATGCCAATTGCCATCGAACATTTACGGGCTAACGACTTGGCACGGTGATTGGGGCGGTATCCCATCTGCCGTGCAATCTCGCGGACCCGTTGGGCGCGTCTGGCAGTCGAAGCCCAGACCTCTTTTTGATCACCGTTGAGAAAACGGGCAGCCGTGGCAACAGACACGCCGGAGGCTTGTGCGATTTCTTTGAGTGATGCTGCCAAAAGGGAAACTCCAATAAATTGAGAGCGATATCAATTTGAGAACGTTCTTATTCTAGGCGCGAAACCGTTCGAATCAAGCATTGGGCTGGAATTTGCCATAAATGTGATAAGTTGTTTTTAATATTGGTATTACTGTCGTGGTTCAACTCTATGCGAATCATTGGAGTCTTATTTTATAAAACCATATGGCAACTTTAAGTCCGTTATTACGCTGCATGGTCAATGTGTTTGGAGACACAATTAAGGAAGACTTCGCGGTTGATGGGCTTGGCACAGAAATCGTCGCAACCAGCTTCTTTGCACTTGCGTCGATCATCTTCCATGACACTTGCTGTCAGCGAGATGATGGGGCGATCAAAGCCGGCTTTGCGAATTTGGCGAGAGGCATCCAAGCCGTTGACTTTGGGCAGGTGCATGTCCATAAGGATCAGGTCGTAGTAATTTTCTTTACCAATGGATGCTGTCGCCATATCAATGCCTTCTTGCCCGTCGACTGCCAGGTCCAGTTGGATATCAAATTTACCGAGCATGTGTTGAATGAGTCTTTGGTTGTCCAAGCCATCCTCCACCAGGAGGATGCGCCCCTTGATGGAGTCGCGTGTTTGAAATGATGATTTGGGACGGGTTGGTGTCGCAGTGCTGGTTACAGGTTTGGTTTCACAGGATTGGGTGTTGAGTGTCCAGGTAAAGCAGCTACCTTTGCCTGCTGTGCTTGTGACAGTGATATCACCACCAAGGTATTGGGCCAATTTTTTGGAGATTGCCAGGCCAAGTCCAGTGCCCCCAAAGCGTCGGGTGGTACTGCTGTCTGCTTGCGTAAATGGCTTGAAGAGTTTTTTGACCTGCGTTTGATTCATCCCGATGCCGGTATCGGATATGGCGATTGTGATTGCTACATCAGGATGTTTGGTTTGAGCGCGGACTTGAACTTTCACATGGCCTGTCTCTGTGAATTTGATTGCATTGCCCGTGAGATTCATGAGTATCTGGCGGAACCGTGTTGAATCGGTGAGTGCCAGCGTGGGGATATTTGAAGCAATATCCTCAATAAGCTCGATGTTCTTTTCAGCTGCCTTGTGCTCTAAGGTCTTGATGCACTGGTGGGTTTCGACCTTGATATTGGTTGGGACTTTTTCAATGTCAATTTTTTGTGCTTCGATCTTCGAGAAGTCCAGAATATCGTTAATGATTGTCAGCAGGTGTTCGCCATTGCGTTTGACCACTTGCAGGTGTTGATGGCGTTCTTCAGGTGAGGCATCTTCGGTGTTGAGGATTTCAACATACCCAAGGATCGCGGTCATCGGTGTTCGGATTTCATGGCTCATGTTCGCCAGAAAGGACGACTTGGAAGCATTGGCATCGATGAGCTTTTCGTTGGTTACTTGCAATTCATCAGCAAGTTTTCTGACCCGTTCAATACTCGTCACACGTGGGAACCATCTCATCATGCCGATAGCGATGCTGATAAATCCGAATAGAAAGCCGACGATTTTTTCGAGAATCCCCTGAGCCGGGGTGTCGCCGATGACAACAAAACGATTAAGCGATTCGTACTCGTCGGTAATATCCATCACACTGCCAAAGAGCAGCAGGATAAAACCAAAAAAGATCAGATTCCAACCTTCACGTTTTAATTCACGTCGCTTGCGTCCTTCGACGTAAAGCATGCCGACAATGCCAACGAGAATCAGGGCACGGAATATTTCCAGGGCGGCATCAGAGATCATTTCTAATTCATCCTATTGTATGGCTACATTCGTATAGTTTTGGATATCGAAGAATTGATGGGGTTAGTTTTGTGAATATGTCATGATTGGACGATCAAAATCCCGGTTTTGACCATGCGTGACGGTTATAAGGATGATCTTTGAGGTTATTGGCCGTGGGCTTGGTGGATTGAGCTTCAAAGAATGGCGTATTGATTCACCGGTGCGATGCCCAACAATTCCGTTTGGACTTTGCCCATTTTCACTCACGCCCGTATCATCATGTGGTTAGACACCATGGAAATTGGACGATCCAGCCCAAAGGTAAAATTTCAATGATACAAACGCGTTTGCAAATGATGATTCTCGGGATGCTTTTGATGTTCGGCATCACTTTGGCGCAGGCCCAGGAACAATACCAACTCAAAGAAGATCAGTGGGTTGGCTCACAAACCGCCACACCGGGGAGCCCCGAAGCCAAGCTCCAGTCAATCCGAAAAATGGTGGCACAGGATCAAGGCAAGCAAGCCGCCAAAGCCGCCAAGCAGTGGATCAAGGATCACCCCAATCATCCAATGCTTGCTGAAGCCTATCTGGTATCAGGTGATGCCAAGGTGCTGCAGAAACAGTATTTTAAATCACTCTTTGATTATGAATACATGATCCGCACCTTCCCCAACTCCGAGCATTATCACTTGGCTTTGGAACGCGAATTTGAAGTGGCCAGCATCTTTGCCTCAGGCACCAAACGCATCTGGATGGGAATGCGATCACTCAGTGCCTACGGTGAAGCCGAAGAGCTGTTCATTCGTATTCAGGAACGCGCACCAGGCAGTCTCATCGGTGAAAAGGCGTCTCTTGAACTGGGAGATTTCTACTTCAAACGCGGTGAGATGCGTAGTGCCGCCGAAGCATATCAATTGTTCCTTGAAAACTACCCACGAAGCCGCTTCCGCGAACGTGTGATGCTCCGACGTGTAGAAGCGGATTTGGCGTCCTTTAACAGTCCAGTCTTTGACCCCACCGGTTTACTGGATGCGTCGATCCACATTCGCCAGTTTGAACAGGAATTCCCTGCATCAGCTCAACGACTTGGCACGCAGGCTTTGCTCGTACGCGTCGCTGACTCCTTGGCTGCAAAGGATCTGCATACTGCCAAGTGGTATGAGAAACGCAAAAAAGACAATGTTAGTGCCGTTTACATGTACAAACGGATCGTTAAGGATCATCCCCAAACGGCTGCTGCTCGCGAAGCTGAGCAAGCACTGGCAAGACTCGAACCGACTCTCGCAGGAGGGGCTGCCAAGTGAATATCCATTACGGGAAAATCTGGAGCTTGGTTTTAGTCACAGTAACAATGTTGCTTGGCGGTTGTGGTTACACCCAACAGGAACTCTTTAACACTGAGTACCAGACTGTGGCTGTACCGATCTTCCAGAACAAAACGTTTTACCGCGGCGTTGAACTGGAACTCACCGAAGCATTGATCAAGGAAATCGAACTTCGGACCCCATACAAAGTCACCGCGACAAGCACCGCGCAAACCATCCTTGAAGGCCATGTCGTCTCCATTAATCAAAGACCGCTTAGTCGGACCCAGGAAGGCGGACTTGTTCAGGAAACCGAATTGCAGATGGTCGTCAACTTTCACTGGAAGCAGCAGTCCGACGGTAAGACCATCGCTCGACGAGACGGCATCATCGCCACCGGACGATACGTCGCTTCAACGCCAATTAGTGAACCCATGTCCACCGGCCAGCAGATCGCCACTCAGGGGATGGCCAAACGCATCGTCGATACCATGCGGTCGGATTGGTGAGTACTCGTTTACAACGAGCTTGCCAGGTGTTGACAGTTGACACGATGACACAAACGCTGGATTTGATTGACAATGCTGACTTGCCCGAAATAAAGCAAATCGACTGCCGGTAAGCATTTTTGTGAAAACAGACAAATAAAGTTGCAATCCTGCCGATAGGTACTGTGTATAACCGTAGGAAGAATCGAATCCGAGTGCGTCTGATAAAATCAACGTTTTGAATACCCCAACGCACCGGGTCCCGAAAGGTGAATGAATGTCCGATCAAAAGCCGCAAGGCCCGCAGAATAACAATGACTCTCCAGGCAACAAGCCCGGCGGTGAGGGGCCGAATAACAATCGCCCGCCACAGAACATGATGTCCCGCAGTGTCATGGGGTGGTTGCTCTTAGGTGGTTTAGCCATGCTGCTGCTCTACCTGATGACCAATGCCAATAACCAGGCAGTTCCCATCACTGAAAGCGAGTTTATGACCTATGCTCGCAATGGTGATTTTGACAGCAATATCGCCATCATCATCGAAGACGAACGGATGATCGGCACACTTAAAAAAGGTATCCAGCCTTCAGCCAACAATTCAACCAATCGCGTGATGACCATCATCAGTCGCGAAACCAAGGCTGATATCGTTGAAAATCTTCGAACTATTGAAAAAGACATCAAGTGGACAGAAAGCCCCGGTTCCAGTGTCATGCTGACTTTGGCTGTCACATGGGGACCGGTGATCCTCATTGCCTTCCTGTTGTACTTCTTCGTCTTCCGAAGTATCCGCAATGCTGGAGGCGGCCCCGGTGGTATGCTTGGCAACTTCGGACGCTCAAAGCATAAACTGCTCAACAAAGAGCATTCCAATGTCACCATTGATGATGTGGCAGGGATCGACGAAGCCAAGGACGAAGTCAACGAAATCGTCGAGTTCCTCAAGAACCCCAAGAAATTCCAACGACTCGGCGGTCGTGTTCCCCGAGGCGTGTTGCTCGAAGGTCTGCCCGGTTGCGGTAAGACACTTTTGGCCAAGGCGATGGCAGGGGAGGCCGACGTGCCGTTCTTCTCCATCTCCGGTTCGGACTTTGTTGAAATGTTCGTCGGCGTCGGTGCTTCACGTGTCCGCGACCTGTTTAAGCAGGCCAAGGAATCATCACCATGCATTATTTTCTTAGACGAAATTGATGCCGTCGGCCGTCGCCGTGGCAGTGGTTTTTCCTCCGGTGGGCATGATGAACGCGAACAAACACTTAATGCCATCCTTGTTGAAATGGACGGCTTTGAAACCAATGATCAAGTGATCGTCGTCGCAGCCACCAACCGTGCGGATGTACTCGATCCGGCACTCACACGTCCGGGCCGATTTGACCGGCAAATTCAGGTTCCATTGCCCGATGTCAAGGGACGCATGGAAATCCTCAAAGTCCACAGCCGCAAGATCAAACTTGGGCCTGATGTGGATATGGAAAAAATCGCCCGTGGAACGCCCATGTTCTCCGGTGCGGAGTTGGCAGCCATGATCAACGAGTCCGCAATCTCAGCGACATTGTCCGGCAAGGACTTTGTCGAACAGGACGACATGGAAGAAGCCCGCGACAAAATTCGCTGGGGACGTGCTCGCAAGAGTCACAAACTCGAAGAAGAAGAACGCAAAGTCATCGCATATCACGAAGCCGGACATGCGATTCTCATGTATTTCGACGAGCATTCCGAACCATTGCATAAGGTGACCATCATCCCACGTGGGCCGTCACTGGGAGCGACCTATCTGCTTCCGGAGAAGGATCGAAATCTCTCCAGTCGCAACCAACTCCTCGCACGCATGCGATCAAGCTACGGTGGACGTATCGCCGAACACATGTTCTGTGGTGATATGTACAACGGCACCGCAGGCGACATCCGCATGGCAACCAACATCGCACGCGCGATGGTGACCCAATACGGCATGAGTGACAAACTCGGATTCCAGTTCGTCGGTGAAGACGATCAACGTCAAAGCTGGGAACGCGGCGACAGCATGAGTAATGAAACCGCATTACTCATCGACAATGAAGTCAAAGAACTCATTGACCGTACTTACAACGAAGCGACCCAAATCATCGAAGAACATCGTGATCAGCTTGAAGCACTTGCCCAGGCACTGCTCAAGTACGAAACCCTCACCTTCGAGGAAGTCAAAAAGCTCATGGACGGCGAAGATCTGGACAAACCCACAGTCTCAGATCTGCTCCAGGCCGAGCAGGATAAAATGCAGAAATCGGATTCAGATGATCAGCAGAAAGATCAGAAACCTGATCTTGGCGATGACACACCTGACACACCAAGCATCCCAAGTCCGGCTTGACCAAGCAAATCAACTTAACTACCCAAGGCACGATCCCACCGATCGTGCCTTTTTCATTCACGCAGTAAGTAATGAAATTGAATAACTGTAATATGACACATTGTTGAAGCTGCAAAGCAGTTAATGGTGTTTGCAAGAATTCCCAAACACATGGACTTCTGGTAAAACGCAATCATTGAAATACACCAATATGATTCAGTTTGGATAGCAAAATGTGCGACGATCAAAGACTGGCAAATGCTGCTTCAAAAACAATGACTTTCCCCAAACAGGTTTCGTTGATCCCACAGAGTCAACCTGTCCATGCCACAGTGTTAGGGTGGCGAGATGGTAGTCTTCAAAAGCTTGTTGAGATATTGCAAAAACAATTTGACTCGACCTTGATCACCTTTGAAGCTGGTGGCATATATCCTGACCTCGATGCCCAGCAGGTCACAGTGTTATCCAAAGAGTCCGACGTGTTGATCGTCGGCGATCACCTTCAGGCCTGGCAGTTTTATCCCTTGTTTGAATCCATTCATTGCCCGCTGATGATGATTGACCCACCGATGGTTTTCCATCCCTATCAGGCATCTTGTCGGCAGATGTTCCGTAACAACGGGCTTGATGTGCTGCCTGCTGAAAATCCGACACGTATCAACCAATCCTTCATCGCGTTGCGAGCCCGAAAATGGCTGGCGAATTCCACTGTCCTATGGGTGACCGATCCGACAGATACGCATCCTATGCGTGGTGATGTCCAAGCTCGCGCAGCTGCAACACACCAACTCACCGGCGTGAAGGTGATCTGCATTCCGGTGGGGCAACTCAAACTCATGGCATCGCAAGTCACACGTAATCAGACTCAGCAGGTCTGGGCGCATTGGCGAGAAACTCTGTTTAGCGATGTCGATTCAAACCTCACCCAGGAGCATCTTGACGATACCGCCCGACTGTATGTCGCGATGCGACAGTTGGTGGATACACATCAGGCCAATGCGATTGCCGTTGAGGATATTGGAGCCTTCCTGTTTAACAATATGGCCATGCCCAATCTTGCTCATACCGCACTGCGTGCCCAGGGGATCACCACAGCTGAAGAGGGCGATCTGACCATGCTCATCACGCAGTTGTTCTTCGCATCCATTAACCAACAGCAGGCCATGATGGGCAATGTCTACCTGGGCTATCGCGATGCCTGGGAAAGCAATAAGGCACATGATGCATATGGTCCCGATGCCATTGCTGCGGACTTTAATCAGTGTGTGTCGGAAAAGACTGCATTGATGTGTCACTTTGGGACGCCCGGGATTTTACCTCTGTGCATGACCGATGAAAAACGTTACCGCGTGGTAGAGACCAAACCATCATGGCGTGGCCAATCCATGAGTCTTGCGATTCCTAAACTTGGATCGTCTCTCTTGGCTCGGTTGGATGAAACATCCAACGAATTGCATGTCTATCCCGGTCAAATCACACGGACTTATGATGATCCCGATGGCGGTTGGTATCGTGGGCGATTTTTGATTCACATGCCAGGCATCGAACACTTTGTGGATCACGGGTTCAGCGCGCACTATGCACTGGGACTCAGACCCGATACTGCATCGCTTGCGAGTCTTTGCCAACTTTTGAAAATTGAATGTTGTATCCACGAGTAAGTGATCATGACTCAGTATCTACCCTATCTGGCCCCGTACTGGGCATCGGTATCTGGTTTGTGGAGACTCCCGGTTACCAGACGGTTTGATATCCGCCGAAATTAGTGAACCGGCTTTCGCCACTCATTTTTAACAATGTCTCGGTGATGCTCCCAAAGTTCAAACAAGCCAAAATGCTTAAGCTGCTCATCGTCGGAAAGTGCCGGGTCATCCGTTATGTTGAGCCATCGGGTTAATGCGTCGAATAGCTCTTGTTGCACAGCACCAACTTCGGTTTTGCCGATGAGATTGTTCAGTTGATACGGGTCAGCCTGATTGTCGAACAGCATCCACGGTTGGCGGTTGGGTTTTTCGATATAGCTATGCGTTTTGGTACGGACACCTCGCCATGCGTATAAGTTTTGATGATGTGCTTCACTGAAGCCATGGTAGTTGGCGATCAATGATGTCGTGGGTTGCGTTGCATTTGGATCAATCAAGCAGGGGGATAAATCAACACCCTGTAGTGTGGCAGGCTTATCCCAATCCAGCAACCCGCAGATCGTCGGCAGTAAATCCACTGTGCCAAACAGTGCATCACGTTTAACACCAGCATCCAGTTTGGAGGGCATTCGCATCAGCAGTGGCACATCCACGGACTCCGCCCAGGGCGCCTGCTTTTTCATCATGCCATGCGACCAGAGCATGTCGCCGTGGTCGGATGTGAAAATAAAAAGTGTATTGTCCATTTCACCCATGGCTTTGAGCTTGTCGATCATGCGGCCGAGTTGCTCATCCAATGCAGTGACCGCCGCATAGTATTGGGCGATGGTCGTCCGACAGTCTTTGCCATGTGCAAGTTTGTTGTCAATGGGTTCAATCACGTTGGGTTGCAATGTGATCTTCGCTGGATCATACATGTCGATGTACTTCTGCGGAACCTGGTCATACGGATCATGGGGCGGGCCCCAGGAGACCACCATGCAGAAGGGCGTTTTATTGTGTTTGCGTGACTCAAGGTAATCCAATGCGATATTGGTTTGGACCTCTGGCTCGTAACCTTCTTCACGGATCACTTCGGGACTGTTGCGGTAATATTTGGGATCCATGTAGGCATGTGAACAGTTGTAGACCGCCCAGTCATCAAAGCCAAGTCGTCTCGGGCCGGGGGGCGTGAACTTGGTGCGAGGAGAACCGTCCAGATGCCACTTGCCGATGTAGGCCGTGTCGTATCCGTTGTCTTTGGCAACGGTCCCAAGTGAAGGCAAATCCGTACGAACCGGCATGTCGTTGACTTGGACATTGTGACAGGTCGGATAAGTGGAAGTCAGCAAAGTGCCACGGTTGGGACAGCAAACTGGCGTATTGGCGATACCGTTTTCACAGTACACACCATCTGCTGCCAGTTGGTCCATGACAGGAGAAATCACATCAGGATTCCCCGCGCATCCCATGGCGGAGGCGCGCATTTGATCTGCGAAAACCAAAACAATATTGGGGCGATCCGTGGGCATGTTTGACTCCTATGTCATCAAGTAACAGAATCAAACTAGCATCAGCGATTGGACAAATCAAAAGGTGAAGCGTCGATATCATTGCCAATCTGGCGATAAGCTCTAGGCGCGTAGCCGATCTGCTTTCGGAAGCAACGCGAAAAATAGGCCAACTCGTCATAGCCCACGGACATGGCGATTCGTGAGATTGGCAGGTCCGTTAATCGCAGCTTACGACAAGCCTCTTCGCATCGCAGACGATGGATAAAGTCGACAATCCCAACACCTGTTTTTTGTTTGAAAGTTCGTGACAGATGAGCAGGGCTCAGTTGAACGGTTGCTGAAAGTTCATCGAGTGTGATCTGTTGGTGATAGTGTTCTTCAATGTATGCCACAGCTTGTTCAATACGACTGACTGTTTGACGTGAGAGCAGGTTTACAGGACTTGGTGGTTGCATGTCACATTGTCTTGCTAATGTGGTGAGCAGGTCCAGAGTCATGGAGGTCATTGCTGACTGCCAGCCTGGTTTCTGATGTTCCTGCTCATCAATAAGTCGATCAAAATAGGTTTGAAATTGCAGTCGTTTTGTGCGTGGCGGGTGGTATTGGAAGGAAGGGACTTCCTGTTGGTATGTCACATGATTGCGATACAAATCACCGGTGCAGGGCAACTCAGAAAGCAGGGGTTCAAAGTGCTGTATGAAATGTGGATCGATCATGCAGTTGAGTACGACCAGGTCTTTGGGATTCAGGTATGCATGCCAGACATGTGGGCGCAGGACAATGACCGTGCCTGGCTGTAACTGGGTTACACCGCCTGCACAATGATGATCCGCAGTTCCTGATTCAATATAGACCAACTCCAGAAAAAGGTGGTCATGAGGCGGTACATCATCCAGGGTTGGATACCGAAACGCATAGACGCCTGGGGACTTGGGCCAGTCTAACTGTGTTCTGATGAGGATGGTGGATTTTTGAAGCATGCGCAAAATTGTACAAACTATTGACAAGTCCGTGCTAGACTTATTATGACAAAGTGCTGAAAATTCTTTTGTGTTGATAAACAAATGAATCAGAAAGTGACTTTACTCATGACTTTGCCCACGACCTTTAACGCTCCGACACGTCTTACCTGTGAATCATTGACGAATCCAATCGGGTTGGATCGCACGAGTCCACGATTGAGTTGGTGGTGTGGTGATACACGCCCCAATGCCATGCAGTATGGGTATCAAATTCATGTTGCGTCTAATGCTGAACAACTCGGTGATTCACCGGACATCTGGGACAGTGGAAAGATCGATTCGGATCAATCGGTGAATGTTCATTATGCCGGTAAAACACTTGTGTCACGGATGCGATGCTACTGGTCGGTGCGGACATGGGATGCAGAAGGTGTTGCGTCTGCATGGTCAGAGCCTGCGGTGTTTGAAATGGGATTGCTTCAACCCAAGGATTGGCAAGCCAAGTGGATCGGCTCGGATACCTGTGGTGATGATCAAACTTATCCACCAGCCCCGATATTGCGTAAGACTTTGAGCTTGTCTGCCAAGCCGAAATCAGCACGACTTTATGTCACTGCGTTGGGATTGTATGACTGCACGATCAATGGGATGAATGTGACCGATGACGTCCTGAGACCAGGCTGGACGGACTACCGCAAACGCTTGATTTACCAGGTATATGATGTGACTGCTCTTTTACATCAGGGTGACAATACCATCGGCTGCATGCTTGGGGAAGGTTGGTACTCGGGTAAAGTGGGGTGGCTTAAGCATCGTCATGCTTATGGCAAGCAGCCCCAATTGCTTGCTCAACTGGAAGTCACTGATATTGCTGGTAAGACCACGGTCATCCATTCCGATGACTCATGGAAAACAATAGATGGCCCGATTCGCAGCAATGACCTGTTAATGGGGGAAGACTACGATGCGAACTACGAACAGGCCGGTTGGGATACAGATGACTTTGATGATGGAGCATGGTCAAGTGTGAAGTTGATGGACGCACCGAACGTTCCATTGGTTGGCATGCGTGGGCCTGCTGTCCGTAAAACGCAGGAACTTAAACCCATCGCCAAGCCGATTGAAATTGAAAAGGGTCGATACATTTTCGATCTTGGCCAGAACATGGTCGGCTGGATGCGGTTGCAATTACAGGGCAAAAAGAATCAAACGGTAACCATCCGTTATGCAGAAATCCTAAAGCCCGATGGCACGATGTACATCGAAAACCTGCGGGCAGCCAAGGCGACGGATACCTATACGTTTGCTGAGGATGGTCATTGTGATTGGCAGCCACGCTTCACCTTCCACGGGTTTCGCTTTGTCGAACTTTCTGGCCTTGAGCAGATTCCTGCCAGTGATGCAGTGACCGGTATTGTGATCCATTCAGACACCCCCAAGGCTGGCATGTTTGAATGTTCCAATGAAAAAGTCAACCAACTGCAAAGCAACATCACATGGGGCCAACGTAGTAATTTTCTGGAAGCACCCACCGACTGTCCGCAACGTGATGAACGTCTCGGATGGACGGGCGATGCTCAGGTCTTCATTCGGACGGCTGCATTTAACATGGATGTGGCTGGCTTTTTCAACAAGTGGTTTGACGACATGGTCGATGCACAAATGCCTGAGGGGACGATTCCCTCGGTTGTCCCCACGGGGCAATTTTTGAATTTCGGTGAAGGTTCCAAGTGGAGTTCGGCAGCTTTTGACTCGGGACCTGCCTGGGCCGATGCAGCGGTCATTTGCCCGTGGACCATGTTTCATTGTTACGGCGATACGGATGTGATCGTTGAGCGGTATGACATGATGAAGCGTTTTGTCGATGCTCTACATGAACGGTCGCATGATTTTCTGCGTTGTGATCGGCGTTACAGCCAGGAACATTGTTATGGCGATTGGCTTAATCATGATGCTCATACTTCCGACGACCTCATCGGCACGGCATTTTTGGCGTACTCTACTGAGCTGTTTGCAAAGATGGCCAAAGTGATTGGTAAAGAGCAGGACGCGGTGAAATATGCACAGATGGTTGACAAGACCAAGGAGGCCTTTTGCCATCACTTTGTCACACCAGCAGGGCGATTGGCCAATCAGACTCAGACTGCATACTTGCTGGCTTTGTACTTTGATCTACTTCCTCAAACGCAACGTCAACCCGCCGCAGATTGGTTGGCTGCTGACATTCGTCATCGTGGGACTCATCTATCCACTGGTTTTGTTGGCAGCCCCTACATCAACCATGTCCTTACACGTTTTGGTCATCTTGATCTGGCCTATGACCTGCTGAATCAGGAAACTTTCCCAAGCTGGCTTTACCCGGTCACTCAGGGGGCGACCACCATATGGGAACGTTGGGATAGTTGGCATCACGAACGCGGTTTTCAGAATGCTGGTATGAATTCGTTTAATCACTATGCTTACGGCGCGGTTGGTGCGTGGTTGTATCAAACGGTAGCTGGCATCGAAATTGATCCCCAAAAACCAGGCTATAAACACATTCTCATCGCTCCCAAGCCCGGTGGCGGTTTGACGTATGCCAAGGCAGCGTTTGATAGTGTGTACGGCAGGATTGCATGTTCATGGCGGATTGATGATGCCGGTGTTTTTGAAATGGATGCGACTGTTCCTGCCAACACTACAGCAACGGTGACGCTACCCAATGGTGAAATGCATCAAGTTGGTAGTGGCAAGCATCAATGGCAAGCAGGAGAATTGGCGAGCGTGTGATTCAGGAGATGTGATGACAAGTGACCCGCGGGAATTCGCATGTGCGTTTTCCCGCGTTTTTTTTTGGCGCTGTTGTCAACATGTGATGATTAGAGCAGTTCAAAAATATAATCTCGATGGCTATTGCATGGTCGTCATTGCCGCGCCCCGGAAATGGCGGGAATCCACGAATACTCGGATAAGGCACAGCAAGGCGTGGACTCTCGCCTGCCGGGGCGCGGGAGTGACGGAAGATGGATATTATATTTTGCCTCTTCCGCAGAATCTGTGGGTCGGTATCGAAGTGATGACACAAGGATTCGCTGGCCAGGGATCTGGCGATCCCCGGACCCCTTTTCGAGTTCATGGCATCAGCGTTTAGTGATCGCTTCAAACAAGACATCGGTTCATGGGGCGATGTCATCCTTATGCATCTCAAGCCCGGCCGTACCGCGCGGCTTGGATGGACCAATGGACCTTGAGCAACGCCGGCCACTCACCGGTGAATTGCAGGAGACCTGTACGCCCCGGCCCCGGCCCCGGAAGCCCGGAAAGTCCCAGGAACCCAGCCTCGCAATTTTTTGTCCGTATCCGTGGGCTTCCGGGGCGGGGGCGTTCGCAGCGTACAGGTCTCCCCGGCCAACCGGTGAGTGGCCAGCGTAGCCGCACTTCGGACAGGCGTGTGACATTCGTGGCATCAGTGCGACGTTATATCTCATCGGTGCAACTCACCACTTATGAACCGATGCCTTGTTTGTCTTAAAACAAGCGACCTGTTAACGGCGATGCCATGTAACGGTGATGCCATAAACTAGCAAAGGGGTCCGGGGAACGCAAGCTCCCTGGCATGCAAAACAAACACCATCACCCACAGATTTTGCGGAGGAGCCATATATTTGAACTGCTCTAAAGTTGCAGGTCTTCAGCCAGTCGCTTCATGCCTTCGTCGATACTGACAATGGGCTTGTATCCAAGATCACGTTTGGCAGCAGTAATATCAAACCAGTGATCCGTACTGAGTTGTCTTGCGACAAACCGGGTCATGATCGGTTCGGTTTGGATGTGTCGAGACAGATACCATTTTTCCATGATCGCGCCCACGATGTAGGCAAGTGTGGGTGAGACGGTTTTGGTGACAGGGCTTTGTCCACCTGCTTTGAGAATGCGATTGATCAGGTCACGCATGGTCAAGGGTTCGTCATTGCTGATGAAGTAGGCTTTGCCGGCGCAGGGGGCTTGGTGTCCCATTTTGTAAATCAGATCCGCTGCCAATAAGTGCGCATGAGCGGCATTGTCGATGTAGGTAGAGTCGACTTTATTGGAGCCGTCACCGACGAGTTTGAGCTTGCCCATTTTGGCGCGAGATAGAATGCGCGGCGTCAGGTGGTGATCGCCCGGTCCCCAGATCAGATGCGGGCGAAGGGCCGTGGTGACCATGCCGTTTGCATTGGCTTTGAGTGCTTCCCTTTCGGCTTTGGCTTTGGTCTGTGGGTAAGCAGTGAGATATTTTTCAGGATAGGGTGCCGCTTCGGTGATACCTGATTCATCCTTGCCGTTGAAAACCACGCTGGGCGACGAGGTGTAGACCATGTTGCGGACACCTGCCTGCTTGCATGCAGAGATAAGCAAGTTCGTTGCTTGCACATTGGCTTGGCGGTAAGACTCATACGGACCCCATACCCCGGCCTTGGCGGCAGCGTGAATCACCACATCACAACCCTTGACCGCGTCAATGATCTTGGGTAAATCTGTCGTTAAATCCAATGGGATGCAAGGCACGCCCATGCGATCCAAATGCGGATATCGTGAACGTTGCACTGCGATAACCTGATCGCCACGTTCGAGTAGTTGCTTGGTGATTGCAGTTCCTAAAAAACCACCTGCACCGGTCACCAGAACTTTCATGGTAGCTGTCTCCCGGCCCAGTGGCTTAATTGCTCGCGATTGATTTTGGCGTTATGCCGAATGTCCACCGGGAACGATGGGTGAAACAAAACATGTTTGATGGATTGCGTATGCGGATGCAATGAGCCAAGCTCCAGAAGTTGATTGCGGATTGGAATGTGTTCACTGGGTAATACGTCAGGCTGTAATTCAACACACAACACGGTCCGATCCTTATCACCATCGACAACAGCAGTCCGCGTGACTTTGGGGTGCGTGTTGAAGACACCTTCACAGCAGATCGTGTAGAAGACACCATGCTTATTATGAACGCGGTGTGTTTTTCGACCACAGAACCAGATTCGACCCTGGTCATCAAAATAGCCCAGGTCACCCATGCGATGCCAGAAGCCGTCTTGCCCGTCACGTATTTTTGCAAATGCCGTGGCATGGATCATGTCAAAATACTCGGCAGTGGCTTGCGGGCCTTTGACGCAAATCTCACCAACGGCATGTTTATCGGCAAGGATATCGTCAGACCATTCGTCAATCGGACCATCGAGAATGCGGATGATTTTGACTTGGATGCTATCAACTGGCTTGCCGACGCATACGCCTTTGCCTTCGTCGGTGAGTTTGGCGGTCTGTTTGAGAATCTCGTCACTGCCCATGATGGCGACCGGCAGACATTCCGTGGCACCATAGGGTGTGAAAATCTGTGTCGCAGGCTTGAGCATGGTTTTGAAGGTTCGCATGACCGATGCTTGAACCGGTGCGCCAGCAGAAATCACACGCGCAAGAGACGGCAGCTTGATTCCTGCACCTTTACCAAACTCCCCGACGCGTTTAAGCAGGGCAGGGGAACCAAAGAGATTGTTGACATTAAAGGCTTTGATGGGTTCGATGATGTTGTTCGGATCGACACTGCCCGGTCGCGTGAAATCCATCACTGGTATCACAGCAGTCATGCCCATTGCTGGTGCATAAAGTGCAAATAAGGGGAAGGTACACAGATCAACTTCACCGGGCTTAATGTCAAAACCATCAATCAGTGCATCGACTTGAGCGACGAAGTTTCCATGGGTGTAGACGACACCTTTGGGAATGCCGGTTGAACCACTGGTAAAGAGAATTGCTGCTGCTTCATCACCCCGTGTATCAGCCATGACTGGGTGTTCATTGCCACGTTTGAGGACTTTGCTTAATGTCAGTCCCGGCCACTTGCCCACGGTGATTGGAAGTTTGACCGTCTTGCGTGCCCATCCCATAAGTTTGCGAGCCAGTTGTGCTTTTGGGACTCCCAGGAACACGGAGGGTTTTGCTTGTGTTAAACACTTGCCCATGTTTTTTGTGCCGATGCCTGGATCAACACAGATCATCACCGCACCAATTTTGAACAGTGCAAAGACCAATCCAAAAAAGTCATTGCCACAATCCGGCGGGACAAGCAAAGCGACACGATCACCGCGTTTGACCCCACTGGCAAGCAACCCGCTGGCAATGCGATTGCTGTACTCTTCGAGTTGGGCATAGGTGATCTGGCTATAGGTCATTTGGCCTTGCGCGTCGCGGCGCAATGGACAATGGATGGCGACCTGTTGCGGTTGCTGCTGAGCCATCCGTGGCAGATGGGCGGCGATATTGACAGTCGACGCGTTGGACATGTAAGTGTATTAGACCCTTTACGTGTTCTTACCCTAATTCGACATTATACAGGCGGATGCAACTTGTGCGCCTAAAAACTTCGATATGGGAATAGGATTGGCCCGATGGCTGTTCCTTTAAGTATATCATTGATAACAAGGGGCTGAGTTGTTCAGCTTCTGGCATTCGAACTACTGGGATAAGGAACACCTCATGCACCAATCCGCTACCAAGCCATCTTATGCTCGCCTTGCCATGACCGGTCTGATGGGCACCGCCGCAGGTCTATTGATGACCGCCTGTGGTGAAAACGCTGAGAGCACTTCTGAGACTTCGCCTGCTGCTGCACCTTCGCCTACGACTCAGGCTGTGGACATGCAGAAGTACATGGATATTCACGACTGTGCAGGCCTCAATACCTGTAAGGGACTTGGCGGATGTCACGTCGATGCTGCGAAACTCAAAAAACTTGCTGAAAAAGCAGGTGTCCCGATGGACAAAGCCGGCCAACCGCATGATTGTTCAGGCCTCAATGCATGCAAAGGATTGGGCGGATGTCACGTCGATGCTGCCAAACTCCAGAAGCTCAAAGCCAAACTTGCCGGGTAACAAACTATACTCCTGTCGACGGCCCCGACTCACAATTGTTGAGTGCGGGGTCGCGGCATATGGAGTGTCAGGAGTCATTTGCCTGAAAGTCACACCATGACCTACCAAGCGAAAAATCTGGGGATCGGCATCGGTCTTCGTGTCCCGCATATCGCTCACATCATCGCCAACAAACCGGATGTGGATTTCTTCGAAATCATCTCGGAAAATTACATGGTCGATGGCGGCCCGCCACGTGAAAACCTGGATCGGATTCTTGAGCATTACCCAGTGGTTCAACATGGCGTTTCGCTGAGTATTGCCTCAGCCGATGACTTGGATTTTGAGTACCTCAAGAAGCTCAAAGCACTCTGCCGACATACCCAAACGCCGTGGTTTTCGGATCATCTCTGTTGGACACGATGCAATAGTCATAATTATCACGATCTGCTGCCGATTCCTTATACCGAGGAATATGCCGACTTCATTGCTGCTAAGGCAAAGATCGTGCAGGACTATATGGAGATCCCGTTCGCGTTGGAAAATTTGTCGACCTATGTTGCGTTTGAAAATTCACAGATGCCCGAGTGGGAGTTTTACCAACGTGTCATCGACAAGGCAGGCGTCTACATGATGTTTGATGTTAACAACGTCTATGTCTCGGCGGTGAATCATCAATTCGATCCTGTCGATTATCTCAAACACATCGACTACTCCCGCGTTGTGCAATGTCACGTCGCTGGTCACACCGAACTGCCCAATGGCACATTACTCGACACGCACAACGATCACGTCAAGGATGTCGTCTGGGAGATGTACCGCTATGTCTACCAACAGACCGGCGGTGTGAGTACCATCCTTGAATGGGATGCGGACTTCCTGACATTTGACGAAACAATGGCCGAAGCAGCTATCGCACGAAAGTTTCAAATTCAAGATAAAAACGTACAGGTGTAATCAACAAAACCGTTTGCGGTTTAGTGCTCCAAAAAACAAACGAACACCAATCAAAAAAACGAATCTCGCCAACACTAAAAATAGCCAACCCCAATGCCCACCATCCCACCTTCACTCTTAAAACTCCAACAGCAATTCGGCGAAGCCATCAGTACGCCATTGGAGTTGTTGGATGAAGATGCCAACTTTCGCATGCGGACCGAGCATTACGACCTGTCGCTGGTCAAGCTTCTTGTCCCACGTGAAGACTTGGGGCTTAGCGGCATGGATCGATTGGCTACCTACAACCAGCAGTATTGGTTTCGACTGTTAAGCACCATGCAGGAAGAGTACCCGCTCTTAGCTAGACTCACAGGCCCAGGCGTTTTCGCGCAACTGGTCATGGATTACCTCCAACAGTTCCCGTCCAACTCTGCGTCGTTGCGTGATCTTTCTCGGCTATTGGTTACTTACATGAGTATGGATTCGCACTACAACCGAGCGAGTTGGGTTCAGGCTGCGGAGTTGGAATACTTGTATATCCATGCGTTTGATGCCGGGCGTTTACCGGTTTTGGATTTGAGTCATTTATCACCAGAACAGCAGGTAGATCAATTGGCATTGCCCATCAGGTTTCAGCCGGACTTGCGATTGTTTTCCGAGTCATGGAATCTGGTTGAATTGCGGATGCTTGCACGCTCAGAGAATGATCCCGAAGGCCCGATTTTAATTCCTGCACATGCTCAGCATCACTGGGCGATTTATCGCAAAGAGCATTATGTCACCGCTGAAGCGATTGGTGTTTTTCAGTATCAATTGCTTGATGCACTAATGCAGGGCAAACCATTGGAAGACGCAGTCAATCACGTCGTAGAGCAAACCGACGATCACGGCCGAGCCTTTATGCAGGAGCGATTGACGTCCTGGTTTGATCATTGGCGGCGACTGGGTTGGTTTGCCCAACCGGATTGTTAATTATTCGGCAATACCCCTGCATCGCTGAACGTTGGTTGGGTGTATACTCTCACACCACAATGTCAGTACGCATTGGAATCAAACCGCCGTTGGGGGATAATGCAATATATGACGCAGGGCAAAAGTCAAAATAATCACATACAACGCACAAGTGTCTGCTTTGTTCTCCTGTTGGGGCTTCTCCAGTTGGTTGGCTGTAACAGCAATGCCACCTTGAGGCAGTCGCAGAACATGTATCGCACCGGTAACCTGAAACTGGCTGGCACCTTCATTGATCAATTCGTTGCAGATGAAGGGCGCGGTGTAGATCGCGTGATCGCTCATCTTGAGCAGGGCACCATTCGTCGGGAGTTAGGTGACCTTGCAGGCAGCCAGGCGAGTTTTGATATCGCAGATCAAACCATCAGTCAGATCGACAATAAGTCCGACGTGAGTGTGTCGCAGGAAGTCTACGCTTCGGTGACAAACATGAACAACCTGACTTATCGTGGGTATGACTATGACCGCGTAATGCTCAGTGTGTACCGCGCGTTAAACAACTTGCAGCAGAAAAATTTTGAAGCTGCCCGGGTGCATTTGATCCGTGCATATAACCGACAGGTCGATGCGGTGGACCGCAATGGCAAGCGCATTGAAAAAGCACAGCAGTCGGCTAGCACAGTCGCCCAACAAAAAAACGTCAACGTCAGTCGGACGCAGAACGATTCAAGTTTCAACCGCGCGATGAACAATCACTATGCTGCCATCAAGCAGTACAACGCCTACTCGGATTACGTCAATCCATTTGCAGAATGGTTGCAGGGTTTATTTTTCTTTGCTGATGCTGCGGATGGTTCGGATATGGAA
Organism: Phycisphaerales bacterium UBA7800; assembly: GCA_002480565.1. Lineage (GTDB taxonomy): Bacteria > Planctomycetota > Phycisphaerae > Phycisphaerales > Phycisphaeraceae > UBA7800. The sequence continues at coordinate 16,616 of DLCK01000067.1, read as the reverse complement.
CGGGCACGTAAATCCATGGAGCGTGTCGCAGCGATGGTACCGGGCAATGAATATGTTCAGGCGGATCATCAAATGCTTGAAGCGATTCAAGGCAGCCGCCAGTCAATTCAGCCGATGACCTATGTGATTTTTGCAACAGGTACTGCACCGTCTCGTGGGGAGTTTCGACTGGATATTCCCGTGTTTCTTGTTGCACGTGATGTGGATTATGTGGGAGCAAATTTCCCGACACTGGTGATGCATAACAATTATCTGCCACAGCTATCGGTGAATGTGCAGGGCCAACGCTACAGTACCAAGACCGTCGCGGACATGGATAGTATCGTGGCTCAGGAATTCAACAATGAACTGCCGGTGGTGATCACGCGGACTATTATTTCGTCTGCTGCCAAGGCTGCCATCGCTTATGGTTTGAGGCAAACAGTCAGCAATAAAGACAGCTGGGAAGCCCTGGCCATCCGACTTGCAGCTGGCGCCTATCAGGTGGCAACCAATGAAGCAGACCTTCGTTGTTGGGCGTCACTTCCCAAGCAGTTTCAAATCGCACGCTTTGCGACTCCCACTGATCGTGTGATTCAGTTAGCGGATCAACAGGCAGGTAGTGTTCCGGTGACCTTGGAGCCCGGACTGATTAATGTGGTCTACGTGCGATCCATCGCGCCATTTGCCCCGATGACCATCATGCAATTCTCTTTTGGGAAAGGAAGTTCCACATGGCAAACCGCATCTCTAAATTAACAGCTTTGTTGGCTTTGACTGCAATCATCGTAGGCTGTCAAACCGTCAATACCTACGAGCCTAACCAACAACAGGCGATCAAGCACATTGTTCAAGACAAACGTGTCGAGTCAGACTTATCCCTTAAAAACAAGGCTCAAATGCAACAGCTCATCACCGCGCATACGCCCGATGGATTCCTCAAAGTACAAGCTCAACTCTATAACGGCACCAACTCCAGGGCGCGTATCAACTATCGCTTTGAATGGTTCGACACCTCTGGCATGCTTATTGACACCACGCTCTCAACATGGAAGCAAATCTCACTTCCCGGACGTGATACCGCTATGATCCAAGGGATGGCTCCCACCAAATCCGCAGTTGATTTCCGTCTCAAACTTTTGGAACCCGGCAGTTGATTGCTGGTTTTATTTTACGATTTATCAAATACAATCCTTCACTGGATAAACAAAGGAATATGCAATGAAAATGACGTTTAACAAAACATGTATCGCTCTTGGACTCTGCGGTTTGATGCTCACTGGCTGTGAATCGACTCGCGCTAAGCGCATTGATCCGGCAGGTACGCAGACGATTACCACCATCAAGCGATTGGATATTCAGGATGCCGCCGACGCCGCTGCCGCCATGTCCCAATCTCTCTTGGAGTCCGGCAGACTCGGCAAGCATGTCAATGCTGCAGGAGAAACGGTTCTGCGTCCATCGGTCATCGCCATTGACCGTTACGTGAACAACACGTCTCAGCAGATCGACCGCGATGAAGTGCTCAAGAAAATTCGCGTCGCACTCAATAAAGCAGGTGTCGCTCAAACGATCGTCACCATAAATGATCAGGGTGACCTTGGTGGTGAAAGTAACATCGCTTCCAAATTTGCCCGTGAAAATACACCGGCAGATCGCAGCGTGCAGACACCGGAGTTGCTTGTTGTGGATTATTCGTTGACCTTCAAGATCATCGAAAACCGCGCCCAGGCCGGCCAGATTCGTCAGACCACCTTCACCTTCCAGATGTCTCTGGTGGACGTGAAGACCGGCTTGGCAGTCTGGGAAGACGAAAAACAAATCACCAAACAGGGCAAGGATTCGTCCGTGGGTTGGTGAGATTTTAAAACCACACGACAGACATTTAAGAAATCAGCATTAACAGCCGTTCGGTTTATAACCAACGGCTGTTTTTTTGCACTTGGCTAAACTGAGGTAGCATAGATTTTAGAATTCCGACTAAGTATTTAAATAAAATATTGTATGATTTTTAATTTATAAGTATTTATATTTAAAAGAATAGAAGTTGAATAACGATGTTTGGAGTTTGGCGGTTTGTCGGGAGTGTTGACATGTATTTAATCTGGTATAGCATAGATTGGAGGATTTATGGTTGATTCGCTAGCTACTCTATCGCCCACTCAGACGCAGGAACCGTTGGTCACTCAGATTAAGCGGTCCCTGCGTGTGCAGATTCAAAGTGGGCACCTGGAAACCGGGACCAAGCTACCGAGTTTGGCGCAGTTGGCTGAACATTTTGATTGCAGCCTGGGCTTGGTACGTCAGGCGATCAACACGCTGGTGGCTGAGGGATTGTTAACCAGCCAGCCGCGTAAAGGTGTGTTTGTGGCTGAAAAACGAACGGCCGTGTCGGACATCCTTCTCATCACGCCCACCGGTCACATGGAAAACATGCAGCGGATTTTCGAGGGAGCTCGACTTGCTCTTGAGCAGTCGCCTTATCGCTGTGTGCTTCAGGCTGCCAATTTTGATTATGACGAGCAGATGGCCATGATTGATGGGCTTGATCCCCAACAGGTGGCAGGTGTTCTGGTCTTGCCTCCACCTTTTGTCGAACAGGTTCGTCCCTTGACGCGATTGAGCCAGCAGGGCGTGCCGATTGTGCAGGTTGCGCGCAGCCTGCAAAGTGTCGACTTGGATGCCGTGGTGGCCGATGGTGTGGCGATGGGCCAGCAGGCCATTGAGCATTTGCTGGCCAACGGTCATCGCCGGATCGGTTATGTCGGCAATCAAGCGCAATACCATTTCAACCAGGAGTTGTTCGAGGGCTTTGAACTGGGGCTTGGTCGTTGTGGTATGGGGCTTGATGACTTGGCGGTCAGTCATGTCAATGCAACGCAACTTGATAGTCAGCAGCCTTGGCGCAATGGTCAGGTCGCCGCCGCAAGGTTGCTAGCCGAACATGAAGAGGTCACTGCGGTCATTGGGATGAACCCGCATATCACCCTTGGTGTGTACAAGGCCGTGGAGTCTTGCGGACTGCAAGTGGCAGATGATGTTTCGGTGCTGGGCCTGTTTTCCGATCTGTCATTTTTTACCGCATTGGAACCGTCTGTGAGTGTGGTCTGTTGTGACCTGACACAGATCGGCCAACGTGCTGCTTTGCAATTGCGTCAGCGCATTGAAAATCCGAACTTGCCCCGACGCACGGTCTGTTTGCTTTGCGAATTAATTGAACGCCAAAGTGTGCTTTGTCTGGCTTGATTGCGTTGTGGCCTGTCATTTCATCCCTTCTACGCAGGAGATTGATCATGTTGGATCGCAGTGTGATGCCATGTCCCCCAAAACGAAGACCAGTGTTTGGTTTTACACTCATTGAGCTATTGGTGGTGATCTCCATCATTGTGATGTTAGTTGCCATTCTCCTGCCGGCATTGGGTAAAGCTCGTAAGAGTGCGCTGACGCTGGCGTGTGGTTCAAATCTTCGCCAGGTTTTCATGGGACTTACCGTCTATGCGGATACCTATCATCGAAGCTGGCCATTGGTTTATAATCCGAATGTCACACCCAATGGCTATTACCACCGAACCTATCTGTATGACACGATCTATCCCGGCCACACCATGCCCCTTGTCAATGGTGAAATGTTCGGGAGTGTATTTATCTGTCCTTCGGCTTCCATGGTGGTGAGCAGTACCAATGATCAACTTTATTCGTATGGCATGAATGTCAAGCTGCCGGATCAATTCGGCAAGGGACTGCCTGCCAAGCAATTTGGTTTCAAGCGACCGGATGATATCGACCTGCCCGGGCAGACGATGGTTCTCATTGATTGCTACAACGCGCCTGCCCGATCCTGGGCGATGGACTTACTTGAGTAAGGTTCCTTGCGTCATGGTGGTAAGAATCAGACGGCATGGGCCGATGGGCATGTGAGTCTGATTGATTACGACGATATCCCCGTGATTTCCGCCGATCGTTTTTGGCAAGGCTTTGATTGATTTGGACCTGTGAATATGGAGTCGTTGAAACGGGCAAACTGATGTTCTTCTTTGATGGAGTTGATATGAAGCGCTGTGGGTATCTCTTTGTGTGGATGGTGTTGCAGGTGGGAGTTGTTCTGTCTACGGCGATGGGGGCCGACTTCCCACGCTTGATTGATTGTCAGGGTCAGCAACAGATTCAACTCACCGAGCATACGGCAGCATTTCCGGTTGGGCTGTATGTCATGATGCGTCCCGAAGCCGTCCTCAAGATGCCCAATCGTGCTGATGCACCAGTGATCCGCATTGCTTCACGTCCCTTTGTTCAGGCGATTGCGTTGGGGATTTCCATGGCCGATATGCACCCCAACGAGGGGGATCCCATCAGCTTTGAGGTGTTGGAAAAGTGTCTTAGGCGGTTGGATCAGGCATGCCAACAGGCAGGTCGCACACGTCCGTTGCCGGTTTTTTACAAACCGTATCTGGAGCATATGCCTTTGTGGATGATGAATCCGGATGTGCCGGAATCTGATAAGCCTCAGTTGGTGACCAACCGGCTGGGGATGCAGGTGATTCGCATGCCTGCACGTCGCAGTCCAACCGGCAAGGCATTGCCCGCGCGTGATCAACCGATCAGCACCTGTCCTGTGTATCAGCAGTACATTCGACACATGGTTGCCAAGCTTGGGGCATGGCTTACAGAGCATGATCCGGATGCCTTGCGTATCCCGTTGATTCACTTTGTGGGTCCAGCCATGAATTCAAACCAGATGCGGACACCGTTGCCGGGCGTGTTCCCCAATCAAGGTGACGATGCATTGGGCGTAGGATGGACCAAGCAGAAGCATCTTGATGCGTGGTGTCACATGACCGACACGATGGATTCCTACCCGGCATTTGCCAAACGATGTTGGGTTTTCAATATGACCAACCTTGCTGGCAGCCCGAAGTATCCCAAGGCCATGAAACTCAGCACGGCAGAGCAATCGCGGGTGATGCAGCGATTGGAAAAATCCCATCCTGATGGTGCGTCTGCAATCATCGTTAAAACCGAAAGTCTGTGTGTGAATTTTGACCGCCGTCAAAGTACCAACCCATACGCTCAGGCGCCCAAGGCTGATTTTCGTCGGCAGATGATTGAAGATCCAGATGGCAAGCCGTATGACCTTCTTGCTCGCCGTCAATTCGGCCACGCATGGGAAAACTGGTCGGCATTGCATCCCAACCGCGATGATCGGGCGCCATCGTTATATCCCTTAAACCAGCTTGTGCACAACGCTCTGTATCTGGATTCGCCAACTCAACCACAAGGCACTTTATGGGTGGAAATCTGGACCAATGAAGCCGTCGTGCCGGACGTCAAACGATTTGATAATTCCACCGAGCCGTTGTCTGAAAGTCTGCTGAATTTCGATATCGCAATACGATCGGCAATCGAGCAGTTAATTAGTAAAAAGTGAATCACTTATCGACAGATGTAAAGGACATCTTCATTACTCCCATGATACGAATCAACCCCCGGACACTCTCGTGGCTGACGCGAACGCTGGCCATCACACTTTTGCTTTGCCTGTGCAAAATCGGTAAGGCTCAAGTTCATCCCAATACCCACAGGCCCATGAACGTACTGTTTATTGCGGTCGATGACCTGCGACCTGAGCTTGGATGTTACGGGCAAACGCATATTCATTCGCCCAATATCGACAGACTCGCTTCCCAGGGCACGGTCTTTAACAGGGCCTATTGCCAGCAGGCGGTCTGCGGACCATCACGTGCCAGTTTGCTCACCGGTGCCCGGCCTGACACCACGAAGGTCTACGATTTACAGACCCATTTCCGCAAAGCCATGCCCGATGTGGTGACCCTTCCTCAACTCTTTCGCGAAAACGGGTACGCCTCGATTGCGCTGGGGAAAATCCATCACGGTCCTGAAGAAGACGACCCGTCATGGTCTGAAAAAATGTGGCACGGCCATGGGCATCCAACCGCAAAGCACGGCTATCTACTCAAAGAAAATCAGCAATGGGTGCAAAGACGAATTAACGAGCAACGTGCATTGGGCAAGAAATCCAAACGTCGACCTTACGGCCCGGCGTTTGAAAATGCCGATGTGCCGGATGATCACTATGGCGATGGTATCACCGCCAACAAAGCCATCGAATATCTCAACCGATTCAAAGACAAGCCGTTTTTCATGGGCGTTGGTTTTCGTAAACCGCATTTGCCGTTTTTGGCGCCCAAAAAGTACTACGATCTTTACCAAGAAGAAGACATCAAGTTCCCGGAGAATATGTTCGCGCCAAAAGATGTGCCTGCTATTGCCATGCACAATTCTGGTGAATTGCGGACGTATGCCGGGATTCCAGGCAAGGGGCCATTATCCGACAAGCAGGCCCGTAAACTCATTCACTGTTACTACGCATCGATTTCCTATGTCGATGCACAAATTGGCCGAGTCATTGCTGAACTTGAGCGGCTTGGCTTGCGTGAGAACACTGCGATCGTGCTTTGGGGGGATCATGGTTGGCAGCTTGGTGAACACGGTTTGTGGTGCAAACACACCAACTTCGAGGTGGCGGTCCGATCGCCGTTGATCTTCAGCATTCCCGGCCAGAAAGCCGTCAACACACACAGTGACGCGCTGGTGGAATTTGTCGATGTCTACCCGACACTTGCTGCCGCCGCAGGATTGAATCTGCCGGCACACCTTGAAGGAAGCAGTCTCCTGCCGCTGCTTGATGATCCGAAAACGCCCTGGAAACAGGCGGCTTTTTCACAGTATCCGCGAAACAATCACGGGCGATTCATGGGCTATTCCATGCGGACGGACCGTTATCGCTACACACGTTGGGTCAAACGCTCTACGGGTGAAACGTCCTTTTGTGAACTCTATGACCATCAAGCCGATCCTGCGGAAAACATCAACATCGCCAATCTCCCCGAGCATGCTTCAATACTCAAACAACTCGATGCGCAAATGGATAAAGGTTGGCAAGGTGCGCGTGATGGGTTGGCCGACGTGCCTGTTTTGACAAGGTGAATTGCAATGACTCGCCAGAACTCTGGAAGGTGATGCAATCAGGCGATTGTCCGTGTGCGATTGTCCGTGTGTTTGCGCGCCTGTGATCTGTCAGTCAGATCGCTACAATGTTTTCATGTCGCATGCAATCCGTTCATTGCCTGTCAGAAAAGGCAGATGGCCACTGCAAACCGGGACCGTCGGTGCCGTGTTGCTGCTGACCATTGCCTTGCCCTGTCTGGTGTCTTTGCCCTGGGCCTTGGAGCATTACGATGCCCAGGATTACGGGCAGATCAACATGGCCCCCGGGAGTCAGTTTTGGTTGGGCAGTGACGGGTTGGGACGCTCGTTAACCTGGCGGTGTCTGCTTGGTGGGGCGATCAGCCTCGGGATCGGTATCAGTGCAGCACTCATTTCCGTGGGGATTGGTGTGGCATGGGGGACGATATCAGGTTATGCAGGCGGGCGAGTCGATGCATTGATGATGCGTGTTGTGGATGTCCTCTTTGGGCTTCCTTATATCCTGTTGGTGGTGTTGCTCGATCTGGCCTTGTCTCCTATTGTCGAACACTTGGCCAAACTGGTGATGACTGACACGTTGGCGATTCATCTGTCGCAGTTATTGACGCTGCTCATCGCCATCGGCGGGGTGAGTTGGTTGACGCTGGCTAGAGTAATTCGCGGGCAGGTTCTGAGTCTCCGAGAACAACCCTTCATTGAAGCAGCCAGAGCATGCGGTGTCGGGCCGGTGCGGACGTTCTGGCAACATCTGTTGCCTAATCTCGTCGGCCCAATCGTCGTCTATGCAACACTCACCATCCCCAATGCTATTTTGCAGGAGTCCTTCCTGAGTTTTCTAGGGATCGGTGTCCAGGCTCCCATGCCAAGCTGGGGCAATCTAGCCGCAGAGGGCACCGAACAATTGGCAAGCATCGGACTCACCGGAACCTTCACACGATGGTGGTTATTGGTTTGGCCATGCACCTTGTTGGGATTGACACTTATGGGTCTTAATTTCGTTGGCGATGCTCTACGCGACAAACTCGATCCCAGAACGCGAACCGGGCACCGCTAAGCCCGTCTTTACGTTACAATCTGCAACACATGACTGTATTGGTTTAACTGGCAAGGACTGCTCATGGATAACCGATTTGGGTTCAAGGATTGGATCGTCTGCCTGCTTTTGGTAGCGATTCTCGTAACGCTCTGGTTCAAAATGATCCAGGATGACAGGCAATGGGATAAGCTTGCCAAAATCCAGAATACGCTGACCTCCCAAAGTGACGAATTGGCTCAACTTTCCAACAAGTTGGCATCAGGGATCAAGGTCACTGGGGTCACTCAAAGTGATGCCCAATCCAATGCCAATACCTCGACATCGCAAGGGACGCAGCAAGATCCATTTGCTCGGGTGCGCGCTCCAATGAATGAGCCGGACTATGCAAGTGGTGACTGGTTGGTGTATCCATTTGGCTCAACTGTCAGCAAGCTCACGCCAATGATCTCGTCGGATGTGTATCAGAGTGTCATTGAGCAGCATGTCATTGAACAACTGGCCAATCGAGATCCGATCACACTTGAATGGCAACCTATGCTCGCCAAGAGTTGGTCGGTCAGTGATGATGGTCTGACAATCGTCTTTAAGCTCCGGGATAATGTGAGCTTTTCTGATGGCAAGCCGTTTACCTCTGCGGATGTGGTATTCTCCTACAACTGGATTATGAATCCCAAGGTCGCTGCACCACGCGACCGGGCTTATTACGACAAAGTCGAATCCGTCACTGCCGTCGGCCCGTATACCGTTATTTTCAAACTCAAAGAGACTTACTTCAAAGGGTTTGATGTTTGTGCAGGGATTACCATTCTTGCCAAGCATTTTTATGGGCAGTTCACCGAAGCCCAGTTCAATGAGTCCACCGGTTTACTCTTCGGAACCGGCCCGTACAAGTTGGCAGTCGCTCCTCAAGACTGGAAGCCCGGTGAAGGCAAGATTGAACTGGTTCGCAACGACAAGTATTGGGGCATCGCGCCTGCGTTGGATCGCATTGTCTATCGGGAAATTCTTGATGACAACGCCCGGTTGGTCGCCTTTCGCAATGGTGAACTTGATCGCTATGGCCCAACACCTGAACAGTATGTCGCGCTCAAAAAAGACGAACAGCTTAACAAGGACAAACAACTCTTTGAGTTTGAAACCATCACCGGCGGCTATCGCTATATCGCATGGAACCAACAACTCGAAGGTAAGCCCACCATCTTTGCTGACAAACGTGTCCGCCAAGCCATGACCATGCTCACCAACCGTGATCAAATGGCTCGCAACCTGATGGTCGGTCTTGCAACGCCTTGCAGCAGTCCATTTCATCGACTGGGAAAACAAGCCAATCCTGATGTGCAGCTTTGGCCGTATTCGCCGGACAAAGCCATCGCATTGCTCAAGGAAGCAGGCTTTGAAGACCGCGATGGCGATGGCGTCATCGAGTCAGCGGATGGCAAGCAGTTCACCTTTAAACTCATCTACCCAGCATCCAGTGAAAACTACAAGCAGATGGCTTTCTATCTCAAGGATGCCTATGCCCGTGCGGGTATTGCGATGGAGCCTGACCCGTTGGAATGGTCGATTATGATCCAACGTATCAATCAGCGAAAGTTCGATGCCATGACCTTGGGTTGGTCGGGAACCATTGAAGGTGATCCCAATCAAATTTTCCATTCCGATCAAGTCGCAGACGGGGGGGATAATTACATCCACTACGTCAACAAGGAACTGGATAAGTATATTGACGCAGCACGTATCAACATGAACGAAGACGAACGCATGAAGCTTTGGCATAAAGTTCACGCGATCCTTCACGAAGACCAGCCTTACACGTTCCTCTGGACCACCAAGGCTGTGCTCTACATGGATAACCGCATCAAAAATGTCCAACGTGTTAAAACCGGTATCAACGAACTTGAAGAATGGTATGTTCCCAGAAAGCTCCAACGTTGGGGGCTGTGATTAACCAAGGCAATTTCGAATTTCGAATTTGCATGTTAATACTGTAGGGCATCGAATTGTAATCAATCCGAAATCCCAATTTCTAAATCCGAAATCCCTAAAACACCCATGCTCACCTATATCATCCGCCGACTCCTACTCATGATCCCCACGCTCATCGGCGTGACGGCGGTGGTGTTCTTTGTCATGGCATTTGCACCAGGAGGTTTCGGTGGCACGGTACTCAATGAGCAGGGTGCCCAGACCGAAGGCGATGAAGCCCGTCGCATCCGTGAATACTTCGAGCGTCGCTACGGCTTGGATCAGAATGCTGTTGTGCAATATGGGCGATGGATCAATCAGGTTTCACCCCTTGGTTTTCTCAATACATCACAACTGACTTACACTGACGTACAACTCGTCGAGATGTCCAATGCCATTGCTGCTGACGATTTGCTCCCGACGCTGGGGACGCCACGTGTCCTTGATGACCTGGTGTTGAACATGGCCAAGTATCAGGACATCGAGCCAGTTGCTGCGGTGTCGGTTGTGCGTGAATTGCTTGCGGATGTAGATACGGGTTTAGCATGGATCAAGGAACTGAGTCCCAATATTCTCAATCGAGATATTGAACGTGTGACACGTGATGAGGTTGTTCTGACTCAGCAACGCGAATTGCGCAGTCTGCTTCAATCTCAACTGGCTGGGCGTCAACGGATCATCTTCAGCCGACCTGCCATCAAGTGGCCGGACCTTGGGCAATCACTACGTGGCCGAAAGGTGACACAGATGCTCGCCCAGGCAGTACCGATCACTGTGCTTTTGAATGTCATTACCATTCCGATCATCTATTTTGTTGCGATCATCACTGGTATTTATGCTGCCCGACATCGAGGCAAATTCTTTGACATCGTCAGTGGTTTTACCATGATCGCGTTGTGGAGTTTCCCGGTGATCCTGGCCGGTGTGCTGTTGATTTCATACTTGGCCAACAAGCAGTTTTTATGGTGGTTCCCAACAGCGGGTTTACATTCCCTTGAAGCCGATAGCATGCGCTTTTTGCCAGCGATTACCGATGCCGGTTTTGAGCGAGGGTATCTGCTTGATGCGGTTTGGCATCTGGTCTTGCCGGTGTTCTGTTTGACTTATGGTGGGTTTGCGGTTCTCTCCAAACTTACCCGTGGTTCGGTGTTGGATAACATTCGTAGCGATTATGTCCGAACAGTCCGAGCCAAAGGTGTCAGTGAACATGATGTGCTTTTTAGACATGTGATGCGCAACAGTTTATTGCCGTTGATCACCGTGGCTGCGTCGATCATTCCCGCGTTATTCGTTGGCTCGGTTATCGTGGAGAACATTTTCTCCATCCCCGGCATGGGTAAGTTAGGTGTCGAAGCAGCTTTCATGAAAGACCGTGAATTACTCATGGGCACCACACTCATCGGTGGCATGATCGGTTTGGCAAGTGAGATCATGCGCGACGTGTTGTATGCGATGGCAGACCCGCGAGTGAGTTATGAATAAGGAACAATAGAATCACCATGACAACCCTTAACACCCCACAATCCATTATCAATAAACAGCCGCGGAGTTTTCTTGCCGGCGTGTTGTTGGATATGTGCGGTCGGTGGGGGGCACGTGTGGGATTGGCATGGATTGGGTTGGTCGCTTTTTTTGCAGTGTTCGGGCCACTGGTTGCGTCGAGTCATCCGATTCTTTGGAAGACGGAAGATGGGCTGTCGAGTCCGATGCTTGAACACCTAATGCCTGCGGATGTGATTTTGCTGGCGATGACGTTTGTCGCTGCCGTGCTGCTTGTCTGTAAATGGATTCATTTTGGCAAGCGCGTGTTGTGGTTTTTTGCAATTGGCATCGTGGTGTCGATTCTGTCACTGGTTTTTATCAAACCCCCGCAGGCGATTGTTTACAGTCAGTATCGCGAAGCACTTACTACTGAAAAAGCGGATTGGGCGGTGATGACCATCGTGCCTTACTCCCCGACGGATCGCTTTCGTGAAATGGAAGAGACGCGGTTTTTATCTCCAACATCTAAGCACTGGATGGGGACGACCGGTGATGGCGAAGACCTGTGCAGTCGGATGATTCATGCGTGTCGCATTGCGTTGGCAGTTGGATTTCTGTCCACCGGTATTGCGATTTTTATTGGTGTGTTCATCGGCGGACTCATGGGTTATTTTTCTGGTTGGGTTGACTTGCTGGGCATGCGGTTGGTCGAAGTCTTTTCTTCGATCCCTACGATTTTTCTACTCATCACGTTCGTCGCGTTTTACGGGCGGAACCTTTACCTGATGATGATCATTCTCGGACTCACGGGATGGGTTGGGTATGCGGTCTTTACGCGTGCTGAATTTCTCAAACTCCGCGAACAGGATTTCGTGCAGGCAGCGATTGCGTGTGGTTTGCCACTGCGATCGGTGTTGTTTAAGCACATGCTCCCCAACGGTGTGACGCCTGTCTTGGTCAGTGCCAGCTTTGGTGTTGCCGGTGCGATTCTCACTGAAAGCACGCTCAGTTTCCTTGGACTTGGACTGGTCGATGAACCCAGTTGGGGACAGATGCTCAATCAGGCTCGCGGGCAGGGGGGCGTGTTCACGTGGTGGATGGCAATCTATCCGGGTATGGCGATTTTTCTGACCGTCTTTGCCTATAACCTTGTCGGCGAAGCGCTGCGTGATGCCATTGATCCTCAACTCAAAAAGGCAGCTCAACTGTGACTCAACCCCCGGAATTCAATTCGCAACCCCCGGAAGCCAAGACACAACCTTTGTTACGTGTTGAGAATTTGGCGGTCTCTTTCGACGGGCCAGCTGGACGGGTGCGTGCGGTCAATGGTGTGAATCTGTCGATCTACCCCGGCCAAACCCTTGGCGTGGTGGGCGAGTCAGGTTGTGGTAAATCAGTCTCAGCGCTATCGACATTACAACTTGTCCCCACACCTCCGGGGCACTTTGATTCGGGCAGTATCTGGTGGAACCCCGGAAGTGAAAAAACGGTGTCAGGAACCGTTTCTACTGGCGAAACACCTGGCGAAACGGGGTCTGACCCCATTGATTTGTTGACGCTGACTGAAAAGCAGATGCAGAATATTCGTGGTAACGATATTGCCATGATCTTTCAGGAACCGATGACGAGTTTGAATCCGGTGTATACCGTTGGTGAACAGATTCTCGAAGCGATTTTGCTGCATCAAAACGTGTCACGAAAACAAGCTGTCGATATTGCCATACAGGCATTAATGGATGTGGGTATTGCCGATGCTGCATCACGGTTGAAGGTCTACCCGCATCAGATGTCCGGCGGGATGCGTCAGCGGATCATGATCGCCATGGCATTGGCTTGCCAACCCAAATTGTTGTTAGCAGATGAACCGACGACGGCATTGGACGTCACCATTCAGGCGCAAATCCTCGAACTGCTTCGCAAGCTTCAGGCCCAGCGGGGTATGAGTATCATGCTCATCACTCATGACCTTGGCGTGGTGGCAGAGAATGCGGATGTCGTGGCAGTGATGTATGCAGGACGCGTTGTTGAGTATGGCAGTGTTCATGATGTTTTCGATAATCCGTTGCATCCTTACACGCGTGGTCTCTTTGATTCGATGCCGATCCTTGGATCGTCCAAGCATCGTCTGCGAACCATTGAAGGCAATGTCCCCAACCCGGCTGATTTGCCAACGGGATGCCCATTCCATCCCAGGTGTCGAAGCTTTGAAGGCGATACGCATTGCACAACCAATGATCCGCCACTGCATGAGATTGCCCCCGGACATTGGGCCAGTTGTTGGCATGTCGATGGGCATGAACAGGCGAAAGCCACCCGCCCGGATGTGACAACGGTGACGCAGATGCATGCATAGTTTGGCAAGTATTATGCCTCAGCAATAAGCCATGCAGTTCTGTACTCTGTCTTTTTTAAGGCTCTACGTCTCTGTGGTAAAACAATCGTAAAATAGATTTTCCATCAGCATGAGTAATTCATCACCGGTATCATGTCTAACATGAAGTATCGCATGATTGGTCTTGACCTGGATGGTACGCTGCTTAACACGGATGGCAATATCAGCCCGCAGAACGTGGCAGCTATCCAACGAGCGCAGGATGCCGGTGTGTTGGTCGTGCCTTGCACCGGTCGATCATGGAAAGAGTCCACGCGGCAGATTGTCAACTTCCCCAATCCCGGACTTGGCATCTTTACCACTGGTGCGATGATCGCGGATATTACCAGTGGGCAGGCGGTTGATCTTGCGATGATCGAGCCACACGTGTCGATGCAGATTATTGAAAAACTCAAGGACTTGCCCGAGGCGGTGCTCATCCTCACCGATCGACATATCACAGGCTATGACTATCTGGTCACAGGCAACGGCACGCTGACGCACAACACCCAATGGTGGTTCGGCCAGACACAAATCGTTACCCATTTCAAAACCGATATTACACTCGATGATCTGCACCATGCTCTGCGTGTGGGGATGGTTGCCAACGGCAAACGAGCAATGGCTGCAAGCGAAGAGATTCAGAAACGACTTGGTGAACAGGTCAACATGCACTGCTTTGAAGCGGTCCATCAACCTGATCCTGATGAATGTGTGTTTATCCTCGAAATTTTTGGTGCCAGTGTCGATAAATGGCGAGGTCTGAATTGGCTGGCAAGACAGCATGACATCAAGCCTGACCAGATCGTGATGATGGGCGACGAAATCAATGATGTGGCTGCTATCACCAAAGCGGGGTGTGGCATCGCGATGGGTAATGCAATTGATGCGGTCAAACAGGCAGCGGATCATCAAACTTTAAGCTGTGATGAACACGGTGTGGCTTATGCCATTGATCAACTCATGTCAGGGCAGTGGGGTTAAGACAATTTTCCCACGTGACCCAACTTAATAAACCGGGCTCCAGATTTTATATTTGTTGATAGCGACTGGGGCGGTGGGATTGTCCTGTTGAACGACATCTTCGAGAATCATACGATTGGCATGACCATCAATGAAGACCACGTTTACCCCATCATGTCGGGCGCGGGGCAGGAAGTCTGCCCACAGGGAGCTGTGGGGTACAGCGACGTAATAACCACGGTCTCGCTGATTGGCGGTACCTGTGCTTTGAGGTTTGTACGCGTCAAGTAGAACCAGGGTGTTGCCTGGTTTGATAATTTCATCCAATCTTGCACTGAATGTTCCCTGGTTTGAACCGGTGAAGGGATTATAGTTGCCGCCCCCGTTGTACCCAAGGCCTTCGATGTTATAGCCCATGCTGATATAACGATTGTCCGTGTCCCAGTCGGAGACTTTGCGTTTGACATCTTCGGGACAATAGAAAATTTCCCGTCCCATACGGTATTGTTCTGCGAGCAGGACTTCCCAGCGATGATTTGAATTGGACGGATTGGCAACCGGAAATTGATTCTTATAGTCCCCCAGATAGGCATTGGTGGTGATGCAAATCTGTCTTTGAGCTGAGAGACATTGTGCTGCTCGGCCGGCCATGCGTGCTTTTTGCAATGCAGGCAGAAGGATTGCAATCAGCAGTGAGATGATCGAAATCACAACCAATAGTTCGATTAACGTGAACGCACGCTTGAATCGCAAATGGATGGCGGTGGACTTGTTTTGATTCATGAATCTTTTCCTGCTCTCTACCCGGAAGATATGAATGGGTCAGTTACAAGGATGTATTCGTATTAATGAGTTTATGTCAATATGTTGATCAGTCAAACAATTTACTTTTTTATCGTTCCTATATTGAAATAATCGGATTCAAACTAGACATTTGTTAGTCCATTTGGACTTATCGTATGAAATAAAAAAAGCAGCCCGTTACAGACTGCTTTAAAAAACGATGGTTGGTGGAATATGTGATTAGTGAATCGGACTCCACAGGTCGAAATTATTGATGTCCGCGATGCCGGTGTCGAAGCGATCCTGTTGGGTGAGTTCTACTGATTGCATGCGTTTGGCATGACCGTCGATAAATACGCCGTTGCCCCCATCATGGCGCGTGCTGGGCAGAAAGTCTCCCCATAGCGAACTCTTGGGGACCACGACGTAGTACCCGCCATTGTTGGTGAAACTCGGTCGATAGGAGTCGGTGATTGCCATGGTGTTACCGGGTTTGATGATTTGATCATCACGGGCACTGAACTGAGTTTGCGATTGATTGGTGAATGGATTTTCACCACCGCCTCGGTTGTATCCCAATCCCATGATGTTGTAACCATAGCTGATGTAGCGGTCACCGCTGTCTTCCCAGTCACTGAGCTTGCGGCCGTTGTCTTCGGGGCAGTAAAAAATCTGCTTGCCCATGTTGTACGACAATGCCAATAAAGACTCCCAGCGATTGTTGTTGAACTTGTCGCTACCAGGTGCGGGGTTGGCAACAGGATATTGGTTTTTAAAATCCGCCAGGTATGCTTTGAGCGAGATAATCATCTGACGCTCACCCGAAAGACATTGTGCCGCGCGTCCAGCAACACGTGCTTTTTGCAGGGCAGGTAACAGGATTGCTACGAGCAAACCAATGATGGAAATCACCACCAACAGTTCAATGAGTGTGAATGCCTGTTTGTATGTTCTCGTCTTCATTTTGTGCTCCTGTGATTAAGTGTTCGCCCGGCACAAATATTGATTGGTCAGATTTATTGTCACGGCGAT
>DLCK01000068.1 GCA_002480565.1 Phycisphaerales bacterium UBA7800 | reverse complement strand
GCTTTGCTCACCATCTTCTTAGTCTTGTCTTATTCGATCTGATGCTACGCTGCCATAGAGTCTCTTTTCTCTTTTAGAGGAGCTTTTCTATGAAAAAGCGCGCGTTTACCCTGATCGAACTGTTGGTTGTTATCTCCATTATCGCTTTGCTGATCGGTATTTTGCTTCCGGCTCTGGGTGCGGCTCGTCGTACCGCTCGCCAGATGCAGAACTCCACCCAAATCCGTGGTATCCACTCCGGTTTGGTGCTCTTCTCCCAAGGTAATAACACCTATTATCCTGGCGTGAACACCACCGGCGGATTCAAAACCACAGACGTTGAGTTCCGCTTCCAGGAACTGCTTGATGATAATTACTTCACCGGTGAATACATCATCAGCCCCTCGGAAACCAAGACCGCTTCCACCACGACCCCTCAAACCATCAGCACGGCCAACTACTCCTATGCTGTGCTCCAAATCCTTGGTGCCAGTGGCAACCGTGGCAACGAATGGCGTGACACCTCCAACAGTGAAGCCGTTGTGCTTTCTGACCGTGCCAAGGATAACGGTACAGGCATCAAGTCCGTGCACACCAATCCTTCAAGCACGAACGTCAATGAATGGCGTGGCTCAGTGGGCTTCAATGACAACCATGTCACCTTCGAAGCAACCCACAACAACATCACCACTCAGTATGGCGATGACACCACCAACAATGACGACCTGTTTGCTCATTCCAGCGACTCAGACGCTCTGATGATCTATTCTGGCTCAGGTACCGCTGAAGGTACCAACGTTGTGGTTGACTAATGATTGAAACTCAAGCAACACGCTTGGACAATTAAATAAAATTCAACACGCAGGCCGACTCCTTGGAGACGGCCTGCGTTGTTTTTTATGGGCAGTGAAACAAGCTGGTGTCTTTTTTATTCATGCAGGTCCTATTCAATTTACTGTGAAAGACGTTATTTCGAGCTTTTTAAATAAATTATCTTCATGCCTTGTTCCAAATAGAGACTCGGGATTATGGATTTAAGTAAAGCAAAAGACAGCCTGTGAACAGGATAAATAGCTGCTTGGCCCCGTTCTCTTCAACATAATGCTAGATAAATTTAAAGAATTGCTTTAGGCAAAAATGATATAGATGTAATTGGGTTCTTTTGCCTAATATGCAGTCGGGGCTTGGCGGGTGTGTCTTAAAAAATAACGAGTCAGACAAAACCTTGTGGTGTATTAATATCAAAATGTAGGAAGTGACTATTTTGTAGGCATTGAAGTTGGTGCTTGCTGCATAACTAGGCCGATTTGAGAGCGGTAACAGGGTTGTCTTTTGATTCAAATATGTTCTGTAAAATAATTAAATTTCGCAAGTTGTTTAATTTGATGGTTTTACAAAATGTGTCTATGGTTTTTCGTCATTGCGGCATTAAGTTTGCATTAAGACAGGCGAGGTGGGCACGGTGCCCATTGATTGAAGTTCATATTGGTATCAGGAGAACGCCAATGAAACGTCCCTCGTCGTGGCTCATGCTTTTAAGCATTTTCGCAATAGTGGGCCTATCGTGCACTTCGGTGCTTCACGCTCAAGACGCAGCAGAAGTTGTGGAAACAGCAGCAGCATACACCTATGACTGGAGCAAATCGGAAGTAACCCCCGAAATGTTCGCGGTCAACAACCTTTGGATCATGATTGCAGCTATGCTGGTGTTCATCATGCACCTTGGCTTCGCTATGGTGGAATCAGGTTTGACCCGTGCCAAAAACACAGTCAACATCCTCTTCAAGAACACCATGATCCCCATGATTGGTATTGTCATGTACGCTGTATGCGGCTGGCTGATCATGTATCCCGGTGACAGCTGGATCGTGGACGGCGTCTTCGCCTTCGGATTCGGTATCGGTGGTGGTGGTATCTACAATGGTGGCGATGTTCTGTATGAAGGTATCACACCTGCATACAGTACTGGTTACACCGTGTGGACCGACTTCCTGTTCCAAGGCATGTTTGCAGCTACCTGTGCGACCATCGTTTCCGGTGCTGTTGCAGGTCGCGTCAAATTGCTTCCTTTCCTGATTTTCTCGATTCTGTTTGTCGGCATTCTCTATCCGATCACAGGTTCCTGGAAATGGGGCGGTGGCTGGTTGGACGCCCGTGGCTTTGCAGACTTTGCAGGTTCAACCCTGGTGCATGCCGTCGGTGGTGCTGGTGCCCTTGCTGGTGCTCTTATCCTCGGCCCACGTATCGGTAAGTTCGGCAAAGACGGAACGGTTCACCCGATCCCCGGTCACAGTATGCCATTGGCCACCATCGGTGTCTTTCTCCTGTGGTTTGGTTGGTTCGGCTTCAACGGTGGTTCGGAACTTTCAGCTGATCCGGCAGGCGTGTCATACGTCTTGGTGACCACAACAATCGCTGCATGCGGTGGTGGTATTGCCTGTGCGATTTGCTCATGGGTTGTCGGCGGTAAGCCTGACCTTTCCATGGCACTCAACGGTATTCTTGCTGGCTTGGTTGGTATCACTGCTGGTCCTGACACCCCGACTTGGATCGAAGCCCTCTTGGGTATTGGTGCAGTCTCCGGTGTGCTCTGCTACTTCGCAGTTCTATTCTTCGACAAGCTTAAGATCGACGACCCCGTCGGTGCGATCTCAGTCCATGGTGTTTGTGGTATCTACGGTACCCTTTGCGTGGCGATCTTCGGTGATATGAGTTTGCTGGGTATCCAGGCTTTGGGTACAGCCGTCTGCTTTATCACCTCCTTCGTCTTTGCTGCAGTTGTCTTCGGTATCCTCAAGGCTACCATGGGCATCCGCGTCACCGAAGAAGAAGAAATCGAAGGTTTGGACCTGGGCGAGCACGAAATGGCTGCTTATCCCGACTTCCAACGTACCTACATCAAGAGCTACGAAGCTGGCGAAATTTAAACCCGACGATTGGCACGCACAGGCTGCGTGAGAAATCGACGACCTTGTATAACGTACTTTATAAAGTCATTAACTCAGAAAGCAGCCTCCTAACTGGAGTAAATAACCATGCATATGATAGAAGCAGTTGTCAAGCCATACGCGATTGACAAGATCAAAGCAAAGCTCTCGGAACTAGGCATCTTTGGATGTACCGCAATTGAGTGTAAAGGTTTCGGTAAGCAAAAGGGTCACACCGAACGCTACCGTGGTGCGAGAATCGATGTGGGCTTCGTCCCCAAGGTTCTCCTGAAAATTGCCGTCAAGAGTGAGGATATGGAGAAGGCCATTGATGCCATCACCACCTCGGCTCGAACCGGCTCAGTGGGCGATGGTAAGTTGTTCGTCTACTCACTGACCAAGGTTGTCCGCGTCCGAACGGGCGAAGAAGACAACGACGCACTCTAATCTCAAATTGACACCCTCTAACACACCGTAATCTACTACGGAAACGTGTTCTGTCTCCTGAGATGGCCTTGACTCAGTACCCGTGAGTCAAGGCCTTTTGCATGCGCACTACAAGCTCAACGACGCATTCACTTCTACGTATCAATACCCCGTTAAAGCCGTGACTCTCCTGAGTCACGGGTCGGACGGATGTTTATCAAACGTATTGCCTATCAAGCCAGTTGGCAGAAGGTTGAATGTGATTTAAAAGTGGTGATTGCAAAGTAACCGAGCCAGGGTGACTCGGCTATAGAAACATAGCCCGGTCATCTTGACCGGGTTTTCAACACAATCAATCAACTTCAACACTGCGTATTGCTGACACACCCTCAGCATTCACCAACCCAGAAGTTTGATCTTGAACATTTGATCATGTGCTTCTTTTGAGGCTGTGATGATTTGCGTATTAAAACCTTTGCCACATTCCGGGCAGGTACTTGTTGTGAGATTCAGCAACGTATAACCACACTGCTGACATTGCCAGTCGGTATGAAGTTTGAGACGATCCTGCCAACTGTTGTAAATCACAAATGTCACAAATGCGGAGATCAAAGGCAAGGCGATCCATAAAGTGAGTTCACTTTGCATCTCGATGCTGGCTGCATAGACAAACAAGGTTATCAATCCAACCGTCATGGAGGATAAGGCAGCCAGACAAGTTGCATGCCACCCTTTATCCAAAACCAGAAAAAGACCAATCCCGTTGGCCATCAACAACAGGATACCTGTTACAGCAAGAGCATGGGCATGACACAGCATCGCTATGCAGCTAAACAGCCAGCAGAATAAAGCGAATCGTAGACTGCTACGGAGATGAGAATAACGCTTATTGTCCCGGGTGATATGCTCGTGCATGTCGTTTGGCATCGTAAGAAACAGGCTTACCGTTCAAGAACCGCATGTTGCGGTGGGGCGGTATGTCTACCCATTCGATTGGCTTCAAACACGGCTTTGACCGAATCGCGACAGAGCACCACGATGGTGAATACACCCAGGATCGTACCTAGTGGGAATGATGTTGCGGTGAGTGCGGCGATGATGATGCAGTAAATCCAGTGCGTTTGCTGATTGAGAAACTTGCCTGTGAGAAAGTACAGATAAGCAAAACCTAAAATGAAGACCATAAACAGGATGCCAAAAAGAATAATCAATCCGCCGGGGATCGAAGCTTCAGCACCATGATTCTGAGAGACCCCAATGCCAATAGCCGACACGCCCATCACAATGAAAACGATTGGTAGTAACGACAGCAGGGCATAAAATCCTGCGGCAATGTAATAGAAAATTGCCAAGATACGCAGATGGTCTTTGTCTTGTTGATTCATGTTCGAGCCCCGGTCTATGGTTAATGGATTTATTGTCAATAAAGCGATTGGTTTCGTCAAGCACAACGTCAATCTGAAACAGACTGGAGATCGACCTGGAGTTTTTCAATTGTCTATGGAGCAAACGGCTTGCCACATTCAGGAAATTGGTCGGTTTGCAGATGGATCAACGCATAACCGCATTGCTGACACTGCCAGGCCTCGAAATTTTTCATGCCGACATGCCAACCCTTGACGGTGAGAACCATCGCGACCGCCATGGTCAGTGATCCCACGTAAATAAATGGTTCTCGCGTCTCTGTGTGACTCCAGTTAAAGAGATTGACCAGCAGCGTGAAAAACGGTGGTAATAACAGGTTGATCAATCCGAGCCAGAGTACCGGATGGCGATAGTGTCGGTCATGGTCCAGGAGCAGCAGGATACCTGCAAGTGATAAGGCAGGCCCGGTATCCAGTTCCGTTTCAGTGTGTAGAAAAACCAGCAGCTACCATGTAACCGAGCATACGATGACCGAGATGATCAGCATCGTTTGCCAGATATCTTGCGATGCAGTGTCAGGGGCCTTGCTTCTCATGGCGGGTGCTTTCGATTATTCGGGACATGAATCGCTTGGTTTACGTGATGCGTTGGTTTGTATGTTGTTTGTCCTGATCAGCAAAGGCTGCTTCTACCTTGTCGTCACAAAGCACGAGTAAACTCAATCCGCCGAGTATTATGAGCAGTGGATTTAAAACCGATGTGACTATCGAGAGAATGATACATCGTCTGATATTTTTTCTTTTGGCAATCAACCTTCCCGTGTATATGAGAACCAAGGCGATGGTTGTGATATACAACACCGGAGCTGCTGAAATTGCGATGGCAAAGAACAGCTTTGTTTGTTCTGGATTTTTTACAGGCTTTGCCTGTTCGGCTGCCTGTTGATCAAACAAGTGACCGACCCAGAAAAAAACGCTGATGGCTATGAGAATACTCAGAATAGCACACAGGTAATACCCCAGTGACAGTAGTCTTATTTGAACTGCTTCTCTAGGCATCGTGTCTCCGGAAGGTTAAACGTGTTAAAGGTATCTTCGTACAAACGCCAGTATCCCTGCCGCGGCCGGATCATCTTTGCTGGCGTAGTGTTCTTTGATGGTGCCATGGTCACGGCCGGGGACGACGAGTAATTCCACATCATGTCCATTGGCTTTTCGGATCGCTGCCATCAAAGCGTTTTCCTCGACACGTGCTGCCATGTCATCACCACCAACCAGCAGGAACATCGGCATCTTCACGTCATGGGCATAGAACAGTGGGGCAGCTTCATCAATCGTCGCCTGCTCAAAGGGGAGGCCTTTGTCCTTGCGGATGGTAAAGTGCGTAAGCATTTGGCCGGATACTGGGAGGCTGGCGGTGATCTCGTCAATATGATGCCCGAACTTGGCAAGACGATGATCGTCCAGACAGACGATGGCTGCAAGATATCCGCCCGCCGAGTGTCCGGTGACAAAGAGCTTGGTCGGATCGCCACCATATTCAGCGATATGCTCAAGTGTCCACGCGACCGCTGCTGCTGCATCATCGTTGTATTGCGGATACTTTGCTTTGGGGCTGAGACGGTATTCCGCGGTCACCACGCCGAACCCTTCAGCGAGCATGCGTTCGATAAATGGATCGCCTTCACCGCGCCCGCCACCTTCAAGACCACCGCCATGAAAGTATACAAACACCGGATAGTTGTCAGCTTCAGGCCGATGCACAAACACGGTGCATTTTTCGGCAGCATAATCATCGGAAGGAGTCTGATAGTACGGTAAATTTTCAGCAACAAGCATCATCAATTCCAATTAAACAAGTCCGGCGGAACGTAACACTGGCAGGATATCCAGAATCACCACACCCGTCCATGCAACCGTCCGAATCCAATTCGTATGCACCAACTGTTTAATGACCATCGGATCATATCCCTTACTTGCCAGTCGATGATGACAGGGGACGGATAAGCCAAACGTTGCCAACCATGCTAAGCCAATAAGGATCGCACCAAGCACATGCAATACATCCTGACTGCGGGTCAACGCGTAACCATGAAATCCCAATTGCCCGAACATTAAAGGTACGACAAAGAAACTGATCCGCCCGGTGTAACGATTGTGATACGCGCTAAAACGATCCGGCGTGATGTGCATGAATGTCGGATAGATGATGATCTGAACCAACCAGATCAAAACCATGATTCCCAAATCAATCGCCAGCATGAACTGTAGCATGCAATCTCCATGAGTCTATAAAAACAGAACCCATCAAGTGACAGGTTCTGTTTGAGTTGTGGTTAGATTGTAGCTTTAAAACTGTCGAATGACAGACTATTTGTCATAGATGATCACATCACGGAACTGTGAATCACTTGCTTGGTTGGCATCATCGTCGTTAACAAAGACGATGTAATTCATCACGCCGGTGTAGTATTGTCCGATGGGGATGTGATAGGTCTGCCAACCTTGATGGGTGTAGTTGTCAAAATCAAAAATAGTTCCACCCCAACTTTGCGATCCTGCCAAGGTGAAGAACCGTGCAGGGGTTTGCACATCGTCTTCTTCCAAACCGATAGCTTGGATTTCGCCGAGGGTGTCACTTTTGAATTTGAAGCTGATCCATGTGTCCGCTGTAACGGTGTAGCTGATGGCCTGTTTCTTCCAGTTGTTGCCACCGAGTTTGACCTCGGTCATTGCAGGGTTGAATGCCAGGTTATCAACGGTGGTTTGCGGGTCGGCATAGTTGGTGAGACTGTCGATGACCAACGGGTCGCTGATCTGCTTATTGCCAACATGGATATTATCCACAAGCACCTGGCCGGTATAGGTATTGCCGGAGTTATTGAAGATGTTGATGTTCTTGATATCAGATATCGCAAAGCGGAAGGGCAGATTATTCACGCGATACACCGTGCCATATTCACTGGTGACGATCAGATCATAGGTATCCGCTGAAGCTGTTACGAGATCGCGAACGAGCATTTCCACGCGATACCATTTAGTTGGATCGATGGGGATGTTCAGGGGTGTGGTGCCGCTGTTGATATGATTGGCCAAGGTATAACCACCTGCGCCATCACTGTCGTTGAGTTTAAGGAAGTTACCATTGGTGCCGGACTCAGATCGCAATGATGCGTTGACAGAAAGATCGTTACTGCCGCTATCTCCAATCTTAAAATCGAACGATGCACTAAGCAGATCGTCTGTTTCATGTTTGGTGAATGTATAGCCGATCCCAGCACCAATTCCGTAGCTGGAAGTTGTGTCCGTATAGACCACTGGGACGCTACCCAACCATGGTAAGGCTGAGCTTTGCTGGGAGTATGCGATGAAGTTATTGGCTGTGTGATGGCCAACTTCATATTCATAGATCGGATTGGTTTGGGAAACGGGTAAAGTTCCCACGCGGACGTTATCCACGACAAAACCACCTGTTTGCGTGCCGCCGGAGTTGTTATGGATCGAAAATGATGCCATGTCAGATACAGCATTTCGGAAGGGTAGATTGTCGAATCGGGTTGTGACGTTTTGATCGTCGGTCACAAATAAAGTGTAATTTCGGCTGGATTGTGTAACGTTTTTGACCACCATTTCAATGCGATACCATCGCAAGGGATCAATGTCATAACCAAGCATGGTGACTGCTTGATTTGTATGTGAAGCAAGACCATGCGTGCCATTGTCATCGCGGTAAATCATCAGGAAGCTTGCTGGAGAATCTGAACTATTGTAGGTGACCGCTTCGAGTTGTAGATCGTTGTTACCTACATCCAGAATCTTGTAATCAAATGCGATACATAAATCGTCATCCGTAGAATGAGTGGGGAAGTTATACACGATGCCATAGCTTGCGCCATAGGACGATGAAGTGTCAGTGATCTGCACGGTGGGTTTGTCGCTAAGCCAACTCAAAGGTGAAGCGTCGGAGACTTCGGTGGTGGTTACACCGCTACCGCTTGCCCCTTTGCTGTACCAATCACTGGCAGCCAACTCTTGATCCGCCGGACCATCAATGATGTTGGCTGTAAAGACTTCGCCCACTGCATCATTACCGGGGTTGGTTAGGAAGTTGTTTTTGAAAGTGACGCCTCGACATTGATCAACCACGATGCCGAAACCTGTACCTGCAACACTTGAATCGAGGCTTGAAATCGGTTCTTCAAAACGGACATAGTTGTCGATGACATTGTCAGCAAGGGTCAGTTCATCAATGCCACGAATGATTATCGCTGAACCGCCGCTATCCAGAATCCGATTGTTGGCGACGGTGATGTCATGTTGAATGTAGGACGTGGTGTAGTCGCCACCAGTACGGATATGCAGTGAAGCATACTCGCCTGTCTCATCAGGTCTCGATCCGATGTTGGTATCGATGAAGGTATTGTTGATGACTTGGGCATGGGTGACATAAGGCCCTTCACCCCAGTAGTGCGGTTGTCCGCCAAGACTGATCCCAGAGCCCATGGTGTTCTTGAGCAGGCAATCCTGAATCATCACATCAGGTGTTTGAATTCGAAATCCGCGTGCCAGTGATCCGATGCCTTCGCATCGTCGGATGATCGTGCCACCACCTAGGTATCCTTCAATGGTTGCGATGGTGTCGTCATTGAGGGTTAACGCTTTGTCGAGTGTAATGCGGTAAACCGTGACCGTCGCATCGTATCGCAATGATGCTGCAGGCCCGCTGTACCACGGGTCGATATCCAGATCCGCAATGGTGGTTGAGGGCGTGATCAGGTAATTGTAGACCGTTTCAACGGAGAGAATCTTGCGTTGGCCAAGGGGCAGCATGGTCGCCCGATCAAAGAAGTTCATCGTCACTGGATCGCCACCATCGACTTCTGATTTGGCATATCCCAGTGATGTGATAAGCATCTGCGTAGAAGACTCTGGCCAGACCACGCGTTGATACGGCACATGGGTATTAATGCTGTCATCACCAAGATAGGAAAGCGTACAGTCTTCGATTAGCGGTCCCTGAGCAGATGAAGCGCAATTGATTCCGTCTGCATTGCCTGCAAGCAGTCGATCCGTATCAGGACGGCGAAGGATATTCACATTGGAAAATTCCAGATGTCCCTTGTTGACGTTCGCAGCGACAGCAACGAAGGGTGAAGCATAAATGTTCACATTCTCCATGCGGAAGCCATCATTGTTTTCGACTTTCAAAGCTCGCCCGTCTCCAACGCGTGGCATGATGGTGATACGGTCTCCAACTTCCAAGCCCGAGTTTTGCAGGGAGACGCCGTAAAAGCCCGAATAGCTGAGGATGTAATCCCCTTGAGCAGTTTGGTTGTCAAAGTAGAAATAAACCGACATGCCGTTGACTTGTGGCTTCATGAATTGCGTTGTCGGATCAAATGCGACTGCACGCCATTTACCACCATTGCCAATGATGTTATACGCATCGTCGTAATCTGCATCCATCGTCATATGCAGTTCACTGCCAGAGGATGCAATGTAGGAGATCGTCCCCTGCACGAAGACCGGCTTGTCATAGTCGATGTTAAAATTCTTGACTGTGAGATTCGTATTCTTGTTAAAGAGGATGGCAGTGCGCGCATCATCAAACCAGAGCGTCGAGCCGGAGAAGTCGATGGTGAAGTTTTCAATTTGCGTGAATTGAACATGGCAGGTGTAGCTCGAGCCAATGACATCATCAAAACGATAGTCGCCTTGAGCAATGGTGACCGATGGATCACCATTGGCAACGGCGGTGGCAATTTGCTGCAAAACGGCAACACCGGCGGTGCGTTGGGCAGCTTTAGTCGTTGCGTCCCATGCTGCGATGGATGCAGGGAATGGGCCAGCCAAGGTAATGGAGGAGCATACCAAAACAAGCATGCTGACAATAAAGGGGAGTGTGCGTGATGTGGACAAGATGACCTCCTTTGTCATGGTGAGATGGGATCAGAAATGTGCGAGCGATAGCTGTCGTCTCCAAAAAGAAACAAGCCGAACACGAACGGTCCGGCTAGTCAGAAAAACAAATAAACTTACATGGGCCGCGATCAAACGTGAATCAAATGTCGCCCCGCCCCCACCCCCGGAAGGTTTCCCTCGAAATCATGTGCCCCAGCTCCCCGATGGATGCTCTCCTTGTTTTATTGAATGATGTTATTGGTTACGTGCTTCAAAGACGGTTCCTTTGGCATATGGACCGGGATTGATAACCGTGTTGTCTTTGAGTGTGATGTTTTGACAACTTTCTACAACGATGCCGAAGCCTGTGCCGTTGAACTGTGTCGGGATAATTTCTGCTTCTGAAAGGTTGGGATAAAGGTAGTATCCATCGACAGTGTTGCCGGACACCTTCAGGTTTTTGATACCTCTTACTGCGATGCCCATGGCACCACAATTCTTGAGCGTGTTGTTTTCAAGAGTGATGTCATACTGCGTGGTGTCGATGGTGTAGTCGCCTTGTTGTTGAACCATGATGACAGGCTGGTTTTTATCCGATGGGCCGTTGGCACAATTGACGAAAGTATTGTTCCGAGCGGTCGTACTATGCACATAGGGGCCTTCGCCCCAGAAGCTGGGTTGGCCACTCATACTCAGGCCGTATCCGCGTGTATCTTCGATGTGATTGTTTTCGATCAGCGCATGCGGACCTTGCAGACGGATACCTCGTGCGATGGTGCCTTTGAAATGATTGTTACGGATGATGGCGCCGGAGCTGATGTACTGCGGGCAGGTGATGATGACATCGGTTTTGATTTCGATGGGTTTGTCGAGTGTGAGTATGCAAGCTGGAGCGGTCTTGGCATCGTCTCTGAATTTTGCAGCATCGCCGGAATGAAAGCGATCCTTCAAATCAAAAAGACACTTGTCCTGTTCAAGGGGATAGTTTTTGATGTTTTTGGATGCAGTGATCATTCGCTCGCCTAGAACGGTCATGGTTTTACGGTCAAAGAAAATAGCTTTGACCGGCTTGCCGTTGTTGGCTTGCTTAGCTGCGTTGGGATTGATTGGCGTGCTGATGAGTTGGGTAGAGTTGTTCTGCCAGACAATGCGGTTGTATGCACTATGGACATTCACACAGTCATCGCCGAGATATTCAATGCGACAGTTTTCGATTAGTGGTCCGTTCTGCATGTTGTTGACATTGATGCCATCGGCATTGCATGCGATGAGTCGGTTGGTCTCCGGGCGACGGATGATATTGACGTTTCTGAAAGTGGCGGTTCCCGTACCGAGCTTTTGGACGAATCCGACGAACGGGCTTGCGTAGAGGGTCACATTTTCCATGGTGTTGTTGTGACAGAATTCGATTCGCACCGCGCGACCGGATCGTCTGACCATGGCGATATCATCACCGACTGCTATGCCGGAGTCTTTGAGTTTGATGCCATAAAACCCGCGGAAGCTTGTGATTTGATACCCGTTTTCTGTGCGGCTGTTCCAGTTGTTATACAACGAAAAACCGATTACGCGTGGTTTGAGTTCTCGCGTGTTGGCATCGAAGATTAACCCACGCCAACGCGCTTTGGGATTGACTGTTAAGGGTGCATCAGTGGGTTGATCGTAGCCTTCGTCGAGTTGTACATGCAGTTGCTGTTTGTCATGGTCGATAGCCATGATCCGACCTTGCACATAAGGCAGGGGGTCCCAATCCATATACAGGTTCTTTATTGTGCTGTCGGTGTTATGTGAGAGAAAGATGCCAGTCTTGGGATTTTCAAACCAGAAGGTTGAACCTTGAAAATCCAGCGTGACCCCTTGCATGTTCTCCCAAAGGATGTGTTTTGCGTTACGACCTTGGATGAGTTTGTTAAATCGGTACTGGCCGGTGGGAATTGTGATCTGTTTTTCACCACGTGAAATTCGAGCTTCAATGTCAGCCAGCAGTTTTGTCCCTGCATCACGCTGAGCTTGTTTGGTTGCATCATCCCACGAAGCCATTGATGCGGGCAGGCGTCGGGCTTGCGCATAAGAGAGTGCTGGATAGCTCAGTAAAACCATTAGCGAAAGACAAAAGCAGGCAATCAAATGCATCTGTGATGACATGGGGTGTTCCAGGTGAAATTCGGTTGTTGCAAGGCAGAACTGAAAACCCTGAGCATGACGTTAATCATGCCCAGGGGTGTTTGAATCAAGAGCGCGTTACTTGATGCGAACCTTAAACACATCTCCCTTGGCAAAGGGGCCAGGTTGGGAGATCGTATTGTTTTGTAAAGTCAGATTGGTGATGCTGTCGAGTACGATGCCATACCCAATTCCACTGATATCATCGGGTAAGGGCTTGGTTTGTTTGTGGACTTTGTAAAGGTAATAGCCTTCGATGGTGTTGCCACTGATGTTCAAATCCTTGACACCGCGGACGGTAATACCCATGCCACCACTGTTTCGGATGACATTGTTTTCAATGGTGATGTCGTACTGTGTGTCGCTAAGGGTATAGTCACCACCTTGACGGACATAGATGGCAGGATTCTCACGATTCGCAGGGCCGATACCACAGCCGATGAGTGTGTTGTTGCGAGCGACGGTGGTATGCACATACGGCCCTTCACCCCAGTAGGAGGGTTGTCCACTCATGCTGATGCCGAAGCCCATGGTGTTTTCAATGTGGTTGTTTTCGATGATTGTTTTCGGAGCCTGAAGTCGGATACCACGAGCCAGTGAGCCGATGAAGTAACAGTCTTTGATGACCGCACCCGCGCTGATAAAGTCAGGAATCGTAGTCACGACATCGCTGGTGATTTTGATAGGTTTATCAAGTGTGAGAATACTCGCCCGTGCGGTTTTGGCACCTTCCTTGTACTGTGCAGCGATGCCTGATCGGAAGTAATCCTTGAGATTAAACAGGCATTTGTCCTGGCTGACTGGATAGCTGTTGTTGGTGACTGATTTGATAATTTTGCGAGTCCCCAGGAGCTTCATGGTCTTGCGGTCAAAGAACATGATTTCGACAGGCTTGCCTTCATTGGCATCTTTGGCTGCATAACCATTGATCAAGCTGCTGACCACTTCGGTGGGAGCGTTTTGCCAGACGATGCGGTTGTAAACACTGTGGACATTTACAAAGTCATCACCGAGAAATTCCAGACGACATCCTTCAAGTGTCGGGCCATACTGCATGTTGGCGACATTGATCCCATCGGCATTGGCACCGATGAGTCGATTGGTGTGGGGACGACGGAGGATGTTGACCTTACGGAAAGTTGATGTGCCACGACCGTAATTTTGTGCATAGGTGACAAATGGACTGGCAAAACAGGTGACATTTTCCATGACATTGTTTTCACAATTTTCAATGCGCATAGCTCGACCCATCCGACGGAGCATGGCAATGTCATCGCCGACTTCAATGCCGGACTTGTCGAGTTTGACGCCATAAAAACCGTTGAGTTTGACGATCTGGTAGCCTTGTGGCGTACGGTCTTTCCATTTGACATCCAAAGCAAAGCCGATGACCTGCTCTTTGAGTAAACGCGTCTTGGGATTGAAGATCATGCCCCGCCAATGATTGGGAAACTCGGTAAATTCATTGATCGGTTGGTCGTAGCCATTATCAATTTTCACATGCATGCGTTGGGTCTTGTGGTCGATGTGCATGATGCGACCTTGCGTAAAGGGCAAGGGGTCCCAGTCGAGATTCACATTCTTGAGCGTCGAGTTTTTATTGTTGGCAAGGACGATGCCTGTTCGCACATTTTCAAACCACAAGGTCGAGCCTTGCAGGTCAATGGTCACGCCATCCAAGTCACGCCACATGATATGCATGGGCCGACGGTTGGTGAGTAGTTTGTCAAAGCGGTAGTCGGCTTTTGGGACCACAATGTTTTTCTGACCACTTTTAATTGCGGCATCGACATCCGCGAGCATTTTTGTGCCTGCATCGCGCTGAGCCTGTTTGGTTGCATCATCCCATGCTGCTACTTCCGGCGGGTAGGGACCGAGCTGTTGAGCGTTGGTGTTGATGCCGCTAAAGGCAACGAGCAGCATCGTCACCGGCAGTAAGAGTTGTTTGATTGAAAACGTCATTGGGTTTGCTCCTGTGATTGCTATGGCAAAGTAAAGTCAATTGGATATCTCACACGTGATCCAGACACGTGTTGATGGTGTTTAAAGGTATGGTTCTCAACTACCCGCAGGTGGCGGGCCGCATGAATCTCGGTGGATTAGTTGAATGTCGAATAACTGTTTGGGGACGGGTTTGAGTTCGGTGGGTTCTTCAATCTGTTCAAGTAACAGGTTTACCGCGGTACGTGACATCGCTTCAAGTGGTTGTCGGATCGATGTCAGGCGTGGGCGCGTGTATTGGCATTGCTGTTGATCGTCGACACCAATGACGGACAAATCCTTGGGGACACGGATTCCAAGTTTTTCAGCAGCAGACAGAAACGCCAGAGCATATTCATCCGAGGCGCAGAGAATCGCGGTGGGCATCTGGTGACTGTTCTGCCATGTGACCAATTGGTCGTGGCAGGTTTTTTCCAGTGAATGAATACGCATCTTCAAGATCTGTGTCTGTGACAGTCCAGCATTAAACTCACGGGCAATCTGCATGAATGCTTCGGCGCGAGCAAGGTGATGACGGTTGGGAAAGTCATGGATGTCGTAGTAACAGATTTTCTTGTGTCCAAGTTCGCGAAGATACTCAAAGGCTCGCAAAATGGTCTGATAGTTGTCGGGTAGCAATGAAGGTATGCCTGGGACTTCGGTAAATTCGTTGATGATCACAACAGGGAGCATCTCACGAAGACGTGCCAGAAAAATCGGGTCGCTATAGCGCGTCAAAATCACGCCATCGACTCGCGAGTCTGTGATAAGGGTTGGCACAAAGTCGGGCTTCCTGGTGTCGATGGTGCTTAGCGTCAGATGCTGGTCATGCTCCGTAGCCACCTGTTGCAGAGTCCAGAACATGCGAGCATAGTAGGGGCGACTGAGAAATTCCGACTCATGCGTATCGGGCAAGAGCAGGCCGATGCTGTTGGTTCGAATGGCCTTGTGCTGACGTGCCTGTCCCATCGCCCGGAACCGACGATCAGGCACATACCCCAACTCATTGGCTGAGGCCAGAACCTTCAAACGGGTCTGCTCAGTCATCGAGCCGGACTTGTTTAAGACGCGTGACGCGGTGGCAATGGACACCCCGGCATGCTTGGCAACTTGTGTTAAACTTATTCGCATGGGTTGTGAAAAGTTTACATGCGACCTTTCACAAGTCAATCAAAGTCGTTGATTATTGTGTAAAAAGATCAGCCGATTGCGAAAGTGAGAGGCGTTGGAATGGCTTGGATTGATAAAATTTTCAAAATTAAAATTTTTTTAAATATATTAAATTAAAATTATTACATAAATTAATAAAGCGTGTTCGATTTGCGAATGCATCGTTGTGATGGATTTTATAAAAAATTAGGTCTAGTATATTTCACGTGAAAGTTAATGCGTTTCTTGGAGTACACTTTGTCACAGTCAAGTTTAGTACAATCCGGTTCTGGGATGCCTGATGCACCTCGCAAGCCAACCGTCAAGGATGTGGCAAAAAAGGTGGGGCTTTCGCATACCGCGGTTTCATTGGCTTTACGAGGTCGACCTGGTGTGAGTCTCAAGCAGCAGCAGCGGATTCGTAAAGCAGCAGCCGAGTTGGGATACCAACCCAAAGCAGCTGCACAAATGCTCCGCTCAGGTCGCAGTGGATATCTTGGCATGTTGCTTGAACCGGGCGGGCCTGAAGCGATTGTCCAGTCATCAGGCAGCAATGCGTTACTCAATTATTTCCTGTATGCCTGCCAAGAGAGACAGCGTCGGTACAACGTCGAATTTTTTCATACACCAGAAGAAACAGGTTTTGAACCGCCACACATTCTCTCCGGCTCGTTGGTCGATGGGATATTACTCGGCGGCTTTGTGGATGCTCAGTTACGCCATTGGCTCAGTGATCAGAAACATTACCCATGGGTCAGTGTCGATGAGCCGGGGCCATACTCAGTACTGTCGGATATTCACATTGGCGTGGCGGATACGGTTAAACAGCTTTATGACCTTGGTCATCGTCGCATTGCTTACGGTGGTGGTCCTTACCATTTTCTGCAACACGAAAATGGACGCCAAGGTTATCTCACTGGGATGGCTCAGTTGGGATTGCCAGTAGACGAACAATGGATCGGACAGTTTGGATCGCCTCAGCCGGGTAATGCAAAACATCAACGCCAATGGGTTCACCAATTACTAAAGCAACCCAATCATCCAACAGCATATATTTGCAACGGGATGGGGGTGGCTCGAAACACACTTGTAGAAGCACTCACGCAAGGACTCAATGTGCCACGCGATATCAGCGTGATCGCAGTGGGCATGAGTCAATCCGCAATGGATACCTGTCCGGCTTTTTCGACGATTGAAAATAATTATCGCGCGTTGCTCAATGCAGCAATGGACATGCTGGTTCAGTTGGTCGAAGGTCAGACCGTGGATAATGTCGAAGTTCATATCCCGCCGGTCATCGTCATGCGTGATAGTGTCGGGCCGGCGCCACTTAAGTCTGATTGATCTAACTGCTACAGACCGTTGAAACGGACTGGCTGGGGGATTTGAATTTAAGTTCCGGGGGGATCGCAGTGTCTTGAATGGCAACATTTAAGTTGGAGATATAAATATGAAACACACACATGCTTTTACACTCATCGAACTGCTGGTTGTGATTTCAATTATCTCCTTGCTTATGGCGATTCTTCTTCCAGCATTAGGGCAGGCTCGTGAAGCAGCTCGCCGTGCTGAATGTCTCACGCGTCACAAAACACTGGTCTTTGTGAATTACACTTATTCGGAAGATTACAAATCGTACTGGGTCAATTACGATCAAGGCTCAGCACGCAGTTGGATTCGGACTTGGATTGACCATGACTATATGAAAGCAGTCGATTCAGGTTTGCCCAATTCCAATCCGTATTGGCACTCCAAATGGAACACTTGCCCGTCACGTGCCACCAATGCCAACGGCCTCAATCCCGATCAGGTGCCGGACATGTTGGCGTACAACGAGTATTTTGGTTGGAAGCATGGCAACCCAGCGTATCTGAGCGATTACAAATGGGTCCGTGTTGAACAGGTAATTCGACCGGGCAAGACCAGCATGTTTGCCGATGGCAATGCCAAGAACATCGATGGTGGCAATACAGTCACCAGTTACTATTACCGCGGGAGTACCTGGGTTCAACTGGGTAAGCACAACGGCAGTGCCAACTATGGCTTTGCCGACGGGCATGCAGCATCTGTAGATGAGGTGACCGCCGGGCAACTATTTGCTGCACCGGACCCCAAGGAATTTATGAAGCCGTTTGATAATTGAAATTGGCCAGCAGAAGACGCCGTATCGGTCAATTTTCATTTTTAGATATTAGAACATTCCAGCAAAATTTATCAGGAGCAGGTCATGAAACGAATGACTCACCGATCGTACGCTTTTACCCTCATCGAACTACTTGTTGTGATTTCCATTATTTCGCTGTTGATTTCCATCCTGCTGCCAGCTCTGGGTAATGCACGTGAAGCGGCCCGAAGAGCCGAGTGTCTATCACGCATCAAATCACTGGTCTTTGTGAATTACACCTATGCCCAGGATCACAAACAAACGTGGGTCAATTTTGATATGGGCTCAGCACGCAGTTGGATCCGTACGTGGGTGAATCACAAATACATGCCATCCAATGCAAATGCTGGGCTGATTAATCAATCAACCTATTGGCATTTTAAATGGAACACCTGTCCGTCTCCTTCGACCAATGCCAATGGATATAACAGCTCAGGCGCGCCGGATATGCTGGCCTACAATCAATATTTAGGTTGGATGCACGGTTCGCATAGTGGTATTGCGAAGTGGAAATGGGTACGTGTCGATCAAATTCTCTCACCAACCCAAACCACCATGTTTGTTGACGGCAATGCCTATATCAATTCATCGGAACGTAATTATTACTACCGACACTTCTCAGGCATACAGGAAAACAAACACAACGGCTCTGCGAACTATGGCTTTGCCGACGGCCATGCTACTTCCATTGATTCAACTACAGCTTTAGCGAAAAATGAAAACCAGTACTACAGCGGTATGTTTCCTTTTATCAAATCATTTGAATAAAACTGCCTGCCCCAATATTTTGAACATGACACGGTACTCCAACGAGTGCCGTGTTTTTTTGTGATGACTTTGGAATGATGTATTGCACGGACTCTATTGAGAGAGTTGCAGTCATTCAATACATTCACGCATTTATCTCTATCCTGTTTGGCAAAAAGACTCGTGACTAACCACTCGGGACACGAGGGCGGACAGGTGAAGTCGCCTGTTTTTAAATGTTCTTCTCTGGTTCCGGGTCGCAAGTCCCCAGACACTAGGTAAAAAAAATGATGACGAAATCTTGACATGGGTAAAAGACGCGCCTTAAATAGTCAACGATGTCAAAAAGTCAACGTTGACTAATATTGAGTTGTTCGGTTACAGGTTTATATCGGTTGGATGTGTCTAAATGGCGACAATGAAAGATATTGCAGTCGAAGCAGGGGTTTCCATCAAGACCGTCTCTCGAATCCTCAACGGTGAAAATAAAGAAAACTGGCCCAGCAGTATCCGTCGGGCGCAGCAGATTCGCGACATTGCCAATCGACTGAATTTCCGCCCCAATGCCATGGCTCGAACCATGCGAACCAACAAAACCCAACTCATTGGCGTGCTGATTCGCAACGGTGTGGACTTACCCTTTACCGCGCCATCCAACTACGAGACCATCCTGGGCATCTACCAACAACTCGAATCTGCTGGTTATGAAATGTGTCTGGTCCATCAGTCCGATGTCGAAACTCGCAGTCGTATTTTCCGTGAGCAGATGCTTGATGGTTTGATCGTTGTCGGTCACCTTGAAGCGGAGTTGTACGATGCAGTAAGTGAGATTTTTGAAAACTGTATTTGGGTCGACAGCAACCGCTTTGAGAAGTCCCTTTGTGTCCGCCGCGATGAACAAGAAGCAGGACGCATTGTCGGTGAAAAAATCAAAGCATGTGGATATGAACATGTCATCTGGCTTGGTTGGTCGCCCTTTGAAAAGGTTCAGCATTACAGTCAGGTACAACGTCTTGATGGACTCAAAAATGGCCTTGGTAAAAAGTTGGCATCAAAGATACAAATGCGACCCGCGGCTGAAAATTTACCTGCTGTCATTGACAATCTGCTTCAAAACATCAAGCCCAAAACCGTCATCGCGGCATATGACATTCCTCAGGCTCGCGCGACCAGTGAACAGTTAGCGTCCCACCGAATGTTTGCAGGTGTTCATGTCGGCCTGGTGAGTCCTGATGATGTGTATGAATTGTCTCGCATTGAATCACAACTCTGTCGTGTGACATTCGATCGATTTCAAATGGGCCAACACGCAGCAGACTTGATGCTCAAACAACTCGGTGGCAATACGGGGGCATCCATACTCATTGCCGGTCAATGGGTCGATGGGCAGACATTGTCAGTGCAGTCATAATTCAGACCAACGTGATGCAAAGGAAGTAGTCATGATGCAGTCTCATTCGACTCATTCAGCGCGCAATAAGACTTGGGCATTCACGCTCATTGAACTGTTGGTGGTGATTTCCATCATTGCAATTCTCATTGCGATTCTCTTACCTGCATTGGGTTCTGCGAAGCGTACTGCAAGGCGGACGCAATGTTTGAGTATTGAACGTCAGTATGGCGTAGCCAATCAGATTTATGCAGGTGACAGTGCGGATTGGTATGTGCCGATTTCGTATCCTGATCTTGCTGATGTATCCAAAACCATTCAATGGTATCGCGTGACGATGTTTCGTCAGTACCTTGATCCCAATGGAACCAATGGCAGTTATTATCCAACTCATTTGGTATGCCCGGACGCTTCATTGGCACGTGAAAGTATTAATGGGCAAGGTGAGTATCTGATCATCAGGAGCTATGGTTTTAATGCAGTTGGTTTACCCAATGCAAATCCGCCGCAACCTTATCGCGGCTTTCGGGCTGACCAGATTTTAAAACCATCTGCGAGGATGTCCTTTGAAGATGCTTTGGATTGGCATGTGAATAACAACAATTTCAATTATGTGGATGGGTATGTTGGAGAGATCAATCTCTACTATGCCATGACAGCTTATCGCCATCTCAAGGGCGTGAATATGCTCTTTTTTGATGGTCATGCTCAGTCGATGGTGCGCGAGGATGTCGTTGCCAATCTCAATAATATTTGGGAACCACTTAAGTAAATAATCTCACTAGAACAAATAATCTCACAACGCGCATAAAGCGTATTTGTCTCGAAAGGAAACGATTTGATGGACTGTCACTGGTTTAGATTTTGCATGACAATGTGTGCTTGGTTGATGTCAGCAGTCGCTTTGACTGCTGAGCCTGTTACGGTGATGCAAAATGATTTTGCGACATGTGACTATTCCAAATCGCTGAGCATTCCTACCAAAAGCGAAGAAGGTGTAATCAAAGGACGTTTCCCTCATGGATGGTCCGACAACTCCAATTGGGCGCCGGTGTACTACACCAGTGAGCATGCCAATGAAGGCACCGACCGCTTTTGGCGTGTGGCGATTCCAACTGCCATGAAAACACGGATTCAATTGACACATGGCCTGCCACAGATCGGTGGGGCGGACATGATTTATGAATTGACATTGATGGCGCGAGGTGATCAATCCATTCAGATTGGTGTCCGCCAGGTTGGACCACCTTACAAGTTTCTATGGGATGCGCAAAAAAATCTTGGGACTGAATGGCAAGCCTGCCGTTGGATTTTTAAACTCCGACGAACGCAAAAAGATGAGTGCGGACTGTGGCTCAATATCACCGGTTCGCCAGCAACCATAGACCTGAAAAACATCCAACTGCGTGAGCTGACCTCAGCACAACTTGAAGCACAAAAACGTGAGTCATTTCCCGGCACAGGCCCAGCCAATCTTCTGCGACAGTCACGCTTGCCATTGGGCTTGCCCACCGGTTGGTCTTTGGATCGAAAATTGGATGACAAGGACGATGTGCAAATCACCAGTATCACCGATCCCCAATCGCCCAGCGGAAGTGATGTTCTGAATATCCAATCACAACAGAGCAACATGCTCTTGCGCGGCGAACCAATGTTTATCGATAGGACATGGCTTAAACACACTGCAAGTCTCTATGTCAAAGGTGATGGGCAATTCACGATGACCATCAACAACCAGCGTCATGTCCTGGGGCGAAAAACGATCGCACTAAAATCCGACATGGGTTGGCAGAGAATCAGTACTTCATTTAAACCGCTCATCAGTACGCAGCCCACATACATGGCCTTTGAAGGTCAAGGCACATTCCAGCTTGACGGGCTGATGGTTCACAGTGGAACAACGGTTAAGGACTATCAAGCAACCAAGACCGTTGAAGTCGCATTGGCATCAGGTGTCGGTGAAATCGCCCCTTACACCAAGGTTCATTTTGAAGATGAATCGCCGGAGTTTCAATATACAGTCACTGATTTACCCCTTAAAACGCAGGCAAAAATCCAATTTACATTGACCAATGTCTATGGCAAAACAGTCAATAAAGTCATTGATCTCAATGACGCAACCCAACACCATGGCAAGATGCGTTATGACGTTTTCCCCAATCAACCGTTTGGGGCAGTGCGCGTACAGGCGACTGTCATGGATAGCAACGGTAAGCAGATTGGTACACGCAATGAACTGGTCATGCATCGAATACATCGCCCGCACTATTGGATGGCTGATGCGCCTCAGTCATCCTTTGGAGTGCATACCCTTGCCACCCGTCGGCATGTCCAGATGGCCAAAGCCGTCGGCATTAATTGGACACGATTGCATGATGCGGGAACCGAGTACATCGGCTGGTATCACCTTGAACCTCAGCAGGGTAAATGGCAATTTCGCGATGCGGAGTTAAACCGATATCGTCAATATGGCATGCAGATTTTCGGTGCACTGAGTACCGTGCCCAAATGGGCAAGCAGGTATCCAGGCTATGATTCCAACGGTTACTTTGACCGCTATTACATGCCCAAGGACTATCAACAGTTTGCAGATGAGTATGTAAAAATCGTAGTCAAGCGCTACGCTGGGACGATTGATGCATGGGACGTTTGGAACGAACCATGGGGAACATGGTGGGCAGTTGGCCATGACAAATCCAAACCCGGACGCAGTGGCTATATTCAACCTGAGAATGAAACCAAGACGTTTGCTGAGTTTGAACAGGTGGTCTACCCCACAGTGAAATCCGTGAACCCCAACGCGACGGTGGCAAGCTTCAATACACACATTTCACCCACCGGCGTCAAGTGGACCAAAGGAATCCTTGAGCATGCCAAGGCCCCGCATGGTGATGTCTTTTCATACCATCAGTACACTCATAGTAGTACCGGCTATCCAGGTGATGTTGTTAAACGCGGACTTGATGATCAACGTGCAGCATTTGCGGATAGTAAAATCCCAATGCCTATCTGGATGACCGAAGGTTCCCCAACTTCCGGCCAGATTGCCGGCGGACTTTATGATGTAACGCTCTTAGGTCACAATGAGGAAGATGTCATTGAAACCTCTGATCGCTTGTCGCGCTTTTGTTTGTCATTACTCACTTCAGACGTCAAACGGTTCTTCCTTTATTCGATGCATTGTCACAGTTATTTTGGATTGGCTAACGGACATCAGGTGTTGATGACACCCGAAGGCGCACTACATCCATGTGCTGGTGCACTCAGTGCGATGACATGGCTGCTTGAAGACAAGCAATATCAGGATCACAAGGAATTGGTTGCAGGTGTACATGCATGGCGGTTTACGGATCAGGCAGGCAAGACTGTGACGGTTTTAAGTACTCAGCCAGGCAAACGTGATGCTTATCACTTACCTTCGCAAACAGGGATAACTTATTTTGACTTGATGGGAAATCCGCTTTCGCCCGGTAGTGAATTAGGTCGGACTCTGGTTTACTGTGTGCAGTGACCGGTTACAGATCAACGCCATTGGATGCAACCTAAACGGAATACGATACATGTCTGTGTTGACTGTCTTGCTATGATTGTCTGAGTTGATGACATAAAGCAAGGAGTCATAGCGATGTCGCAAGCATTTAAGGATCGGTTGGGTTTGGCTGTCAAGGATGGCGGATTTTCCATGGATGGCTATTGGATTTGGTGTGGGTCGGTCGTGAAGTCCGATGATGGCAAGTACCACATGTATGCATCGCAATGGCCAAGTGATCTTACGTTTGGACCACATTGGGTGACCAACTCACGGGTGGTTCATGCGGTATCGGATACACCGCAGGGACCGTACACTTTTGCGGATGTTGCGTTGCCTGCTCGTGGGGATGGTTTCTGGGATGGGCGGATGACACATAACCCAACCGTGCATCGACATCCTGATGGTCGCTATATTCTCTTTTACACTGGCACGACCTATGACGCGCCATTGCCTACACCCCAGACGCCTGCTTCACATGAACTGGCATGGAACGAAGCGCGATCCAATCAACGTGTTGGCGTTGCGATTGCGGATTCTCCCGACGGCCCATGGCAGCGATGCGACAAACCCTTACTCGATCCAAGACCCGGCAAATGGGATGGCTGGATGAATACCAATCCTGCAGCAGTGATTCTGCCTGACGGGGCGGTGATGTTGTATTACAAAGCTGTTGGATTCTCCAAAGACTTACTGCGATATGGCGTCGCCAAAGCAGACAAAGTCGAAGGCCCATATACACGTTTGACCGATGAACCAATCTTTCGATTCGACTCGACGAACGATCACATCGAAGATGCCTTTGCCTGGTATAACGGTGAGCGATACGAAATGATCTTCAAGGATATGGCAGGGGGGATCTGCGGTGAACCCAAAGCTGGAGTCCATGCGCTTTCGGATAATGGCATTGACTGGAAACTCGCACCATCACCCTTGGCTTATTCCCGTTCAGTGAATTGGGACGATGGGACAACCACCGAGCAACCCTTTCTTGAACGTCCCCAACTCTTGATTGAGGATGGTAAGCCCACGCATCTCTTTGCAGCAACGGGGAGCATGCCGG
Source organism: Phycisphaerales bacterium UBA7800 (assembly GCA_002480565.1). Classification (GTDB taxonomy): domain Bacteria; phylum Planctomycetota; class Phycisphaerae; order Phycisphaerales; family Phycisphaeraceae; genus UBA7800. The sequence continues at coordinate 19,534 of DLCK01000068.1, read as the reverse complement.
ACAACCAGACCGGCAGACATGAGGGCCTTCAACGCAGTTGGAATATGTGCATCCCATTCAAATGATTGGTTCTAGTCCGTATCAAGAACAGTTGATCAACTGAATCACATCAGATGATTGGTTAACCATGCACCCGGACATGGCCCCGGAAGCTCGAGATATCTCGAACGCTGGTTTACAGGAATCTGATTTTTCAATCAGGTGGCCGAGTATTGTGATGGTTTGTCTATGCGTTTTTTCCAAAAGGCATGTATCAGCAGCTCGAAGCTGTTGTTGTCACATAATCAATTTTAAGTGTGGTTAATTCAGTGAAGGTGATATCGATCTGATTGAATATTCATTTTTTAAAGTCGAAATAAAATTATAAAATATTAAACTAAAAATATTTAAAAAATTTTACAAGGTCATGCAAGGTTGCAAAAAAGAAAAAAAGCAGGTTTATAGGTAAATGCTATTGATTTTAAGTCTCAATTAAATACCATGTCACGCTGTTGTTTAAAACCCTTTAACAGGAGCCTCTGACATGGATTTGTTTTCCCATCACCGTCGGCATGAAGTATCCGGCCGGACTGATGTTTTTGCTTTTACTCTCATCGAACTGCTGGTGGTCATCAGCATCATCGCACTGCTTATCGGCATCTTGCTCCCTGCATTGGCAGGCGCTCGCAAGTCCGCCCGAGCATCGGTCTGTGGTTCAAATATTCGTCAAATCGGAGCTGCATGGTTGACCTATTCATCGGATCACAAGGATACCGTCATGCCCATGGCAGACATTCGTGCAGCGGGGGTGACCATTGGCTCGACCACTTATGCGGGTATCCTTTGGAATGGTGCTTACAACAGCAGTTTTGAACTGGTCAATGTTGAGGAAGGCTTCCTCATGAAATACATCCCCGATGGAGGCGTGGAAGTTTGTCCTGAATGGGAGCCTGTGAATCCGACGGGTGTCGGGCGATTCGGATATGGCTACAACGGCGTGTATTTGAGTAACAATGACGTCCGTGGCGCAGCCGTTGGAACTTACAACAAATGGGTTCGTCAAGCTGACATTCTCACCACCGGCAAGACCGTCGTCTTTGCAGACGCAGCACGGATCAACAATACAAGTTCGGATATTGAAGGCACAACTTATCTCATGCCCCCCAACGACGGAACCGGTACTGGAGCCAATATCTCCTACCCGCATTTTCAAGGTAGACATAGTGATGCGGGTAACGTGCTTTGGGCTGATGGACACGTCTCAGGTTTTCAGCCCTATCGCACGGGTACTGCCAGTGACTATTACTCTGACTACGATGCGAATGTGAAGCATAATATCGGTGATATCGACAGCGATGAAAATTTGAGTACCGCTGAACTGTTTGATCTTAAGTGACATTTTTAATGGCCAAAACCATCACCAAACTTTCACTTGTCGCTCGATTCTGGAAATGGATTCACAAGCTCCATCGTTTTTTGGGGTTGTTGCTTGCGGTCTATATTCTGGGCATGGGTATCACAGGTGGTTTGCTGAGCTTGCGTCAGCCGGTGGATTCAATACTGTCCCCAACTTTTCACCGGCTGACGCCTTTGGCTTCCAATGAGTCACTGACTTTGCAACAGGCGATTGATCAGGCAATGTTTCAGATGGGGGCTGTCACGCTCAATCGGATTGTTCTGCCACAACACAAGGATCAGCCTCTTTGGATGTATGTCACTCCCACGGACACAGAAAACGCATCCGTGCTGGAAGTCAGTGTCGATCCTCGCAATGGCAATGTCCTTGATCAGCGCATCCCCAAGGGAAGTTTTTTCCATGTGATCTATGAATTGCACACTGAATGGTTCATTCATCGTTGGGGCAAAGCCATCACCGGCATATTGGCGTTGCCGACGATGTTATTGATGGTGACCGGGCTTATGGCATGGTGGCCACGCGGGCGGGTGCGTTGGAAAACGCGGTTGTCAATCAATCGCCAATCAAGCCGACGCATGATCTTCGACTTGCATGGCATTGTCGGCGCGGTGTTTTTTCTCCCGCAAATGGCATTAATCATTTCTGGTTTTGGACTGGCATTTTACCTGCAATTTGCAGCATTGTTGCAAGTAGGCATTACCGGTGAGAACATTGATCCATTCCCGCGCCCTGCGATTTCTGACAAAGCGCATGCACCGTTGCAGGACTATGTGCAGGCCGTCCAAACACAAATGCCTGACGCCTATGTTGAGCGTATTGATTGGCCAAGACGTGATGGCATGCCGGTGGTGGTCCGCGGGAAGTATCCGGATGATCCCTTTGGGCGTGGCGAAATTTTGTTTGTCATGCTCGATTGGGAGACCGCCCGGATACTCTGGACCGAAGACCCACGCAAACCGCGCATCGGTCTTGCAATCATGGCGTTTACCATCCCGATCCACTTTGGCGAGTGGGGGGGCTTGCCGGTTCAACTGTTTTATGCGGTGTTGGGATTGCTGCTGACATCTCAGGTGATTAGCGGGTGTTGGCTGTGGTATCAACGCAAACGTTCAAGTCGTGTTAAACGTGAATCGGTGCCCCGTACATAAGAACATCAACGCACGATCGTCCCCAGGTCCACGACGATGTCGCCTTCCTGGTAGTAGTCCACATTCATATTGTTTTGATTGATGAAGGTAAAGACCAGGCAGCTAAATTGATTGAGCTTGGCAAATTTGAGATCACCCCGTCCCGGGCCGGCATAGTCAGAATTGTGATGCTGCTGGGCATGGAAGTGATAATGCGACAATGCTGTGTACAGGTCGTCGTACATTTTGGGAGTTGGATAAAAACGACGATCATGACGGCGGATACGCGGCTTAAACAACTTGGCATTGAACACGCCATCGTCTTTGCGAATCGTCCCACCGTATTCCGTACTGGTGTCGGTTTTGTCAGCATCGGCCCAGGCGAACAAATCACTGGTCACCGCATGCGACTGCATCGCGTTGATGAGTTGGCTAATCACCAGAAGGTCCGGCCAAGTCAGTTTATCAACAGACTGGCTGAATTCCTGGGGGTGATCCGCAGAGCCTCCATCATAGGTCGCGCCCTTGAGATGATGCTTTTGACTATTGACGAAGGCATTGATATCGCTGATCAAATCAATACGTGATTGTTGACGCTGCTGAGGTGTTGCAGCCAGCAGGGGAGCAAGGTGTCTGAGTTTCAGGTCGCTTTTTTGATCATCGTTGAGGGTTGCGACGATCTCTTTGAGCTTGTGCCAGTAGGGGCGCATCTCCGGCTTACGCAGATAGGACAGCCAAAGGTTACCTTCCTTGTTGAATGCGACGATGTGCAAGTCCGCTGCTGCTGCTTTGAGGTCGGCGACCATCGCGGTATCAGCCGGGGCACGGTCGAGATAGTCGATGAGCTGTTGCTTGGTGCTGATACGTGCCAGTAAATCCCATGCATCAGCTTGACTGATGATCTTGTCTTCCTTGCCAGCTTGGACAAAGACGTTAAAGACTGTTTCTTCGACGCTCTGATCAGGATGCATTTCCAGAAGGACTTGACGCTCAGGGCGGTCTTCTTCCTTTATCCCATGCATATGCCTGGCGTATTGACGGACAATGGTCGGCGTGAAGCTGTCACCCCAGCCACGTTCATTGGCGACTTTAAACAGATACTCGATCGTTTCGTAGCTTAGAATCTGAACGATTCGTCGGTGCATCTGCTGTCGAAAACTTGCTTCGTCATGGGCGATGAGTTGGTCGATGGCATAGTGACGTAATTTCTGAGGATGGCCATACTCCCAAACCAAGGTCTCCAGGGCAGCGATTCGACTGGGGTCTTCGGCCATGCTTTTTTCAGCCTGTTTGGCGGCATCCATCCGCACTGAATCGCTTTCGCTTTTTAAAAGCATCATCGCAATAGGATCCGCAAATTGACGCGGCGTGGAGGCGCACCCGGTCAATGAGGTTAGTAGGAGTAAGGCAGTCAACAATAAGCTATGTCGTAAAGGTGTGTTCATATGTGGACTATGGTTTTGAAACAGGGAAGAAGGATGATCCGAAAAATAGAATCTGAAAACAGGTGACGATATGTGCAATACCCGTCAGCCTGACAATGGTTTCGACTATTCATGATATAAAAAAACCGCCATCCGGGTGGGATGACGGTTTGTGAGATTCGTGTTGCGATCGTTTAATCGATCAGCGACCGGGGAAGCAGGGCTTGGGTGCTTCATCGCCGCATTTGTTCTGAATCATGTCCATGATCTTAAAGCCGTATTCGCTGTTGGCAGGAACCCACTTCTTGCTGACAGGATCGGCAACCATGTGGCCATTTTCGATCAGTTCGTAGTTATCCATGCCACCTTCGGGACCTTCAACGGGTGCTTCGATGGCCTTCTTGGCAGCGGGTGTATAGGTTTCAAGCCAGCCAACGAAATGGCTTGCTTCATCACCACAGTCACTACAGGAAAAGATGAACGCACGAACGCCATCCTTACCTGAGGGGGCGACCACTGGTGGGAGTTGGTCGGACTTGTCCACAAAGAGTTTGCCATCGTCCGTGTCCATAAAGTACACGTCGACTACGCGTCCAACTTGCTTGGGAGTGAGTGTCATAATGATCACACCCAAAGACACCAATAAAAGCACCACTGCAATAATGGTCACAACGGCCGAGTTCTGATTCATCCATTCACGTAAGTTCATGTTTGTCACCCCGCAGCATCTACACTGCAAAAAAACTTTTCCATTCCACTGATTCTGACTGCTGCATTGACTGTCTCCTGTGAAGTCTATGCAGATTACGTTTTCATTTAACGATCCACATGAATGATCATGGGTTCGTCTTCAGCTTTATGGGACGACGTGAAATGATGTTGTCTGCACCCACTGGCATTCTGCGTTGAGAATCAACCAGCCAAACCAGTAACACCCACCGGATTAATCATTGGAATGATGGCAATCTAAACCACCGCGTTCCTGTTACCTGTCGCCGTAGCGACTCCAAACATCTCTCGATCCCTATCTGTTCCGATGATTCCTGCGTTTACCATTCAAGTTCAACTTTTGAATGAACACAATTCTCTCTTACAGATTCACATATCATAAACCAAACACTTAATGGAGGCAAAGGTATTATTGACATAAATAACACAATCAGTCCATTTTGCAAAAATCATGTAATCAATTTCCAAGCGCTTTATTTGATCACCATGCGGTATTCCAGTTGAGGGATTGCCAGATCACCGGCCAAACCCCGAATCTTTTCACTGTTGAACATGGAAGTAATGTTCGTTGAGTCATTTTGACTCACACTGCCCAGGAATCCGAACGGATTGTGCTGTTGGATGATTGTGACTTTGGGATTACTGCCTGTGGGCAAGCCTGCGAGACTCACGGCCTTGGCAATGGCATCACCCAGGTATCCTTGGGCATCGACGAGTTTATTCTCAATCGCTTGATTCGTGGTGTATGGAGCACCGGTAGCCAGCTTGCGAACCTGCTCAAGATCAAGGTCCGGACGGGCGTCATCGACGATCTTGATGAACCGCTCATAGGCACTGTCAAGAATCACGCGAAGTTCAGTGCGGTCTTCATTTGTCCAGGGGCGGAACGTGTTGAGCGTGTCCTTTTGCGTTGAGTCTGTGGAGACGATGGTTTCAGGAGTCACGCCAACCTTGTCCATCATGCGATCAAGCGTAAAAGCTTGGGCAATCACGCCGATACTGCCTGTAATGCAGGTCGGTTCGCTGACAATGTAGTCTGATGCTGATGCGATGTAATACCCACCACTTGCAGCAACACTCCCGAAGCTTGAGATGATCGGTACATTGGTGTCTTTCTTGAACTGCATCAAGCTGTTCCAAATCTGGTCCGATGGACTCACACCACCACCGGGCGAATTGATACGCAGCAGCAGGGCTTGAGGGGGATTGTTCTTTAGACTCCGTAACGCTTTACCGACGAAGTTGGCCATCTCAGAATCGATTGGACCCTCGATGGGCAGGATCACAATGCGACTGGTCGCGGTGCTGCTGCCTGCATAGGTTGACTCAATCGGCCCGGAGACGGATGAGGCGAAGTAAGCTCCGAAGTAAATATTCAGAAGCACCGAAAACGTTAAAAACGCAGCCATCAGACCAGTAAACACGCGACGGATAATGCCCATGCTGCCACCACGTTCGGACTTCTGAGGCGGCGGATACATCGGCATGTAACCCGGTGGTGGGGGCGGAGGCGGAGTCTGACCTGATCCCATGGGTGGGTGTTGCTGTTGGGGTGATTGTTGATTGGGTTCTTGTTGCATGGGCTGTCTCCCGGCCGGAAAGATAAGGATGAATCAGTTATTCAATGTAAACGGTATATCGGACGGCTTTGACATGCAACGCCATGTGTGGACTTTTTACCGCCTGCCGTTGCGATCACCAGCCAGCGATGTATGATGTGACCCCGGTGTCCCATGACTGCACGTGCAGCACATCGACACTTACCCCAGACACGATGGAAGTTTTTGTGGGCCAGCCACTGTTTAAACCAGGTGATCTTGTCAAACATCCATTGCGCCCTGAATGGGGGGATGGGGAAGTTAGACAAGTCGCACTGACCAAGTACAACGGCAAGGAAGGCCAACGGCTGGTCATCGTTTTCAAGAACCACGGCAAGGTCACCATCAACACCGCCGTGGTTCAACTCAATGCCAAGGACAAGGCAAATAACGACATGAAATCTGCACAATCTGCCGACTGGCTTTCGGATATTGAAGCCCAGCAAGGTAACCGACAAAACAATTTGACCGGATTGCCCGAGTCAATCACCGACCCGTTCACCGACATCATCACACGTGTCGAACGGACGCTGGGCGACTACAAATACACCGACCAGAATCCGCGATCTCTGCTCGATTGGGCTATGCGTCAAACGGGCATGGATGATCCATTGTCCCAGTACACCCGTCACGACTTGGAAGAAGCTTTTAAGCGATATGTCTATTTGCGGTACAAGCATCTGCTCGAATTAGTTCGCACGGTCAAGCGGTCTAACAAACGCCCGCTGCTCGAAGCCTTACTTACCAAGACACTGCCCAACGGCGCAGCCAACGACCTTCGCAAAGCTATCTCTGCCTGAAAATCCAATCGATAGACACAACTTGAAATAAAGACCGTGGAGTTTAGTCCCCGAGGAGACTTTTCTTGTGTAAAATCTCCACATGACCCAAGACGCACGCCAACGCATCGACCAACTCCGTAAAGAGCTTAATCATCACAATAAGCTCTACTACACTGACGCGAAACCAGAGGTGTCCGACCAACGCTATGACGAACTCATGGCAGAGTTGGCAACGCTTGAACGTCAACATCCTGAATATCAATCACCAGATTCACCAACCCATCGTGTCGGCGGGCAAGTCCTCGATGGCTTTGAAACCAAAGACCACGCGCGCCCCATGCTCTCGATTGATAACACTTACGACCAGGAAGAACTCACAGCCTGGCATCGCCGTGTGATCTCCGGGTTAGGTGTCGAATCCAATGATCTTTTTGGTGATGCGCAAATTGAATATGTTGCAGAACCCAAGATCGACGGGGTCGCGATCAGCCTTCGATACGAAGACGGTATTTTGGTTCAAGCTTTAACACGCGGTAACGGGCAGCAAGGCGATGACATTACCGCCAACGCCAAAACCGTCCGCAACATCCCGTTGAAACTTGAGGGCAATCCGCCTGCTGTGCTTGAAGTCCGTGGCGAAGTTTACATGCCCCATGCGTCATTCAAAACCATCAACGAAAAACGTGAACAAGATGGCAAGGAACTCTTTGCCAACCCACGCAATGCCACCGCTGGAACACTCAAACAAAAAGATCCCAAAGCCGTCGCCAAGCGAAATCTGCGATGCTTTGTCCACGGCCGAGGCGTCGTCGAACCCGACACATGGCTGACCTATTTCGACTTCATGCAGGCGATCAAAACCTTTGGCTTGCCCGTCAATGAATACGTTAAACCGTTCGACAAACTCGATGATGTCTGGCAATTCATTGAAGACTTTGCAGACAAACGCAGCGAACTTCCCTACGACACCGATGGCATTGTCGTGAAGGTCAACAACCTCGAAGCACAGGAAGCACTGGGTAATACCACCAAGTCGCCACGCTGGTGTATTGCCTACAAGTATCCAGCAGAGCAAGTCCAAACCCAACTCCTTGATATTACATGGCAGGTTGGAAAGGGAGGCACCGTCACACCTGTTGCTGAACTCGCCCCGGTCTTCGTCGCAGGTACCACCGTCCGTCGCGCGACACTGCACAATATGGATGAGATCAATCGCAAGGACATCCGTGTTGGTGATCGCGTTGTGGTCGAAAAAGCAGGCGAGATCATCCCGCAGGTGGTCAGTGTCGTGTTGGAGCAACGTCCCGATAAGACCAAGCCGACTTCCGCACCTGCGACTTGCCCAAGTTGTGACGGCCCGGTTGTCCGTGAAGATGGGGAAACCGCACTACGTTGTAACAATCCGCAATGTCCAGCCCAAGTCCGTGAAAAGCTCATCTGGTTTGCAGGGCGCGGGCAGATGGATATCGATGGTCTGGGTGAAAAAGTGGTCCACCAATTAGCCGATGTGGATCTGCTTAAAAGCTTCGGTGATGTGTTCAAACTCAAGGATCATGCGGGTCAAATTCTGACACTTGATCGCTTTGGTCAAACCAAACTCGACAACCTCATCAGCGGCATTGAGCAGTCCAAACAACGTGGCCTGGCTCGCCTGCTCGGATCACTGGGCATTCGACATTTGGGTACCAAAGCGGCCCGCATCATCGCGCAACACTTTGGTGATATCGATGCGATAGCCAAAGCCTCCGTCGATGAGTTACAGGACTTCGAGGTCATGGGCAACAAGTCCGGCATCGGCCCGCAAATCGCCCAATCCCTCCACGACTTCCTGGCTTCCGATGCAGGTAAGCAGATCATCGACGACCTCAATGACGCAGGCGTGAATCTCACCGAGGATAAGGTCGCTCAGCCTCAGGACTCACCATTCGTTGGCAAGACCCTTGTCATCACCGGCAGCTTTGCTGATTACGACCGAAAAGCACTCACCGAGCAGCTCCAAAATCTCGGCGCCAAGGTCACCGGTAGTGTGTCGAAAAAAACCACTCTCGTCATCGCCGGTGAAGCAGCAGGCAGCAAGCTCGCAAAAGCCAACGACCTGGGTATCGAAGTCTGGGACGAAGCCAAACTCACCGAGACTCTCAACAATATCTCAAACTAGACATTGATTCTTGAAATAAAGCCCGTGGCACTTGAGTCACCGAGGTGCCTTGAGGAATAAACCAACAACCGCATCGATTTATATTTCAGTCACCGCGTACATGCCTTTGTGACGCATGTACATGGTTACGTTACAATACCCAACTGCACGGCAATCGCGACACGTTTTTTTTGAAGAAGTACACCATGTCCAAACCGCAATATTTAACGCCCTATAAGAAGTGGATCGACAGCCACGGTGCTTGTTTTGGGGCGACACTTTGGGCCAGCCCCGAAAGTCAGCGGTTACGTTTTGAAGTGCTCACGCAGATGCTTTACCTGCCGGGTAAACGGATCCTTGATGCCGGCTGTTCACGCGGTGATCTGGCTGCATACCTCAACTCCCGCCATTTGGATTACGGCCAATACATCGGCATTGACGGGATGTGCGAAGCTATCGATTATGCCCAGCGACAACATATGCCACGCACCCGTTTTGTCTGTGGCGACTTTCTGGCAGACCCCACGTTGCTCGAACTGGATCAGCCTCAAGTCATCTTCCTCTCAGGCACGCTCAACACGATGACCGACGAGCAAGCGTTTGCAGCACTTGAACATGCCTGGGCCGCCACGCAGACTTATCTCGTCTTCAACTTCCTCTCGGATACCTGCGATCCGGATGCACCCCCGCAGGACGAAATCGCCCGACGCTTGCCCACGTTGAAATTATTGGAATGGGCCATGCGCAAGACATGGTCGACTGTGTTTCGTCAGGACTATTTCGATCTGGGGCATGACGCGACGATTCTGATGCAGAAGAAGTAAGCCGTATACCACCAAGTCCACCAAGATGGGAATGAGAAGAATAAATATTTTCTTTCTCTCTTAACTTGGCGCTCTTGGCGTCTTGGTGGTTTAAAATGTCTTGGTTTTGAGTACAATAGTCTGTCTGAACCAACCCAACGGAGACTTTGCCATGCCAGTTTATGTTTATGAAGTGATTCACGATGATGGTGAGGAAGGTCAGATTTTTGAAGTCATGCAGCGTATGAGTGAAGAGCCGTTGACCCAGCATCCCACGACAGGCCAGCCAGTGCGCCGGATCATTCAGCCGCCCAACATTGCAACCAAGTACACTTCATCTCATGAGAAGAAAACGCTCAGCAATGAGAACCTTGCTGCCAAGGGTTTTACCAAGTATGAAAAGGCTGGCAATGGCGAGTACGTCAAAACCGCCGGTGAAGGCCCCAAGATGATCAATGCCGATGGGCAAGCGTTGTAAGGTTTCATCTCACCAAACGAGTATCAAAAAAAACGCAGACCGACATGGCCTGCGTTTTTTATTGATCAATTGGGGTTGTGCGTCTTAACCGTTGAGTCGGTCAATCACCGCATCTGCAAACTGCTCGGTAGAGAGTTCGCCACCCAGGTCACCAGTCTTGCAGCCGTCGGCCAAGGCTTGGTTGTAGCCTTGCTTGATCTTCTCCGCAGTGGCTTTGCTGTTGGTACACCCCTGAGTGTCCGCCAGATGGTTGAGCATCATCACCGCGGACATCAGCAGGGCCAATGGGTTGGCGATGCCTTTGCCTGCGATATCCGGGGCCGAGCCGTGGACTGCTTCGAAGACCGCATGTTCCGTCCCGATATTTGCACCGGGAACAACGCCCAAGCCGCCAACGAGTCCCGCACACAGGTCGCTGACCACGTCACCGTAAAGGTTTTCCATCAGCAGCATGTCGAACTTGGTGGGGTCCTGCACCAGTCGCATACACGCTGCATCGATGATCAGTGAGTCGTACACCACGTCGGGGTATTTTTCGTCATGCACTTTTTGAGCACACTTGAGAAACAGGCCGTCGGTGAGTTTCATGATGTTGGCTTTGTGGAACGCGGTGACCTTCTTGCGGCCGCGCTTCTGACAGTAGTCAAAGGCATAGTCGGCAATGCGGGTACAACCCTTTTCGGTGGCAACCTTCATGCTCATCACCGTGCCGGGCGTGATTTCATTTTCCACGCCGGAGTATAGCCCCTCGGTGTTCTCGCGGATGATGACCAGATCGATATTGTCAAATCGGGTCTTGACGCCCGGCAGGGTTCGCACAGGGCGGACCGCTGCATACAGACTTAGCTTCTTGCGAAGTTGGACGTTGACCGAGCTGAAGCCTTTACCGACAGGTGTGGTGCAGGGGCCTTTGAGTGCAATGCCATGTTCAAGGATCGCGTCGGTCGTCTCTTCGGGCAGGACATCTTTGCCCTTGTCCAAAGCAGCAATACCTGCCAGATGTTCGACCCATTGGATTTCCGAACCGGCTTTTTCAAGTACACGCTGAACCGCTGCGGTCACTTCCGGCCCGATCCCATCACCAGGAACCACGACCACTGTTTTGGATGAGGTATTTGTCATTGTCTTTATTTCTCTGTGTTACAAAATCTTCAAGGTTTACCGTGCATGCGATAGCAACCCCATTTTAGCAGGTTATTCAGAGGAGACATTGGTTTGGTGAGTGGATGCTCAAAATCATCAAGCGAGCCGTGTCGTGTCGACACGGGTTGAGCGAAGCTAAATCGTTGATGCGGAGGAATAAAATTGAAGACAATTTAACCACAGATGAAAACAGATAAACACAGATTTTAAAATAGCTGCGACACTGCGTGTCGCTGAATCGCGAAGCGGTTTGTTTAAGGTGGGGTCAGATGATATCACCAACTAATCTTGAATGTTGGTCAATTGCATTCGCATTCAATCTCATTTCCTTGGCAATGATTTGGATCGTCTCATTCAATACATTTGTTCTCAAGAATGATGTGTCAATTTCCCCATGAGCAATTAATGATTTGGTGATTTCATCAGAAATGTTACCAACAGTATGAATTGACGATAATTGGTCATCGGAAATTGAAATTCCAAAATGATTTTCAAGGCTCAATAGTATCTCAACAAACTCAAGACCCATTATTTGAAAAGATCCTACTTGTGACTTACGTTTACAACTTCCATCAAGTCATTTTGCATTTCAGTCGTGCCATTGCGCCCCATGAATTGGTTGATATCTGATGCAGGGGTGGCAAGTGCCAGTTTGAGGTTTGCAATTGCTAATTCGTTATTGCCTTCATTGTGATAGGTCATAGCAATGCGGTAATCGCAATAGGCTTGGCGGCCGTTTGCTTCGCTGGTGTTTTGTGAAATCGAATCTGCTTCAGCTTTAACACGTAGCCATGCAGATCGAGCTTTACGCCATTGTTTGTCTTGTTCGTGTTGTTCAGCAATTTTGTAATACTCAACTGAAGCATGGGGTTGGACATTGGGAGTTAAAAAATGTTGTGTGATGATTATTGAAAGCAATGCCAAGATACAAGTGGCTACAAGTATGATGCGTGACTTTTTCATTGTTCCCCCAATGAGTTTGAATCAGACTTGAAACCAACATCTGTGTTTATCTGTGGCAAAATTTGCCTTGAACACAAATGCATCGGATATCCTGCAGATTCATAGAACTCATCTGCGGGCTTGTGTTACTTGAGCTTAAATCCCACCATAATTCCGAGCGGCCTGTTGTTGTCCGGCGGCGCGTTCTTTGAGCAGGTCCATCATGCTTAATACTTCGTCGGCCATTTTGGTGTTGGGGAAGTCGGCCATGATTTGTTCACCCACGTGCAAGGCGTCGATCCATTCGTGGTCGGCGACGGCGAGTTTGAATTGAACGCCGAGGTTTTGGCGCTTCTTGCCAATAACACCACGGGCGACTTCCAGCAGGGGGGCAGCTTCCTTTTCCGTCATGTAGTGGTCGAGTTGCTTAAGCAAGTCCATGGCGGTTTCCACGTCATCACGGCGCGCAGCTTCGAGGAACTGGCGTTCAAGGTCTTTTTTGTGCTGCTCACGAGCTTCGCGGACACGCGAGGCAAGGTCTTTGACGCGGGGTGAATCGGGGAAGGTCTGTTGCAACTGCCGGGCTTCGGTGAGTGCGTCATCCCATTCGTGACGGGAAAGCATCTGCTCGAAAATACTGACGGCTTCGAGGACTTTGCGATCCATTTTGTCGGCACGAGCGGCAACGATCTGACGTTGGATTTCCTGACCTTCATGTTCATAGCCAGGTGTGCGACTCATTTCATCAGCAAGGGACAAAGCGATTTCCATATTGCCCCGGTTGATCTCCGTACGGATGACTTGGCGGAGCGTTTCCTGATCCCGTTCGCGGAATGCGATGCGCTTGGCAGTGTCGGAAATCATCATGCGGTCGTTGATGGAACGCAGCAGGCCGACGACTTGTTGCAGCGTTTCGGCATAAGCTTGATCGCTGGAGGCTTTTTGCGTTTTATCCGAAGGTGTCAACGCGTAAGCGATGGGGAAGGTGGCAGAGCAGAAGATGACGGCCAAGGCACCCAAGCCTAGCAGCAGGGGTTCGCCCTCAGCGGGTCGCATATTGATACCTGCAAAAAACAGGACCAGACTGCAGATCATCAAGACGCTGTACACGATCATGAGTAAGGTTCTGTTATGCATTTTTTGTTTACCCTTCTGCGTTGCAATGTCCGGTCAAGTGAACAAAGTGATCAAGTGATTCTCAATACGATCCGGGAGTAGCCTGACAGGCCGAGCCACAGTCAAATTTGTTGGGGACCAGGCAGATGAATTTCAATGCTCGTGTGGAGACATTTCGAAACTGGTGCATTTGGTTTGCGGGGACGAAAGCGACATCGCCTGCCTTGATGGGACGAATGGTGTTACCATCCACGCCGGAGACGAATTGGCCGTCACCTTCGAGGATGTAAACTTCGTGTTCGTAGTTGTGTTTATGCAGGGGGGTGTGGCCGTTGGGTTCGACGGTGAACTGACGCATGGCAAAGTTGGGCGCGCCATCGTCACTGCCCACGAGCAGTTGCATGGTCACACTCTTGGCCCCTGGCATGTCCATGGTTCGTTGAGGCACATCGGCAGCATGTCGAATGAACATAAAATTTGTACTCCTAGGCTACATCATTATTGTAGTCACAAGTTTACGAATTACCATAGTGAGCAATGTCAGAAAGCTCATAGCATGATAAAAGACTTAGCGTATCACATCCGATAACATTGTGAACCCATGAAAAAACCAATCATTAAAACCATTCTGATCATTGCTGGTGTGCTGGCATTTGCGTTGTCGGTAGTCTTTGCGTTCCAAGGTACGGATTTCTCAGCGCTCAGAAAGGCATCACCATTGCACGTGATGGGCTTGGGGATTGGTGTGGTAGTGAATCTGCTACTCACCTGCGTGTTGTTCTGGGCTGTGACGCGACCATTTGATTCAGAGCCTAAAGTTGGCATCGGTCGGATGGTGGCATTGATTCTTTCCAGCAGCGTACTCAATTACCTGCCCCTTCGGATGGGGCTGCTTGGACGCGCTGCATATCTCAAAGCCGTACATCAACTTCCTCTTAAACAGTCGGGGCTGATTCTCATCATCGTGCTTGCTTTGGGGGCGTTGGTGCTCGGCAGTGTCGGGCTTGCCGTGGTATCGATTCGGCAGATGGATCAATTGTCAGTGATCATTCTCACATGCGCTTTGCTGGTTGCGATGTCGCCAATATGGAAGCGACTGCTTAGTAAGTTGGCTATGCGAAAGCTTTCCGAAGCACAGGTCTTGGGCTGGCTGAGTATCCGCATGACGGACATGTTCATGGTGGGAGCGAGGACGTGGTTTGCCTTTGCGATATGTGGGAATGCGATCAGTTTTGCACAAGCAACGGCACTGGGCGCAGCAGGTATGCTTATCAGTCTGCTGGGACTTACGCCTAACGGATTAGGGCTCCGTGAATGGGCGATTGCTGGCATGACATTGATGGTGTCGGATCACGATGCGTCGGCGGGTGCGACTGCTGCATTGGTGGATCGCGCAGTGGAAGTGGTGGTGGTCTGTCTACTGGGCTTGCCAACGAGCTGGTATTTAGCAAAACAGATGTCAGGGATAAAAAGTGAAGAAAATTCCGAGAAATCCACTGTAAATGGTTGAATCTTGATTTGGCGTGTCTAGACTTGTCCCAAGTTTCCTGATTAGCAGGAAGCTTTTTTTGTATCCGCCAATTGAGAGATACCATGTCTACCACCGCGACGTACACACCACCCAAACTTGATGCCCAATGGATTCTTGACAACCTGATTTCGCAGGATGCATTTGAACCTGTCCCGCATCCAACCAAGAATCGCAAAGCCTGGCAGGACATCGCCAAGACCTCCGGCAAGACTTACGTCGATTGGGCCGAGGAGCATATGGATTATGCATGGCCACAAGTATTGGCAACACAATTAATAGCATACGGGCGGCATGCAAGTCGCGTGGCAATGGAGCAACCATACTTCGAGCGTCGGATGGCGTTGCAATATTTTGTGATGGCTGAATGTCTGACGATGCAGGGGAAATATCTCGACAAGATCGTCGATGGTATTTGGGCGATCTGCGAGGAAACGTATTGGTGTCTGCCACCGCATATGGGGGCGTCGAAAGACAATTTATTGCCCGACGTAGAGGATCCGATTTTGGATTTGTTTGCCAGCTACACCGGACAGCAGATGGCGTGGACGGTTTGGCTTTTAGGTGACCAGCTGGATGCGATTAGCCCTGAAATAGGTAAGCAGATTCGTCGCAAGGTTCGATACTTCGTGTTGGATGCGATACTCGATCACCCGCGACATTGGTTGGGGCGTGATCCTGATGTGATGCTCAATAACTGGACACCATGGATATGTGCTACGTGGTTAAGCAGTATTTGGATTCTGGAAGATGATTCGGAAAAATTCAATCAGGCGATGGGCATGCTCGCCAATGCCTTGAATGTGTTCATGAAACAGCATCCTCAAGACGGTGGATGTGATGAAGGCGTCATGTACTGGACGCAAGCAGGCGGTGCGCTCTATGAATGTTTGTCACAACTTGGTGGGATGACTGGCAGCGATAAGGCGCTGTTGATGGATCACCCATTGCTGCTGAGGATGGCTCAATACCCGCAGGTCATGCATGTGATGGGTAAAGACTACGCCTGTTTTGCAGATGGCCGAGCCTATGCCACCATGCCCGGATATTGGATCAGTAAATGGGCCGAGGATTTGGATGATGCTTCGCTCAAGTCCTTTGGCAATGATCTGACGCATGATCAAAACGTGCTTGAATGGTCGCATTTGTGCAATTTTTACAGACAGATCATTCGCCCGTTTATGACTGAGAAACTCCTCACCCAACCGCGAACCAAGGTCGTTGCGGAGCGTGATCACTACCTGCCGGATATCCAGGTTATGACTGCACGCAGTTGTGAACAATCAGGCAAGGGCTGGCATGTCTCAGCCAAGGGTGGGCATAACGCAGAGAGTCACAACCACAACGACATCGGGCAATATGTCGTCTATCGGGATGGTCATCCGCTGCTCATTGATCTGGGCGTTGAGACCTACAGCGCCAGAACATTCAGCCCGCAGCGGTATGAAATTTTTACCATGCAGTCACAGTGGCACAACCTGCCCTCATTTGGCGATGCTGTGCAATTGCCGGGACGAACCTTTGCGGCACGTGATTTGAATCATCAAGTCGTCGGTGACTTGACCACCTTTACATTGGACATTGCCAAAGCCTATGATCCGGCATGCCAATTAAAAACCTACCTGCGGCAAATTCAATTGGATCGCCAAGCAGACCATATCATCGTTACCGATGCATTTGAATTAGGGCATCCACAACCCATGACCATGTCGTTGGTCACGACCAGTAAAGTCATAATCAACAACGATGAGTTGATTTTCGAAACAACTGATTTGCCACATGGACGTAAATCCGCAAACGCAGTCATCACTTGGCAGGGCGTGACTTTTGACCATGTGAACGTCGAAGATAAAGCCATCACCGATGAACAACTCCAAAGTTCATGGGGTGATTCGGTTCGTCGTGTCCAACTCACTGTCAATCAGATAAAAAAGGCGAAGTTGCAACTTACGATCAAGCCTGTTTGAGAATACAGTCTGGCATCTTGTGTCTATTAATTGTCGGCAGTGAATCCGAGGTGGGGCAGATTGCGTTTTAATACATCCAGTTAAACAGAACCGTTAAAACACGACCACAACCTGAGTACGGTCGGGGATGTTTCATTTTGCAAAATCAAGTGTGAATCAAAAACTCAGAACGAGATCATCAACAACGCACCACATTGGGGACACCGCTGTTTCCCCGCATCATCAGCCGATAAGGACTTGGCATAATCTCTGCAACATGCAGCAGGTTCTAGAACCTTGATTGACAGCCCGGACTTGTTTGACGGATCAGAAAATAGATCATCAGCAGTTTTTGTTTTGGCAGATTGGGCAGCGGATAATACCGGCGTTTTGGTTGCATCACCTGCAACAGTCTTACGTGCATCCATCGCTCGGTTGGCCAACTCGTCTGCACGCTTATTGAGGTGACGCAATACATGGTCAAACGACCAGTGATCAAATTGAGCCAGTAATTCCAGTGCTTTTGCGTGAAGTGGTTTGAGATTAGGGGCCTTGACTTTGTACTGACCCATGACCTGACGGACCATCAATTGCGAATCGGCAATGATGCTCAGATCCTTGGCACCAATTTCCAAAGCAACTTTCAAACCATGCAAAAGGCCTTGGTATTCAGCTTCGTTGTTGGTGGTGACACCCAGAAAATAGCCTGCTTCATGCAAAAGCAAATCAGCATCCAAATCACGGATCACAACTCCACATGCAGCAGGACCTGGGTTGCCTCGCGCGCCACCATCAATATGAATACTTACCGGCATGGGGCAGATCAGCTCTTTTGATTCTTGGCAGCACGGGCGTCCATCTGCTCACGCAGCACGTCATCCACATACAGAAAACGCTGGCAGCTTGGGCAAGTCGTCAGCGTATCCGGCTGGGTGAAAAGTGAATTGACACGTTCCAGTGGAATGGTCATGTAGCAGCCACCACAGGAATATTCCATGCGCTTGGCATTGTCTTCCACAGCAGGAGCCAAAGGTTCACCATCATGCTGATCACAAAGACGATTAAACACAGGAATGATGTCAGATGGAATCTGATCAGCAGCAGCATCGCGTTTGGCTGTGCGCTCTGTCAATTCCGCACCGACTTCTTCACGGCGGTTTTTGACTTCACCTTCAGCAGCACTGACGAGTTTCTTTTGTTCTTCAATCTGTGACATCAGTTCAGTCAACTGTGATTGAAGACCTTCAACCTGTTCCATCTGAACCAAGGCTTCTTCTTCAACTTTACCTTTGCTGAGTTTGAGAGTGTTCACCTCAATGAGCAGGGCAGAGTATTCTTTATTGTTGGTGACAGTTGCCATCTGGTCTCGCAAGGTGGTAATGCGTTCTTCCACGTCACGTGCCTGATGTTCCAATGTGCTGCTGTGTGCTTGGGTCTGTTTGTGTTGCGTCGCCAGTTCATCATGCTGCGCCTGGAGCCGATTGAGCTTGGCCTGCATCTGGTCGTGCTGATAGGTAGCAACTTCAAGGCGACGGTTAAGGCCTCGGACCTGCTTTTCCAAAAGGAAAAGTTCGTAAATCTGTTCTTGCAGGGTCATTCGATTCTCCACGAATTCTTGGTGAATCGAACATCATAGCACAAACCCAAAGGTCTGTGAATTAGGTGTCGGCTGTTTATGTGAAGAATCCATTTGACTTGACCTAATGGATCAGTACAATACCCGTCTCAACTTAAGGGGCCATAGCTCAGTTGGGAGAGCGCTTGCATGGCATGCAAGAGGTCAGGGGTTCGAGCCCCCTTGGCTCCACTTCATAAACACTGCAAACTAATCCGTTTGCAGTGTTTTTTTATTGCGCAGCCTTATGTCTTGAATTGAAAATGCCATGTTTTATTAAAAATCAATTTCAGGTATCTTGAAGCCTAAATCTTTGTTCATGGCTTTCTGTGTTTGAGGTGGGTTGGTGTGATACAGGACACGGATGGTGTAGCCGCCGTGTAATATGTTGTTTTCGACATACATCCAATCGGTGATTGGGTCAGTTGATGCATGGATGATTTGACCCAATTGTACTTCTGTGGTGTCGAC
The DNA here is from genome assembly GCA_002480565.1 of Phycisphaerales bacterium UBA7800. GTDB lineage: Bacteria > Planctomycetota > Phycisphaerae > Phycisphaerales > Phycisphaeraceae > UBA7800. The sequence goes on along the minus strand of DLCK01000068.1, from coordinate 299 downwards.
CGGGTCATTGCCTACTGTGCCTGAAAGTTGCTTGCCATCCCAGGAAGGCTTGACGATCCAGATATGCTCACGCCCGCCTGAGTGGACAGAAAACGGCATCTTGAATGACAGGGTTTGGTATTCAGGTTTTGGATGCTGTAACACTTCGATGAATTGTGGGCACGTTGCTTGAGCTTTTTGTATGGCTCGTTGCATTAACTTGTCTGTTTCTTCATTACCGATTCGAACATAGTCCGGATGGCTATCACGTTGAATCACCGCGTTTGAATTGTCGTTTTCATTGTCACGGCGATGGGTTT
>DLCK01000056.1:12656-15486 GCA_002480565.1 Phycisphaerales bacterium UBA7800 | reverse complement strand
TCAGCCGGTAGTGGTTCAGTTTCAAATCTCTATCTCAAGACGGATCAAACCAACTGCTCAGGGTTTTGTGCAGATGTCCAGATATTCAAGTCACTTGATCTTTTCGACTCTCTGATCTATTTCCAAAATATGCAGTCAAGACAACACCGCAATTAGCCGTTATCATCTCTGAGAGTAGAAATTAAAAGTGTAAGAAAATCAGGAAAGGTATCGTTTCATGGCAGACAATACGCCAATGCTCTTTAACCGTTTCATGCTTGTTCCCCCTGGCCCCAAGGTGCCGGAAGTCATTAACGTGATTGTGGAAATTCCCAAGGGACGCCGCAGTAAATTTGAAGTCGATAAAGAACTCGGACTCATCCGGCTGGACCGCTACCTGTATTCCTCATCGCATTATCCGGGCGACTATGGTTTTATCCCGCAGACTTTAGCTGAAGACGGTGACCCGCTTGACGCATTGGTGATGGTTAACGAGCCGACCTTTGCAGGTTGTTTGATTCAGGCTCGGCCATTGGGTTTGTTCAAGATGACCGACAAGGGCGAGAACGATTACAAAATCCTCTGCGTCCCCAATACGGATCCAATTTTTGCGGAGCATCATGACCTTTGGCGTGTGCCACCGCATTATCTCCGCGAAGTGGAACATTTCTTTAGCACCTACAAAGACCTTGAAGGCGAAGGCTCTGAAGTCGTGCCTCAAGGTTGGGACAATGTCGACAAGGCATATTCGGAGATCGATAAAGCCATTGCTCGATATGACAAGCATGAAGGCAAGAAGCCCAAAGCAAATGGCAAAAAGACTTCCACCCGCCGCAAGGTCAGTACGGTGAGTGTGCCCAAGGTGGCAAGTGCCGTGACCAAGAAGAAGGCTGCCAAGAAAGTCTCCAGGAAAAAGGTTGCCAAAAAGGTGACCAAGAAAAAGTAAATCTCAACTAGCCGAGTACAAATAATTTCAAAAGGGAAGTCATCAAAACAGGTGCTTCCCTTTTTTACTATCCGCCAAACCCATTGCTGATAGGTTGTCAGGATCGAGTCTCACCACAGGGCAAACGCATGGACATTTTTTTGCCTTAGCGAGCTGGCTCGTGTCGAGCCGGGATTGAGCGAAGCTCAAATTCAGGACACAAACAAATGTTTGATACCGAAATTTTCTTCAGCTAAGGATTTTGTCGCGATACCCGGTGGCTTGCAAAGGCTCAAACGTCTACATGCGTTCACCCTGAGTCTCATCAAATTCTCATTGACGGATTGCTGCGATTTGGTTTATACTGTCTCGACTATGTGCTACAAGGCTAACAATCTGGTTTTGAACGTCGTCACACTGTCGCTGGTTGTCAGCGCGGTGGCTGTCGTTGTTAGCTGAGCGGTTGACCCGCGCCCCACGACACCGGGCAAAGCCAACTTCATTCCTGATACCGGTTTGCCAACGTATTCAAATTTGTCCAGCACGTACCATTTAGCTTAAGAACACAACCACGACCCCAACAGGCCAGCGTTATGCATAGGTCTTGAAAAAGCAAGGATCATCATTATGAACCCCAAGGCAACTTCCCAGCGTAAGAGTCTCAATGCCAAAGATTTTGAACGTCCGACCCACGGTCCCAAGACTGATGAATTCATCGGGATGACCGGCGCCCAGGCGTTCCACGAAATGATGCGTCGCCATGGCGTCGAATGCATGTTCGGCTATCCCGGCGGTGCCATTCTCCCGGTCTTTGATGCCATCTATAACTCACCGCATTTTGAATTCATCCTTGCTCGACACGAACAAGGCGCAGGACACATGGCCGAAGGCTACGCTCGACGCACCGGTAAACCCGGTATCGTGCTGGTGACCTCAGGCCCCGGTGCAACCAACACCGTGACCCCATTACAGGACGCACTCATGGACGGCACGCCCTTGATCGTCTTCTCCGGGCAGGTCGCAACCGGCGCGATCGGCTCCGATGCGTTCCAGGAAGCAGACGTCACCGGCATCACCCGTAGTTGCACCAAGTGGAACGTGCTCGTTAAAGACGTGCGCGAAATTCCCCGTCGCATCAACGAAGCCTTCCACATCGCAACCACCGGTCGCCCCGGCCCGGTGCTTGTGGACCTGCCCAAGGACATCACCGCTTCAGTGATCCAGGAAGCCATTGAAATCGAACCTGATCTGCCGGGTTATCATGTCCGCGAATTGGGGACCAGCAGTGAAATCGAACGTGCTGCGGAAATGATCAATAATGCCAAGCGTCCACTTTTCTACGTCGGTCAAGGTTGTATCCTTTCCGGCGGCGTGGATGTGATGCGTCAGTGTGTGGCCAAAGCCAACATCCCCGTGACCACCACCTTGCTCGGACTCGGTGCCTATGACGAAACACTTCCCGATGCGCTGCACATGGTGGGTATGCACGGTAGCGCCTACTCCAACTGGGCCATGGATCAGGCGGACGTGATTGTTTCTGTCGGTGCACGTTTTGACGATCGTGTGACAGGTGACCTCAAAAAGTTTGCAGCCTCTGCTCGTGAAGCCGAACTGCTCGGTCGCGGCGGTATCATTCACTTTGACATTGCACCAGAAAATATCAACAAGTCCGTCAATGCCACCATCGGTGTTGAAGGTGATGCACGAAAGAATCTCGAACTGCTCCTGCCAATGCTCAAGGAGCAGAAGCATCCCAAGTGGCACGCACAGATTCAGGAATGGAAGCAGGCTCATCCATTCCGATACAAGGATGACGAACGTGAGTTCCACTTAAAGCCCCAGGCTGTGATCGAGGAACTTAACAAGCAAACCCAAGGTGACGCAATCATCTCCACAGGTGTGGGCCAGCATCAAATGTGGGCTGCT
>DLCK01000056.1:0-12351 GCA_002480565.1 Phycisphaerales bacterium UBA7800 | reverse complement strand
CAGCATCAAATGTGGGCTGCTCAGTTCTATGACTACAAGCATCCTTGCCGTTGGATCACTTCCGGTGGTGCAGGCACAATGGGCTTTGGTGTTCCCGCATCCGTGGGAGCAATGCTTGGTGAAATGATCAAAGCCAAGCAGGAAAACCGCAAGCCTCTGCCAGTGATCAACATTGACGGTGACGGCAGTTTCTCCATGACCGCCATGGAAATGACCACCGCTGCACAGTACAAAATTCCCGCCAAGACCATCATCCTCAACAACGATTTTCAGGGGATGGTCAAGCAGTGGCAAGACCTGTTCTATGAAGAACGCTACAGTCACACCCAAATGCATAATCCCGACTTCGTGAAGCTCGTCGAAGCCATGCACTGCAAGGGGTTCCGCTGTGCCAAGAAGTCCGACCTGCCTGCGGTGATGAAAGCATTTCTCGAACATGACGGCCCGGCTGTACTCGACTGCCTTGTCGAAAAACACGAGCATGTGTATCCAATGATGCCTGCTGGCAAGTGTGTCAACGACATGGTGCTGGGCGATTTCGACTAAGTATTAAAAACATATCAACAATCGCATGTTCACAAACATGCAAAAGGATAAGAGCCGCAGTTCAATTAGAGCTGCGGCTTTTTTTACATGACACCGTAAACGTATTAAAATTTTGTATCTGTAAATAATAGCGTCCACGTGTCGCTGATGCCTTTTTGTCCGGAGGTTCACGGTGTCCATATTCAAAGTCGCATTGTCTTTGCTGTTACTTTGCACGTTTGTCTTGATCGCATGTCAATCCACATCCATCCAAAGTCATCCTGCAAACACGGTCAGAGCACCATCAGTCTCCGACACTTCGCCAACTGATTTTGCAGGTTTGCATCAGGTTGTTGCCTATGTGTCTGACATCTATTCCGGTGCGGTTCCTGAGGGCGATGAAGGTTTTGAATCTCTCAAAGCAATGGGTGTCAAAACGATTATTTCAGTCGATGGCGCCAAGCCGCAATTGAGTAAAGCACAAAAGCAAGGGTTGCGATATGTACACCTGCCTTTTGGCTATGACGGTGTACCGCGTGAAAGACAGTTGCAGATTGCTCGCGCGGTTCGTGATCTTGAACATCCGATTTATATTCACTGTCATCATGGCAAACATCGCAGTGCGGCCGGCACCGCATCCGCAGCTGTGACCTTGGGATTAATCACCGTTGAACAAGCCATCGCACGTATGAAAGTCTCCGGCACATCACCGAATTACAAAGGTCTCTATGAAACAGTCCAAAGTACACAACCGGCTTTAATATCCGAAATGGATCAGGTCTCCAATGAATTTCCTGAGGTTTGGCAAACCGAAAATATGGTTGATGCAATGGTTGCCATAGATGTTGCGCATGATCATCTCAAAGCGATTCAAAAAGCGCATTGGAAAGTCCCCGCGGAGCATCCAGATTTAATACCAGTATCCGAAGCTGCGCGGTTGGCAGATTTGTTGCGTAACCTGAAGGATGATGAACATGTTCATAAGGAATCCGAGCAATTGCGTGATTGGTTTTTAAAGGCATCCGCACAAGTCACTGAGTTGGAAACGCAATTGTTGGTGGATCAATCACAGGCACAGAAATTAGACGGACTCTTCAAACAGGTGACTCAATCCTGCAAGGATTGTCATGCGGTATATCGTAATTAAACAATCAATAGATTAACACGAATCCGCGTAAGTCATGCAGCTTGATCGTTGGCAGACTGTGACCTCTGAGTGTACTTGGCAATGATCTCCAGCAGCAATTGCTTCTTGATGGGCTTGGCCATGTAGTCATCGCATCCAGCCTTGAGACAGGAATCCCGATCCTGATTCATGGCATTGGCGGTCAAGGCGATGATGGGCCCTGTGTAGCCATCTTGTCTGAGATTTCGAGTGGCTGTGTAACCGTCCATCACCGGCATCTGCATATCCATGAGAATTACATCGAACCTTTGATCGTTTGCGTGTACTTCAGAAATTTTATCCAGTGCACGTTGACCATTGTCAGCAATGTGTACTTTGATGCCTGCTCGCTTCAACAGCATGCCAATGAGTTTCTGATTGTCAATGCCATCTTCGACAAGCAACACCTGTAAGCCAGCTAATGAAGTTGACAATTGGTTTGCATCAGCAGGATCAGGCTTGTTGAATTCTTCAGTGAGAAGCTCTCCGAGCGTGCCAGAGGACTCGATCATTTTGCAAGATTCTTGGGCATTATTGGCAATGGTGAAGCTAAATACGCTGCCACGTCCTTCGACACTGCTGGCGGTAAGGTTTCCTCCAAGCAGATGTGTAAGTTTAAGTGAAATGGTTAGTCCAAGTCCCGTGCCACCGAATCGTCGTGTCGTGCTTTCATCGGCTTGAGTGAAAGGCAGGAAGATTTTGTCAACCTGGCTTTGTGACATGCCAATACCTGTGTCACGGACTTCAAATGCGAGTTTAGAATGCATAGGATCCGAAGGGTCTGCGAGTCTGGCAGTTAATGTGATGCTACCTTCTGATGTAAATTTCACAGCGTTGGATAACAGGTTTACAAGTACCTGTCTGATACGAATGGGATCGCTGAGAATCACTTGGGGGAAGGGGGCTTCAATACGGACAATAAACTGCAATTGCTTTTCAAGAGCCTTGGCTTGCATTAGCGATTTGACATCATGAAGGATGTCCAGAAGGTCGGTTTTGATACTTTCGACCGTTAGCTGTTGAGCTTCAATTTTTGAGATGTCCAAAATATCGTTGATAATTGCCAGCAGATGTTTACCGTTGCGTTCAATGGTTTGAAGATATTTGACGCGTTCATTAATGGGAAGATTCTGATCCTGTAGAATTTCGCTAAAGCCAAGGATGGCAGTCATCGGTGTACGGATTTCATGGCTCATGTTCGCAAGAAACAGACTTTTTGCCTGCGACGCTGCCATGGCTTGCTCCAACGCTTCGTTGAGTTGCCCGGTACGTTCTTCAACGCGCTGTTCTAACTCGTCATAAACATGCTGTGTCTTATCGAGCATGCTATTAAAGACGTCGATAAGTGTTCCTACTTCATCGTCAGTATTGTCATTTTTCACACGAATCGTGTAATTGCTGGAGTCTCGTACTGTATGGGCAACGGTCGTCAATGCATGAATCGGTTTGATTAATTCGTGATGTTTTCGCATGCCAATCATAGCTGCGACACTGACCGCAAATAAACCAATAAGAAGAATAAACAATGATTCATAAGCTAAATTCAGTAATTGTGGCTTAAGGTCGTAGTGTAATTGAAGATGTCCAATAGTCATCTTGTCGTGAATGATTGGGACTGTGACCTGTACTTCAGTAAACGTTTCCTTGTGTGACTCAGGATGATTGATCGATTGTGGTTGGTTGAAATAATGGTCTAAAACATTTCCCTTTGCATCAGTGATCTTAACCCATTGGACATCGGGTATGGCGCGAAGTGAAACCAGTGTTTCATGCAAGGCTTGCTTGTCATCAAACGCGACAGCTGCATAACTGTGAATAGCAGTCATTTGCGCAATGGATTTTGCTGTTTGTTGACTGTTGGGACGTAATTGGGCGAGTTGGAAAATAATAAAGCATACACAGGACAGAATCACTGCAATGCTACAAACCGTCATCGTAAGGACGACCAGTCGGGTGCCAAATTTCTGATTCATACGTTTGAACATATTATCTATCATCTTTTTGGTAGACGATAACTCCCAATCGCAAAACTTTGGAACTGACTTGAATCCGTGCACGACGTACTTCTGCAATATTGACTGTAAACGAAACACCATGTCGTGAATCTCTGAACCCGATCATGCCCCCGGACTCTGCAAAGTCTTTCATGTCTCCTAGAAGCAGGTGTCCGGGATTGGTATTCAACCGGCGCACAGCTTGGAGGTCTGCGTGGTTTGTGCTTCGCATATAAATCATTTGACTGTTGCTGATCTGTTGGCGTTGTTTGTCAATGATGCCATCATTTTTTATTGATAGTTTTTTAATGCTTTGAATTGTGATTTTATGGCCATTTATACTGCTTTTTGAAAAAGCGTTTTGAAGCATTTCTGAAAAGTTGTCGTCGCCAATGATGGTGATCAGTAGTGGTTTGTCTTTGTTGTCTTCTGATTGAATATCAGGCCATGTCGTGAAACGAATAAAGTTCGCAAGATAGGCAACTTTAATCTGTTTGATTTTTAAATCAGTATCAGAGTCTGCATTGACAACTTGCTGTGGGAGGCTGAATATCAACAGACATGCCATGGCCAGCAACCTTGGTAAGGTTGTATATGAGGCCGGTTGAGATGGCTGTTGTTGCGTTTGCATGGGTTAGTATGTCAGGTTTAATTGCAGGTAAATAGCTCTTGGGACTTCTGCTGCGATACTTCTTTGCGTGGGATCACTTAATTCCAGATGCTGGCCGTCAATAAGGTTCTGCCCCCAGAGGCTAAGGCTGGTATGTTCATTCATATGCCATGTGAGTCCCAAATCGAGTCTGAAATATGGATCAGCGTCAAAGGTTTCATTCCTGCCTGTATAGTACAGAGCGCCATGGCATTCCAGGTCGTTTCCGATGTCCAGATAAGTTCGCAGGTGAAAATGATTTTCTGGATAGCTTTCTTCAACGTCTTCTGAAAGATCGCCTTTAAGGAATGATTTTGCGTAGCTGTATCCTGCTTCGACTCGTAAGGTTGGTGCGGGTTCCCAGACTGCATTAATTTCGCCGCCGTAGACTTCACCGCCTAAATTGTTATTGAGATTAAATTGTTGGGAGATACTAATTAGCTGTGAATAATCATTGACAAAAGCTGCTGTATCCAAAGAAAGGGCTTTGGTCAGGTGCGTACGATAGCCTAATTCATATGCAATGAGTTTTTCAGATTTAATTTCATCGTTGCCACTAAGAGTCAGTGGAATATAAAAGCCAGATGGCGGTCCACCGGCTAAAATACTGGCATCGGCATAAAAAGGGGTGACTGTTCTGTCGACTGCACTGCGGCTGGGGGCACGGACTGCACGTGACACAGCTGCCCATAGTGTATTGTCATTGTCAATGGACCATGTTGTGCGGATGCTGGGGTGATATTCAAAGCCACTGAAGTTGTTGTATTCAAACTTTGAGCCAATGACCAGGGATAAATGGTCATCAAAGAAATTGGTCGAGCTTTGTATATAGAATCCAAGATCGTATGTGAGTGCGTCAGCTGGGTCATAGGAAATGACATTGTTTGATCGTGTGTGATCAGAACTGACTCTTGATGATGCGCCCCAGACAAAGAGTTGATTTTCGGAAGTGGCTAATCGATGACGATAATCGATATCCACTGAATCTCGTTGCAGGTGCAGATCCGTAAGTGTGTCATTGACGCTGTGCACGTAGGATGCAGTGATTGACCATTTGTTTCGGTCATTGACCTGCTTTGAGATTGTGCCTTGAATATATGCATCAAAAACAGCGCCGTCACTGATGATATCATTGTGTTGAAAATGTGCGTTGGTAATGGGCTCTTTGTCCATATCGCCCATATGACCTGAATAGGCAATGCCACCTTTAATCATCCAATCCAATCCATCGGGTGCCTGGGTATCAATACGGAAGCCTGATGTGTGTAAATCCCAGTCATCATGATGGTCACTTCCGTTGGGCTTTTTGAATGGGCCACGGTTTGCATACTTGGTCCAGACTCGAAAGTAGGTGTCTTCGTCAAGTTGCCCGCCATATCGCATGGAAAGATTGGCTCTGTCGTGATTACCGGTGATCCCTGAGAGGAACCAGCCTTGCGTATCTCGCGTGGTTTTGGTGGTGACATTGATCACACCGTTGACTGCTTTGGAGCCCCAGAGCGTTGCTCCTGGCCCGCGGATGACTTCAATATTTTTGATGTCATTGAGGACCATGTCCTGCGTATCCCAACTGATAAAACTTTGCAGTGGGTCATGCAGTGATCGACCGTCAATGAGCATTAACAGACTGTCGCCATAGTTACCTTTGACGCCCCGTGCTCCGATAGACCAGCCATTGGATGAGGCTTGGGTGACATCGATTCCCGGCACAAGTCTAAGTAGTTCTGCCAGTGATTGATGGCCAGTGCGTTGGATGTCTTCCTGGGTGATAACATAAACCGCAGCTGGGGCGTGAAACCATTGCTCTTCAACACCTGTGACAGAGGTGACATCAAGGTTTGTTAGTTCTTCGAAACTCAAATTCAAATACTCATTGACAGGTTTTTGCTGTGCATAGAGCAAATTGCCTGTCAGAACACAGAGCAGACAGATTGCTGCTTGTATTCTGGAAACGTGATGTGAATTTCTTATTCGCATTTTGTATAAGTGAATTCGTTTAATTGCGGTACGCTAAGTTTTTAAACTTGATATGTCACATAGACCTTTTCTTAATATCGGCTTGTTTTTCTAAATGATTAATGTTTAACAATTTTTTCTAACTTTATATTGAGCTTTTGGATCGTTTGTTATTGGACATATATCCTGTGTTTATCTGACTGTTGTGCCAAGTCTCAGTACTTTGGAACTGATTTGAATTTTTGATTGACGAATGGCATTGATATTGACATAGAAACCTACTTTCGAAGATGATTCTTTAAAGCCTATCATGCCGCCGTGTTCTGCAAAATCCTTCATGTCACCAAGTAGTAAAAATTGGGGTTGGTCCTGTAATCCTGTTAAGAATTCAATGTCAGATTTGTGCGCGTTTCGGTAATAGATGACATGGCTTGCAAGTAGTTTGTTTTTTTGCTCTTCGTGTATTTGCCCGTCAGTTATTTTGAGTTCATCAATGATGTGTAATTGGATTGGGTGTTGATTGATTTTTGCCTTGCTAAGTGAACCTTGGATTTTTTGAGCAAATCCTGAGTTATCGATCATGCTGATTACCAGCGTCGAGTCATCGTTTGGTAGATGTGATTCGGGCCACACGGTGAATCGTATGAAGTTCACCATATATGCGATTTTGATTTTTTGAATTTTGTTTTCACGAGCCGATTCACTGGATTCTGATTGCCCGAGCATGCCTACAGATAGCACAATCCATAGCAAGGGCATTCGTATTGAGCCCTTTTGCAAAGTATGTCGGATTGTATGGATAAACTTCGTCATGGTTTAGAACGTCATATTTACTCGGAGGAAAACACTGCTGGGGATTTGTGAGACTTCCATACTGCGATCATTGTCAAAAAACTCTGAGTGCTGGTTGTCGAGCAGGTTCTGTCCCCACAAGCTGAGATTGAGGTTGGCGTTGACGTGCCAGGTCAATCCCAGGTCCAATCGCAGATAGCTCTCAGCATCTTGTATCTCGACTTCGTCCACGTAGTACATTGCTGCATTGAGTTCCAGATCCTGTCCAATATCCAGATAGGATCGCAGGTGGAATTGATTGACCGGGAAGCTGTTTTCATATGAGCTTTCCCCATTGCCATGCATGAATGAGCGACTAAATCCATAGCCTGCTTCAAGACGAAGTGTCGGGCTTGGGATCCATGTGACTGACAGTTCTGAGCCATAGACTTCACCTTCCAGATCATTGGTCAGTTGGCCGAAGTTTGTGTCAGATGTTGTGATCAGATTGTTGTAGCGGTTGAGGTAGCCGGTCCAGTCGATGGTCCAATCATTTCCCAGATGTGTGCGATATCCCAATTCGTATGCAAAGAGCGTTTCGGAACTCAATTCCTGACCATTGCTACCGATTTGTATTGGGATAATGAATCCTGAAGGCGGGCCACCTGCAAGCAGTCCGGTGTCTGCATAGAATGGTGTGATCTGTGATGAGCTGTTTACACGACCGGGTGTTCGTACGGCTCGCGATATGGATGACCAGAATGTGTTATTGATATCAGGCGTAAAACTGAGCCTTGCACTGGGATGGTATTCAAAGCCGGTGTAATCATTGTGTTCAAGTTTTGTCCCCAATACCAATGCGAGTTTATCATCCATAAACTGCCAAGATCCCTGGAGAAAACCTGTCACAAGATTTGTTGTTTTGTCTTGGGGGATAAATGCAACTGCGGAGGATGCTTCGGTGTGATCCGAGGTATATCGCCAGGAGCCTCCCCAGATGAGGAGCATGTCTTGGTTAATTGTATGCCGATGGCGATAGTCGATTTCGAACATATCGCGTAGTGATTCAAAACCATCATGTGTCGAACGGTTACTACGTTCATAGGATGTCATGATGGTCCATTTGTTTTCTTCATTGCTTTGTTGGCTGAGCGTTGCCTGTATATAGCCGTTGCTGATCCGACCGTCGGTTATTGCATAGTTCGTAGCAAATGATGTGGTGGGGTCAGGTAACAGTGAGTCACCACCAAGTCTATCAGTATGAAAGAAGCTGCCTTGGATGGACCAGTTGAGTTGATTGGGTGCATCCACGTCCAAGCGGAATCCTGCACGGAACATATCCCAGTCATCAGGTGCGTCACTGCCATCTTCATGCACTAACGAGTTTCGGTTTGCATATTTACTCCAGACTCGAAAGTGCGTGTTGTCATTGATTTTGTCGCCGTACCGCAGTGAGACGATTGGCTCGAGTTGCGTGCCAAAGACGGAGTTAAACAACCAGCCTTGAGTTTGTTCTGCGGTTTTGGTCGTTAAACTCACCACGCCGTTGACCGCATTTGATCCCCAGAGTGTGGTGCCTGGACCTCGGATGACTTCGATGTTCTGTATGTCATCCATGATCATATCCTGGGTATCCCAGCGGATGACATATTGCAAAGGATCATAGACACTGCGTCCATCAACGAGCATGAGCATACTGTCGGTGAATTGACCTTGAATACCACGTGTGCCCACCGACCAGCTGTTGGCAGAGACCTGTGCGACATTGACGCCCGGAACCATACGCAGCAAGTCAGCGATGTTTTGATGTCCGGTGCGTTGGATGTCGTCCTGTGTAATGACATAGACTGCAGCAGGAGATCGGAACCACGTCTCGGTTGCACCGGTGACGGCACTGACATCCATATCCGAAAGCTCTGCGATACTCATATTCAGGAAGCTGTTCTCTTCCAGAAGATCATCCGTTTGAGCTTGTAATGCTGTCGCAAAGACAAGCGTGATCAGCGGGATGACGAGTAATGAAGTCGTGATGTATCCACGGTGAAATGATTTGAGTGACATGTCCGATATCCTTTTCTGGCAGATCGCTGCCGTCATAATCCATACAGGCGGTTAAATCGGGATATCGGCTGACTATGAAAGTCACATTAGGGGATGTCGGTCAGGTAGCCTTATAAAGTGTCGGCTGGGACGAATTGGAAAGTGTTGTGGCTTTTTATTGACATAAAAAAAGCCCGCGATTAGCAGGCTTTGTGTGTTTGTAATGTGATTGGGCCAGTGGTTGGACTGATGGCTTGGTTCCGATATTCATCATCCATTTCATCAGCAAGCCAGTCGTCGTCACAATTGCTGATGGTTGGCGGATTATCAAGTTTACCGTTTGGATATTTCAGGACTTGTTTTTCGTGCGTACTTTGACCCCGAGTCGTAATAGTTTGGAACTCACATGGATGCTGGATTTTCTGATTTGTTTGATGTTGACGGTAAATGAAATTCCGGATTGTTGCTGCTGTAAACCGATCATGCCTCCATTTTCGGCAAACTCTGGCATGTTTCCGACCAACAGGTAATCCATTTCGATATCTTCGCGATGAAAAGCCTGCAATTCATCCTGTCCGGTATTGTGCATGTAGATTAGATGGCTGTTTGAAAGGATTTTAAGATTCTTGTCGCTGCTGGTTTTATCATGCAAGGCATCGACAGGCAGGTGGTTGATCTGTACTTTACGGCCATTGAACTTCCCGTCTTCAAATGCGTGTTCCAACAATTGAATCATTTCCTGGCCCCCGATTACCGTGAGGCTAAAAGGCGGTTCCTTGGGATCCTTGCTCAAATCTTTCCAGGACGTCAGACGCATGAAGTTAACCAGATAGGCGATTTTGATTAGGTTGACTTTTTCTTGATCCTGGTCCTGTCCCCGAAGCGGTTGATTGAGCATCAGCACAAGACCCAGCCAGCAATACGAGAGGCTGATCCATGTGGATGTTTTTTTGTAAAACTGAGATAGAAAGCGGGTGGGTGTCGTTACGTTTAAAAAGTCATGTTGAGTTGCACATAAAAACTACGCGGCACTTCACCATTGAATTGGTTTAATTCATCTTCCCGCAATTCAAGATGTTTTGGGTCTAGCAGGTTTTGCCCCCATAGACTGATCTGCATTTGTTCATTTAGACGCCATGTCAATCCCACGTCGAGTCGGATATAACTTTCTGCATTGTATGTCGGGACATTGTCCACGTAGTACAAAGCAGAATTGAGTTCCAGGTCACGGCCGATGTCCAGATAAGATCTTAAATGGAATTGATTGTTGGGATAGGCTTGGTTGAAGTTCAATGTTGAAAAGGATCTGCCATTGATATTGGTATGGGCATAACTGTATCCAGCTTCAAGTTTGAAGGTATTAGCCGGTTGCCATGTCAGATTGAGTTCACTGCCGAGGATCTGTCCTCCAAAGTCGTTGGTAAAGTTATAGGTATCTGGATCGATATTCAACAGGTTGGTGTAATCATTGAAATACAACGAGGAGTCAAGCGTCAGATCATTTGTCAGATGTGTGCGGTAACCTGCTTCATAGGCAATGAGTTCTTCGGGTTCCATATCCCGGCTGCCAGTCATGGTCCATGGGTAAAGTACACCAGGCGGGCCGCCAAAATCACCCAGATCGACAAAGACCGCAATGAGATTCAGGTCGGACGTGCCGCGTCCTACCGTTCTTGGTGCACGCGAGATGGCACCCCAGAAAGTGTTATTTTGATCCGGCGTCCAGGTCAGGCGACCGCTGGGATGAATCTGGAATCCAGCAATGTCATTGTGTTCAAGCTTGGTCCCCAGTACGAAGGTCAAGGTGTCATCGAAAAACTTGGTTGAGCTTTGGATGAAGGTGCTGAAGGTGTGCAGAGTATCTTCTTCGGGGGTGTAGTACACGAAGGGTGTACTTTCAATATGATCGCTGACCATAGTCCACTGAGCACCCCAGACAAAGAGTTGCTGGGCAGTTGCAGCCCAACGATGACGATAGTCCAGATTGAATTTATCCTGATCAAATTGCAGGTTATTGATCGCTGTACGACTGCTGTGATCATAGGAGGCCATTAGCGACCATTTGTTGTTTACGTTGACTTGTTTGTCCAGATTGGCTTGCAGGAAAAAATTGTGAAAGCGTCCATCATTGACCTGTTCGAGGTAGGATTCTTTAACAAGCGGGTTGGGCGTGTTGGTCGTACCGCTGAGTTGATTGCTGTGTGTGGCACCACCATGCACGCTCCAGTTCAACGCATCCGGTGCCTGATTGTCGATTCGGAAGCCACCGGAAAAGATACTCCAGTCATCGTGTGCATCTGAGCCGTCTACCCGTTCGTAGGCGTCACGGAAGCTGCCCTTGCCCCATACTTTGAAAAAAGCATTGTCATCGATTTGCCCGCCGTATCGCATTGACAATCCGGCTTGTTCATATGTGCCTGTGACTGTATTAATCAGCCAACCTTGCGTTTCTTTGGCAGGTTTGGTGGTGACGTTGATTACACCACTGACAGCGTCTGCTCCCCAGAGTGTTGTCCCCGGTCCACGGATCACTTCAATGTTACTGATGTCTTGGAGGATCATATCCACGGTGTCCCAGTGGCCGAAGGCTGCCAGTGGATCATCGATCGAACGCCCGTCGATTTGTACCAGTAGACTATCACTGTAGTGGCCTCGGATGCCGCGTGCGCCAACGGACCATGTGTTGGATGATGAAGATGCAACGTTGAGCCCCGGTACGATACGCAGCAAGTCCGCCAATGTGCGATGGCCGGTGCGTTGAATATCTTCTGGGGTGATCACGTAAATGGCAGCGGGAGCTTTGAACCATTGTTCCTCCACGCCTGTGACGGACGTGACATCCAGTTGATTGAGTTCTTCAAGACTTAAATTCAGGTAGACGTTTTTAGTTTGCTGCGTGTCTTGAGCCGTGGCAGTGTTCCATGACCCAATCAAAAGTGTCAGTCCCACAGCACATAGGGGGATCAGATGGGGTAGCTGTTTTGTGAAAGTGTTTTTCATCATGATTGTTTACGTCATGCTCGACTTTGGAAAATGCATAGCCGATGCGTCGGGGGATTCTCATACGCAATTATTTTTTTGCATCGCTTTGGCTGAGTTGTTTTATCGTTACAACTGATGCAAGTGGTTAAATCAGGATATCGGCTGACTATGAAAGTCACATTAGGGTATGTTGGTCAGGTAGCCTTATAAAGTGTTGGCTGGGACGAATTGGAAAGTGTTGTGGCTTTTTATTGTCACGGCGATGGGTT
>DLCK01000051.1:129574-233188 GCA_002480565.1 Phycisphaerales bacterium UBA7800 | reverse complement strand
ACCCATCGCCGTGACAATAAAACAGCCTGACACATCACGCGTCAGGCTGTTTTTTTATTGATCCATTCCTGGATGCTTCCAAATGGAAACTCACGGGATATTTTATTGAGCGGCTTTAACTGGGGTATCAGTCGCTTGTTCGTCTGCCCCTTCAGAAACAAATCCGACGCGCTTGGCAAGCACATCAAATTCAAATGGGCTGGTGACATCTTGTCCCAGAACTGCATTCTGAATCGCAGAGCCCACACCTTGCAAAGCATCGGGAACACCCATCCGCTGAGCGTACTGTTGCTCGGTGACAGGATGGATTTCATCCACGCGAACAAGGTACAGTGAGAGCTTGC
Organism: Phycisphaerales bacterium UBA7800; assembly: GCA_002480565.1. Taxonomy (GTDB): domain Bacteria; phylum Planctomycetota; class Phycisphaerae; order Phycisphaerales; family Phycisphaeraceae; genus UBA7800. Next base: position 232,844 of record DLCK01000051.1, on the reverse strand, counting down.
TGGGCGCTGCAACGACAGTTGAACGCTTGGCGGCTGCAAGTTGTTCAAAAGCTTTGTGGTCATTTCCGACATTGGCCATGGCAAAGGCGAAGACGCCATCCACAAACTGTTCGTCCTGACCGATACCAGCAACGTAAGGCACGCCTGCCCCACCCATGGAGAATGCACGACGTTGGAATGCGGCAGGTTCCTCAACCTTCACATCCAAATCCTTGGCGATTTCCTGAATCACCTTCTCGGAAAGCTTCGCACGCCATGTGTCACGGTCAGCAATCTGCAGACTAAAAGCTGCGAGTTTCTTGGCATCCTCAACAACCGCGTCACGAACCTCATCCAAGGACTCAGGGCTTCGCTCTGCTTGAGCATCAATCACACGGAAAAGGTATCGACTACCGTCATAACCAGCCAAAGGCATACTCACCACATGAGCCTGCAAACGCAGTCCAGCTTGAGTTGAAGGGGTTTCTCGGACAATTTCCTTGACACTAAACAGGTAGTCGGAAAATCCAACACGTCCCTTACCCATCACAGCTGCGTAGTTGATACCTTGAAGTGTCGAAAGATCTTCCTGAGTCATCCAATCACGATCAAGCTTGATCGCAGCAGGTAAAACACCGAATTGCTTTTGAATCTCCAGGCTGACTTCTTCGAACGTCTTGGGCGTGAAACCTTCAGGAATCACGCGGTAGCCATCTTTGACATCCAGACTGCGGACGTCACCGATGAGAATGGTCTGAGCAGCCTTGATGATCTTGTCACCCAGTTCGCCGGCCTTGGTTCGCTTGAGGTTTTCGATAATCTGTTCACGGACCTCCACGTATGGCTTGATTTTTGTAGTCGGAGGCTGGGGCTTTTCACCTTCCTTGACCGCGGGAGCCGGAACCGTTTCCGTGTATTGATCCAAATTCGCATCGTAGTATGCAACGGCATCGGATTCGCTGACTTTAACCTTAGGCAGCAGACTCGACTGTGGCAAAGAAAGATACTCAAACTTCACACGTTCAGGGAAGCGATAGCCAAATCCGTAGGTCTTACCCGTACCGGGCAAGTCATCTTTGTAATCATTGAATTGCTTGAGCAATTCGGCTTCGGTCACCTTGCGTGAGGCATCGCTTTTTTCTGATTCCAATGCCACCTGTTGCAGGTAACTATCCAATGGAATCGGTGCCAAAGCGATTTTCACGCGTGACTGCTGATCATTGACAAAGTGTTCGACCACAGGCTTACTCACACGGGCAGACCCGGTCTGAATCTGTCCCATGCGTTGATAGTAAATCTGCTGATACTGATACATCATCTGCGGGTTGGATTGGCCTTGAGCGAAGATGTTCTGGAACATCTGCTGGGTTTCACTGATCGCGCGAATCTTCTGGACCGGTGATGAGTGGCTGGTGCCGATGAGCAGTTCTTTGTAGTTCTGCACGGTAAGCCAATTTCGCAAAGCTTCCTTGATCACCAACACGGTCACGCCGGAGTTCTTGGCCTGATCGTCGAGCATCGGTTCGGTAACACCCAGGTTAGTTAACAGCTCAGTGACTTCATAACCACTTGCTGAGACACCAAGCTTGGAAGCTTCATACTGCATAAGCAACCATTGCAATGGTTCTTCGGGCGTGATCATCGCGATCATCTGATGGGTCTGGCGGGCGATGGACAATTCCCGGCCGGCAATTTGCTGATCAGAAAGTGTAATCTCGATATCACCGAGCGTCCCCAAAGGTTGATTTCCCGGATGAGGCATGAACATGCTCAGCACAGGTTGAATCAAAAAGGCCACCATCAGCAGACAGCCGCCAATGACGAGAATAAACTTGTTGTATATGCGAAACCATTTAAGCATCGTTACACCGATCTATGGACAAAAAAATCCGGGGTCCAGGAACTAGCGACTTGGGACTAGGCAAAGGAATAAGCAGTAAAATTCATGACCTCAAAGGTCTTTCTTTCTTATCCCTAGTCCCTAGTCGCTAGTTCCTAGTCCCTCACAATGTGTAGCCCGGTAGTATACCCGAACTTGCTAAGAAGATCACCGCAAGGCAGCCCCGTAAAGCGGACGCCCGTATTTGCTGCCACCAAGCCCCAGCGGCATAAGCATGATCCCAAAGGTCTGATCGCCGTCAGTCTCATCGAGGCTGTAGAGTCCAATGAGGTGCCAACGGGGCAATTCACGGACAAGTGTGACGTCAATGGAGCGTTGATCATCCCCCCCGCTGGAGAAGTCCATGCGGTGAGCGAAGGTCATGAAATACTTGCTGGTGATACGGTATGAAAAACCGTAGGTAAGCAGTCGCGTATCAAGCGTGTCGATTTCCTGATAGTCGACAAACGTTGCCAACACCGGAGAATGTTCAAGTGTCAGGCCGGTACGCCATTGGGTGAGCTTATCCTGATCAAAGTCATAGGTGAACTCACTCATACTTGCCAGGGAGTCGGAAATCATCCATGCCACGGAAGTGTGGAAGTATTCCCCACCACGCGTGTACTCAGGACGATATCCAAAGTAGTGAGCCAGCACATTGGGATTGGGTTCGGCATCATCACTTGAAACGACATAATGCGAATCGACAATCAACCAATCGACACTTCGCCAGCGACCAGGGCCTCCCCGCTGAGTCTGGAACGTATTGCGAAGTCCCACGGAAACGGTGGTGCCATCACGCAACCCCTCGACATCGTAATCAAAGATTGGCAGGTCAGTCGCTTCAATCGACGTACCGGAGAAGGACACGTCCACACTCGGTTCAATGATGTGTCGAATGTTATGTAAGTCAAAGAGTCGACTGTCGAGATTGCTGATGGTTTTGTTGAACTGCGTATGTGCGCGAAGTCCGGCACTACCCCAAAGTCGAACGTTCTCATCATTGCCGTTGTAGGCATTAAAATCATCGTCATAGACTGTGGCACGTCCCACTGCATAGGGAACCAAATCCACACTGCCAAGCTTCATCGGAGCCTGGATTTCATGACGAGAATCCAAACGCATGACAAAGCCTTCAGGAGCATTGGTCGCGTTATAAGCGTTCTCAAAACTCACAGTATTGGCTTGACCAAAGAGCAGTAAACTTTGAGCGTTGGTAAACCCGCGGTCAGCAGGTGTATCTTCGCCGGGCTGAACCCGCATGTAACTGGCAGTGGTCTGACCGTAGTAGGTCATGTGATTGTCAAAGAGACTTTCACCTACAGAGTGGAACCCGACTTCAGGGAGTTTTTCGACAGTGTAACCCTGATACTGAAGCTGAGCAGAATTCATTGTGAATTCATTAAGTTCATAGTTGGCATAGAACGACATGGATGTCTGATCCTGCTGCTTGAGCAGATACAGCGATGTCTCGTAGGGTTTTTCGTTTTCGACTTCCTGTACGAAAAGTTCTTCAAGGAAAGTCTCGTCGGAGGCATAACCCATTTCCAAGCTCAGTTCCCAACCGTTTTCCAGGAAACTTCGATGCTGCCCACGATAGAATCCGCGGAAGTCGCCATCGTGACCAATTTCATCTCGGCCACCAATTTCATCTTCACCATCATCATGTAACAGAGCGTATCCCTTATGGAGTCCTTCCATATTGGGCTTGTCATAGTCAAGATCCAATCCCAAGCCCACGCCATGTCGACCGAGATAGTCAATGGATGTGGTACTTTGGACACCTTCAGGACGATCACGTCCAAGGAGCATGAAGGTATCCCATGTGCTTTGGACAGTTGGACCGTTGTTGCCACTGTAGGACATGGCAACACTTCGCAGCGGTATTTCCTGGAGTCTGCCTCCCATGTGTCCGCCGCCGAAGAGTTTGGCTGAACCCCATGTCAGACCAACATCATTGGCACTGTAGCGATAGTCCGACTCGCCGTTCTTGTCCTGTATCTGAGTCAGGGTGATCGTGCGGGCAGCGATGGCAAAGTGAGGTTCTGCAAATTCACTGGTGGTCAGTTTCGCGTTGGAAGCCTGCCATTGTGTTTGAGACATCTGCATGATTTTTTCAGCACGCACATACAGCGGAACCTTCTTGCGGACATTCCATGTGTACATCACTGCATCAAGGACGACGGCCTTGTTTTTTGTCGTGTCATAATAGGCACGCGGGGCACGGACGTTGTAATCGCCGTTGGTGACCTGCACGTTGTCTTCGAGGTACACACCGACGACATCCGCTGCATCAAGTTTGCTGAAGACCTGTTGGTATTCCTTGTCCTGTTTGCGAAGGAAGATCACCGCCTGGTCGGCACGCAGACTCATGGCCAGTTGACCTTTTTCATCCACATACATCACGCCAACCTTGCCCATGAGTACCGCATAGGGTTGCTCTTGACCAAGGTCCACGATCATCTCGTCAAAGGTCAGACTCACCGTGCCTGCAGGCGGGAGAATGCTGCTGGTGTTTTGGGCAACCGTATTGACCACTGGTGTTGATTCAACCGCAGTCGTTACCGCAGCAGTCAGATCAACAGGCATTGGCCCGGTCGTCTGCGTTGGTACAACAGGCTGGGGTTCATCGGGTTTCGCAGAGGTTTGAGTCGAAACAGGTGCGACGGGTTTAACAGGTTCTACGGCTACCGATTCAGACGGAGTCTTCGCGGTTGTTGTATCGACAGTAGATGTCGATGGCATCGCAGACACACCGGGCAATTGCGGCCGCGTCACGGAAGCCTTGGGATCGACAGCGGAAAATGGCGACTGTGGCAGTGCGGTGTCCACCTGTTTGTCCATCACAATTGTCGGGCCACCATTAGTGACGACATTTTCGCGTGCCATTCGTGCGGCTTTGGCGTCGGCTGACTCATTAATTGTGGTATCAACCACGGGGCGAGAGATGGCAGCAAAATGGGAGATGAAGCGACGCTTGGCGTCGGCAGTAAGGTCTTCGCCACTGCGGTCAACCTTTTCCATTAAGTCCGTGGTCAGATCAACTTTGCCGGTGGTGCTGACGGTGACCAATAGACGCGGCGCCGTTGCAGATGTCGGACCGCGACCGGGCATTGCCTGCGCGTTGTCCAGATACATCCACATATGGCGGACTTCCTGACCGGTGGAAGTGGCCTGACGTTGAATACGAATCACTGCGGTATCAGCACGAAAGCCGTACGTCCCCACAGCGATAGTCACATCACGTTTAAGGAACATGTACTGAACCACGCCGTCATACCAGACGCTGGTGCGCATCGCATGAAACTGGGCATCGGAATCAATCGTCGGATCAGCCAGTGGCAAGTCCGAAATTGAATTGACATCCGGCTGTGCCTGAAGTCCGGTGAGTGTGATTCCTGTGACTGCCAATACAACGACGAGCAACATGAGTGCTGCATCACTGACAACTCTGAAATAGCTTTTATTTTTGATCTGACTCATCCTGATCCTGTTCATGCCCTGCCCGTCATCCCTGAGCATGCGCCTGCTGGTGGTGTTCAAGCAAGCATCGGTTGGTTGGGTTGATGCTGGTTGTTGTTTTCTGACTGCCCGTCGGTGGCTTGTTGAGTTGGCGTGACCGACTTCTGATTCGTCAAACAGACGATTTGCCAAAGGTCCATGAAGCGGTGTTTGAAGTGATACTCAAAATGCAGGTCAACACCTTTGAGCACATCTTCCAACGCCACATCGCTACGCCAGCCGATTTTGACCCAGAATGGATTGGTGAATTTTTCGAAGAACCCCATGATCGGGTTGGTGGATCGGAAGTGATTGGCAAGGACGATGCGTCCGCCGGGCTTGACGATTTTCGCCGCCCAGTTGAGCAGTCTTGCCGGATCACTGACCACGGTGACGGTGTGGCACATAATGATGTGATCAAAACTGTTCTCAGCAAATGGCGGATACATGCCATCACCACGAACCAGTTTGATGTGATCATAGCCCCGCTGCTGGCACATGACCTTGGCTTTGGAGATCATGCCATGCGACAGATCCATGCCAATGACGGTCACGTCTGTGGGGTAATGCTTGAGTGTCAGTCCTGTCCCTACACCCAGATCGAGTATTCGGTCACCGGGTTTAAAAGGCAGTTGCTGCACTGCACGTCGTTGTCTGCTGCGAACCAGAGCACCGAAGGTCCAGTTGTAAAACCAGGACCAGATGTCGTACATCGGCTTGGTCGAGCGTTCTCTCATCGTTGCCATAGTTTTGATTCCCAATTTAATATGGATAAAAGAATATCTGCAATTGGTTTATCATGCCAGTGTGAAGTGATAAAAATCAAGGTTTCAAATCACCAGCGGTTTATCGCTGCAACGACTTACAACGACCATGGTATGAACAATATCACCGGTTAAGATCGAACAAACTGGACATCATTGCCGTAGGAATATCCATGAATACGCGACACTTTATTTTCTGTAAGTCACTGTCAATTCTCATGCTCCTGAGTATCATCACACCCTTGGGGGCACAAGAGAGTAAGTCGGCAGATTCAGATCAAGCCAAAGCACGTCGCCGGACACCGGTGGTGGATGTTTTTGAATCCTCCAAAGAGTCGGTGGTGAACATCGCCTCTAAACAGATCGTCCAATACCGCTCGCCGCTGGGTATTGATGACATGTTCGACCGGTTCTTTGACAGCCCCCTGCGCCGACGCCAACCTCGGCAACTCGAACGTACCAGTGTCGGTAGCGGCTTTGTCCTGCATAAGTCCGGCCTGATTGTCACCAACGCACACGTGGTCGCCCAGACGGCCGAACGCAAAGTTATCTTTGATGACCACAAGGAATATGACGCGCAAGTGGTCGCCATCGACCATGAACATGATCTGGCGGTACTCAAAATTCAAGTCGATCATGACATCAAGCCCCTGCACCTTGGACACTCCGATGATTTGATGGTCGGCGAAACCGTCATCGCCATCGGCAACGCACTGGGCTACCAACACACCGTCACCTCCGGCGTGGTCTCGGCATTGAACCGATCCATGGAAGTCAATGACGAGGTGGCTTTCAAAAATCTCATTCAAACCGACGCAAGCATCAACCCCGGTAACTCCGGCGGCCCCCTGCTCAATGTCCTTGGTGAACTGGTGGGCATCAACACCGCCATCCGTGCTGATGGGCAGAATATCGGCTTTGCCATTCCGGTTGATGACCTGCGTCGCCTGCTGCCTCAGATGTTGGCTATTGAAAGTCGAAGCCGTCTGCAATTCGGCATGCAGGTCTCGGATCGTGGTCGATCCCTGAAAGTCACCCGTGTCGATGTCGATTCACCTGCCCATCAATCAGGCATGCAAGTCGGTGACCGCATTTTGAAAATTGATGGTATTGAAGTTGACAATGCTGTGGACTATGCCATCGCGTTGGTGGGGAAAAAAGCCGACGACTACGTGCAAGTCACCATCAGCCGACATGGCAGGCAAAGTACCAAGCAAGTTCAGATCGTCGAAAAGCCACGTCCCAATCTCGACACCATGCTCAGCAATCTCTTTGGCTTAAAGGTCGGCGTCATCACACGTGAAATGGCAGAAGAAGCACGACTCGGCCGAATCCGTGGCGTGTTTGTCATTGAAGTCCAAGACAACAGCACCGCAGCAAAAGTCGGACTCCGTCGCGGCGACATCATCACCTCCATCGGCAACCTCAGCACCACCGATACCGATGAACTAGCCGAACAACTCGAAACCGTCAGCCCCGGCGACCGCCTTCGCATCGTCGTCTACCGCATCGGCAACCGAAGCTACATCCGCCGAACCGTGGTGCTGACCGCTCAGTAATTCAACTTCAAGCATCCGAGGGAAACATGCTTCCGAAAATTATCACATTGTTCCTGTTGTCACTCGCTACAACAGCTTGCTCTACGACACCCAACATTGCTGATCTGACCACCCGTGCACATGCTGGCGAAGCACGTGCTCAATTTGAACTCGCATCATGTTATGACATGGGACATGGCTTCAAGCTGGATAGGAAACAGGCCGCTCTCTGGTATCAACGAGCATCGGATCAAGGATACATGCCTGCCAAAATTAATCTGGGTTGGTTGTATCAAATGGGTCAAGGTGTCGAACAGAATTTCCAAACCGCCATCGCCCTGTATCGCCAGGCAGCTGATAAAGAATATCCTCAAGCTCAACATAATCTAGCCTGTATTTACGATGAAGGATTGGGTATTAAAGAAGACAACAAACAAGCTGTCTCGTGGTATCAGAAAGCTGCAGACCACGGACACCCACGTGCGTGTTTGAATCTTGGCGTGATGTATATGCGTGGTGAAGGTATAGCAACAGATGTTGTAAAAGCCTATCAATGGTTGACAATCGCACGCTTACTGATGACTGATAAAAACGACAAATGGGTCGCACGTGCCGCCTTGGATCACTTGGGCAAAACCATCACCGCCAAACAACGCAAACAAGCCCGTGATGCAGTTGACCAATGGTTCAAAGACAGACAACAAAGCAAGTGATGCGTACTCCTGTACAAAACCTGATAAAATCTCTGCGATGCTGATATGACTTGTATGGATGTAAGTCGTAGCAGTTTTTGTGCCTTGATACCTTGTGAATATTTTGAAAGTTTGCCATGCCCTCACCGGATCAGACTGCGGTTAAGGAACCCACTCGTTTTGGCACCTTTGGCGGGGTCTTTACGCCATGTGTGCTGACGATTCTGGGCGTGATCATGTTCCTTCGCTTTGGCGAAGTCGTCGGTAATGCCGGGGTATTGAGCACCATTGTCATTGTGCTTGCTGCCAAGGTCATCACCACGTTGACCACATTGTCGCTTTCAGCCATCGCAACCAACACCCGTACCAAAGCAGGCGGTGCGTACTTCCTGATCAGTCGAAGTTTGGGGGTCGAATTCGGTGGCACGATCGGTCTGGTGTTCTTCCTTGCACAGGCGATCTCCGTAGCCATGTACGTCATCGGTTTTTCCGAAGCCTTCGTCACCGCGTTCGCCAATTTGAAACTTAGTCTGCTGATGGTGGGCACGATCACCAACATCATCGTCTTTGCCTGTGTGTACATCGGTGCGGGTTGGACGATTAAACTCCAGTACGGCATTCTGGCGATCCTCGTCGCATCGTTGCTATCATTTTATGCAGGTGCTGCGGGTCAATGGTCAACGGACTTGTTGCAAACCAACATGACATCCAGCTATGAAACCGGGCAAGGCTGGATCACCATGTTCGCACTGTTCTTCCCGGCAGTCACCGGTGTCATGGCGGGCGCGAATATGTCCGGCGACCTTAAAGACCCGGCAAAATCCATCCCCAGTGGCACGCTGTTGGCAGTTGGATTTACCGCACTGATTTACCTGACTCTCCCGATTGTGCTCGGCGCAGTTGCATCCCGTGAAACTCTCCAAACCAGCAACATGATTATGGGCGATGTTGCCCTGATCCCCTGGCTGATTACTGCAGGTGTCTTTGCTGCAACACTCAGCTCAGCACTTGGGAGCATGATGGGATCGCCACGGATTCTTCAGGCGTTTGCACGTGACCAGGTTCTGCCAGTTCTGCGACCCTTTGCCAAGGGAAGTGGCGTCAGCAGTGAACCTCGACGAGCAACCATCCTCACATTTATCATCGCCCAAAGTTGCTTGTTGCTTGGTGACCTTAACGCCATCGCCCCGATCATCACCATGGCATTCATGATCACCTATGGCACGCTGAACCTCGCTTCGTTTTACGAATCGTTTACCAAAAACCCCAGCTACCGCCCGCGCTTTCGATTCTGTCACTGGAGTCTGTCCTTACTCGGTGCAATCCTCTGTTTAGTGGTGATGATTGTCATCTCATGGATATGGGCAATCGCCGCAATCATCGGCATGGCAGGTCTGTACTGGCTCATTAACCAACGTGAAATCAAAGCCAACTGGGGCGACCTTAAAAGCGGTATCGCCTTTGAACGAGCACGCAAAAATCTGAGCATTCTGGAAGATGAACTCTACCATCCCAAGAATTGGCGTCCGATGCTTTTGACCATGAGTGGTGCAGGCAAGTCTCGTAAGCATCTAGCCATCATTGGCCACTGGCTCACTGCTGGCCATGGCATTCAAACACTCGGCCAAGTCCTTCCCGGTGACATCACCGAACATATGGATCGCCGTAAAAACCAGCGCGAAGTCTTGCGGACGTTTATCAAGGAAAATGAACTCTCAGCCTTCCCTGCGGTCGTTGTCTCTGAGTCCGTTCGACAAGGGATTCTGTCACTGGTGCAGGCACACGGACTCGGTGGCTTGGAACCCAACACCGTGTTACTGGGTTGGCCGAATCAGGAAGACCGTGGCCCGGAATTCGCCCGATTGCTTCGAACTGTCGCAGGATTGAATCGCAGTTTGATCTTGGTGCGATCGGAAAATGAAGATGAAGAATTATGGTCACCACCGTCTGGCCCGATTGATGTTTGGTGGCGGGGTCGGTCCAATGGCCCGTTGATGTTAATGCTTGCTTTTTTACTGACCAAAAACCATGGCTGGCGCAACCGTACGATTCGCCTGTTGCGGATCGTCCCCAATGAAGCTGCAAAAGAAGAAGTCCAACGGCATCTCAGTGAGTTGGCTCAATCCGCCCGCATCCCTGCTGAGATTCGAATCTTTGTCGCAGAAGATGCTGTATCCAAAATCAAGAAGGTTTCAAGCGATTCAGCGGTGGTATTCATGGGTTTTGAACCACCTGAAAATGCGGATGCCGATGAACTTTTCTACCTGAACACCGAGCGTCTCATTGATGGCTTACCCCGCGTGATCCTCGTGGATGATGCTGGCAGTATTGAGTTGGAAAGTTAAGCCAGGAACCTGCATGTCATATCAAACCGATCATTTTTCCTGCTGCGCTATCTGCGTTACCATGTCAGAACTATGATTAAACTCACCGTCAATGGACAAGAAAAAGATGTTGCAGATGGCACCACCGTCCGGCAACTCATCGTCGAATTGGAACTGGGCAAAGCAGCTGTGGCTGTCGAAGTCAACCGCGAGTTGGTCCCCAAACGAAGCCATGATGCGACCGTGTTGCAAGATGGCGACAATGTGGAACTGGTGACCCTCGTCGGTGGTGGTTAAAGTTACAACACATCCATGGTGAAAACGCACATTGACACACTAAAGCCCGTGGGGTTTCAACCCCCGGGGTCTAAAGCCCCCGGGCTTTATTTCAAGTGATCGAAAGATCATTGATAAATATGAACGTTTAAAAACAAAACACAAAAGGACTCACCCGTGAGCAATTCAGAGACCGTTATTGATAATCCACTGATCGTCGCAGGCCGTGAACTTAAAAGTCGACTCATCGTCGGGACCGGCAAGTACAAAGACTACCCCACCATGCAAAAGGCTCTGGAAGTCTCCGGCACGGATGTGGTCACCGTTGCCGTCCGCCGTGAACGTCTGGTCAATGACAAAGGTGAATCGCTGCTGGACTTCATCGACACCGACAAGTACACCATCCTCCCCAACACCGCAGGCTGCTTCACCGCGGACGATGCGATTCGTGTTGCAAGACTGGGCCGTGAAATCCTCGATCAACTCGACAACCCCGGCAAGGAATGGGTCAAGCTCGAAGTCCTCGCGGACAAGAAAACCCTGCTCCCCGATCCCATCGGCACACTCGAAGCCACGCGCGAACTGGTCAAGGATGGCTTCAATGTCCTTTGCTACACCAGTGACGATCCGATCATGGCCATGAAAATCAAGGAAGCCGGCGCCGCAGCGGTGATGCCTGCTGGTTCACCAATTGGTTCAGGTCAAGGCGTGCTCAACCCCAATGCCATCCGCATCATTCTTGAGTTGCTCAAGGAAGGCGACAGCACGTACCCCGTCATCGTCGATGCTGGCGTCGGTGCTGCATCGGACGTGGTGCAGGCGATGGAACTCGGTGCCGACGCGGTACTGCTCAACACGGGTATTGCACACGCCAAGGATGCTGTGAAGATGGCCCGCGCAATGTACCACGCCATCAACGCCGGCCGCGACTCTTACTTGTCAGGCCGCATCCCCAAGAAGTTGTATGCCACCGCATCGAGCCCGTGGGATGGGGTGATTACGTATATTCCGGGTGAGTGAGTTTTGATACTGTTTTTTTTGAAGCGCCAAGACGCCAAGCCCCCCGGAAACGCCAAGGTCGGAGAGAAAGACAGCAAGGCATTTTTTACCGCAGAGGCACAGAGGACTCAGAGTTAAGAGAGAAGTATTTTGTTGTTTTTTGTAGGGTGGGTAGAACGAGTCCGCGAGAGAAACCCACCGGTTTAACGCTCGACATCGGGAGAATGGTGGGTTTCGCTTCGCTCTACCCACCCTACTTGCTCAGAGTTAAGAGAGACGTACAAATCGTATGTTTCGGGGTGTTCACATGAATTGGCAACTAATTACAACCAGTTTGGCAACTTTTCTTATTGGCGTTGTTACTGGAGCATGCGGAAGTTACTTCGCATCGAAATATACTGATAAAAGACGTCATGCAGAAGCAAAAAAAACATTAGCTCAAAAACTTAAGAAAGTATATCAATTAATGCCCGAATTAATTGAAGAAATTAAAGACGACCTCACCAAAGAGGATTTTAAAACTGTTCGTGAAATTGTAATTTTGAACAGACCTAATGGCTATTGGGATGATGGACTAACATTCGCTTATTACAAAACTCGCCATCATGATTTAAAAGGTAAATTTTCTGTATTACAAAATAGTGGCTTTGTAATACCTGTTTCTGATGACAAATATAAAATAACAGAAGAATTTGTAGAACTAATTACAAACTTTAAATGCTAACACAGACAATAACACACATATGTACTCTGACTATTTTTGGAATTTCATGCGTCTTTATAGTTCAATATTTCGTTTTGTGATTTGCTCAAACCCGCGATAACACACATGACTCGCCTGAGATGAATATCTAACTAAAAAAAATTCTTCTCTCTCTTAACTCTGAGTCCTCTGCGTCTCTGTGGTAAAAATGCCTTATCTGCCTATCCTTTTCTTCCGCAACATACTTTGAACTTTTTACCACTCCCACATGGGCAGGGATCATTGCGGCCGACTTTTTTGCCGGACTGGAGGGCGCGTTGGGTTACGGCACGGCGTTGTTGTTCGGCTAATATCTTGTCGAGGTGTTTGTAGTCGCTTGCAGGCCGTTGCAGCTTTAAGACCTGTGCCATCTTTTCAAACGTCGGGATGGTATGTTTGTAGAAACCCATGTAACCTTCGCAGAGATAGGCTAAGCCTTCTTCGCCGTCGGGCGTCTTGAGGATGCGGTCTTTGGGGCAGGCACCCCAACAGTATTTGAGGTAGTCGCACTTCTTGCAGTATTCGGGCAAGGTGTCGCGTTTGTCATCGCCGAACTTGCGCTGTTGGGCGGATTCGGTCATTTCGGCAATGGTGTGATCCTTGATGTTCCCCAAGTGAAATTCCGGACTCACGAAGTGGTCACATGAGTACAGGCCGCCGTCATGTTCCAAGGCCATGGCATTGCCACAGGTTTCGGCATGGACGCAGAGGGAGGACGGGTAGCCGTAGACCATGCCGAGCATCAGGTCGAAGTGTTGGACGAAGATTTTGCCCACGTCGTCTTTTTCGAGCCAGCGGTCAAAGACGCCGTTGAGAAAGGTGCCCCACTGATCGGGATGGACGGAGCGGACGCCGATCTTTTTGCCATCGTCCTGGAGGATGGGCAGGATGGGTCGCTGGATATTTTTAGCCTGGAGGATCTGATCGTGCTCGACGATGGGGATGAATTGGAAGTAGGTTGAGCCGATGGATTTGAGGAAGTCGTAGATTTCAACTGCGTGGTCTGCATTGTCATGATGGACGACGGTGAGGGTGTTGAATTCGACTTTGTGCTTTTGCAGAACCTTGATGCCACGCATGACTTCGTGGAAGCTGCCTTTGCCTTGCTTGTCATAGCGATGGATATCGTGGATCGCTTCGGGACCATCGACGGAGACGCCCACGAGGAAGTCATTTTCCTTGAGGAACTCGCCCCACTCGTCATCAAGCAGGGTCGCGTTGGTCTGCAAGGCATTGATCACCGGCACGCCGGGGCGGGCGTACTTCTTTTCAAATTCCATCACCTTCTTGAAGAACTTGACGCCCATGAGCGTCGGTTCGCCACCTTGAAACGCGAAGGTGATCTCCGGGGTATTGAGGGGTTGGCCTTCGATGTATTGGCGGATGTATCGTTCGAGTTGTTCTTCATCCATCCTGAAGTTGGACTTACCTTCGAAGAGTTCCTCTTTTTCGAGATAGAAACAATAGGAACAGTCGAGGTTACAGATCGGCCCGATGGGCTTGGTCATCACATGGAACGGTACGCTGGCGCGCATCACAGGCAATGAAATATCTGAAGAACTTCCGGGAGGAGTCGGCGGATTGGCGGTGATATTTGACATAGTCCCTTATACTAACAGCCCATGACGGATAAAACACCCCAATCTGGCAAACCTTTGGCGATGTATACGAGACATAGTCGCAAGTGGTTGCATAATCGCTACGTCTACCCCGTTATCAGTCGGCGAAGTGGCGGTTTGTCGATTGGGATCAATCTGAACCCTGATAAAATTTGCAACTTTGGCTGTGTTTATTGCCAGGTTCAGCGAGCAGACGAAGAAGCCAGCCCTCAGCCAGTGGATGTAGCGTTGGTGCAAGCGGAGCTACGGGAGTTACTGGAAAGTGTCAGCGATAGAACCCTTTGGCAGGACGATTTTTTCGCTGACGTCCCGGCCGAGAAACGGGTCTTACGGGACATTGCATTTTCAGGTGATGCCGAGCCGACGAGTAGTCCAAGCTTTCTGGAAGTGGTGCAATTGGCTGCGGATTTGAAAGTGTCGATGGGATTGGATGAGGTGAAGTTGGTGGTGATCACCAATGCCACGTTGCTATCGCGGGATCAAGTTGCCAAGGGTCTTTCGATTATCCAAGAGCATCAAGGTGAAATCTGGGCCAAGCTTGATGCAGGAACACAAGGGTATTACAAGGTGATTAATCGCGCGGTAATCCCCTACTCTCGGATCATCGAAAACATTCTACTGGCGGGTCTGAAGCAACCCATCGTGATCCAAACCATGGTGGCATCGGTCGGCAGTGTTCCCTTCCCCATCACTGAACAGCAGGCCTATATCAAACAGGTCAAAACGTTGATGGATCAGGGCTGTCAAATCCTTCGAATCCAACTGTATACCGTTGCTCGCGAGCCTGGTGAGTCTCATCAACCGGACTTTTGCGATGTGCAAGCGGTGGATAAAGGGCATCTCCAAGATTTTAAACAGCGAATTCACAGTGTCCTACCAAACCTGCAAGTCGATCTTTTCTGATTTAGACCCCACATTATTAAAAATTTTTAAATACCTTTTATTTAAAAGATAAAAGAAATATCAGAATTCGAACCCGTCCAATGTGCTAACACTGTTGGTCTGATTTTTTGTGTCACAACTTCACGATTAAAATAAAAATATACTTTTTTTCTTGATATCCAATTGCCGACTTCAACATAAAACGATAGTATCTCAAGACATTTGACTCCCATTTCAATTCTTTATCGAGGATTTACCATGTCTTCCAGTCCCGTCACCTACACGCTTGACGCGAACGAAGCCGTTGCCTCCGTCGCGCACCGTACCAATGAAGTTATTGCCATTTACCCGATTACCCCATCGAGTCCGATGGGCGAATTCTGCGATGAGTGGGCCGCTCGCGGCAAGCAGAACATCTGGGGCGGCATCCCGCAGATCACCGAAATGCAGTCCGAAGGCGGCGCTGTCGGTGCTGTGCATGGTGCCTTGCAGGCCGGTTCGCTAACCACGACGTTTACGGCATCGCAGGGTTTGCTGCTGATGATCCCCAACATGTACAAGATTGCTGGTGAACTGACCAGCTTCACGATGCATGTCGCGGCTCGTTCACTTGCGACCCATGCCCTGTCAATTTTTGGTGACCATTCGGACGTGATGGGTTGCCGCATGACCGGCTTCTCGATGCTCGCCTCAGGTTCGGTTCAGGAAGCCCATGACATGGCTTTGATCAGCCAGACCGCGACACTCGAAGCACGCGTCCCCTTCCTGCACTTTTTTGATGGTTTCCGTACGTCGCATGAAGTGGCCAAGATCAACATGATCTCCGACGAAGTTATCAGAGAAATGATGGATTCGGATCTGGTTGCCAAGCACCGTGAGCGTGCACTGACTCCCGATGCTCCCAAGCTTCGCGGTACGGCTCAGAACCCTGACACCTTCTTCCAGGCACGCGAAGCCTGCAATCCGTTCTACAAAGCCACACCGGCCATTGTCCAGAATCACATGGACAAGTTCGCCAAACTCACCGGACGCCAGTACAACCTCGTCGACTACGTCGGTGCACCTGATGCCGATCGCGTCATCGTGCTCATGGGCTCCTCGATCACCACAGCGGATCAGGCCTGCGAACGCATCGCCAAGCAGACCGGTGAAAAAATCGGTATCCTCAAGATTCGTCTTTACCGTCCGTTCCCTGCTGAACAGTTCCTTGCTGCGATCCCCAAGACCTGTAAGAAAATCTCTGTACTTGACCGCACCAAAGAGCCTGGCTGCATGGGTGAACCGTTGTACCAAGACGTGCTGACGACTTACGCCGAAGCCGTTGCCGAAGGCAAGATTGAAAAGATGCCCGTCATCGTCGGCGGACGCTACGGTCTGTCTTCCAAGGAATTCACACCTGCGATGGTCAAGGGTGTCTTCGACGACCTTGCCAAAGACAAGCCCAAGAATCACTTCACCATCGGCATCAACGATGACCTGTCCTTCACCAGCCTGCCTTACGATCCGGACTTTAATGTCGAAGGCGAAGACATCGTCAAAGCCGTGTTCTACGGACTTGGTGCAGACGGTACCGTCGGTGCCAACAAGAACTCGATTAAGATCATCGGCGAAAGCACGGATAACTACGCTCAAGGTTACTTCGTCTACGACTCCAAGAAGTCCGGCGCGATGACGGTCAGTCACTTACGATTCGGCCCGCGCCCCATCCGATCAAGCTACCTGATTACTCAGGCGGACTTCGTGGCCTGTCACCAGTTCACGTTCATGGAAAAACTCGACGTGTTGGATATCGCCCGCCCAGGCGCGACCTTCCTGATCAATGCTCCCTATCCGTCGGACGAAGTTTGGGAACACCTGCCCATCGAAGCTCAGCAGACGATCATCGACAAGAAGCTCAAATGCTTTGCCATCAACGCAGATGAAGTGGCAGAAAAGACCGGCATGGGCAGTCGCATCAACACCGTGATGCAGGCCTGCTTCTTTGCACTCTCAGGTGTACTTCCGCGTGAAGAAGCCATCGACAAGATCAAAGATGCGATCAAGAAAACCTACTCCAAGAAGGGTGACGAAATCGTGCGTCGCAACTTCGCGGCAGTCGATGAATCCATCGCACACATGCATGAAATGAAGATTCCAGAACAGGTCACCGCCAGCTGGAAGATTCCCATGATGGTCAGTGATGATGCGCCAACTTTCGTCAAGGAAGTCTCCGCAATCATGATGGCAGGCAAAGGTGACCAACTGCCCGTCTCCGTTTTCCAGGCCGACGGCACATGGCCCACAGGCACTTGCCAATACGAAAAACGCAACATCGCTCACGAGATTCCCATCTGGGACGACTCGGTCTGTATCCAATGTAATAAATGTGCACTGGTCTGCCCGCATGCTGCCATCCGCACCAAGGTCTACGAAGAGTCGGATCTCGAAGGCTGCCCCGCTGGCTTCACCGGCATGGACTACAAAGCCAAGGACTTCAAAGGCATGAAGTTCACCATTCAGGTGGCTCCAGAAGACTGCACCGGTTGCGGCGTCTGCGTGATGGCCTGCCCTGCCAAGAACAAGGCAGAGCCGAAACTCAAAGCCATCAACATGCTAAACAACCGTGAGCACTCGGAAGTTGAAAAAGCCAAGTACAATTTCTTCCTGGATATCCCAGAAATCGACCGCACCAAGGTCGAACGAATTGACGTCAAGGGTTCGCAGTTCTTCCAACCCCTCTTTGAATACTCCGGTGCCTGTGCAGGTTGTGGTGAAACACCCTACGTCAAACTGATGACTCAACTCTTTGGTGATCGTCAGCTCATCGCCAATGCCACCGGTTGTTCATCGATCTACGGCGGTAACCTGCCCACGACCCCCTACTGTACCGACAAGAACGGTCGAGGCCCGGCATGGTCCAACTCCCTCTTCGAAGACAATGCAGAATTCGGCTTGGGGATGCGACTGTCAGTCACCGCTTCAACATTGATGGCACGCAAGCATCTCAAGACACTGGCGCCCACCATCGGTGATGATCTGGTCTCTGCCATCCTTGATGCTGACCAGTCTGACGAAGCAGGCATCATCGCTCAACGTGAACGTGTCGCGGCACTCAAAGCCAAACTCAACGGCAATGATGTCTTCGAAGCCAAACAGCTTGCACAACTCGCTGATTACCTTGTCAAGAAATCAATCTGGATTCTCGGTGGTGACGGTTGGGCATACGACATCGGCTACGGCGGACTCGACCATGTCCTCTCCATGCACCATGACATCAATATCCTGGTCATGGACACCGAAGTCTATTCCAACACCGGCGGTCAGGCATCCAAGGCTACGCCCATCGGTGCCTCAGCCAAGTTCCAGGCAGCCGGCAAGAGCAGCTTCAAGAAAGACCTCGGTTTGATGGCCATGAGTTACGGCCATGTCTATGTCGCATCCATCGCCATGGGTGCCAAGGACAATCAAACCATCCAGGCATTCAAGGAAGCAGAAAGCTACAACGGCCCGTCAATCATCATCGCCTACAGCCACTGTATCGCTCATGGCTACGATCTGGTTTACGGCTTGGATCAACAGAAAAAAGCAGTCGAATCTGGCATCTGGCCCCTCTACCGCTACGATCCACGACTCGTTGATCTGGGCAAACCCCCCTTGCAGTTGGACAACAAGAAGACCTCCGGTTCCGTCAAGGAATACATGCTCAACGAAACCCGTTTCCGCATGGTTCAAAAAATGGATCCTGCTCGCTTCGACATGTTGGCCAACATGGCACAGTACAACACCACGCGTCGCGTGAGTCTGTACCAGCACATGGCCAACCTGACACTGCCCACCAATGATGGCGAGATGAACTAAGTAACTTTCATAGCGACGCACCATGACAATGTGGTGCGTCGCTTTTAATACTTCGCGATTTGAAATTGATTTTGAAAACTACGCTGATAACCGCTCAGCAAGGAGTCTGAAAATGGACTTGAAAACAACATACATGGGAATCGAGCTTCCCAATCCCATCGTCGTCGGTGCTTCTCCCATGACCGACAATGTGGATACCGTCAAACGTCTGGAAGAAGCTGGCGCTTCAATGGTGGTCATGCCATCACTGTTTGAAGAACAGATCCTCCAGGAACAGATGCAGACGCACATGGCCTTTGAAACCCCTGCTGAATCCTTCGCAGAAGCACTAAGCTATATGCCTGCCCCTGAGGATTTCCGCACCGGTCCCGAAGCGTATCTCGAACGTGTGGGCCAACTCAAACAGGCTGTGGACATTCCCATCATCGGCTCACTCAACGGACACTCCACCGGTGGCTGGCTGCGTTACGCCAAGCTCATCGAGCAGGCCGGTGCTGATGGTCTGGAACTTAACGTCTATGACCTGCCGACCGATCCTACCGTAACCGGTGCGGACATCGAACAGCGAACCTTGGATATGGTCAAGGAAGTCTGTGCTTCTATCGACATCCCTGTGGCTGTGAAACTCAGCCCGTTCTACTCAAGCTTGGCTAACTTCAGTCAGCAACTTGTCGGTGCAGGCGCCAAGAGTCTGGTCATCTTCAATCGCTTTTATCAAGCGGATATTGATGTGGAAGAGCTTTACGCTGTACCTTACGCAATGCTCAGCGACTCCAGTGAGTTGTTACTGCGTTTACGTTGGATTGCCATCCTCTCAGCTCAGGTCAATGCCTCCATCGCAGCCACCGGCGGCGTGCATACCACCATGGACATCGTCAAGTCCGTCATGAGTGGTGCTTCGGTCACCCAGATCGTCTCAGCACTCTTGCAACTCGGCCCTGAATATGTCCGCACCCTCCTTAGCAATCTCAAGCAATGGCTCGACGAACACGAATATGAGTCGCTTAACCAGATGCAAGGCAGCATGAACCTCCAGAAATGCCCCGACCCTTCAGCCTATGAACGTGCCAACTACATGCAGGTTCTCCAAAGCTGGAAGATCAAGTAACTCCCGGAAGTTTCTATTGCGAATCATACCCGGTATGGTTCGTGAGATTTGACAATTCAGTAAAACGCTTGATTCAGGCAACAGAATAAAACAACCCGCAGTGTGGTCAACACATTGCGGGTTGTTTGTTTTTCTTCAATATCAACGCCATTTTTGCCTGTTCGTCAATGTAATTTCAAAAATAGAATTCAGCAGTTATATAAACTCGTGGTTACCACATGTCTTTATAACGATACCTCAGTCGCAACTTTTCATGTAAGACAAACGGGAAAACGCATTGCAATAAAACGACATTCTGGCCTGTTCATCTTCCACTCATAACGTCTGGTCGCTATGTAACGGCAAAAAAATGAGTTGAAATGCAAATCAATTTTCTCATCGCGTTATTACGTGGTATGAATCACTCGCATGACGTTCAAAATCATAGATTGATACGGTGGGAAAGTTAGCGCAATGAACTTTATTATGTCCTGGTTATTCTTGTGGTCCACATGGATTTCAACAGGCCTAATTATGTGTGGTCTGGGTCTGTTCATCTGGCCAAGGAGTTGGAACCGTCCCATACGATGGCGGCAATTATCCATGACCTTTTGGCTCGGATATGCGACCTCGATTGCGTTTCTTCAAATTTGGCATTTGTTTTTGCCTATAGCACCTTGGTCTGCACCTATTCTGATCTTCGTTGGTGGACTGGGTTGGTGGCGACATCGCAGGCAGACCAAACGATATATCCAACGAAGCCGAAGCCATCTCTCATCAGGCAAGATACTCATTAATCTTGTATTAATGACATGCATTACCGTGTGGCTGGCTAATATGGCAATGGGCGTTCCAACGGCGTTTGACACAGGTTATTACCACCTTAATGCAGTACGCTGGGCAAGTGATTACCCCATTGTGACAGGGTTGGCCAATCTACATCATCGACTTGGATTCAACAGTTCAAGCATGCTTTTACCATCAGTATTCGAGTTTGGATTCTGGCGAGGTCGATCATCTCATCTGGCTTTTGGCATCCTTGTCTGTGGCCTTTTGATTCCAGCCTTAGGCGAATCCATGCGAATGCTCCGTGGGCGAAAATCCATGTGGGGACTTTACAGCATCATGGTACTGGGGCCGGTATTGGTGTTTTCTAGTATGACCGATCATATCGCCAGTCTCGGTACAGACACATCAACGATGTTGATCATTCTCGTCACTGGAATGTACCTGCTAAGCCAATTGACTCATGAGCCTAACCGAAGTGGCGTGTGTGTTTCAGTGATACTCCTTGGACTTGCGGTAACGCATAAAGTTTCAGCGTTGTTTATTGCTGGTCCATTTTTTATCTGTATCCTCTATTTGGTATGGCAACAAAAAACAGTTAAAACCTTGTATTGGCCTCTGCTTTTTTCCGTGTTGCTTGTTGGTGTCTGGTGTTGGCGAAATATTTTACTCACTGGATATGTACTCTATCCATCCCCACTGCTTAGCTTTTTAGTACCTTGGAAAGTTCCCCCCGAAAAACTTATTGAGGCAAAAGAATTCATTGAATCCTATGCCAAATGGAATGACGGCCCTCAGACCGGATCATGGATTGGTTCGTGGTTATACACATGGTTCCGCTATCAAGCTGAATATTCAATCTTGCCTGTCATCTTCTTGGGAATCAACTTCGGTGTGATCTTGTTTAATGGCAGTAAAATCAAATCACGTCTAAGCGGCCCAACAATGTGGCTGTGGGTTTTCGTCTTATTCCCCAGTCTTATCGCACTTGCTGCATGGTTTGTTACTGCACCAGCCCCTCGATTTGCTGCTGGCACGATCTGGTTCCTGACACTGGGGCTATCTGTGGCGATGCTTCAAAACCACATGCCAGCCAAACGCATTTACCTTTTGCTGCTGGCTCCATGTTTTATCTTTGTATTCTGGACAGGAATCAGCTTGGCAAAAGGACGCCCACTTTGGCAGACGCCCGGTACTGACGCTGGCTTGCATCCACTACGAACAGTGGAAACCAAAATATTCACAACCGACTCAATGCTCCAACTGCATGTACCAGTCAAAGGCATTCAATCCTGGGACAGTGCCTTACCCGCAACACCTGAGCCTGATAAACGTCTAAAGTTATTAAAACCCGACGAACCAACAGGTGGCTTTATCATTGCACCTTCAAGCCCCAACTAGGCTTTCGTATTCATCTACAAACACAAGTAAGTCTACCTGTTGTTTTCTGAAGACGAAATATATTCACTGTGAAACGCCAGAATTCCTTGCGACTTTAATGTAAAAAATGTCTTGCTATCTCTCTCTCCGACCTTGGCGTTCTTGGCGTCTTGGCGGTTAAAAAAACTCAACCCAGAATCTCACGAATCTCACTATTAAGTTCCGCGGCACCTTGGGCGACGGCATCTTTCCAATCAAGATCCGGCAGACGGGTGTGAGCGTAGATCACGGATCGGCTGGCGGTGATGATCGCGCCGGTGCCGTCTTCCTTGAAGCTGGCTTTGACGTCTTCGGCTCCGCCGCCCTGGGCACCGTAGCCGGGGACGAGGAAGATTTGCTGAGGCATGAGCTTTCGCAGTCGGGCAATGTCTTCGACCTTCGTGGCACCAACCACCGCGCCGAGCAGGCTGTAGCCACAGTTGCCCACGGATTGCTCACCGAGTTCAGCGACAAAGGCAGCCATCTCATCGACCATCTGACGACCATCTGCGAGCTTCAAAGTTTGCAGACGATCACCGCCGGGATTGGAGGTGCGGACCAGTGCGAACAACCCTTTTTTCTGAGGCATAGCTACATCAATAAACGGCTGAAGACAGTCATGCCCCATGTAACCATTGACGGTCAATGAGTCCGCGCCTTTGAGTGTACCGACACCTTGAAGGTTGGAGTCGGCGAGGTTGCCTGCTGCATAATGCGAGGAACTGATACCGATGTCGCCACGCTTGGCATCACAGACCACCACGAAACCCATCTCGTGCGCCAGGTGAATGAGCCGATGCAGCGCTTCAACGCCTTCCCAAAGGTAGCGTTCAAAACAGGCAGACTGGAACTTGACGACCGGGACATGATCGACAACCGCTTCGAGCACATCGCGCGTCCAACTGGTGATCGCAGCGACGGCTTCGTTGATGTTCACTTCAGATGAACCATTGGTCGATGGCTGCAGTTCACGAGGGAGTTTTTCGATCACCGGATCGATCCCAACACATACGGGTGAACCTTTTCGGGTAATCGCGTCAAGCAGTCGGTCGGCAAAATGCATCAGGCTCATATTCCTTCATCTAGTCCATGGCTAAACCACAGAGTCACAGAGGCACAGAGTTAAGACAAAAGGCAAAAGAAATCTCTGTTTGGATTTCTCTGTGTCTCTGTGACTCTGTGGTAAATGATGGTCTTTGGTAAGACCAAACGGGGATATCTTACTGGTTTTCAGCTGTTACTGCGACCTAGTTGGGGGCGGAGAAGCCAGAGGAAGCTGATGCCACCGATGACGGCAGTGAAGATGCCGATGGGCAGGCGTCCACGGTTGGTGAGGATGTCGATCCAGGTGCTAAAGCAGTCAGCGACGAGAATGAGGATTGCGCCACAAAGCGCTGATGCTGGGATAACTCGGATGTGCGTTGGGCCAACGAGTAAGCGTGCGACATGCGGGCAGACCAGTCCGACGAAAGCTACAGGGCCAGCAAGTACCACCGCACCGGACGCAAGCATGCCAGCGATGACAAACAGGATGATTCGCAGACGTTTGAGTCGGACCCCCAAACTGTGTGCTTCTTCGGAGGGGAAAGTGGCCGCATCCATATCACCGGCAAGTGTCCAGAGGATGGCAATACCAATACCAGTGATCACGCAGATTGTCCATACGGTGGAAACTGGCAAAGACTCATGGAGGTATCCCATCATCCAACGGGCAAGGTCTTCACGAAGACCTGCGGGGCTAGGCAGATAGTTGATGAGCATGATGATTGAACCATTGATGGATGAGAGGATCACCCCCACAAGCAACAAACCCAACGGGTCGATCACACCTTTGCGTTGGCCGATGAGGTAGACGATGATCAGACTCACCAGTGATCCGACAAGCGCCCCAAGATGATTGGAAAGCGCTTCGATCAAGAAATCCAACTTGCCTGAAAACACGCCCAGGTGCAACATGATGCCCAGGTCAAAGCCAATGAGCATCTGACACATCACCCCCACCGCCGCCCCGCTGGAGAGTCCGAGGATGTAGGGCTCGGCCAATGGGTTTCGCAGCAGGACTTGCAATGCCACCCCACCAACAGCTAATGCCGCGCCAACACAGACCGCTTCGGTTCCACGCAGTGATCGCAGTTGCAGGAAATAGGATGCATTTTCACCAACTGGCCAGCCGATACCGCTACTGCCTAAGAACAGTCGCAGGGCATAGACTCCGCCAAGCAGCAGGACAAGCAGGCCGATCCAGTACCAGCCGTATTGGTATGAGCGTGTCTCACTTTGCATCCGAAACAGTCTCGGCCAATTGAGGATCGATGGCAAGTGCAATCTGACGAACGATTCGCGGAAGTGTCGTGGCAGGCAGGAAAGTCAACGGATCATTGATGAGCACAATCCGCTTGTTTTTGACTGCATTGATTGGTAAATCCACAAACGTGCTAAGACGTGGATCAGCCAGACCATCAACCAAGGCAGGTGCATCGGGCATTAACAGCAGAATCACATCAGGATTGAGCGTAACGAGTTTTTCACGGTCATAGGTCGGAGCACTGACAGGCGCATTACCTGCAACGTTTATGGCTCCGATCCATCGGATCATTTCGTCAATCACGGAGTTGGAACCACTTGCCATGACCGGATCGGTGCCAATGACGGGTAGAACACGAACCGCATCCATTTCTGCGACTGCATTGAATAAATCAACAAGTTGATTTTGCATTTTCAGACCTGCTGCAAAGGCTTTTTCTTCCATTTGCAAGGCAACGCCCATCTTCGCGACAATCTGATTTACATCTGCAATGGTGTCGGGATAGGCATAGGCCATGAGTTTGAAATCAAACTGCTTGGCGAGTTGTTTTAGGCTGTCTGGCGTGCCGTTTTTGCCAGTCATCATCAGGACATGTGTCGGCTTGAGCGACAGGAGTTTTTCAGTGTTGATATCCAAATAGTTCCCCACCACCGGCAGGTCTTTGGCAGCGGTCATATCAAACTGAGCGATACCGACAATCTGGTCCTGCTCCCCCATGTCGATCAAAATCTGACTCATCGCAGGGGCAAGTGTGACATAGCGATTGGCAGTCTGGGAGTCGTCGGTTTGCACATGAGCAGATGAAGCATCACCCGAGTCACGACCACAACCGGTTAACAGGACAAAGCCACAAAACAACAGACAAAGTGAACGTATTATCATGGCGGTCATGCTATGTGGATTGATGGATGGAGGCAAGTTGGTTGTATCTGCTGAAATCTTGGATGGAGGTCGCAAGTGAGTTACAACGCTAAATCGCAACGGTTTGACTTAAGACTTTTCGCCGATTGGTTTTTCGACTTTATCAGGCGTTGCTTTTTCTGAGACCTTGTGTTGGACTGCATCCTGAACTATTTCATCCATACGTGTCTTCTCGCTGGATTGGCGGAGCAGTTGGTAGATCACGGTGTTGGAGCAGTAGAAAAAGCTGACAGTATAGGCACCGATGATGGTGGTCAGAAAGAAGCTCCAGACCCAGATCATGCTTGCGGTGACCTTGCCAGTGACCCCCAGTCCGCCGTTCCAGTCAAAGGTATAAAGCAGTTGGCCAAGTTGTGGCCGCGGCATGATGGCATGCCAACGGGACGTTTCGTCAGCCATTTGTGTAACCACACCCATATCAATGATTGAATGGGTGACGCTTAAAGTCAGATAGATCACGCCCCCCAGGAACAGGTATCCAACTGCACCGTAGACCAGTGACAGGACAGAGTAGAAAAACCAGTGCCATGGGCGATTGACCAAATAACCAAAGCTTCGGGAAACCGCATCGAAGCTGTCGGAACCTTCCATTACCAATGCAGGATAAAACAGTGGATAAGCAGCAAGTGTCAAGATCAGCAGAATTGCAATGGCAAGTCCCAAACCCAACGCAATGAAAAACAGGAATCCGCCAACCATGTCCAACCCCGGGAGATTGAAAAACACCAAGCCTCCCAATGCCAGCAAGATGCCCAAGACCACGATCATGATCACTGGCAACAGAGGTGTGATGACAAACCAGAGATAGCGATTGAGTACAAATCCGAACGCCCCGGTCATCGGGACATGTCCTGAGCCGGTAGCATCAAGCGCTGCGAGTCTGGCCAACGTCCCGCCAAAGAGTGCAAGGATCAGCAAGACACAAACCGAGAGCAATGCGAGGAAACCCGGATGCATGCTGTATAGCCACCACGGCAGAATGTAAATCATCGACCGCAATGAACCCACAACAGTATCAGGAGCGGTCGCACGACCTGCAAGAACCTGTCCAAATCCAAAACGCAGACCGATGGCTGATTGCACCAGTCGATCAAAGGCATTGAACTTGTATTCAAACGTCGCCCGAAAGATGCCGATGGGTTGCTGTGCTGTGAGGCTGTCGTATGCAGCAATTCGTTCCTTGCCAATGCGATTGAGTGCTTGGGTCTGCTCCTGTTTGATCTGACTTTCGTCATCACCTCGTTTACGCCGACTCTCTGCACGCTGTGTGACACGTTCGTGCTTGGCAGTGAAATGCTCATCAAGCAATCCCCGAATCAATTGATAGCGATTGGGCTTGGTGAGGATTTCTTCAGCAAGCTGTCGATTCACATCCGCAAAGGAAGCACTGAGGATAATGCTGCCAAGGCGGGCATCACGAGATTGAACTTGATCGGCTCGCCATGTTTCAAACTCCGTGCGACTCATCGTGCCAAAGGCAGAAACTTCTCCGGGGATGGCTTGCGGCCCCCAGACGACATCCAACCCATGCCCCAGGACAAAGACAAGGATCAACATCGCCAAGGCCACGCCAAGTTTGCTTGGGCGGATGGCCATGCGAAAGGTTTTGAAGATGGCAAGCCAAGGCAGTAACTGCCCCCACGCCACCTGATCCACACGTACCGGCCTGTTGGGTTCTGTCATGGTGATCTGGTCCCGGGTTAGTGATCGTTCACGATGCCTATGTCGTCCGTCGGAAGCTCACCGAAAAGTTCAACATTTACATTATGCAGGAATGTCAGCTTCATTGACCGATGCAGGTTCTTTGCCCTGTTCGATGGCAGTTATCTTGGCAAGGCGACGGGCATGGCGACCACCTTCAAACGGCGTGGTGATCCATGCTTCAATGATCTGTTCAATGATCCGCATACCGAGCATGTCAGCTGAAAGACAAAGCACGTTGGCATTGTTGTGCTGACGACAAATGCGTGCCCCGATTTCATCATGAACCAATGCAGCGCGAATTCCGGGAACTTTGTTGGCAGCGATACTCATGCCGATACCGGTCCCGCAAAGCAGGATACCACCTTCGGCCTCACCATTGGCAACGGCCTTGGCGACCGGATACGCCTGGTCCGGATAGTCACAGCTATTGGTATTGCAGGCAACACCCAACTGATGCACTTCATGTCCAGCAGCTTCAAGACTCTGAACAATCTGCATTACAACTTCATTGGCACGGTGATCTGCACCCACTGCGATTTTCATACCTGCTGCTCCTTGAGGCGTTGGGCTAATCGGCGACGAATCACTTCCGCACAACGCGCATAGGTTGTCACATCCGAGCCATACGGGTCAGCGATATCGCCACTCCCGTCGAGTAATTCCACTTTAAAACTCGCATCGGGAACCAGGCTCAACACGCCCTGACGATGCGACTCGGTCATGCAATATACCACGTCCGCGTCACGAATCATCTCCGCGGACAAACTTCTTGATCGATGCGTACTCAAATCCAACCCCATACCAGCCATCACCTGCTGGGCTTGCTCCGTTGCGGGCATGCCTGACATGGCAGTTGTACCAGCCGAAAGGACCCGGATACCCGACTCCTCAAGCTTGTCGATTTCAATGCCTTTTTCTTCGCAAAGCACCTTACGGGCAATCACTTCGGCCATGGGTGACCGGCAGGTATTGCCACTGCAAACCAGCAGCATCGTCCACTGGAGCATCCGCCGAATCGTCGGTTCATCAAAGACGCCCTCGCGTTCGACGAGAAAGTCCGCTGATCCATTGGGATTTTCTGTCACCCGCACCACCGTGGACGGTCGTGAATATACACACTGTCCGCCATCCACGAGATATTCAGCGTCCGACTCACCTAGCGATGCCACAACATCATCGGCATTCTTGGGCGGTTCCTGACCACGTAAATTGGCACTGGAGGCCACCACTGGCCCGCCAACATTTGCAGGGCTCAACAGCACACTTGCCAGCGGATGATCCGGGCAGCGAAGTCCGACAGTATTGTTGTGATAAATCCGATCCGCTTTGGCAGGATCTATCCCCAATTGCTCGCACTTGGCAGCAATCGTCTCGTCACTGACCGCCAATACCAACGTCACCGGCCCGGGGAAGACCCGTCGGATCAGGCGGCTTAACATGGGTGATGATAAGTCGACATAACGCCCTGCCTCGTCTGGACTTCCCATGTGAATGGCAAACGGCACCGTCCCCGGCCGACTCTTTAAAGCCACCAATGCAGCGTAGGCATCGTCATTCGTTGCCACCGCACCAATGCCATAGACTGTCTCCGTGGGGAATGCCACGAGCTTGCCCGTTTTGAGTGCATCAACAGCCGGCGATAAAGCAGCCGCCAGCTCCGGCGAATTCTTGTCAGGTGGTAGGATCACTTGCATCCCATCAGATTACCAAAAACCGACTTTGGATGCGAAGATGGATAAGATGGTATCCAATCCAATCAGAAGACCGTTTTGACTAATGTCCTGCTTAAATGTTTCACTTTCAATAAGACTTCATATATGCCAATATCCAATACAAAATCCTGGTGGTTTCAATCTCGCTTCCGAAGACGATTGATATTTGTGTACTTGCCTGCCGTTTTGATCCCGCTGTTGGGTTACCTGCTGTGGTCTCCGGGTAAAAACATTACCAATGGGAAATATGACCGCAAGCAAAACGGCATTTGGCTGAGTCATGGTTGGTTAGGTGATGATCTCTGGTTTGAGAAATACAAGAAGCAGGATCAACTTGATGCCTATCGCGGACATCAAGCCATCTCAAAATTGATCGGCCAACTTCAGGAACATCACATCACCGATCTGTTCCCACATCTTTGCCCGACTTCTGTCAGCGGTGAATTACCCGGCGTTGATTATGAGCAGTCGCAACGTTTTTTGGCGCTTGCCAATGCCAATGGGATGTCTGTCATGCCATGGATTGGTGGTGTCTACAAAAAACACTGCTTCCCATCACGTACGACTTGGCGGGAACGTTTTGTTAAAAGTGTGGTCGCCTTGCTTAAACAGCATCCGCAGTTGGCAGGTGTCCAGCTGAATGTCGAACCGTGGCCAAGCGGGAACCGTGACATGCTTGCCTTGCTCGATGAACTCAACGCTGCGATCCCCCAAGGCAAGTTGCTTTCCATCGCTGCGTATCCGCCCCCAACGCATTGGCAACCTGCACCGGAAGTGCATTGGGATCAGACGTATTACCAACAGGTCGCGAAACGTGCCGACCAGATGGTGCCGATGATGTACGACACGGGGATCAAATACAGCAAACCCTATGAACTGCTCATGCGTCAATGGACACGTGAAGTCCTCACATGGGGATCACCCACACCGACGTTGTTGGGACTGCCTGCATATGACGATGCAGGAGTCGCCTGGCATGATCCGACAGTGGAAAACCTGCATCACGCGCTGCGTGGCATCCATGCGGGACTTAACGATCTGGATGATGCTGACAAACAGAACTACCAAGGCATCTCGGTGTACTGTCATTGGGAAATGACGGATGAGAAATGGAACGTATTGCATCGTGAATTTCGCATACGTCGGTGAACTCAAAACATCAAGACAATCCAAGGAAACTTTGAAAAATTCAATTCTTTTTCACCGCCAAGACGCCAAGGTCGCCAAGCTAAACAAGACAAAGTTTCCGCGAGAATCCTGCGACTTTTGAATGACACAAAAAAACCGCGGGAAGTGGCGTATACCCATTCCCGCGGAGGTCTTGTTTTCTTCAATATTGTGTTGCGACTTACTCGCCTTGTTCTTGTTTGCTATCCACCCAGAACGGCTGCTTGACTGTGGCGTTGTAAGGCAGCGTGAACGTGTCCCAGCAGAATTCCAGGGGTTGGATCAGGGCTGATGCCCATTCGCGTTTTTTGTAGGTGTGACATTGAATGTCATCCAAAGCAGCTTTCATCGCAGCATCGGAACCTTCGTCCAGATCGACAGTCGTATGGGTATAGATTCGACCTTCTTTGTCAGCCCAGTATGTGTGACTGTGAGTCACATCCCCAATCAACGGGTTGACGGTGATGGGTGACCAAGTCGATCGATCTATTCCGGTGATGGATGTACCGTCGTCGCTGGTGACCTGCTTGGGTGCTGATTCGACGGGCATCTGGCCATCGGTTTGGAGGTCGACTTCTTCGGTGATCGTTTCGCTGGTTTGCAGAGCTGCCAAGACCACATTGCCATTGGGATAAGCTTGCGTTTTGAATTGATTGCCACCCTCGCCAGGCGGTGAGACGTCGAAGATGGATTTATCTTCCTTGAGCATCTCTTCGTTCTGAGCGTCCTGTGGTGAAGTCGCGCAGCCGGTAAGGCCACCCAACCAATAAACAAGTGTGATACAGACCGTAAGCGTAGCGATTTTATTGCGCATCAAATGTGTCTCCAGTTTTTCCCTGTTGACATATTAACACAATCTTTGAATCGCGCGCGAAGATTTTTTTGAGGATTTAATGTGTATGTGTCCAGAACGTTTTTGACTCACGCAGTAGCTGTCTGCTGGACTCTGATCGTGTTGATCAGTCGGCCGACACGTTGAATCAAACGCAGCTTATGTGTCAGCAACAGGAAGATGGAAACGCCCAGGAAATTGACAAGCAAATCATCAAGCGTGAAGTATCGACCGGGCACGAATATCTGGTGAAACTCCTCACCCCATGCCAAAGTCAATGCAATCGTCCAGCTTAGCCAGATATTGCGTCGCAACGCTGCATGCACGAATACCGCCAGACACCCATAGCCTGAGAAGTGACAGATGGTGCGAACCTGATGATCGCTCAGAAAAGCGAAGTCCAGATCGCCACCAAAAGCTTTGGCTGCAAAATAGAGGATGGCAAAACCACAGCCGGCGACGGCTGCAGCGATAACGCGGTGATAACGGAGCGTCCATGAGAGGATCGGTTGCATCTTGTCTTTTCCCTGATCTGATCTTAGTGCGTCTAAGTGAATCCGAAAAGAGAAAAGCAACATGCATGCCAGAACACAAATTTTATTGTTAAACAATCACCACAAACAACTTACGTCTAAATTCAGAATTTCAGGTGTGATAATAATTTGTGGTTTTGATGCAACATTCGTGTTGTTTTGATGCTTAAAGGCAACATGCAGATGTGATTTTTGCGCTAAAGACAATTCACCGATGGCCTCATATCTGGACGTTTGTAAACATCCAACCCAACCATAAAGTCACCCCAAGCCCAAAGATTCCCATCGCAGCCTTTAGTCATTTAGGGATTTGCATCACTGCAATGACGTAAAACTTATATTGCCAAGTGTTGAAAACGCGATTAAGATGACTCGTTTCCCCAAATGGTCCGGGGATTTATTTTTTAGTTCAAAGCATGAATTCGGAGTCGTCCCATGGACGAAGCAATCAGCAAAGCAGCGGCCCTCGTTGAAGCACATGGTTATATCCGCCAGTTCGCAGGCACGACCGTCGTCGTCAAAGTCGGCGGGTCAATCATGGATCAACCCGAATCGCTGGGCAATCTCATCGGCGATATCTGTTTCCTCAAAGCCGTGGGCATGAAACCCATCATCGTTCACGGCGGGGGCAAGAGTATCACCGCAGCCATGCAAAAGGCCGGCCTCGAAGCTCAGTTCGTCCAAGGCCGTCGCTATACCGATCAACGCACACTCTCCATCGCAGAACACGTGCTGGTCAACGATGTCAACAAAGGCATCATCGAACACATCCGTGAACAAGGCTACAAAGCGATGGGCGTCCATAGCCTCGCAAGCTGTGCTGTATTTGCCCAACGCATGTTCCTCCAGGTTCAGGAAGATGGCGACGACGCGCCTCGCAAGGTCGACATCGGTTTTGTCGGTGATGTGAATTGGGTCAATGGTGAACTGCTCAATGCACTGACTGACTCAGGTGTCATCCCAGTCATCGCACCCATCGCGCGCGATCAGGCAGGTGGCAAGCTCAACGTCAATGCCGATAGTGTCGCTGGACATGTGGCTGCAGCGGTGAAATCCGAAAAGCTCATCCTCGTCTCTGATACCCATGGTATCCGCACCGGGGAAAGTGAAGACACACTGGTGTCCCACCTGACCAAGCCGCAGATCGAACAACTCATCACTGACGGTGTCATCTCATCAGGCATGCTCCCCAAAGTCGAAGCCAGCTTCACCGCCCTGCAAGGTGGTGTCCGCAAGGTGCATATTGTCGATGGGCGTATCCCACATTCCCTGTTGTTGGAGATCTATACCAACACAGGCATCGGCACCGAAATCGTTCTCTGACATTAACCATCAAATGATCCCAACTCCAAAAGAAAAGTGGTCATGACCATGAAGCATTTTATTTCCATTCACGAAACATCTGCTGACGATATCAACCATATCCTCGATGTCGCTTTCCAACTCCGTGAACAACGCAATAACGGCAAAGCCAACCCGCCCGTACTGGCTGGCAAAACTCTGGCGGTCTACTTCGCCAAACCGTCACTGCGCACACGCGTGAGCTTTGAACAAGCCATGATCGAACTCGGTGGCAATGCCATCATGCTCAGTTCCAATGATGCAGGTATCGGCGTGCGTGAATCCGAACACGATGTCATCAAAGTTCTCAGTGGCATGGTCCATGGACTGGCAGCGCGAGTCTTTGAACATGACGTGCTTATCAACCTGGCCAAACACAGCGATATCCCTATCGTCAATGCACTCTCGGACTACTCGCATCCCTGCCAGGCACTTGCCGACATCATGACCATTGTCGATGAGTTCGGCAGAGAAGACCTGCCCAATCGCACCATCGCCTACATCGGTGATGGGAACAATGTCGCACTGTCACTGGCAGCAATCTGTGGCAAGCTGGGCATGCGATTCGTCATCGCTTCGCCCCCAGGCTATGAACTCGATGGCAGCTTTGTCGACCGCATTATGAGTCAACTTCCCGATATGGATTTTGAACTCACATCCGACCCCATGCAAGCCGTCCACGATGCCGACGTCATCTACACCGACACTTGGGTGAGTATGGGACAGGAAAAAGAAATGGAAAAACGCAAGCAGGCGTTTGAAGGTTTCCAGGTCAATCAGGTCATGCTCGACTATGCTCCCGATCACGCGATTGTGCTTCACTGCCTACCAGCGCATCGCGGTTGGGAAATCACCGACGAAGTTCTCGACGGCCCACGCAGTCGCGTCTTCCCCGAAGCCCACAACCGACTCCACGCCCAAAAAGGTTTGCTAGCCGTACTCATGGGTGGGATGTGAGGAAGACAGGGAACAGGGATTAGGGAGTAGAACAAGACATCGGGTTTTGTGATTCAGGTGTCAGGTGTTGCATGCAGCAACCCGTTGCAATCTTTCCGTCATTTCCATGAAAACGGGAATGACGGATAGTGAACTGCCTTAAACCGAAACCCGACCCCGAATCACGGCACCCGCGTCCACTTTTTTCAACAATTTCCGCCACTGCCCTTTGCAATCGCAGAGATTCGCTATCATGTAATCATGTCAGAAGAACAAGAAGAACAAATCCCAGAGCAGGACGACGAGCAGTCCGAAGGTGTTCCTCAGCCCGAAGCTGATAACATGCTGCTTATTGTCACCGGCGCCCATCTTCGCGCGGAGATTGCAGACCGCCCGTTAGCCTACGATTTGCAGGATCAAATCCTCCAATGGCTTGACGACAACGCAGATGTGATCACCGGCGATATCTTCCCCGTCGTCTGCTCGGACATCTGGTACATCAACCAGCAACACCTTCACGGCCGCCCCACCATCAGTATCGGTGGCCCTGGTGTTAACGGCTTGTCTGCCTACCTCACCCAACGCTTAACGCCTGCCTTGATTCAAGACGGTCGAAAGATCATCCAACTCGATCCCGACTTTGTCGACCTGCGTGCCTGCGTCTGGGGCATGGATCACGATTTGACCATCGAAGCGCTGGACACCTTCATCGACCGCTACCTCACGGACTATCTCAAAGCCGTGTTAACACAGGTCGAACCGCACGAGGATTAAAAACGATCTAACATTCAACACCTATCATGGTGGGTATCGCTACGCTCCACCTACCCTACTTTGCTGTCAGTGAATCCATTGGCGGATCACCTCAACAACACGCTTTTGTTGATCCATCACAACATTGAATTGCAAACCAATCAAGTCTCCGACTCGATCACATTCTCAGGTGTCGGATCATCCTTAAGCATCAATATGCCGTCTTCGTCTTCTTCGAGCATGCCCAGTTGGGTGAGTGCGGCTTTGGCGGCGGCTTGTTCGGCTTCCTTTTTGGAGTTGGCCCAGGCGGATTCGAAGCGTTGGCCATCAATCTCCACGCAGACTTCAAAACACTTGCTGTGATCCGGCCCCTTCTCATCCAATAACAAATACGACGGATTAGTCGGCATGGCGCGCTGGGCATAATGCTGCAAGGCGCTTTTGAAGTTCTGCTGATGATTGGATGTGGCAGCTTCGTTGATGCGTTTGACCATATGCTTGAGAATAAAATCACGAGCAGGTTCCATGCCACCGTCGATGTACAGAGCAGCGATCACCGACTCATACACGCCTGCGAGAATACTCTGGGGCAATGCCGAGCGACCGTTCATACCCTTACCGACAATCAGATAATCACCGAGCTTGAGCTTGGCACTGATCTTGGCACAGATACGACGACTCACTACCGCGGACTTGATCTTGGTGAGTTCACCTTCCAACTCCTCGGGGAATGTGTCGTAGAGATATTGACAGATGACGTAGCCGAGGATTGAATCGCCAAGGAATTCCAAGCGTTCGTTACTCTGCAAACGGTTATCCGTCACGGAGGCATGGGTCAGGGATTCACGGAGGATATCGAGATTCTTGAACTGATATCCAAGTGCTTCTTGTGCAGCTTCTAATTCTTGCATGATACCTTCTGGCGGTCGCTTTCCGTTTTCCTATAGGGCAGGTCACGACGAGTACAATGGTCCAATCCCCAGAAGCCGTTGATCAGTGGTCACAGTGATAGCCTGTGATTCATTTCAAAGGCCGCTGAAGGCCGGGAGGTATCCGGGCGGTTTCCCAACGAATGACTCAGGAAAACACCTGGAGAACTCCAGGAACATATGGCATGGGCACGGCGCTCACATGCCTAAAACTTCTTTCATTGAGTATCCCCACCTGATCGGGGCTTGTCAATCAGCACGCAACTGATTACGCTTCAAGGAATGAAACGACATCCGTTTTTCCTCATGATGGTAAGTGTGGTATTTCTGTTGCTTTGCTCGCAACCGACCAAGGCTCAAACCGCCGCATTACCTGCTTACAAACCCGATATTAATCAGCCGATTCTCACCATGGATAAAGTCCGCCCCGGCATGACCGGTTACGGCTTGTCTGTCTTCCATGGGACTAAGATCGAGCCCTTTGCGGTGGAAGTGATCAGTGCCAACTACGGCATTGCCCCCGGCGTCGGCACCATCTGGGTTCGATGCCCTGATGAACGGATGCAACTCAACGGCGTCGTTCAGGGCATGAGTGGATCACCAATCTATCTTTGGCCTCAAGACCTTCCCAAGGATCAGTGCATCCCGGGCAAGAACGGTCTGCTCGTAGGCGCATTTGCCTTTGGGTACGGTCGTACCAAGGACTGCTTCGTGGGTGTCAAACCCATTGAGTTGATGCGTGATGTCGCCAAACGTGCTCAGACGGAGTCGATCAAGGACATCAAAAAATCCGCAAGCATTGGCAAGCCGCAAACCGCAGCCCAACTCATCAACACGCTGACTCATTTGGCGCAGATGCAGAATCTGCCTGAAAGTCAATTGGCCGTCTTGGCTGAGTATCAGAAACTTGCCAACGGCCCGACGACTGCAAAGCAGATATCAGCCAAGCAAACCTTGCCAACACATTTACCCAACAATGATGCCGTCGATTCATCTACGATGACGCAATCCATGTTGGCACCTATGGCCATCACCGCTGCGCCGGCTGGTTTCACCCAACTGCTTAAACCACTCTTTGAACCACTGGGGATTGCCCCCGTTGATGCTCCGGTGGGCGCGACCAATGCGGATCTGCCAGCATGGGTCGATCCTGACAAGCTTCAACTGCGACCTGGATCATCACTGTCCGTCCCCTTGGCCTGGGGTGATACCGACATGGCAGCAACCGGCACCGTCACCGATGTGCTCACCGATGGGACCGTGCTGGGATTTGGGCATGCCATGAGTAACGATGGCAAGCAAGGCATCGGCACAATCAACTTGCCTGTCGCAACCGGCTATATCCATCTGGTCATGCCCTCCAATGATATCAGCTTCAAACTCGGAGGCAGTGCCCGTATCGCTGGCACCATGATCCGTGATGAAAACTCCGCGGTCATCGCTGTAGCTGACCACTATTTCAACTCCGCATCAGTCAACGTCAAAGTCCACCAATACCAGCAACCTGTCAAAACATTTAAGTATCACGTTGCTCGTGATCCGCAGTACACGCCCCTGCTTTCAGGCATCCTGCCCATCGTCAGTCTCAACGCCATCTCCGGCGCACCGCAATACAACACGGTGCATTTGAACACGACAATCACTTTTGAGAATGACAAGACCTTGCAAATCAGTCGGATCATTCCCGGCGGTGCCCCAATGGAAATGCTCGTGTCGATGCTGCCACCGATTTCGCTGATGGCAAATAATGCTTTTGAATCAATCCCGCTGCGGTCGATGGATGTGGATATCAAAGTCATCCCGGAATTACAGACCGGCTCGATCATCAAAGCCAGTCTCGATCAAACTGAAATCGCACCCGGCAGCGAAGTCGGAGTCAACTTCACCATCCTCCCCTTTGGCAAACCTGAGCGTAAATTCCGCACGCAATTTGCCATCCCCACCAATACACCTGACGGTGATTACCAACTGTTAATTGTCGGTGCCCGGACCTATTCAGCACTAATGCTCAATGCCCGACCGCATCGCACGCAGGCTACCAACACCGATCAACTTTTTGAAGCCATCAAAATGCTTAATAGTGGTGTCGATGACAGCGTCTATGTCTTAATGCAAACCAAAGACAAGGGTTTAGCTGTTGGGCAAAATGAACTGCCCCAACTGCCTTCCAGTCGCATTGCATTGATCACCAATCCGACCTCTACGACAGCAACTCCGTATGCCCTGTGGCTTGAAAAGAATATCGATGTGGGGATGGTTATCCGTTCCAACGTCATGTTCACCCTCGGCATCCGATCAAGTCTGACAGAGGAAACCGCAGACGCGAATTGACATCTAATTTTCTTGAACCGCCAAGGCGCCAAGAATGCAACGTTTAGAAAAGAGATTGAAATCACATGAGATTGAACAACACAAATTAGATAACAATTTTTAAATTGTTCACTCTCTCCGACCTTGGCGCACTTGGCGTCTTGGCGGTAAAAGAAATCCTCAGCATATGAATTTAAACACCATGCATAAACGCACACTCATCGGAATCATCATCACCTGCCTGGCAGTGAATGTCGCTTTGGCAATCCAACCCCAGCGTTGGGAACACACCACCGAAGCGGACTTTGAGCCAGGGGTTTCAGAGAATGTGCTGATCACCAATCTCGGTGACATCAAGCTCGCAGCTGATACCCAGCTCATGGACAGTATCCCCGAACTGGGCA
Source organism: Phycisphaerales bacterium UBA7800 (assembly GCA_002480565.1). Classification (GTDB taxonomy): domain Bacteria; phylum Planctomycetota; class Phycisphaerae; order Phycisphaerales; family Phycisphaeraceae; genus UBA7800. Next base: position 194,673 of record DLCK01000051.1, on the reverse strand, counting down.
GTGTGATCTTTGATATGCACGAAGCAACCGACGGCTCGATCTACATTGCATCCGGCCCACAATCCGCGATCATCCGCAAGTCGGCTGACGACGTAAACGTCATTGCAGAATTGCCCACCGAACAGGTCTTCGCTTTGGATCAACTTCCGCAAGGAAACCTTCTTCTGGGTATCAGTGGCACGCCAAGCCGTCTGGCATATCTCGACCATGAAGACAAAATCCAAACCCTCATCGAACTGCCGGACGTCCGTTATATCTGGGACATGATTGTTCGCAAGGACAGTGTCATCCTTGCCACAGGTACCGAAGGCAAGCTCCTGAAAGTCACACTCAACGCATCAAAAACGGATGACAAGCAAGTCCCGCAGGACGCATCCAACATGGAATCTGAGGAGAAGTCCGGCGAATCCATTTTTGAGGAAAAAGAAGCCCAGGCCACCCCAGCCATGCAACACGATGTGCATGACGAAAATGAATCCGTAGATGGCGAACCCAAGGACACAACCACCATCTCTCCCATCGAAGTCACTTTCAAAGAAAAGTCCGACACCGACAGCGACGATGCCAAAGAAACGAACGACGCATCAAAGCCCGATGCAATGGAAACCAAAGAAGACCAACAGCCCGTCGAAATGGTGGAGCCCAAAACAGACGAACCTCTAGCAGTTGAACCTATCGTGGTGACCTATGCTCCAACGATGACTGAACTTTATGATGCAAGCCAGACCAACCTGCTGTGCATCGGGCAGGATAAGAAAAACCGCATCTATGTCGGCACCGATACCGACGGTTTGATTTATCGCATTACCGAAGAAGACAATGGGAAGATCACCGCGTTTGTCCTCTATGATGCAGCGGAACCGGAAATCGGCGCGTTACTGGTATTGCCCAACGGCACGACCTACGCCGGTACCGCCGATGCCAATCAAGCGCGCCCCGGACGCCTTGCCAAAGCAGCAAATAAAGAAGTCGGCCGTCCCAAGGTTTCCCAACCCAGTACGCCCAAGCAACCTGTCAAACCGCCCCACAATCCACCGACTCCTGCACCGGCAAAGGATCAGGAAAACAAAGCGCAAGATGATGCAACGGATCATGAATCTAAACCTGCTTCACAAGAGACTGCGACTCCTGCCAAACAGACTTCTGCTGATGCTGGCGATCAAGTTCAATCCATGCCGGTTGTGATTAAAGTCACCCCTGCCCAACGCGATGAACTGCGTGAAGTGGTCAAGGAACAATTACTCTCAGCTCGTGAGGATGGGCAAGTCGCACAACTTCAATCCGGTGAACCGGTCGGACTTAATCGTCCTGCACCACGTCGTGCCAACGCCGGATCAGGCAGACGGACACCTGTGCGTCGAAGCAAAACCGCAGGTAAAGGTAATGCCGTCTATCGCATCTCACCGCATGGCTTTGTCAGTGAAGTCTTCCGTGAATCAGTGATGATCCTCAAGCTCATTGCACATGATGGCAAACTCATCGTCGCAACCGGTAATGAAGGCCAACTCTTTCAGGTTGATCCAAGTGCCCAGGAAACCACCATCGTTGCACAACTCGAACCTGAGCAGATTCCTGCCATGCTCCATGCCAAGGATGGCAAGTTGATTCTCGGCACCGCCAACCCCGCACAGATCATCAGCATGTCTGCCGGCTTTGCCAAAGAAGGTCAGTTCACCAGTGATGTCCTAGATGCCAAGCAGATCAGCCGTTGGGGGAATATCCAGTTTGTCTCCAACATTCCATCTGAAACTTCGGTTGAAATTCAAACCCGTAGCGGCAACATGCAGGATCCAGACAAAGCACCCTGGTCAGAATGGTCCGAACCGGTGGTCTTTGAGTCTGACAGCAAACACAATTCACTTGTCCCACGCGATTGTGAAATCAGTTCGCCGGCAGCCAGGTATCTGCAATACCGAATCCTGCTTAATGGTAATGGCAAGAGCACGCCCGTCCTGGATCGCATAGCCGCAAACTATGCGATGCCAAACCTTCGCCCACAGGTTGAGTCTCTGACCGCGACATACCCGGATGAGAAAAAGACCGCAGGCAAATCCGCTTCACCTGCATCACCTGCGGCTTTCTCCAACGCTCCAAACAAGGAACCTGAACACGAAAGCAAACTCAAGGTCGAATGGAAAGCAGCGGACCCCAATGGCGATGCACTACAATACCGAATTGAGTATCAAATCGGCGGCAGTGGTCGATGGATTCTGCTGCGACATCGCCTGCGTACCAATCGTTTTGAATGGAACACCATCCGGGCCCCTGACGGTCACTATCTCATCCGAGTTGTTGCGACCGATGATCTGGACAATCCATCCAACACTGCCCTTTCGGACAGCCGAACCAGTGACCCTGTTTTGATTGACAACACCCCGCCAAGCTTTGCAAAACTCAAGGGAGACATCAAGAAAAACCAATTAATCCTGGTGGGCGAGGTGTCGGACGCTCTTTCAAATATTGCTGCAGTCCATTATTCTGTCGACGCTTACAACAATTGGAAACCTGTCCTCCCCAAGGATCAGATTTTCGACTCGACAAAGGAAGACTTAGCGTTTATGATATCAGGTCTATCCAAAGGTCGGCACGTGATCACGTTACGCGTGTTGGATGACCGGAACAATGCTGCCTACCAGGCAGTGAAGATTGATATGAAATAAAGGCTTAAGGATAAGCCAGACGACGGAGAATTTCAGCCATGACGACTCATTATCAAAAGCGCCGCAGCCATGTGAAACGTGCCCGTAAACTGGGTTTCCGTGCTCGCATGAAAACCAGCAACGGTCGCAAGACCATCAACGCCAAGCGCCGCGTCGGCCGCAGCGTCACCGTTCGCTCCAACTGGTAAATTGACTGGATCAGTGGGCATGTTCGCATGTCATCGCTGAGACAATCACTTTGCCCCTAGCGAACTGGTTTGAACCACATAACGAAAAATCGCTGATCACCCATGAGACTTGTTCTCGTTGATGATGAGCGTTTTTTGTTTGCGCATATTTTGTGATTGGCTGACATGATCTAAGTATTTACCATATCCCTTATCACATCGAGACTCAGCGACACATAGTGTCGCAGCTATTGTCCCCAACTACACCATGTCTCTTTGAGAATCTAATTTTCGAGATGATCACGTTTGGGATTCATCAAGCACAAAAAACAACCGCGGATCAACATTGCTATTGACCCGCGGTCGTTGAATGACATGTGATATTCAGTTGTTAGTTCACATCAGCTTCAACCGTGATTGGAATCGATAAGCCATTGGCCAATCGCACCAGAAAGACACCTTGGTAATCTTCACCGGTGACCACCTGATTGACATCCACGGTGACCGTTAATATCAAGGTACTGTTACTGGTGATGGTGCCCGAAGCGGATGAGACATTCAGCCAACTGGTGGTCGCATTTTTTGCAATTTTGTAGCTGGTACTGCCACCGTCAAGATTACCGATATCCAGTGTCACATAGACGGTGTCGGTGTAACTGCCAGCCACTGCGTTAAGTGTTACACGATACGTGTCGGCAGTGATGTCCACCGGGCGAATGGGCATGAGCGTATTACTGCCAAACTCAAAGGCACCTTGATCAGGTGCTGATCCTTCAAAGTCCACTGCGAAGTTTGGCAGGATGGTTCCCATATCAATTGCAGACGAAAAACTCGTCAACGTAAACAAGTCCGACGAAGCGTCATCAAACGATGGTTCGTCATTGAGGATGCCGTTGGCTTCGTTGCCTGGGGCATACTCCACATTGGCCTGGGTTAATCCGACATTCCAAAGGTTGTCGAAGTCGAAGCTGTTAACTGCTACATCGTGTTCGTCTTCGATCACCTCGGTGTTGGAACCAAGTCCGTAGACGATGTTGTTACGGGTGACTGCAAAGAACATCGCGCGATTGGTATCATCACCAAACCCGACACCACAGATACCGCCGTATCCTGATGAATACATGGTGTTGTTAAAGAAGTAGGAAAAGCCTCGCGTGTAAGTGTCACCACCGCCCTGCTTGACCATTGCTCCCTTGTTGCCACGCTCTTCACCGAGTCGACCGATGAGGTTTCCAAAGATGTAGCATGGGCCTTTGCGATTGGGTGCGGTACTTACGCCACAGAGGAAGCCCTGGGTTTTATTTTCGAAGAATCGGACATTTTCCTGCCCACCGTCGAGTTCAATTGCATCATCATTGCCATAGCAGATCATGTTGCCATGGATATCACTGTCCCGGGCGAATGATCCGTTGACACTGTTATTGTCGTAGCCTTCAATGCCATCGTTCCAACGGATATGATCCGAGCCGATGATATCGTTATAGCGGACGACTGCGTTGCCGGTGCGACTGTTGTTCTTGACGACAATCCCCTGGGGGCCTTTAGGATGCCCGTATTGCCACGTGTTTGCACTGAGTCTTGGATCGTGTACATAGCATCGCTCGACGAGGACTTTCTGACTTTCATCCAGGTAGATGCCGCCATCCATGTTGATTGCGAGGTCGGCATTGGCGTCGGCTTGTGATTCATACGAAATACCATTTTGCACCACAGCAGGTGTCCGGGCATAGCCTGAGATATCACAGTTGATCACACGGATTTCATATGAGTCATCAATGTGAATGCCGTAGCGACGCCCGCCGATGATCTGTACATTTTCAAGGATGATAAACGCGCTGTTAAGCAGATGGATCGCCCCATCAGTTGCATAGGCACCATCGACATCATTGGTTCCGGTGCCGACGATTTTGATCCAACCATCAGGCGTGCCTTGCAGGTCGGAAATGAGGAATTGGCCGGACGTGTAGAGATCAGTGACGTTATAGGTTTGAGCGATGGTTGGGTTTGACTGCCACGTTGAGAAGCTTGCTCCACCTTCATCAATGACCGTGCCGTTATCCGTGAGGATGGCATAGACCTGGTATTCACTGTCGGACTCGAGGTTGATGATACTGCCGCGAAATTCCATGTTGGTGTCATCAAACATGGGCGGATAGGCTTCCTGCCATTGGGTGTCGGTAACTTTCTTGAAGTAAATTTCACAGTTGGCATTGACGTTGTCGGTCAGAACGGTCACGCCTGCGGATTCAAAAGTGCTGACAACCGTGATTGGCAAGCCTGTGTTTTTAAGTAGACTCACTTGATCAAAGTATGCATAGCCACCATAGGTTCCGGTTGCTGCTCCAAAATGGATTTCCACGTAGGCCGTGTTAGCTGGCGCGCGGACATTGGATGTACTGTACTGTCGGTAGCGTCTTGTGCTTGTGAGTGAGCCGATACTGGAACCACCAATGACATTTAGACTCGCATCGCGGAATCGCAGTCCCATGCCAACTGAAGCGGTGATATCAGAGCAGGCTGCCATGACAGATGCAGAATAGACTTCACCGGGTAATGCAGCTTGTCGATGCCATGTCTGTTTGTAGTAGGTTGCTGTTGGGAGTTGGATGGCTTGGGCGCCTTCGTAGACATCAGTGGTCTGCAATTGTGCGTGGTTTTTAGTCCAGTCAGCAAAGCCGTTTTCAAATCCGCCGTTGGTGAGCATCTGTGAATTCTGTTGATCGGAGAAGACAATCTGCGGGCCAGTTTGTGGGGTGACATCCAGGACACTGATGCGGTCGAAGTATCCGTAGCCACCTGCATTGGTGCCGATGGCTCCACGGACATGCAAGGTTGCGGTTCCAGCGGGTGCTGTGATTTCTGCGGTTTCGTGATAATTCCAGTTGGTGGTACCGGATTCGTATCCGATGGAATGAGACGAGATATCGTTGCCGGATGCATCACGAAATCTGATACTAATCCCGGTTGAACCTGCTGACACACCATCGGCTTTAACATAAGCCGATGCTTTGAATACTTGGCCCGGTGATGCTGCAATATCTTGATAGAAAAATTTGTAGTAAGTCCATGCTGAGAGTTGCAACGCGCCATCGCCGTCGAGCACGGTTGTGGTTTGGTAGGTTGCATGCTTTTGAACCCAGCCGGAACTGCCACCATCGAAGCTGCCGTTGACGAGGACTTGGGTGCCATCGTCGGGCGTGCGTCTCATGAGACTTATTGAATCCACGTAATAGGTTCCGCCCTGGACACCCAAAGCGCCGACACGGACCATGACTTGCGTAGCACCGGTTGGCGCGAAGAGTCCGCCGGTGGTGTACAGGTCGTAGGTATTGGTGCCGGTGAGACCACCGATGCCGACGGATGAAATGAGATTGCTACCACTATCAAAAAATCGCAATGAGACATTGGCAGACCCGACGATTCCGTCCGATGCCATGGCAGCAAAGGCAACGAGTTCATCCCCTTCATTGATGTCGATGTATTGGTAGCCTTGATAATAATAGGTACCGGGCGTCATCTGCGCCGCTTGTGAGCCTTCATAGACATTGGATGTCTGGAGACTGAGGTTTTTCATGGTCCAGCCACTACTGCCCGACTCAAAGCCGCCGTTGACGACAAGCTCCTCCCATCCGCCAGAAGCTGAATGACTCAAACCTGATAACAACAAAACCAGGATACCTGTTCGCACCATCAACGTGGCAAAGCGTAGAACTCTCATCAATGAACCTCCGTGGCATGAAAGAGAAATGGGATGTGGACTTTTTAGAAATCAGATTCGAGATACCGTGCAAAAGTGTCGATCGAACCAGGCAATCAAAGCAGGCTCCATGAAGAATTCAAACTGAACGACAGCCAGCTTCATCCAAACGATTTGAATGAGCTAAAACGGGCTTAATTAACGAATTGCAAAAGTGACAATAAATACGGATATCACGTGTTATCACGATAGGCAGAAGACCATCTGATTTCAAGCCAAAGTCTGATAAACAATTTGATAAACATTCAATATGACATCAAACCCAATCGAGATGACCATCCAATCCAACCCGATCAATCTCAGCAGTCAGAGCGTTTTGCAGATTCAAGCCCAGATGGGATTGTGTCGATTATTCCTAATGTATGGGTGGTCCTCCAAGCATGCTATCAGACGTCATTGCGCGATGGCTTTGATCAAATTCGACAGAGACGGAGTCGTTGATGAACGATCTGAATGTTACCGCTGGGGAAGCCTCTCATGATGATCCACTGGGATTACGCAACCAGCATGTGCCTGGCGCAGTGAAGCAACTCCCCCAAGCGAGCAGTCTCAGTTCTCTGATGCTCTGGGGTATCATCCTCTTTGCCATTGGCATCCGACTGCTGGTATTCATTTTGGGTCCAGCTAATAATTTCAATCAAGCCTACGAGCCGGACTCTCGGCGCTATGTGGAATTGAGTAAAGCGCTCAATGAGTTTGGTACATTTGCACGCGGGCCAGAAGACTCAGGTGTCATTCACATTCCGCTGTATCAACTGCGCAAACAACGTGGGGAACTTGAAGCTACCAACAAGTATCACCTGTATCCTGAGACGTTCCGTACGCCGGGCTATCCAATCTTCTTGAGCATCTTTGAGTGGTTGGGAGTTTCGACACCTGCTGCGGTTCCCACGCAATGCTTACTCTCGGGCTTGAATGTGCTACTGGTATTTCTATTAGCAAGGCATCTGCTGAATCACAATCTTGCGGCCATGGCAGCAGCGGTGATCGTTGCGGTCCATCCTGCGGACATCCTTGCATCACAGTCGATTTTGTCCGAATCGCTATTCACCTCATTAATGCTCAGTGGTGTCTGTCTTGCGGTCGTAGGCTATCGCAACATGGCATGGGCAATGCTAGGCGGACTTCTCATTGGTGCTGCGACATTGGTTCGCCCGATTTCGATTTTGCTGGGTCTTGCCATCGCCATTTGGCTGGTGGTCTGCAGGCGTGAAAAAGTCGCCATAGCAGCAGCGGTGTGTACCCTCGTCGGTTCAATGGTCATCCCCGCAGGGTGGATTTATCGCAATCATCAAATTGGACTGGGTTACCAGATCAGTACCGTGCCTTCGATCAATGGTTTGTTTTATATCAGTACGTATATCGACATTGCCAATGCGGGTGGTGACTACCAAAAGGACTGGCCGGCAGCGGTGAAGCTTCGCATGGACCAATTGGCTCAGACACCTGAAGATCAGAATCTGTATTCAGCAATGAATCAGATAACCAAGGACACCATTACCGACAATCCCAAGGTTTATGCCAAGCTCATGGGACGCAGTGCATTCAAATTTTTCACCGATCATTCCACAGGTTCAATGATGGCTCGCTTCGGTCGCTTATACCAACCCACCGGTCTTAAAGAACGACTCCTCAAAGGTGACTTCTCACTTAAAGGTATCCATGATCCCCAGGCATTTTATCTGGCAGTCGGTTGGACGCTCTGGAATGCAGCCATAGCCGGACTGATGGTCGTTGGCTGTATCGCCCTGCTCATCCAGCGCAATGTCAAAACCATCCTCTTAGCAGGTGGGATCATCCTCTACTTCATCCTCACCACACGGCTCGAAGGCGTAGAACGGTTCCGCGTTCCGGTGATTGGTTTACAAGCAATCCTTGTCGCATCGTTGATGGCATGGGGAGCTGTGAACAAAACATCACCTAAATCAACAGACAAAAATAAACCAGTGGATGCTGCATAGATATGAGAGCACGAATTACCAATCCCTTGCGATCCACTCGACAAGAACCTAAACCCATACTCAGATTTATAGCATCTCGTCTATAGAAAATTCCCACAGATTCGCATTCGCTTAACTGTGGGAATTCGTATGTTGGATTGTGAGATAGGATGAAGCGAACTTTAGGCTGCTTTACGGCAGACAAAAATGCCGATGTCACCTAAATTTTCAAATGTTTTACACCGACTCATAATTTCATAATCAGCACGTTGAAGCTTCCAGACCAAATTCCACCAGCGACGTGGCAGCAGTCGATAGAAACGTTGAAGCACTGAAAAACGGCGTTCTTTTTCCACAGTGAATGTCGAGCGAATCAAATCAATCTCTGCTCGAGACAATTTACGTTCGTCTTCGGTGATGTGAATGTGATTATCCTGCGATGAATCGCGCGGTGCCAGTTTCATTAAGGGTTTCAATTCGCGAATACGTTCAAGAATGGTATCCCCCAGGGGCTCTTTGAAAATCACGACACCGCCGGGCTTGAGTACACGTTTGAGTTGCTCAATGACTTTGGCAACATCCACATGGTGAAGAATGTCCACACCGGTAATGACGTCAAAGGTGTTGTCCTCAAATTCGAGCATTTCACCAGGCATCACATGAAAGGTACAGCGGTCTTCAAGGCCATGTTGCGACACAAGCTTTCTGGCTACACGACAGTTGCCTTCGGAAATATCAATGCCGGTGACTTGAAAACCGACCTTGGCAAATACCGCACTTGTCGCCCCCATACCACAACCGAATTCCAGAAGTTTTTGCGAACGGTCACGGTATTGGTCACGGACAATGCGAACCAAGGACCAATAAGGACTCCATGGCCGGAGTTGATCACTGGTTGCGGGTGCAAAATCGACTTTTTCAACTTCATGATTCGTGGAATATTGATCGTAATATGCAGCTTCACGTTGCTGACGATCAGTCAAACCAGCGTTATGTGTTCCCACTATGGCATTGGACATGGGCGAACTCCTAATATCATCTATTCGATAGAGTTAGTATATTCGGCATAATCGGAACAGGACTTAACCACTACCCGCAATGCACAAACCAGCCGATAAGCCCATCAGAGGATGAATCCACAGGTCCATATAAGAAAGAACCCGTTGAAGAGTCGGTGGCGGAAAAGCTGAGAATTTAGCATTAAGAATTGAGAATTGAACCGCCAAGGCGCCAAGAACGCCAAGATTCAAGGCAGAGAGTTTTAATTGGATAAAGACCCATACATGTCTTCCAAAAACTGGATGAAGTTTCCACCCTCACATTTTTCAAAATTCCAATGTTCATCCACACAAGCCAATTGCCAGTTATTACAGGTGTCATAGGCTTCAAATGTGCCAGCAAAATCATCGCCCAACAAGACAAAATCTGCTAGATGTGAAGCTTCTTGAATATCAAAGATATGGTGTGCCTCAAATGGAATATGCACCGAATAGTTTGATGCACCAATCGTGCCAAAACCAATCAATTTCAAATACAGGTGAAGATGATATGGAATATCAGGGAAGCGTTTAAGAAGTGCCTCCATCTGAGCATCGGAAACCGGTCTCAATTGGCTTTGAGGATACATTTCGAGAATCAATGATCTCAACTTCTTCAAACGCTGAATCATTTTTCTCTCATAACTTGGCGTTCTTGGCGCCTTGGCGGTTCAAAATGATTTGCTGCAGATGTTGAGCTTCGCTCAATCCGCATTGACACAACGCGGCTCGCTTGCGATCAAACCAACACAGGCAAGCTGTAGCCGGCGATTTTGCTGGGTTTGACGCGGGATTCGAAGTCGTCCCAGAACTTGTTGAGGAAGGTCTTGATGGCCCAGTTGGTGCCGTCAGCCAAGCCGCAGATGGTGGTACCGGGCATGGCACCTTGGGAGCCGGAGACTTCCAGCAGCAGATCCAGGTCAGCGGTGGTGCCGTTGCCTTCTTCGATGCGTTTGAGAGTCTTGTAGACCCAGTTACTGCCTTCGCGACAGGGTGTACATTGACCACATGATTCGTGGCTGAAGAATCGGACGACGTTGCGTGCCATAGCCACCATATCGGTATCTTCATCCATGACGATAACGCCAGCGGTACCGAGTCCAAGGCAGCCGAAGTTTCTGCCAATGTCAAAGTCCAGAGGCGCGTCGATTTGGTCGGTCCCTAAGACCCCCATGGCGATACCACCGGGGACAGCGGACTTGAACTTCTTGCCGTTACGCATACCGCCGCAATATTTTTCGATCATCTCACGGACGGTGATGCCGAGGTTTTCTTCATAGACACCGGGTCGATTCACGTGACCAGAGACGCCGATGAGCTTGGGGCCGTAACTTGCAGGGACATGCGGGGGCACACCTTCGGGACGAGCGACACCCATGGTCTTAAACCAGTCGACACCTCGATCGATGATCGGGCCGCACATGGCAAGTGTTTCGACATTGTTGATGATGGTGGGTCGACCAAATGCACCAGCCACAGCGGGGAATGGAGGCTTGATGCGAGGCCAACCACGCTTGCCTTCCAGTGAGTTAAGCAGCGCGGTTTCTTCACCGCAGATATACGCACCAGCACCACGATGCACAAAGCAGCGCGGCTCGCGGTCGTTGATCTTGCCCATGATCGAATTGGGGCCGAAGATGTTGTTGGCATAGGCTTCATCAATGGCAGCATTAAGCACCTTGGCCTGATGATGATACTCGCCCCGGATGTAGATGTAGGTGGTATCCAGTTGACAGGCGCGCATGCAGATGGCGATGCCTTCAAGAAGGATATGCGGATCAAAGTCCAGCAGCATCCGGTCCTTGAACGTGCCGGGTTCGGATTCGTCAGAGTTCACTGCCAAATAACGGGGCTTACCATCCTGCGGGGGCAGGAAGCTCCACTTGACACCCGCGGGGAAACCGGCACCACCACGGCCGCGCAGTTCGCTGGCTTTCATCGTGTCGATGATATCCGAGGGCTGCATGTCGATGGCTTTTTTCAGACCGACATAGCCGCCCGTAGCGACGAAGTCTTCGTAGCTGATGAGCTTCCGCTGTGAAAAATCTCCGAACGGCGGTGTCGGGATTCGTTTGGTCAGGACGGGTTCTTGTAATGGCATATTGTGTTTCCCGCTTCAATATCGTTGCGGTGGAGTCTGTCTAGTTTTTGTTGTCCGCTTCCTCTTGGTCACGGTTCGTTATTTCAATTTCATCAATCGTTGTGCGTCGCAAAGTGACGTTTTTACTCACTTTTTTTTCTTCAACTTTTTTGTTCACCGTTCTCTTACTCCCGGACGATTTACTTCCGGGGGCAGGCTTGGTGATTTCGTGAATCGTCTTGCCTGCTGAGTAGCAAAGTTTTGTGAACCAGTTGTCGGTCATTCCAGGGCATCCAAAATCGCGTCGACGTTATCGACGGATAAGTTTTCGTGGAGTTTTTCATCAACCAAAGCACACGGTGCTGTGCCACAGGAGCCGAGGCATTCGACGTTCATCAAAGTGAACTTGCCGTCCTCGGTAGTCTCGCCGGGTTCGATACTGAGTTTGGCTTTGAGCTTGGTCATCAATGATTCGCGGTCCATTAATTCACAGGAGATGGATTGACAGACCCATATGACATACTTGCCTTTGGGCGTGAGCCAATACTCTTCGTAGAACGTGGCCGTGTCCATGACTTCCGCGGGTGCGGTGCCAAGGAATTCACCAATCTCTTTGAGCGCCTGAGCTGGGAGCCATCCAACTTTGTGTTGCACGGCATGAAGCGTCGGCAGCATCGCAGCACGGCGGTCGGGATAACGCGGGATGATATTCGCTTCAATCTCAGCTTTGAGAGCTTCATCGAGATAAGCTTCTTCGCGGGTGTCGATCTGCATCGTTCCGCTGTTCTTGGTAATCCAGGGCATGGGTCACTCCGAGTGCTTGATACTTAAATCTGCGAACATCAAAGCTCGCAGCAATGGTCAAATGATTAACGATCCAACTCTGCTGCGATGATGTTCAGTGAACCGAGAATCGCAGGCGTGTCAGCAATCATGTGTCCTTCAATCAACTTGGAGAACACGGAATAATTAATGAAGCTTGGCGGACGGGTCTTCACACGCCAGGGTCTTGGCCCACCGTCGGAAACGATGTAATAGCCCAACTCACCGTTGCCGGTTTCGTTGGCACCGTAGACTTCAGCAACAGGAGCTTTCCAACCACGGTTGGTCATCACCAATTCAAAGTGTTGAATCAGACCTTCAATCGAGCCATACACCGAAGACTTGTCAGGCTTGGTGACACCTGCATCGTCGAAGACATTCATCGGCCCACCGGGGATGTTGTCGATGAGCTGCTCGATGATCTTGACGGACTGTTTGACTTCTTCAATTCTGACCAGGAAGCGAGCAAAGCAGTCGCCTTTGGATGCAAGTACGACATTGAACTTTACAGCCTCTGCCCCCTGCCCATCCCAGTTGTCGGCATAGCAGAGATACGGTTCATCTTTACGCAGATCCGCCCGGACACCTGACGCGCGAGCGACGGGGCCGGACAGTGACCAGCCTTCAGCTTCGTCGGTTGAAATCGTGCCGATGCCTTCGGTGCGATCACGGAAGATGCGGTTGTTGTTGAGCAGCGTTTCAATGTCCTTGATCGCAGGTGGAAGTTGTTCACGGATGAACTTTTTGACCATGCGTTTGAAGACTTCTTCGTCAGGCAGGTCAGCCATCATGCCACCGACGCGGGTGTAGTCTGGATGGAAACGCTGGCCGGAGATGTAGTCGACGATGTCGTAGATTTTTTCGCGTTCGTTAAACCCGTAGAGAAACGCGGTAAAGGCACCAAGGTCCAATGCCGCAGCACCGATGGACAGCAGGTGATCCTGAATACGTCCCAGTTCCGCAAGGATGGTTCGAACGACTTTGCATCGCGGGGTGATGTCGATGTCGAAAAGTTTTTCGACACAGTGATGCCAACAGATGTCGTTGGAGATCGGCGAGACATAATTCATCCGCGAGACAATGGTGACATACTGGTTGTAGTCGAGTGCTTCGCCGAGTTTTTCAAAGCCTGAGTGTAGATAACCGATATGCGGCACGGCACGGGCGATGCGTTCGCCGTCAAGCTCCATGACGATACGCAAGGTGGTATGCGTCGCAGGATGCTGCGGGCCGAAGTTCAGTGTCCAGCGATCCCCCTGGCCAGTCGCTGGGACGTCTTCGCGAACGTAGGGTGTCGTTTCAACATCCACGTCATACGGTTTGAGTTCATAGGGCATATTTGCGGTTCCATCTTGACCCTGTCAAGCGATAATCAATCCGTGCTCAAACACAGGGTTAAGCTGGAATTGTAATGCGGTTTGGCCTTGGTTACCAGTTTGAGAGTATGGGACAAGCGAGGCTTTTGATATCGACAGACCACCCCAAACGCACGACGAGCCGCATCAAAGTGACACGACTCGTCAAAGTGCGTTATGTGAGTGGTATGGAGTTACTTATTTGTCGACCCATGCCAACGGTAATCCCAACTTTCATAGACATAGGTCCCGTCGTTATCGTGTGGGAAATCTTCATCAGCCATGTATGTTACATGTCCGTCACAAAAGGTTGCGTTGGTCCCCTTGCTGGAGGTGTGATGATTCACGAGTTTTTGATCATTGTGATCCAGGGCGTTGGCGGTGTAGTCCGCAAAAACCCACTTGCCACTGGTCCAGCCTCCCTTGGTTGCCTGTTCGACGAGTAGGAAGACTTCAGAGTTTTTCTTAACATCACTAAGGCGGAAGGTGACATTTTGCCCTTGGTAAATGGAGCTGCCGTTGGGCTTTTTGAACCATTGATTGTAGGTGTAAATGTGCCCCCAGCTTGGATTGTCGGCCACATCGGTCTGGGACTCGGGGCAGCTTAGTGCTGTACCTTTGAGCTTGGTTTTGTCGTACTTGAGGTTGAGCTTCACACCGTTGTTCATGTAGGTCCACATACCTCGAACCCAACTGTCGGTGTAGGTACCGCTGACACTGGTTCGGCGGATGGGCATGTAGTCGTCAAAGTCCTGCGAATAAACGAACATCAATCCTCCTACCGATCGTTCATTGGACATGCACTGAGCACTACGAGCCACTGACCGAGCGCTTTTGAGTGCTGGCAAGAGGATGGCGATGAGTAATGCCACGATGGAGATCACCACCAGAAGTTCGATTAATGTAAAACCCCGATTGATATCACGTGTTATCTTTTTGGCAAAAAAATAAGTGTCGCAGTGTTGCTGGTTCATGTATCTCTCTTTTCTGTGAATCAAACCCCGAGATATTTAAGGGGTATCCTCTAATAACATTGGCAAGTCATTTGTTCGTCGAACCATGCCAACGGTAGTCATATCTTTCAGTCACAAATGTTGTCGCATTGATATGCGGGAAGTCCTGTTCGTCCATTAATTTCACATGGCCATCTGAATAGGTCGCGTTGGTCGCCTTGCTGGCAGTGTGATGATTGACAAGTTGCTGTTGACTGTGGTTCAAAGGATTGGTCGTATAGTCCGCGAATATCCATTTGTTGCCAGCCCAGGCAGCCTTGACCGTTTGTTCTGAGAGTAAAAACACCTTCGAACTTTTCTTGATGTCCGAGATGCGAATGGACTTGTTGGCACTTTGATAGATCGAGTTATTGTTCGGCAATTTAAACCACTGGTTGAGTGTATAGATTCGGCCCCAATGTGGATTATCTTTGATATCCGTCTGACCTTCGGGACAGTTCATGGCTGTGCCTACGAGCTTGCCCTTGTCGTATTTGTTGCCCAGTTTTCTGCCGGTGTCCATGTACTTCCAAATCAAATTCGGCCAGCCATACTGATACACACCACTCTTAAGTGTCCGGCGTACTGGCAGGTATTGGTCGTAGTCCTGTGAATAAATAAACATCAACGCCCCTACGGATCGCTGATTGGACATGCACTGGGCACTGCGAGCAAGTGACCGGGCATTCTTCAATGATGGTAAAAGAATCGAAATCAACAACGACACAATGGAAATCACAACCAACAACTCAATGAGCGTAAAACCCATTGGCAACACAGACTGATGTTCAGTCGAATACCGACGCGTTTGTGGGTACAGATTCTGTTTCATGGTCCTCTTCCTCAAGAGTCAAACGCAAAGGATTCCACATGAATGTGAATCACCAATGCAATTTTACGATTCAAAATCAACTTCCTGCTGATTCCCGTACCACAAACTTCATGGGAACATGTCGACACTCCAGCGGTCTTTTAGGGTCCGCCAAACGTGCGTTTACGAGATTACACACTGTCTGTACCAGGTGATCCTGTTGCCGATTTATCATCGCCAGTGCCGGATCCCAATACTGTGCAGCTAATGTGTCGTTCAAACCCGCTAAAGCAATGCGCCTTGGCACATCGATACCCAACCGTCTTAACCGACGGGCGACGATCATCAGAATGACATCGTTGGAACTGAAAATGGCATCGGCCTGACAGTCTGCGTTAAGCTCCGACTCAATCAACTTTTCAAAATGTTCGAAAATGTTCTCGACTTCGTGTGACTCAATACCTCGGTCAAGCACAGTGATATGCTTATCAGGATCAAGCCCATGATGGATCATACGGTCACGAAACACCTGTAACTTACGCTGCTCCGTCAGATCACGCATGCTCAACATCAACAGCATTTTTCGTCTGCCGGTCGCCACAAAATGATCGACCACTTCCACCATCCCCGTATCCCGGTCATGAATCACCTGATCAATGGCAATCCCATCCACGGCCCAAGGCACGACCGCAATCGCGCTGCGAAATCGACCCAGTAAATCCAACACATCCTTCGATTCATAATGATCCGGGCGGAGTCGAATCACCAGTGAATCCAACTGCCGCGATAACAAGTCGTCAAGCAACTTGCATGTCTGCTCAACGTTGATCGGATGATTGGATTGGTACGTCGCATAGCCATCGGATTGCAATTGCGTGAGGATCGCATTGACCAGCGGCGCATCAGTCGTCTGAGGTTCAAGCACAGACCAAACCGCCCCCACCGACTGCGTACAAGCGCCGCGGAGTCCGCGAGCCAGGCGATTGGGTTGAAAATTCATCTCCCGGGCAATTTTGCGTATGCGATCCGCTGTCTCATCACTGACTCGGACATTACTGCCCCCTGAACCATACAAAGCCTGAGCAGCTGTCGACCGGGCAACCTTGGCGCGCTTGGCAACATCAACAAGCCGAGTCCGTGGTTGACCTGCCCCCCCGGAAGCCCCGGAAGCCCCGCTTTGCCCCGAGACAGGCTTACTGCTGGTATCCAGATCAGCTTCAGATGGTGTGATGGATCGTGCCATTAACGAATCCTAGGCATGATGGCACGATCCGTCAATAATGTCATCAAATATTTTTTTCGACGCTCAAAATGTAGAGATGTAGCCACAAAGCCATTCCAAATAATGAGTTGAGCCATTTACAATAAACTTGGCTTTGCGAATTCACGCTTTGAACTGCACCGGTTACACTTAAACCATGCCTGATAGTCCGCAATCACCAACTCAACCTGCTGATCCCCAAGACTTCATCAAAGGACTTGGCGAGCAATTCGGCTTTGCCATGACAGGCATCACGCCCGCATCAATCTCCGACCATGTCGACTTTCTCGACCAGTGGTTAGCCGATGGCAAGCAAGGCGAAATGGACTACTTAGCCAACCACCGTGATATCCGTATTGATCCTGATAAGCTCCTGCCTGGCGCCCAGTCAGTAATCTGTGTCGCAGACCGGTATCCTCATGAAACCGATCTGCCAACGGATCCCCCAGCTGGCCGGATCGCGCGTTATGCATGGGGAGATGACTATCACAAGGTGCTCAAAAAACGCTTGATGCATTTGGCTGACGCGCTGCGTAAGCACTATCCCGACGAGCAGTTTCGCGTCGCAGTCGACACCGCCCCGATCCTCGAACGTGAACATGCCAAGCGTGCTGGCCTGGGTTGGATTGGCAAGCATACCCTGCTCATCCATCCGCACCTTGGATCATGGTTTGCCCTGGGCGTCATCATCACCACCTTGGACCTGCCAACTTCCGACGATCAAACCATGCCCGATCACTGCGGCACGTGTACCCGCTGTATCGATGCCTGCCCGACCCAATGCATCGAACCCTACCAACTCGATGCCTCTCGCTGCATCAGCTATCTGACCTTGGAACACCGAAGCCTCATCGCCCCCGACTTACACGAGCAGATGGGTGACTGGATTGCTGGCTGCGATATCTGTCAGGAAGTCTGCCCCCACAACCCCCGGAAGCCCCGGAAGCCCCGGAATCCCCGGAAGCCTCGCCCCGCAAAGGTTGAGTCGGCGTATCCTGAGCATCATGTTCGTTACACGCCCCGACCACCTGCCCCGTCGTTGAACTTGTTGGACATACTCAACTGGACCGCTGCCGACCGCCAACAAGCCTTCATCGGCTCAGCACTCAAACGCATGAAACTGGAAATGGTCAAACGCAACGCCCTCATCGCAGCAGGCAACCACCTCACCAATCACGACAATCCAACACTACGCCAGAAGCTCAACGAAATGGCAACCGACCAAAACGAATCCGACCTCGTCCGCCAAACCGCCAAACAAGTCACCCAACGACTCGATGCTCAACAGCAACAACAGCAACAACAATGAGGTTGCGTAGCATGACCGGATCGTTTAAAAATCAGGTGGAGGGTATTGGGGGGATATGCAACGGCGAAAACTGAGCCATAAAGTTGAACACCCCTTATTTCGGATCTTTTTGGGTCTTTGATTAGCGAAAGGTATTTTATGGATATGATTTCTTATTGGAAAAGTACAAAGGAAATATACACTGACGCTGGGTTGACGCTGATCACCGGGTATTACGACCATAAGAATCAGCAACACGGCGGTGTAAAAGCCCTTGGAATTCACTGGGAGAGCTATCCGCAGTCTAGAGGCGTACTCAGCCCGTGTGTTATCCCCGATGCCACACGCAGTGCAATTTTGGCGGGTCTCCTTTACCAAGCCGTCATAAATGCTGATACAAAGCGGGTTGCCTCACTTACTGAGGCTATTGGTTTTTTTGAGTCGGAATCCTAATCGCTGCTTTTACCAGACGCGGCTAGAGGTCACGACTGGACAACTGAGAGGAAACATTAGGCCCCTAGAACAATGGCATCACGTCTGTATCAATACCGTTCTGTACTGACCGCACAGCAGGTTGCTGATGGAATGAATTTGGCCATGAAGAACGCGCGACGACTTGCCAATGACGCCGAGCTTCTTCTCTCCAATGACTGCTTTCCAACAGCAGCTTCAGTAGCCACGTTATCTATTGAAGAATCAGGCAAAATGGCTATTCTACGCCGTCTTTCATCTGCTTTTGACGATAAGAGCGCAAAACCTCTGTGGAAAGAGTATCGTTCACATACAGCTAAGAACCAGATGTGGATATTACCTCAACTCTTTGCTCAAGGGGCTAGTCAGCTTCGAGAATTCGTAGCTATGTTTGATGAGAGTGCCGACCATCCAAAATTACTCGACCAAATAAAACAGATCGGTTTCTACACAGATTGCCTCGGCAATGTCCACTGGACAACTCCCGATGCTGTGATTGACGAAGAACTGGCTAAAATGCTTGTTCAAACAGCGAAAATATTGGCCGGTGGACGCGAGATCGTAGCAGCAGAGATTGAACTCTGGATTAAACATGTTGGCCCCCATCTCGATGGTAGCCAGTCAGATGCTGAAGCAGGCTTAAAACAATGGTATGAGGAAATGCAGCACATTGGGTTATGTCCGGCGGGTGACAATGCAATGCAAACGTTCATTGAACAAGGCATAATCACAAGTAAAAAAGACGGAGTCTAAAATCAAAGGGGAAAATCAAAGACGACATTCTACTTTTTCACTATTCCCAACCAACCCTACTCCTCACCCTTCAAATGCTTTTTCAAAAACGCAGCAATCTGTTCATGAACCAACTCCTGAGCAAATACTCGACCGCCGTGGCCTGCACCATTGAACATATGTAATGTCGATTCAAGTCCTAATTCCTTGTACATCGCATCAAGGGTCACGCTCTGTTGAGGTACGACTGTGCGATCACGATCACCATGAAAAATCAATACCGGCGGATCGTTGGCATCCAGATAACTCACCGGGCTGGCGGACTTGCTGAAGGCTTCGGTGACATCCAATTCCTGCCCGCCCCGCTTGGTTTTACCCAATGCCAGAAGGTCAGTCGGTCCATAGAAATCAATGATCGCATCGACACGTGAACTGACGCCCAAATGCTCTCCAACTTCGCCTTGAAGCTCTGGCACATCACTGGCAACCCCCACGAGTAACGCAAGGTGTCCGCCGGCACTGCTGCCTGCGACTGCAACCTTATCGACACTGTACCCATACTCTTTAGCATGAGCCTTTAGCCAACGGATCGCAGCGTTGCAGTCATGGATATGCACAGGATGTTTGAGCAGTCCGCCGAGTCGATAGTCGATGCTGGCAACGGCGTAGCCTTGGGTCACCAACCTGAGCATTGCAACGTTGACGTTGTTCTTGTTTCCGTTACGCCAACCGCCCCCATGTATCCAAACCACCAGCGGCTCGTTGCCGGTTTTCTTTTCCGACAGATACAGGTCGAGTTTCATGTTTCTGCCATCTTCGACGGTGGCATAGACAAGATTACGATGTGAGACTACACCCTCTGGCAAACGTCTCTGCCGTTGTTGAGGCTGAGCAAAAAGGGGTGTGGATACAAGACAGATAATGACAGTCAGACCAAGTAGACGCATGGACATGATTACCTCCGTTAATATGAAGGTAACGCATGAAAGCCGACAGTTATTGCCAGTGCTATTGTTATTTGCGGATATTTAGCGACCAGTCGTAATCCAGATATTTCACTGCGTAACTTTTGAGTTTGGCGGGGTGATGTTGGTCGACAAATTTGAGAATATTATCCTTGCCACCGAAGTCATCTGCGTACCAGTCGAAAATTTTGGACAAGTAAATTGTCCGACGATCCTGATTGATCTTGTTCCGCGTCGGATCATTAACCAACCAATCCTTGAACTTGGCATCAAGGACCATGTCCAGCGTTTTACCGGTGTATGCCGTATCAATCAACGGTGGGCAGGAGACGGCGCCACAGACTAGAGCCACATGAATGCGAGGGTCTTTGAACGTCGGGCGGATGACTGTATTTTCCAGATCGTTAAGTGAAATTGTCCCTGTCTTGAGGCGAACCAACTTTTCACTGAACACTTTGAAATTATCATTTGATGGTGAATAACCAGGCATGTAGCGATCACAAACCGCTTTGAGCATGGTTGCATTGTAGATGTTGATATACGCTGCAAGCTGATCGTTTTTGGATAGCGCCGCGATGTCAAGCTTAGCTATCTGGTCAAGATAACTGTTGAGTTGTGGGAGCGCTTCATCACGCAGTGGCACGTACGTCACCAAGCCATTGCGGACATATTGCTTAAGCAGCTTGTCGAAGGCAGCATGCGTCGCGTCGGTCTGAGCATGTGTAAGGGAAGTCAAAAAGCCAACAGTCAAAACAACGACAAAGAACAGACGGGACGGACGGTGTTTCATGTGTGTTCTCGCATGGGAAATGGGACACCCCATTGTACCCGCAAATGCCGAAAACTATTCCACAGGACGCAATGCAAATCGCATGGGATCGCCAAGGCGCCCTGCCAACTGAGCTTCGGACAGATGACTGTGTTGTGCAACCCAATCCACTTCATCTGCCAGCGTGACATCAAAAATACCCGGATCATCGGCAGCGATGACAAAATTCACATTACTTGCCAAAAAGCGATGCACCGGCAAATCAGCCGCAGTCGGCACATCCCCTATCCGCAAATTCGAAGTCGGGCAGGTTTCAATCACCGTGCCAAGTTTCGTCAGTTGATCCAATACATATTGCTGACGCAAACGTGCCTGCTCAAGACGTGTGTCATCATACTTCCGTGAAACCTTCTCGGTGGATGGCACGGTTTGCAGCAAGTCACGCTCATCAAGCAGTTGGGATGCATCGACACTCACCCCAAACTCGCGCAGCGAAACAGCATGCTCAAGGTCATAAGCAATTTGATCCAAGCGTTCACTCACCGGCTCGGACACATGAGCATCAACGCGACGGGCAACGGCGTGGGCTGGATCCATCCCCAGTGCAATGGCATGACCAAGACGTTTGGCGCCCAGCATGGCAGCCTCATGACACCAACGGATGGCGCTTTCTATTGACTTGTCGAAAAAACTTTCGCCTACGTGATACACCACTTCCAATGCTTGATCGGGATTGGAAGCATTATCCAAATGAAGCTTCTCAAAAAACGCGTTTAAACTTCCGGGGGGCAAACCTTCTTCCCAAAAACAGAAGTCAATGCCAACGACCACTTCACGCAAATGTGGCAATTCATCGAGCATCCGCCTAAGCCACTGATACGTTTGAAGTGCGTTGTCACGTGGCAATGATGCGATGTATCGGATGGTCATCTGCGGATCACTGGCTTGCAAGCAAGCCATCGCATACTCTCCATGAAAAGCGATGAATTTTTCGTAGGTATCCGCAACACCAGACATCGCACGGTATTCGACGTAACGTAAGCCTTGGCTGCGATGTCGGGCAAAGATGCGATCCAAAAACGGTTTTTGATTGCCCATGCGATCCCGCAATGCACGGGCGACATAGATCAACAAATTAAATCGAGCTTGAAACCGGGCGAAGTCGCCTGCATCTTTTTGAGTGACCACAAAGCCTTTTTTCAAAGGTTCAAGATCATGGTGTAGGATCGCAGCATCAAACCATGCGATTGGGTCGGCCACTTGACCAAAGGTTTTCAGATAGTTCTCGCAGTAAGGTTGCCAATCGATATCGCGATAGAAGTCCGCAGCTACATCTGCAAGGTCCTGGGCTGTGAGACAGCCGCCCATGTGGACGTGTAATTCAGATTCTTTGAGTTTTTCGAGCATAGGATGCGCCCTCGCTTTGCTCGATGGGTTGTACCCGGGGTTTAAAACCCCCGGGCTTTAGTGTGCATATGGATGCTGTTTATCGTTCATAACGCGAGTTTAGTTACTTGCGTTTTTTGTTGTTCTGCTTGGCTTGTTGCATGCGTTGGGCTTCTTCCATTTTTGCAGCCATGGTTTTTTGCATGCGATCCATGAAGCCACCTTCTTTGCGGGGCTTGGCTTTAAAGAGTTCGCCGGACTCTTCCTGCTGCTTGATGTGTTTGCGTACAAAGTAGCTGTCGATCATGCCTGCGGTGGTAGAGCTGAGGATGTAGAGCGTCAGACCACTTGGTGCCGAATACAGGAAGAACGGGAAAAGCAGTGTCATGAACTTCATCATTTTCTGCTGTTGGGCGGCCTGTTCATTGGCTGCTGGGGGCATGGTGAATTTCTGTTGAAGGAAGAACATCACCCCCATAAGGATTGGCAGGACATTGATGCCGGTCATATGGAAGTTGATAACGAACAGTGGAATTGAGAATCCTGTCCCGCTGAACTTGATGAAGTTATCCGGCGCCGAAAGGTCCGCCAGGAATGCCCAGTTACCACCGGAGACTGCCTGGAAGATGCCATAGAACGCTGACTCGTGGCGGAGTTCAATGGCGTAATAGAGCATCGCATACAGCGCGATCCAAATCGGCGTTTGCAGGAACATGGGTGCGCAACCGAGCATGTTGGCTGGGTTGATATTTTTTTCGCGGAAAAGCTTCATCTGTTCCTGTTGGAATTTTTGCTGATCGTTAGCATACTTTTCCTTGAGCTTTTTAATCTCAGGTTGAATGGACTGCATCTGCTTGCCCATCTTGGTCATCTGGATTTGCGACTTCTTGGTGATCGGGTGCAGCAGCAAGCGAACACATAGAACCAAGATGATGATGGAGATGCCCCAGTCCCAGATGATGCCATGGAGGAATCGCAGGAAGTTGAGCAGTCCATGTGCCAATGACTGGAAGGTGAACCATGTGCAGCCCAGTTCATATCGGATGGTCTCGTAGAGAGACAGGCTGGCGTAGGGTTGTTGATGCAGTGCATCTTTGAGTCGCGGGCCTGCATAGATATTCAAATCCAGACTTGCGGACTTGCCGGGCGCCACTGCAATGGGCTTGGATGTCATATTGAGCATCACCACGCTGTAGTCGAGCGCGTTGCGGTCGGTGTTGGGGGTGCCGATGAGCATGGGTTGCACATTAGCAAACAAGCCATCGGGGCCGAGGATTGCTTGGGCTTTGCCGTTGGCCTCTTCGGTAGGTTGCGTCAACAGCGGGCGATACATGGCCATGGAGAAATAACGGTTGACTGCTGCGGTCCAGACCATCTGTGCATTTTCAGGCGACTTGGGGGTTGGCCAGTAGATACCTTCGTCGAGTGGTTTACCCTGAGCTTTGTACTGACGGTTGGTGTGAATATTCTCAGCAACTTTCATGCGTTGCACAAAGCCCTTGTTAGCATAAATGTACTTGCGCTTAGAGTCGTAGTCAGGATCAAAGTAGCCCGTCGCCAGTTCGCGACGATCGCCCATGTAGGAGGCTTTGTCGGGCGTGATGTCACAGATGCCGTACTGATTCCAGATGACTTTCAACTGTACATCGGTGTGATTGACGATGCTTTGCTCACAGGCGATTTCGTAACCAGTGAGGGTATACTGGCGAACGAGTTGAACCAGCGTCTTGCCTGATTCATCAGCCAGGCCGAGCGTGTAACGGCCGGGCTTCTGAGCATCCAGATGCCAACGCTTATCAGAGAGCTTGAAGGTCTGGCCGTTGACAGTGATCTGACGGGCAGCGAAGGGGAAGTAGAAAAGACCTTCGTTATCAGGATCTTCCACAACATCGCGGATCATGTAATGTTCTTCGCTATGCAATTCCTTGTCATAGTTGGTGAGTTTAATTTTGTAGAGCCCCGCCCCCCAGCCGGAGAGTTGAACTTCCAACTTATCGTCGGACGTTTTATCCAGTGATCCCAATACGGAGACTTTTGCCTCGGTTGCTGAGACAGCATGCATCACAGGCAACTCTGGCACATCAACATCGTCAACAACAGGTTTGGCGGTGATGGCTTGGACACCCTCTTTGACCTGATCGACGAGTGAATCGACGGACTTCTTAGCTGTGTCAGCCGTTGGAGCATCCTCTGATGTCTCGGTTTGCACAACTTGATTGGCGGTCGATGGGGTGGGCATTGTCTTTGCTGGCGGTTTGAGCATCGCCAAAACAAATACAGCACCGATGATTAAAGCTATTATTGGCACGAGTATACGCACTGTGGATTCACCTTCGTCAGTATCAGGGTTAGCCCCACAGTATAGAAAGTTGACTCAGTGCATGCCAATGCAGTTGGCTAGGCCAAGAGTATAATCCGTTATTTTCCAACTCTTACGCGCGCATGAAAAAACCAGGCTCCAAATCGGAACCTGGTTGATTGTTTTGTTTTGACTACCTGATTAGGCAGCTTTACCGCATTTTTCGAGGGTCTGAGCGATTTTGCTGCTCAGGGCGTCAGGCGTGAACGGCTTGACGACGTAGTTGTTGACACCGGCCTTAAGAGCATCGACGACGCGATGTTTTTCGGCTTCCGTTGTCACCATGATGATCGGCGTGGCTTTATCCTTCTGACGGTATGCCTGCAGGAAGGACAAGCCATCCATATTCGGCATATTCCAGTCCAGAAGAATCAAGTCCGGCTTCTCAGCAAAAACTTTACTTAATGCGTCCTGGCCGTCACAGGCTTCGACAAGGTCGGTGTGCCCCATCTGTGACAGAATACCCTTTTGGATACTACGCATGGTCTTGGAATCATCCACAAGCATTATTTTCATCGCTAACTCCTCTACTTCTTACCGTCCGTTATAAACGGGATGTATGTTTTATCGTCTAAATCACAATGGCACTTTACGCACACAGTGAAAGTTGTTTTATGCAGCTTTGGAAACGGGAAGGTCTGATAAATCTGAGCCTGTAATAGCCATAGACGGGATTGTTGAACCAGTATTCCGAGACAGGTTCATCAAACCGCTGATATCAACGACCAAACCTACACGTCCGTCGGACATGATCGCACCACCGGCTATTCCTGGCAGACCGCGCATGGTTGCCCCCAAAGATTTGATGACAATCTGCTGTTGACCGATCAATTCATCGATAAGGATTGCCATCTTGCGTTCAGAATATTCCACCACCACCACGGTCGCCTGGGTTGGATCCTGTTGAGCGCCTTCGACTTCAAAAAGTCGATCCAGTCGCACCAATGGGAGAAGTTCATCATCAACCAATAACGCCTGGCCGTTCTGCATGATACTTTTGATATTGACTTCACCAGGCTGCAACATTCGGACAATGGATAGTGTTGGGATGATATATCGCTCGGTGGACAAGCGTACAACCATACCGTCAATGATGGCCAGTGTTAGTGGCAGGCGGATGGTAAAGGTACTGCCTTTGCCTTTTTCACTTTGAATTTCGATTTTGCCACGCAATGCTTCGATGTTACGTTTGACCACATCCATACCAACCCCGCGTCCTGAGACATCGGTAACCTGCTTTGCGGTTGAGAATCCGGGGGCAAAGATGAGATGAAAAATTTCCTGTTGGCTAAGCTGATCACTTTCACTGACAACACCACGTTCTATGGCTTTTTGCAGTAGGACCTGCTCATCCAGACCGTGCCCGTCATCCTGAATTTCAATGCAGATGCCCCCACCCTTGTGATAGGCACGCAGGCAGACAGTTCCGGTTGCAGACTTGCCGTTTGCAGTGCGTTGTTCGCTGTCAGCTTCAAGCCCGTGATCCAGTGCATTACGCACCATGTGGACCAGTGGATCACCGATACGATCCACGACGGTCTTATCCAATTCGGTGTCTTCACCTTCCATGACAAAGTTGACCTGCTTACCGAGTTTGCGTGCTACATCACGGGCAAGCCTTGCCATTTTCTGGAAGGTTGATCGAACAGGAATCATACGCAGTGATGTGGCCATTTCCTGAAGTTCGCGGGTAATCTTGTCCAAGTGACTCAGATTGCGCGCCATCAGTGCGACATCGCCGGAAACATTCTGGATAGCGGATTGACTGAGCATGGCTTGAGCAATGACCAGTTCGCCGATGGCATCGACCAATCGATCAAGCCTGGGCGCATCAACCTTGACGGTTTCGGCCACCTGGACGGACTTGGACTGTCCTGAGTTTTCTGCCGCTTTGGACTTGGCTTGTTGCTGCTTATCCAATGCTTTGTTGACCTGTTCTTCAGGTACACCACACATCTTGGTCAACACTTCCCCGATTTTGGGAACCGCTTTTCGCAGATTGTCCTGGATCGCTACAGCCTTGTTGATCGTATCCGGTGCGATATTGGCTTCGTGTTCGAGAATCTCTCCGACTTTGGCATTGCGGTGATCTTCCTCTTCGGGCAATTCCGAATCGGGTTGGGCATCTTCCGTTGCAAGCTCTGGTTCAACTTCAGGCTCAACAACCTTGGGCTTGGCAGATGGATCTGCCAACACATGCAATTTATCAAGAATGATATGTAAATCCGGGTCGGTATCAGGTATCTTGCCAGCTTCCAATGCGACTTGGAGTCGATCAATCAGCCGCTTCATGCTGTCGACTGCTTCAAATGCAATGTCCAACGACTCACCTGACAGTTCAAGTGTATGCTTCCGAGCGCGATCCAACACCGTTTCAGAGATGTGTGCCAGCGCTTGAATGTCAGGCAGCCCGATGAATCCGGCCACCCCCTTAATGGTGTGAAAGCTTCGAAAAATGGCGTTTAATGTATCTTCATTGTTCGGATCATCTTCAACGCTTAGCAGTTCAACTTCGGCGGCATCCAGATGCTCGCGTGCTTCGGTGATAAATTCAGCAACCAGCGTCGGGTCTGCAAAGAAAGTCTGCTCCGCATCCTCATTAGCTTGTGCATTGTCTGCATCGGCCTGTGCATCCGTCTTTACAGTAACTCCCAGCAAGGCCAACATCTCGGCAACAGGCTCAGGCGCTTCATTTTTCCCGGCATAAGCTCCGAAAATACGCTCAAGCCAATCCTTGATGGTCAACATCGGTTCAATGAGTTCACTGATTGGGCGAGATGCAATGGCGTCTTCCATTGCGTGACACAAATCACATATTTGAGTCAGTCCCAGCAAGCCTGTCTCACCTTTGAGTGTATGAATCATCCGTGTGATCTCACCCAGAGCATTGCTGGCATTATCCTTTTCCAACTCCATGACCTGTTGCTCAAGTTTTTCCAACTCGCCTGGTTGACGGGATAGAAATTCAATGAGAATACCCTCGTCTACATTTGCAGGCAGATCAATCGATAATGAGTCCACAGGAGTTGAGGATGTTTGATCACTCTCTGGGGCGACAAAGCCAATGGATTTTGGGAAAGTCACATCTTCAAGTGCTTGTTCACCATTTTGAAGTTCCTGAAAGACACCCACGGCTTGCCCCAAGTCGTCAAGGACTGTCTGAGGGTCATCAAATTCATTGAGTATCAGTGATTCAAGCAATTCGATACAACGGGGGAACACCTGCTGAGGAATAACTGAATCTTGCTGTTCTTCGAGCTGCTGATTTAACTGCTCAAAAATGCCGTGCAATTGTGCCATTGCAGCGGGGTCGTTGACATCAGTCAGAATAACAGACTCAGCCAACTGGTTGATTAAGTCACTTATTGATTTTGAACCCATATCATCCCTCGGCATTGTAAGAAACCAGAGTAGTCCACATGGAATTACGTATCGGATCAGTGATGCATCAGCCTTAACGAATAAGTCGATAAAGTAGATCAATGTTTATTATGGCTAGTTATTCGGCCGTAAAACGTTCATCGTATACACCGAAGCTACCCTTTTAAGTATCTTTGTCCTGATAACTTTGCGTTAATCTCGATATATCCCCATGACATTATCAAGTATTCCCTGCTGATTGCCGAAAACCTCATTGGGTTTGTCGAAGATTGACAGTTCCCGTCATTTGAGCTTTGCATATTATTCCGGTTGGATATGTCTATGAATACCAGGTCAACGCAACAACTCAACATACTCTGGCTTGGGTCAACCGAGTTGGACAATGACCATTCAATGCATTTAAATGACGCAGTGGGAATGGAACGACCAGAACAGATGCCTGCTGGTGTCATGCAGAAGATACTTCATATCGACACACAAGAGCATAGCCTCCCCGTCTGGCATCTTGAATCCCCAACCATTGAATTACTTGACCAGATCACCAGTCAGGTCGATGCCCTGATCGTACACAACCTGGCAGATGATGCTTGGATCCAATTAAGTCAATGGGTGCCGGCCTTATATTTTAACAGTCACAATCGGACAACCGATCATTTACAGCAAGCAAATATCACGGTCGTTAAAAGTGATAGTGAAACGGAATTTCTTTCACAGATATTCGACTTATGGCTTGAATTATGTCAGACCCAAAAAGCCAATCGACAAATCAATACCCAACAGCAAAACCTGATGCTTGAACGCGATGACGCGCGGCTTGGACTTGCCATGCTTGGCGAGCAACTGATTGAAATCAGTGAACATGATGACGAAGCAAGCCATTTGCACGAACGCATCCTAGCTTTGGTCAGTCACGAAATGCGAACGCCACTAAACGGAATCGTTGGCATGGCTGAACTGATGGCAGAGTCGTCACTGGATGATGAGCAAAGTGAAGAAATCCGACTCATTCATCAAAGCGCCTCCAAACTCGCTGAATTAGTAGACCGCCTTTTGGATTACCGTTCGATCAACCACTCCAAATTGTCTATCCATGAAACAGATTTTGATCTATATGAATGTATCGAATCTGTCATCGAACGGATGATACCGCAAGCCATGGGTACGGGACTGTTACTTTATGACTTGATTGACCGATCAACCCCAAGATATGTTCGTGGTGATCTTCAAATTCTGTCTAAAATTCTCACAAGCCTGATCAGTAACGCCATCAAGTTCACTGAAAAAGGCCAAGTCATCGTCCACGTCTCGTGCTTGCCTGTTGTCAGTGAATCGGATTACCTGGAGATCAAGGTTCAGGATACAGGAATCGGTATCGATCCCAAAAACATGCAATCCATCTTCAAACCATTTGGCCAGATTGAGGATTACCACACCCGGAAACATGAAGGCCTGGGTATCGGGTTATGTGTCGCAAGCCAGATGGCCAAGCAACTTGATGGTGAAATTCTTGTCGAAAGTAAAATCGGTGTTGGTAGTATCTTCACGTTGCGTATCCCCCTTAAACATGTATCCAAGCGGGTTGAGAACGGCGTGAGTATCTGGCAGCAAATACAAAATACTGACGTACTGATCTGGAGCAAAAACCAAATCGAGACATCTGCAATGTCCCGTCAAATGATTCAAGCTGGCTGCATGCCCACCACGGTTAACTCCGTTAAGCAATTACTTTCACACCTGCAGAATCTCAAAGCCGCTCAAAGTGATCAACGTCACATCCTACTTATGGATGAACATGCTTGTAACGGTGTACCTGATGAACAGATCAGTGATATTCTCCAAGACCAAAACATCACCGCCACGTGTTTATCACGACCGAAGTTCGACTCTTCTGCCATCTGCGGCAAAACCTGTCCTTTAAACGCATGTCGACACACCAGCGGAATACACCTTCAATTTAAATTGATGCAGATCATCGGTGATCTCTGCCAACAAAAACAAAACTATATGCTTACAGAACATTCCTCAACACCCTCCAGATTTGGAGTTCAATCGTCATGAAAATTCTCATTGCAGAAGACGACTTCGTCAGTCGCAAGGTTCTCCTTGGACACCTGGCTCAATATGGCAATTGTGATGTCGCAATCGACGGATTAGAAGCCGTGGAAGCCATTGGAATCGCCCTCAAAGCTCAGACTCCCTACGACTTGGTATTCCTGGACATCATGATGCCAAATATGGACGGTCAGGAAGCGCTGACACATATTCGTCAAATCGAACTGGATCACGGCATCGCTACAGGTGATGGAGCCAAGGTGGTAATGAGCACCGCCCTTTCCGACACCCATAACGTACTTAAGGCCTTTAATGGTCAATGCGAAGCATACATTGTTAAACCAGTTACCCGTGAGAAAATACTCAACCAACTCATCGATTTGGAATTGATTTCACGTGATGTGGCGAGTTGATTTTTGTTTCTATGTGATAGATACAGGTAAGACATGAACACTCAGGTTGTATCCATAGCACAGATGTTTGTGACTGATGATGTCAATGACATGATCATCACGTATTCATTGGGATCATGCCTTGGTGTCTCGGCTTATGATCCGGTGGCAGGTGTTGGGGGAATGATTCATTGCTTACTGCCGACCTCCCGATCCAATCCTGAAAAAGCCAAACTCAATCCGTCAATGTATACCGATACCGGAATGGTCGAGTTATTCAACGGTCTGTTTAATCTTGGTGCCAGCAAAGAAAATCTGAAAATCAAAGTTGCTGGAGCAGGCGCTCCGATGGACATGGGCGAACAGTTCCGTATCGGGGAACGTAACTTTGCTGTCCTGCGAAAGTTTTTGTGGAAGAACAACATCCTTATTGACGGTCAGGATGTCGGCGGGAAAAAACCACGCACACTGACGCTTGACATGGCCACCGGTCGAACCATGGTCAAAACCAAAGGCGCCGAAACGGAACTTTAAAACGATACATCGCTGTGATGGCCAATTGGTTGGTCAACACATTCAGGAGATAGAAACATGAGTCTTAATGTACTGATTGTAGACGACTCGATTACCATCCGAAGTGTCATGGAAAAGACACTGCATCTTGCAGGCATTCAAACCAACATGGTGCTGCATGCTGCTAATGGGAAAGAAGCACTCGAAACCCTGGGCAAGGAATGGATCGATCTGATTTTCGCAGATATCAACATGCCGGTGATGAACGGCGTTGAGATGATCGAGAAGATGAGTCACGACGGTCTACTTAAAACCATTCCCGTGGTCGTAGTCTCCACTGAAGGTTCACAGACCCGCATAGAACAACTCAAAGACAAAGGTATTACCGCGTACATCCGAAAGCCGTTTCAGCCTGAGGATTTCAAGGCGATCGTCGAAGACCTGACAGGATTTTCCAATGCAGCTTGAACACACCCAATCTATGAATGACGTTTTCTGTCGAGTAATGGAATCATTAGCATTCTATTTCGTAGACCCGATCGACCCTCATACGATCGACATTCAGCGCGACATGGCTGTGCCTTACCGTAAAGTGAGTATGCGTTTTGAAGGCCCTCATGTTGGCAATGTCATACTCTACCTACCCCAATCCGCGTTCAGTACCATTTGGGCCAACATGCTCGGTGTCGATGAAGCGGACCCGCAATCACAAGAGCAGCAAAACGACGCCATCTGTGAAATACTCAACGTGATCTGCGGTCAATTACTCACAGAAATCTGGGGGACAGACCCTGTCTTTGATCTATGTATCCCGGACATGCAGGATATCGATTCAGCCAACCTCAGCGACGTACTTACCCACCCATCAACATGCAGCTTCAATAGTGATGACGGTTTGATTCTGCTTGAGATGATTGTGGATCAAACCTCATAAGGAGTTTCCATCATGTCAGCACACATAAAACCCGTCCGTGTGATGGTCATTGATGATTCAGCTGTCGTCCGTCAAGTACTTTCAAACAGTATTGCTCTGGATCGTCAGATTGAAGTGGTCGGAGTTGCAACTGATCCATTTGATGCTCGCGACAAGATTGTGAACCTCCGACCGGATGTGGTGACGTTGGATATTGAAATGCCCAAAATGGATGGGCTGACCTTTCTCAAAAAACTCATGAAGTTCTACCCGATCCCGGTGATTGTGGTTTCCACACTTTCACAAAAAGGGTCGGATGCCGCATACCAGGCGATGGCCAATGGAGCGGTGGACGTGGTGGGCAAACCTGCAAGTTCCAAGCAGCTTAAACAACTTGCCTGCGATTTACAGGAAAAAATCAAAGCAGCAGCTGGAGCCAAACTGTCACGGTATCTGACCACAGCGCCTCCTGCAATCACAAAGCCACAACTCAAATCAGCGAGTCTGGTCCGACCAGCTTCTCGACCTGCGGCTGTGTCTGACACAATCGTGGCAATCGGTTCTTCCACAGGCGGAACCCAGGCGTTGCGACACTTACTGGCTGAACTTCCAGCAGACTTCCCACCTGTGGTCATTGTCCAGCACATGCCTTTGGCTTTTACCGAGTCATTTTCCCAAAGCTTAAACCGGATATCCCCAATGCAAGTCGTCCACGCTTCTGATGGCGATGCTTTGGAAACCGGCAAAGTACTGCTGGCCCCAGGTGACCAACATATGCTCCTACAACCCAGAGGAGTTGGCTATGTCGTCAAGCTCAAGGATGGACCCAATGTCAATCGACATAAGCCTTCAGTGGATGTGTTATTCAAATCCGTTGCTCAGCATGCTGCCAAAAAAACCATCGGCGTGATACTCACCGGTATGGGGGATGATGGCGCTCGTGGTTTACTGGCCATGCGAAATGCCGGATCACGCACCGTCGGTGAAAGTGAATCAAGTTGCGTGGTCTATGGCATGCCCCGCGAAGCGTACGAAATGGGCGGAGTCGAAGTGCAATTGCCCTTGGATCAAATTGCCCGTCGCCTGCAGTCAATGATCAATCAACCGGCCAAACGAAGTGCATAAAATCAGTCTCTGACTTTTTCGATACATCATTCCCATATAAAAAACCACCGCCCGGGAATCCGGGACAGTGGTGTGAATGGGGGTGAATCGGACTTCTGCTGAATCAACAATCCTGGTGACTACTGATTCAGTGAATGCTTGTTTTATTCTTCAGTAGCATCTGCGCCTCGACGTTGACCGCGACGGGGACGTTGTGCGTTTTCACCATCAGATTGACCTTCACCGCGCGGCCCACGACGCATGTGCTTGCCACGGTTGTTCTTCATTTCTTCGGCTTTGGCATCCCAAATCTTCTGTTGCTCGGCATTCAATACGCCGCGGACTTCGGCAGCCATTTCGGTCATGGATGGACGATCCTTATCGACGGTTTTGAGTTGGTCGATGAGTGTATGAAGCTTGTCATAATCCTTGTCTTCCATGGCTTGACGGAAGTCTTTGCGAAGCTGTTGAGCCTGATCACCATTTTTTTCACGATAAGCTTCGACCTGCTCGCGATGCTTTTGCATGATCGTCTTGACCTGTTGCATCTGCTCTTCACTTAGCTCCAACTCCTTCAATACCTGACCAAATGGGCCGCCTCGACCTTCACCATCACGCGGCCCTTGGCGTTGGCCATCGCGTTGGCCTTGACGTTGAGGCCGGTCACTACTGCTACTCTCGGACTGGGCAAACGAAAAACCTGCTGCTAATAAAACACACAATGCAACGATCATGGACATCATGACAGGTTGACGATGAGTTGTTAAGGACTTCATGGTAAGTCTCCTTTAGGCATATGCCTTTGTGGAAATAGGGTTGATCTGCATAGTCCAACGCCAGCTACGGAGACTTATTGCAACATCAATTAAAAATGGGGCGATTTGCTCCCTGACGTGGATCATTTACGATATGGAGCCAAACCTCTAATTATCGCCAAAGGAGCGTGAAGTATGTCAGTCACCAAAGAACAGGTCATGGAACAACTCAAAACCGTGATGGATCCAGAGTTGGGCAAAGACCTGGTGACCCTGAAAATGATCAAGAATGTCGCTCT
Source organism: Phycisphaerales bacterium UBA7800 (assembly GCA_002480565.1). Taxonomy (GTDB): domain Bacteria; phylum Planctomycetota; class Phycisphaerae; order Phycisphaerales; family Phycisphaeraceae; genus UBA7800. Next base: position 160,412 of record DLCK01000051.1, on the reverse strand, counting down.
TTGCGATGGGCAGGCAAAAATTACAGTGGAACTCACCACGCCTGCATGTCCAATGAAAGATAAGATCAGTTTTGATGTCAAGAAAGCCGTTACGCAACTCGACGGGATCAGCATGTGCGAAGTCGAATTCACCGCGCAAGTCCAACCCTCACCTCAACAGCAGGCCAAGGACAGCAATCCCCTGCCAACCGTCAAACATGTCATCGCAGTCGGTGCCGGCAAAGGGGGCGTAGGCAAGAGTACCGTCTCGGTAAACCTGGCAGTAGGACTGGCACGTGCAGGCGCAAAGGTCGGACTTCTTGATGGTGACATCTATGGTCCGTCACTACCCACAATGCTCGGACTTGATGGACTCGAAACACACACCGAAGGTGGCAACATGATCGTCCCCTTCGATGTGCATGGCATCAAATCCATGACCATCGGCAAGCTGGTCGATCCTGACAAGCCACTAATCTGGCGTGGCCCGATGGCGCACGGCGCGTTTAATCAGTTGGCAACCCAGACGCTTTGGGGCGAACTGGATTACCTGATCATCGACATGCCACCCGGTACTGGCGATGTGCCGCTGACACTTGCACAACTGCTGCCACTCACAGGCGCGGTTGTTGTCTGCACACCGCAGAAAGTCGCACAGGATGACGCACGACGTGCCGTCCGCATGTTCCAACAATTGCAAGTGCCGATCCTGGGTGTCGTTGAAAACATGAGCTACTTCATCGGCAATGATGGTGTCGAATATGACATCTTCGGCAAAGGTGGCGCTCAAGCCATGGCACATCAGATGGACGTTCCCTACCTTGGCGGCATCCCTATCAACATGCGTCTGCGAGCCAATAGTGACAACGGCAAGCCGACCGCCAACTTTGAAGATGATGCACAACTTGGCAAAGAACTCGAAACAGTCGTCAAGAATCTTGCAGGACAAGTGAGTATCCAAACGCATCAGACAGAAATGGCAACTCCGACGATTTCGATCAGCTGAGAAATTGACATTTGAATATTGAATGACACTAGCCGCGTCGCTTAGTGATCTGGAATTGGCGTTATGCAGACGCTTAACCAGCGTCGCATAGCGACGCGGCTAACTTTTATTACAAGTAATGCCTATGACCACAGACTCCTCTACCATCATTGCCGTCAGTTCAGCACCCGGACAATCTCTTCGCGGACTCATCCGACTTTCTGGGCCGGAGTCATGGCAGATGGTTCGTCAGTTGGGCGCCGTATTGGATTCGCCAAGACGTTTAACGCCAACGCATATTCTCTTTGATAGTCGTAAACTCCCCTGTCTGGTTTTAGGCTTCCGTGGACCAGCAAGTTACACGGGCCAAGACCTGGTGGAGTTGCAATTACCGGGTAACCCTGCCTTGTTGGATCAGGTGATCCATCGCCTCATTCAACATGGCGCGCGGATGGCTGACGCTGGCGAGTTCACATTCACTGCATACCTTGCTGGCAAGCTTGATCTGACGCAGGCCGAGGGAATTGCTGCCACGATCCATGCAACTTCGCAGGCCCAACTCCAGGCTGCCCGTCTCCTACGGCTTGGGAACCTTGGAACATTTAGCCACCAACTCGTTGAAGCGTTGGCAACTGCGTTAGCATTGGTCGAAGCGGGAATCGACTTTACGGATCAGGACGATGTTGTTGCGATCACACCTGCTCAATTGGTTGAACGCTTGACGGACATTAACAAACAGCTCAAAGACCTGCTTGCCAATGCGCGGAGTTGGGGAGCCTTGGAGGCATTACCACGTGTGGTGTTGGTCGGACCTCCTTCAGTTGGCAAGAGTACTTTGTTCAACGCCCTGCTTGGCAAACAACGTGCAGTGACCCATGAGCAAGCCGGAACCACGCGGGACATCCTTGCTGAACCGATGCTCCTTCAACGCGCTGATGGCAGCAAAGTTGAAGTCATGCTCATGGACATTGCCGGACTTGATGATGCCCGCAATGCGTTGGATAGCGATATCCAGGAAGCTGCCCGTCAGACCATGGATCAAGCGGATGTGATGATTCACTTGGGTAAATGCGAGGCCGCCGAACATATCATCCGTGTGCGTCCCAAAATGGATCAGCCCAGCAAGCATGAGTCGGCGCATAAGGATGTGCTGCCAATTAGTGCTCATACTGGCATGGGGCTTGAACAACTCAAGAAACAAATTCTTTCCAAGCTTGGCAATCGTGGTGTGAGTATCGCTGCTGAAAAACTCGCTCTCCAACCTCGACACGAACTGGCACTCAAAGAAACATGCACTGCGATTGATGATGCGTTGACACGTGTCCTGCCTCAAAAAAATCAACATGCTCTAGACGATCTGGAACTCATCGCCGGACTGCTACGTGACGCGTTGGACCATCTTGCATCACTGGGTGGTGAGATGACTCCTGACGACATCATCGGTCGGGTGTTCGCCACATTCTGTGTCGGCAAATGAAGCTATTTGATCAGCCATTGGGGTAAGACTGACCGCAGGAACCCCGTTTTAACCCAAAAGGTATAACATCGGAAATAAAAACAACCTTCCTGCTCATATCACACATTTTGCTAACATTACTGGACAAACCCGCATAACCTCGTACACTCTTACCCCACCATGGCCAAAGGCAAGCACAAGAAGGATCAGAACCATTCGCCGCGGATTGTTAACCGCCGGGCGCGTCGGGACTATGTCGTACTCGATTCATTCGAGGTCGGTATCGTTTTGCGTGGCAGTGAAGTCAAATCCATTCGTGAAGGCCGTGTGCAAATCTCCGAAGCCTTTGCCAAAGTCGATTCCAACCGCATGGAGCTGTTCCTTTTTAACATGGAAATCTCAGCGTACAGTCATGCATCCGGCGCCAATGGTCATGAACATATCGCAACCCGAAAACTGCTCGCTCGTCGAAGACAGATCAAGCGATTACAAGTTGAATCCGAAGACCGTGGCGTGACACTTATTCCGTTGACGCTTTACTTTAATGAACGCGGGATTGCCAAGATCGAATTGGGTATCTGCAAAGGCAAGAAAACCCACGACAAACGCGACGACATCAAAGAACGTCAGGCAGACCTTGATATCCGACGACTGATGAGCAAACGCATGTGACCATTAACAACGGTCTGCCTGCACAATTTCCAAACTCCGCTGTGCACATTCGCTAATTGCAATTGGATGATAACCAACAACCTCTGAGAGCAATTTGTCATTGAGTTTGTGCGTCCATTTTTCTGGTAAATACACTGCACCGTGCATCGCCCCCAAAATTGAACCGGCAGTTGCAGCATTGCAATCGGTATCCCATCCGCCCATCACTGCAAGGCTGATGACGGTTTGAAAATCATGCTTCCCAAGGAGCAAGGCTCCGACCACGATGCCCGCATTGTTATTGGTGTGAACTGGATGATAGTGTCCGAGTAATTTTTCAATCTCATCAAAAACCGACTCATACGCATTGGGATCACAGTCGTGCTTAGTGCAGATTTCAATAACCTGTTGCATCTGCAAATACAGTCGGCTTGATGCGGGGATTTGCGCCAGACCGGATTGAATGATGGTCAATGGATCATCACAGACAAATGCTGAAGCGATCATCGCAGCCATGAACATCGCGCCGTAGATTCCGTTTTTCACATGACTGATCCGTGCATCACGCCATGCCAATTCTGCAGCCAACTGCGGATTACCAGGGCAGGCATAAGCCCAACTGTCTACGCGGATATCCGCCCCGATCCATTGGCGATAGGGATTGTGATGCGTGGCGATCCATTGCCAATCCACTTGTTGTGGATGCTTATGTGTATCAAACCCATAACGGATCACCATGTTGCGATAGGCTTGTGTTTCAGCAGTACAGACAAAGCGATATGGCAAGTGCTTCCACCATGCTTCGACGATATCCCAGGACGTAAACGTCAAACCTTTGTCGCGTAATACCAATTGGCCAAGCACGGTGTAGCGGATGTCATCATCACTTTCCATGTATGCGATATGTTCGCGGGTCGATGGCTTGCAATTGGTCTTGCCGGTCTGCTCTTGCGCGGGTGAGTATTGAGGGATGTAGTCAGAAATTGGATATTCAGAAGGATCAATCGCAGTTAGGTATTGCTTGATACGTTGGCGACTGGACAGACCGTTGTGCTTGCCCATGAATGGTTCGACTGGCTTACCCAAGGCACATCCGCAACACCGTCCTAACCATGCACCATAGAGTCGGTCGTAAAGGTGTTCGTCTGACAGCGTGCATGGCGGAAGTGATATACCCGCAGGTCGCAATCGTTTGATGGCATCCAGTTCTGAGGGTTCATCAAATGGATCATCATTACGTTCAGGTAATGCCAACAATTGATCCATGAGTTGATTGAGGGCGTCTTCATCTTCGCCTGCATTGCAGAGTTTATCCTGCCACGTCTGAGGATTGCCAAGATCACGACCGTCTTCTGTTGCCAATTGGATTTCGTGGTGTACGAGTTTTGAAAGGGGTTCCCATCCTGCCATGTTTTATTCCTTGTGAAAGTGGTCTTCGAATCGTATCGTGATGGCATGTCACACTCTCCGCAGATTCAATTAAGCAATGACGAAAATCGCTCAAAGTCGATCATGCCTGTACGGTATTACGAGATTGACTTACCCAGTGCGTTGCCCATCAGGCTGCATTACCCGCATGTCCATCCGGATCATCCCATTGACTTATTGCATGTGCATCGGTGTTGGGAACTGGGCTACTGCTTTGAGGGGAGCGGTATATTCATGGTCGGTTCGAAGGTCATGGAATTCGGTCCCGGTTGCGTGAGTCTGATCGGCCCGGATGAACCGCATCTTGCCCAAAGTTTACCAGGCACGACGAGTCGTTGGGCATGGGTGTATCTGGACCCCTTCCCGCTTGTGGGATTACTCAATACTGACCTGACACAGCTTGATCCGTCATGCATGCATGGGGCAGCGTTCACCAACTTGATTCACTGTCAAGAAGACAAAACACTGGGTATTGCAACCAAGTCGTTGATCCAAGAGATGCAAAATAAGACCACCGATCAGGCGACGATGATCCGTGTGTTAGTCTGCCAAATTCTGTTACTTTTCAGGCGACAATATTCAAAAGTCAGCGACAAGTCATCTACCCCATCGCAACAACTGCATCTTCAACTTCAGCGGTTGGCCCCGGCATTGGAACATATGGCAATACACTATCACCAACGATTGGATGTCACCATGCTCGCTCAACTGTGCTCGGTTTCCCAGTCGCATTTTCGCAAACTTTTCACCCAGGCGATGCACGTCAGCCCACAGGACTATTGGCAGCGACTGCGCATCCGAATGGCTTTGTCGCTTCTGAGAAGTTCAGACCAATCCATTTTACAAATCAGTCAGCAGGTTGGTTTCGAATCACTTTCCAGTTTCAACCGACTCTTCAAGCAGATCATGGGAACTTCCCCAAGGAGTTGGCGGAAGCATCTACCCTGACATTTTGCCAACAAACATGCAATTGCCAGTTCAACCGCTGGCCGATCATTGCTAACATACTTCTATGCGAATCATCACGCGAAAACTTCATCGCGCCTTTGCGGAACTGGATCACTATAGCGATGAACAGTGCAAGCAGTATCTGGCGAATCTTCGTCAGAACAAGATGCGTTTTTCACTGCGTCTGATTCTCTTGCCGGTTCTGTTGACGTTGCTCTATTTTTTTGCCGTCCCCTTTGGACTTGGCAATCTCATCAAGTATCTACAAAACCATCAGCTCATCGACATGGGGCGCGATGCGCATTTTTATCCGATCTTTTTAGCCGGTGCCGTTTTCTGGTGGATCGGCAGTGGGATTGTTTTTCTGATGAGCCGAGATTTATTTTTAGGCAAAGAACTAAGTAAAATAGTCAACAGCCAACTTCAGATCACACGTTGCCTTGGATGCAGTTATAGTCTTATTGGCCAGACACCTGATGGTGATCGGTTGGTATGCCCTGAATGCGGCCATCGAACGACCTTGCAGGAATTAGGGATCACGCTTGACGACCTGATCCCACCCATGCCTTGAATCGCAGAAAGGATTCAGCGAGATGGAGCAACTTCCCGGGAGCATGAAGCCGATATGGCGCATTATGTTTGGCTCGATATGCTATGTCTTGGCCTATGTCATTAGCACGACAGGATCACTCAATCCGCCTCTTTCAACGATATGGTTATGCAGCGGTGTCTCGTTATTCGTATTACTTCGATTACCAGTGAATTGGTGGAAATGGCAGCTGGGCGCAACTGCCGTCACCTGTTTTCTGATCACCTATTTTTTAAGTAGCTTTCCACTGAATTTCACTGTCATCAGTGTCGTAGCCAACACGCTTGAGCCTTGGATTGCTGCTATTTTGATTCGTCATTTTGTGGGGCGACACATCGACATCAGTCAGATTCGTCATGTCACTTTCGTGATGATCGCAATCTGGATCGCCACGTTTTTCACGGCATGTATGGGCGCTTATGCAGTCTTGCAAATCAAGGGGCATGGTGACTTTTGGCTTCCAATGTTTCGCTGGGCATTAAGTGGGGGCTTGGGGGCAACCCTGGTAGTTTGGACGATGCTTGCCTGGACGACACCTGAATGCTGTGGCCCCAGGAGTATCCCTCAAATTATCGAGCGTGTGATTATGCTGGGGTTCATTTTCACATTGACATGGGTGATGTTTCGATATCCATTGGAATCCATTTCGCCTGCCATTCCTAAAATCCACCTGCGGACGCTTCCGATGATTTGGATCATCATCCGATTTGGACCGCGTTCTGTCTCGTTGATGCTGAGTATGAATGTGGTCATCATTATCTACAATGCAGCAATGGGATACGGTCCCTATTCGTCGACGGATATTGATGTGGTTCAACATGAGATCTCTTTGGTTTCCCAACAGTGCATCTCCGTTGCTGCTTCTGTGTTGGTTTGTTCTGTAATCACTGATAATTCGCGTGTCGCAAAAGAGCGCTTGCAAGTCATTGATGATCTGCGTCGTACACGTCAGAGTTTAGAGACACTCATTGAATCCTCCCCCCTGCCAACATTGATGCTCGACTCAGAAAACAACGTCAAAATCTGGAACAAGGCGGCAGAAAAAGTTTTCGGTTGGAAAGCTTCTCAAGTCACCGGCAAGTATATCCCGACCATTCCAACGGATCGTAAAGAGCAACATGAACAGTTTGCATCACACATCCGACAAGGTGGCGTGCTCAATGGTGTATTGATCAAACGATCCTGTATGGATGGTTCACTCATTGATGTGCAGGCGTACGTCGCTCCTTTAATGAATCAAAAATGGGAGTATGAAGGTAGTGTTGTGATTTACCTGGACATGACCGAATCACTTCGTATTGAACGCGAAGCCGGTCAACTGCGCAAGCTTCTTCAAAGCATGATCGACTCCATGCCATCGGTGTTGGCGGGATTGGACATGAATGGTCACGTGACGCATTGGAATCAACAGGCTGAAAATCTCACCGGCATGCGAGCCAAGGATGTGTTGGGGACACATATCGCGGTGGTCTTGCCAATGCTCGAATCACACATTGGTGCGATTCAATCAGCCTTGGAACAAAACAAGGTCGTACAACAGATACGAATTGAAAGTCAAAAGGATGGTCACCCCATCGTGTTGGAGATGACTGCGTATCCACTGGTGGATCAAACCATGCAAGGCGTCGTCGTGCGACTGGACGATGTGACTGAGCAATTGCGTTTGACCGAAACAGTGATACAAAGTGAAAAAATGATGTCCGTCGGCGGACTGGCAGCAGGCATGGCGCACGAGATTAACAATCCACTTGCAGGGATGATGCAGTGTGCCCAGGTGATCGAAAACCGTTTGTCTGCGGATCTGCCTGCCAACCGTCGTGCTGCTGAAGCGGCGGGAGTGACACTTGAGCAAATACACGCTTATGCCCATTCACGTGAGTTACCTGACTTACTACAGGACATCAACCAAACCGGCTCGCGAGCTGCTCGAATTGTTGACAATATGCTTCGGTATGCACGCAAGGATGAGGGACAATTTCGTCGCATTGATTTGAATAGCCTGATGGACAAGACACTTGAGATTGCACGCAGTGATTATGATTTGCGGAAACGATATGACTTTCAGGCGATCAAGATCCAACGTCAATACAGTGAGAACCTTGCTTTGGTTCAATGTCAGGAAACTGAAATTCAACAGGTTGTTTTAAATCTGGTTAAAAATGCAGCAGAAGCGATGTGGATACACCGCGATGAAGTCACTGATCCACATCTAATTTTAAGAACTTATCAAAAAGGGGATGACGTTTACCTTGAAGTCGAGGATAATGGACCGGGTATTGAAAAAGCCGTCTGTCGTCGATTGTTTGAACCTTTTTTCACAACCAAACCGGCAGGCGTGGGGACAGGGCTGGGGCTAGCCGTATCGTCGTATATCGTGTCCAACAACCATGGTGGTCACCTTGAGGTGCGATCCGAGGTTGGTCAAGGCGCGTGTTTTGTGGTCATGCTCCCAATTACGCTGAAAGTGGGCCTCGCATGAACATGGATAACCGACTGATCTTGATAGTAGACGATGACGATGCGGTGAGAAAAAGCCTCGTCCGTTATCTCGAAGACACCGAGTACCAAGTCCTCTCAGCAGCAACATACGAAAAGGCCATCCAAATACTAGGCGACCAGCAACCACATCTTGCAGTTGTAGACATGCGACTGGCAGGCAACAGTGGTGAAAACCTGATCCTCACTGCTCATGCAATGCAACCCAAACTCCGATTCCTGGTGTACACGGGCTCCAACACTTTTGAAGTGACACCTGCAATGAAACAGGTCGGTATTACTCCTGAGGATATCTTGCGTAAACCTGTCGAGTCACTGTCAGTCATCCATAAAGCCATTGACCGTGTCGTTAATGAAATGACTGGTGGTGAAGCATGATTGAAAACACGACTCCGGTCTTACTGGTGATAGAGGATGATCAAACGTTAGCTCGATCAATACGTTCATACTTTGAGGATTACGAATTTTTAGTCCATTGTTCAACTGATGGTACCGAAGGATTAAATCTATATTTCGAACATCATCCCGATGCGGTTATTACCGACCTGCAATTGCCTGGGATGGATGGTATTGAAATCCTCAGTCAAATTCATGCCGCCGCCCCGGACACGCCGGTGATTGTCATGTCCGGCTCAGGTACGATTCAAGACGTCGTCCAAGCGATGCGTCAAGGCGCATGGGACTACCTGATCAAACCCATCAACCAAATATCCTTTTTAAGATACTCAGTTGAAAAAGCCTTGGAACGCGCCCGTTTGATTCGTGAGAACAACGCCTACCGCGAGCATCTTGAAGAGCAAGTCACCAAGCGAACAGTCGAACTAAATGAAGTCAATCGACAGTTGGAAAACAAGAACATTGCCCTGCGTGAAATTCTCAGTGCACTTGAAGATGAAAAAGATGCCGTTGGCAAGAGTGTCAGTAACAATGTCGAGAAAATCGTTTTGCCCTTGATTGCTAATTTGCGTATTCGAATCAGTGATGAAGATCGCAAGCAATTGGACATGCTCGAAAACCAACTGCTGCAAATCACCAGCCCTTACAATGAGTCGATGGGTGAAACCGCCAGTCAGCTTTCGCCGATGGAATTACGAGTCGCTTTGCATATTCGCCAAGGCCTCAGTGCCAAGGAAATCGCTCAGATTGAAAATATCTCCGTCGACACCGTTTCAACGCATCGCCGATCCATTCGCCGCAAGCTGGGCCTGACGAACGCCAAAATCAATCTGATGACCTATCTTGAGACGCATTTGGAAGTCCCTACCAGTAACTGACATCTCTTTTCGGTAAAAAACGGCATTTTTTACAGGTTACAGGACGTTAATATCCTGCGTTTTACAATTATAAATAATTGATTTTAAACATCTTGCGAAACCCATTCGCATATCGGGTATATCCACTACTCGATTTACCCCTGTTATTACCCAATCTTGCGCGTTTGATCATTTCAATAAATCCCGATGATTAGTTTCAGATGATGTGAACAACATCAACTAACAGGCATCAATGACGTGCAGTGCTAGTACAGACTTGAGTGAAAAACGATGTGTTGCCTGATTCGTACAACGGCAGTTTGCAGCAGCCACCGACATGCACTTAGTGAACTGGACCCCCCCGAGTGTGTGTTTCAAGAAGTTCCAGGTGGCTGCTCCAATCTGTCGTCGGACAGGTTTAACGACCTGTTCTGGCAGCCACCAGATGTACTTGATTGCCCCGGCCCCCCCCGCAAAGTACATCTCGATACCCCCATCGGTGGCTGCCAGAACGAGTCGTTGAACTTCGAACATTTTGAAGCTGTTCTGGGCACCTCATCCAGAATCAATCAGTGCTTCAAAGAGGAGTAAGGAACACACCTCATGACACGCAATCACACCCATGCTATCGTAGCCCGCCGCCGTCGCCCACGTCCAACAACCGTGAGTATCAAGTTGGATCAGTTGATGCGTCATGCCCAAAGCAATAATGCACCTTATAAAAAACATGAAGACGACTGGGCCATGGAATGGCTCTACGAAGACTTCACGCTCTGGGCGCAGATTAAACTCGACACACATGCATTGATTCAAATGATGCACGAAAACGAAGTGATCGCTCAATTCAATGCGACATCCAATCGCAGGCAATTGAACATTGACATGACCAACAATCCATTGGCTTATTTGACCAACTTGATCAACAAGCATAATCATCAAAGCCGGAAATAATCTCAGCCAACCAACCCCTTGACGCATTTGCCGTCTTAGTTTTTCATTAGTACCCACCTTTGCCAATTCGTTTGGGCAGAGGTTTTTTTATTACCCATTGCATCAATCACCACCGTCAATCCCAACTGCAATTCCGCGAGAATAACGCAGCAGCGTCGCAGCTTTGCAACGACCATTGCATCTATCATGACATTCGGTCCCGCCAGACCGGAGGTTGGTATGATCTTTCCATTACGCACTGATGCCCCGCTGTATCACTATCCCATTGCAACGGTTTTGCTGATAGCAGTCTGTATCGTGGTTCATGCCTTGCGATGGTTCTTTGCTATTCCCGTGGAAACTTACGCCCTGCCGTTAGGTAATGGTCTAACCCCATTGCAATGGATTACCTGTAATGTCATTCATCTGGACATCACACACCTTGTCGGCAATCTCTGGTTTCTCTGGATCTTCGGCATCGTTGTCGAAGGTAAAGTCGGATTCTGGCGATTTATTCTCATCGTGTTATCAATCGGTGCAGGTGAAGCATGCCTCGAACAACTGCTTTATTTGAATCATCCGGGCACCTTCTCAGCTGGAGCTTCAGTCATCATCTTCGGACTCATGGCTATCGTCCTCGTCTGGGCACCGGACAATCGATTTGAATGTATCTGGATTATCTACCTGGCATATCATGTCGAATTTGAAATCAGCCACTATACCGTCGCGGTGATCTACTTCGGCATAAATCTCCTGGATATCATTTTCTCAGGCTTTACCGTCAGTTCATCATTGCTGCATATGGGCGGCGTCCTCATCGGCTTGCCAATCGCAGTAATCATGCTCTACGTCGGATGGGTCAACTGTGAAGGTTACGACCTGTTCACACGCTATGGGCATCTCCTGAATCTCCCCGAAGCTTATCTTCCGAGCAACTTTGGTGGAGCCGACGAAGATGATGACGAAATGGAAGATGAAACAAAATTCACACTTGGCGAAGAACTGATTTGACCACAAAAAAACCTGCTACGAACAAACGCAGCAGGTTTTGAAAATGTGGTCTAATTTCGGAAGTGTTTTACGGGTTGAGATTGTCCTGCCCGGGCTTCCAGTTGCAAGCGGTCAGTCCGCCGGACTGCAATGCGTCAAGCACGCGCAGCACTTCGTCGACATTGCGACCCACGGGAAGGTCGTTGATGTTGACCCAACGAATCTTGCCATCGGGGTCGATGATAAAGGTACCACGCAGTGACACGCCTTGATCAGCCAGAAGCACGCCGTAGTCCATGCTGATGCGTTTGGTAACGTCAGCGAGCATGGGCTGCTTGAGTCCCTTGAGCATTGGATTGCTGTCGCACCAACCCTTGTGGACATAGTGACTGTCACAGGAACAGGTCACGATTTCGCAGCCGCGTTCCTGGAACTTTTCAATTTCCTGATCAAATGCTGCAATTTCCGTCGGACAGACGAAGGTGAAATCCATCGGGTAAAAATACAGACAAACCCACTTGCCTTTGTAATCTTCCAGGGAAATTTCCTTGAACTGATCGACCTGGGCGAGATATGCCTGAGCTTTAAAATTCGGGGCTTGTGTACCTACTTGAACTGCCATAACAAATGACTCCTAATCGTTGCAGTTTACAAATTCGACTTTGTGACAACACAACACATTCATGCTGTCCCAACCGTGCATCCATGCTGGACGGGCGGGATTGTATGTTAGAACGTTTCTAATGTCTAATCTCTAATGCTTTAACACTTAAAGCTCACATTAAAATCCGTTCACCCGTCACAATCCACATATCTTCCAGCGATTTACACCGTGACACTGCAAATGGCCAAGGGAATTATCAGCATTGCCATTATTCTTGTTCCCAAGAGAAAGCAAACGAAACGAGCAGCTAACCCCGCCGCTGTCCAACATGCATGTTGGAATTTGAAAGGGACCAACTGATTCGATCTCGTTTGAGGTGCAAATCGCACCAACGTGATGCCGACGCAACATCACGAAACCGGCCTTGGAGGGAGAAAAGAATGAAGAGCGCGATCATCGCCTGTCTATTGCTGATTCTGGCTTTGGGACTTGTGGGCTGTCAGTCGTCTACTGCACGTTACTGCCCCACGACTCCGCCGCGTCCCTTGCGGTCCACTGTTTTCAACACAGTTCAACATCAAGCCATCGCCCAAACCAACGGCTATGCGAATATCCCATCAGATCAAACCTGGTACTACAGTCGGCGTGACAACACCCCCTCAGTCGCAGCAGGCTACATCACCGAGCAGTCCTCACAGACCACCACCATCACACGAAATCGCAACAGTTCCCAAAAAGACGATTACAACCAGACGACCTACACGCGTCGTCGCCAAACCGTCACGTGGTGAAACGACTCAGACTTGATTCAATTCAATCAAACCCAAGTCGCCAGATGAACGACCAAAGGGAGCGATTCTGACGGGTTCTCTTATCCCACGCTTTCAAAGAACCGTTTAAACAAATCGACAAACGCATCGCGTTGATCATCATGCACCGCATGCCCTGCATCGGCAACTGTCGCCAGCTTTGCTTTGGGTACGCGCGAAGCCAACGCCTCCATGGATTCACGTGTCAGATACGGATCATTCGCGCCCAGGACAATCAACATCTCACAAGCAATCCGTCGTACCGCTTCACCCGGATACCCCGTTGCCGGATCATCATCAAGCCACATCCCAAGCACATCCTCAGCAAACCGTTCAAAGTCCGGCTCAGGATTCAATGACATATATTCCTCATACGTCTGCGGAAATTCCGCTCGCCAACTTCCGGGGGTGATCTGTTTAAAATCCTCTCGCACCGGGTCGTCATCCGCCACCTGCCAATGCGCCCCAATCGTCAACACACTTTGCACATTGCATCGCCCACCTGCAGCCAATCGCATTGCCACAATCCCCCCATCGCTGTTTCCGACCAGACTCACTTCATCGAGTTGTAACTGTTCTATGACTGCCAGCACATCATCTTCCAGTTGTGCATAGTTGAGTTTGCAATCTCCCATCGTCGACTTGCCATGCCCGCGGGAGTCGATGCCGACAAGTCGCAGATGATTGGGTAGCGAAGGGATGACACTGTTGAACTCACCGATGTGGCCAAACCCGCCGGGCAAGTACAACACCGGATGACCAGTTGGATCGCCCGTCTGTTCGACGTAAATTTGCGTGCCATGAATTGGGATAGAATTGCCGGCCTGATGATCAAAGGGTTTCATATGTCTGCTTATTGGGTCACGAGAAGTTTTTTGAGTACCGACCGCATCCATTCCAGGCGTTTGTCGTTGAGTTGACCGCCGAACTTGATTGTACGGTCTGCTTCAATGCGAATGAGTTTCGCACGTTTGCCATTGGTCTCCACGGATGATCTGCCAATGCTGACCTTATCGACCGATGTGGCATCAAATCGTCGTGTCCAACCCAGCGGCCCGACACTGGTTCGGACACTACCCTGCGGACCATCCAGTATCACTTCCACTTTGCCCCAGAGGTTCAAAAAAATCCCGGCAATCATGCACGAACCAATAAGCACAAATGGTGTCAAAAACAAACACAAAAACAGTGCCATCCCAAGCGGCAGACCTTTGCCATCTTCCATATCAGGAGCCGGAAACCATTCTGGTAATGGCCCTACTAAATTCGACCACAAACCCGCGATCGCAATAACCACAAAGACCGACACAATCCCATTCCAAAATAGTGAAATGAATAACGCGCCAATCGCCCCAGAGATCGACCGCAACGTCGCCTGCACCCGAATCCGCGATCCTTCCTCCCAGACAAAACAACCCGAAGGCGTATCCTGCACCTGCTCCTGAACCTCTTGAAAATCCATCACATCACCAAGCGATGAAAGCTTCCCACACCCCAGACAATGCGCAACAGCCTTGGACACATTAATCTGCTCCTTAGGCAAAACCGCACGACAGGATGGACACTTGTATTGATGCATGCGTTGAATGATAAACCATTGAGATGACTGTGTGAACAAACAAGTCAAACAACCTTAATACAACCAATCAATAACAAATTGGTAACACTCATTAAGCAACATAGGGCATGACCGCTTTGAGTCGATCCGCCATCTCACGTTGGGCAATACGCAGATCATGGCTGGTTTGCAAATCCATCCAATAGGTTGCTGATGTCCCAAGAAACTTGCCCAACAACAACGATGTCTCAGCGGTGATGCGACGTTTTCCTTTGATAATTTCAGAAATATGAATAGGCTGAAGCCCCGTCTGCTTAGCTACGCGATAAGCAGTCAAGCTCAACGGCTCCATAAACTCATGTTTGAGAATATCACCTGGTGTTGATGGATTGCGTTTTCTGGTCATGTTATGTTCCTTACTTTCTCCGCTTACTCTCATCGTGATAATCCACGATCTGGACATCCCATGCCTCACCATCGATCCATGTGAAACAGACACGCCACTGAATATTTATCCGAATCGAATGTTGCCCAAGACGCTTGCCTTTAAGGGCTTCAAGATGGTTACTCGGTGGCACACGCAAATCGTCAAGCGACTTTGCACTGTCAATCATGGTCAATTTTCGGTCTTCAACCTTCAGTAGATTGCGAGCAATGCGTTTGGGGGACTCCCCATCCCATACTCGTTGGGTATCCGCATCTTTAAAAGACCGAATGGACATGCCTGATATTATCCTTTTACGATAATATCGTCAATAGATATTATCAATTCTCATTAACACCGTATCACGCCAAAGCAGCCGAAAAATAAGGTTCTCTTTGATCGAAGCACCTCATACGGTTACATCAAATTAATCTTCGTCATCACACCACATTTTTTCACCATCCGAATCAAGGTAATCCGGGTCAGTTGGAAAGATATCAAAACCAAATCCCTTGCCATCACAATTTGGGATCGGGCAACACCAGAAGCCTATGGCTTTGCCATCAGCATCCGTCTCCACTCGCCATTGAATCAAGTAACTTTCATATTCCTGATTGCAGTGAATGCAATGAACCTCAGTGGGAATGTCTGGTGGGCGAAACGGATCAGATTGAGAATCTAATGGATCAAAAGAACCGCCATCAGTTCCCATTTCGTCGCCAAAAGGAATATCGTCAAATGAACCGGCAGATGTCATGCAATAATCATGGCATGACAGACGATCATGTGCAATGTTTTTGAACAGGAAATGTGAATATTGGTGGGTATCCCTTTGCTCCACACACTCTACCTGGAACTTCATTCAAGCGTCTTGCGATTGTCATATTGCTGGGCCATGGGCATGCGGCGTCCCACGCCAAACGCCCGACTGGTGATTTTGATTCCGGGGGCTGCCTGCTTGCGTTTATATTCGTTGCGGTCGATGAGTTGGACGAACCTCAACACCATGTCACGTTCAAAGCCGGTCTGCTCGATGATCTGGTCGGCAGACTGTTCGCGTTCAACATATCGCTCGACAATCTGATCCAAAATCTCATACTCCGGCAGCGAATCCTGATCGCATTGGTCGGGTCGCAACTCCGCACTGGGCGGTTTGGTGATGGAGTTTTCGGGAATCACAGCACAGTTATATGCCTTGCGCAAAGGACTGTTCTCAGAATTGTTGATCCATTTGGACAAGGCCCAGACGGTAGTCTTGGGGACGTCACTTAGAACTGCCATCCCGCCGCACATGTCTCCGTAGAGAGTGCAGTAGCCGACCGCCAGTTCGGACTTGTTGCCGGTGGTGACCAGCAGTGAACCGAACTTGTTGGAGAAGGCCATCAGGATCACGCCACGGATGCGGGCCTGGATATTTTCCTCGGTGACGTCAGGTTCGCGACCTTCAAAATGCGGGCCGAGTAATGTCTCCAAAGTTTGATGCGGGTCAGCAATGGGGACGGTATGGAACTTGATCCCCAAGCGATTGGCCAAGTCCTCTGCATCACTGACCGAGCCGTCGGAACTGTAACGTGATGGCATGGTCACGCCGCGGACATTTTCCTTGCCCAATGCAGAGACCGCAATCGCACAGGTTAACGCTGAGTCGATCCCGCCACTGAGTCCCAGAACGATGGACTTAAAACCACACTTGCGACAGTAGTCACGCAGCCCCAATACCAATGCGTAGTAAGCGGACTCTCTGGAATTCATAGGGATGACTTCCACGGGTGTCGCGACCTCGGTATCCACAACCGGCAAGTCGGATTCGAATGCAGCACTGTGGCCGATGACATTACCCAACTTGTCGACCGCGCAGCTATTGCCATCGAAGACCAGTTCGTCGTTGCCCCCCACCTGATTGCAATAGAAGACCGGCACGTTAAAGCGTCGGGCGGTGTTCTGCAGAAGCTGGATACGTTTGTCATGCTTATCCATCACAAACGGTGATGCAGAGCAATTGACAATGATCTGCGCGCCTTTGTTGACCAGGTCTTTAACCGGGTCCTGGTGATAAAGCTGACGGTCAATGACAGCAGGATCAGTCCAGAGGTCTTCGCAGATGGTCACGCCGATCTTGACACCTTTGTACAAGGCGACTTGATTGTGTTGATCATGCGCGCGGTAACCGGGCTCGAAATAGCGACGTTCATCAAAGACGTCATAAGTCGGCAGCAGGTTCTTGACATAACGGTGTTGGAGCTTGCCATCAAAGCAGAGTGCTGCTGCATTGAAGAGTGCAAGTCCACGATCAGTCTCCGACGGGCAGGGATAACCGACGATAGCAGCGATGCCCGTGCAGGCTTCTGCGATGCGTTCCACTGCCTGTTGACACATCCGAATCGCAGCAGGCTTCATGAGCAGGTCACGCGGTGGGTATCCGATGAGTGCCAACTCCGGGAAGACGACGAGGTCTGCTTTATCCGCGCGTGCCTTGTCGATGCTATCAAGGATCAGATGCATATTGCCGGAGATATCCCCGACGGTTGGGTTGATTTGTGCCAGGGCAATCCGCATGGCTGGTTCACTCCGTGAAAAATTCGAACTTCGAATATTCCCAATCATACTGTGATTCATTTTTTACCGCAGAGACGCAGAGGACTCAGAGGTAAGAGAGAAAGAATCATTTTGTGATGAAGCCCAAGTCTAAACGCAGTGAAGACTGGGATGGGTGCGATTATCGGTTGACAAAAATATCCCACACTTCGCACGAAAGTGCTCAGCACTGTGCTTGAGAATGATAAACATCAATCATCTAAAACTCTCTTAGCTCTGAGACCTCTGCGTCTCTGCGGTTAAAAATGCATTTCAAAATAACGGTTCGTCATCTGTTTTAAAAACAACACCGACGGATGCCGGTGTTGTGATGGGTACAAAATTGGATTGTCTCAAACCGACTGCATTTTTATTTGAATGCTTCGGGACTTGTGGGACGTGGGACAGGCAGTGTCGGTGCGGAGGTCCCAGCGGACGCAGCAGGCGTGGTACTCATTACCGGCACATCGGAGGAGACGGTGTTTTCGACACGTTGATAGTTCAACGGGACGATGTAGATTTCCACACGACGGTTTGCAGCATTGCCACGACGTG
Source organism: Phycisphaerales bacterium UBA7800 (assembly GCA_002480565.1). Taxonomy (GTDB): domain Bacteria; phylum Planctomycetota; class Phycisphaerae; order Phycisphaerales; family Phycisphaeraceae; genus UBA7800. The sequence continues at coordinate 142,183 of DLCK01000051.1, read as the reverse complement.
GTGCGTTGGGGACGACGGGGCGATACTCGCCGTTGCCTGCAACCTGCAAACGGACATTATCGACGCCTGCTGCTGAGAGTACATCCTTGACTGCGATAGCCCGATGCACGGACAGGTGCCAGTTGGTGGGATGTGCTGCCTTGGTGGAAGGCTTGCCGATACGGACATTGTCGGTGTGACCGACGATGCGAAGCTCATACTTTTGTGCTGTGGGTTGTTTCATGATCCCTGCCAGTTGAGCAAGTCCGGTCTTTGCACCTGCGGAGATAGTCGTTGAACCGGATGCAAAAGTCAGGTCACTGGAGAACTTGATCATGCCAAGCTTCTTGTCGTACTGCATCATCGCACCGTTGGACTGAGCGAGTTGTTGCAGGTCGTTATCCATTTCCACGGGGAGGATGGTGGTCTGACTTGCTGCAATCAAAGCTTGTTGTGCTTCAGCCAAAGCCTGATTCAGACGGACACGCTCGGACTTGAGCGATTGGAGCTGAGCGAGCAGGTTGGGGTCCTGGACGACTTGTGGAGGCTGTGGTTGAGGTACAGGCTGTGAGGACATGGCGACGACGCGTTTGTTGCACTCTTCAAGCTGAGCCTTGAGGTCAATGACCTGCTCCTGGCTACGACGGTAAAGGGTCTGCAGATCATCTGCCTGTTTCTGTGAAACACAGCCAACGCTGCCAATCATCATGCCAGCTACCAGGGTCCACGCCAACGTTTTGGTATAGGTCACGGTCGTACCTTTCAAGAGTTCGTATCGGATGAGTATTCGTAATATACAATTACCAGTCATAACAACTTACCTTTTACAGCAGGAATATCAACTGCCAGAGGCTGATCCTGAAAAGTTGTTTTTGATGTATTACCATGAACCACAAGATGCTAGGGTAAAACACCGTCAAATCGAAAGCGACAATATGACACCACAACACGTCGGATACATCGGGATGGGCATCATGGGTAGTGCCATGGCCACGAATCTGCTCAAGGCTGGGCATCAGGTTTCGGTTTGGAATCGGACTGCCAGTAAATGCGATTCGCTGGCTCAAGTGGGTGCAACCATTTGCGATAGTCCAGCGCAAATGGCAGATAGTGACGTGAGCGTGATCTTCATCAATGTGACCGACTCGCCGGATGTCCAGTCCGTTCTCTTTGGAGATAAGGGTATTGCGACCACCGCCAAAGCCGGACTCATCACGGTGGATCACTCGACGATCAGTCCCATAGCCACACGCGACTTTGCCAAGCGGCTTGCTGACATTGGCGTGACACATTTAGATGCCCCGGTGTCCGGCGGAGACGTCGGCGCCCAAGCAGGCACTTTGAGCATCATGGTCGGAGGCCCCCGAAAGACGTTTGATGCGGTATTGCCATTACTAGAGGTGATGGGCAAAAACATCACGCATGTCGGCGACAGTGGCGCGGGGCAGACCTGTAAAGCGTGCAATCAAATTGCGGTGTCGATCAATCTCATCGGGGTCTGCGAAGCGATAGCCATGGCCAAAGCCAACGGACTTGCCCCTGTGAAGATGCTTGAAGTGGTCAGTGCTGGAGCAGGCGGGAGTTGGCAGATATCCAATCTCGGCCCGCAAATTCTCGATGGCAATCATGCACCGGGCTTCATGATCGATTACCTGCTTAAAGATTTGAACATCATCCAGGAAGCTGCCCGGGCGCAGAAGTTGCCCTTAACCACGCTAGCCCATGCGGAACATCTCTTCCGCAGCGCCTCGGTAAATGGCTTGGGTGACAAGGGAACACAAGCAGTACATACCGTCATTGATCAGTTGGCGAAGATTAAGTGACACCTTCATTCATGGGGATAAATTAAGGGCAAGAATCATCCTTCTCGAGTAATCAGTCTTAAGGTCTTTTAACACGAAGGCACGAAGATCACGAAGGACACGAAGTTTAAGACAGTTTTGAACCACAGATGATATAGACGAAAGCAAATCAAAAATGCTTGTCTATAATCTGCCTGAATTTGCGAAGTGCTCTTGTCATAAAAATTCCCATTCAATGCCTTTCTTCGTGACCTTCGTGCCCTTCGTGCCTTTGTGTTAAAAACAAATCCTCCGGATTCCAACGAACCAAAATTGACGTCCTAGCCTCAGGAACACAACAAAGCGTCAGTAGACCTTTGCAAAAGTGTCGCAATCTGCGTACATTACCCCACTATGCGCGAGAATCTATCTAACTTCCTGGACAACCTCAAGGCGCGGATCTTAACCATCCGTGACTCTCTTTAACTACGATAAGAGACAGGCCAAAAGAGAAGAGCTTGAGAAAAAGCTCAATGCGCCGGACTTCTGGGATGACCAGACTGTTGCCAATAAAGTCTTAGCGGAACTCAAGAGCATCAAAGTCATCGTCGAACCCGTCGACGAAGCCATGACTGAAGTCGAAGAAGCCCTGCTGATGCTGGAAATGGCACAGGAGGCTGACGACGAAGAAACACTTCAGGAAGTCGATGACCAGGCCACCACGCTGGAAAAGACCATTGAGAAACTCGATCTCATGGCACTGCTGTCCAACAAGTATGACGGACGCAACTGCTATCTGACGATCTACTCCCGCGAAGGTGGGACCGAGGCTCAGGACTGGACCGAGATGCTCATGCGCATGTACCTGTACTACTGTGAAAAAATGGGTTGGGACATCACAGAGATGGACCGAACCTACGGCGAAGAAGCAGGTCTCAAGGACGTGACGCTGTACATCAAAGGCCCCTTTGCCTACGGCTATCTCTCGGCGGAACGTGGCACCCATCGACTGGCTCGTGTGTCACCCTTTAATGCTCAGGGCAAACGTCAAACCAGCTTTGCAGCAGTCGACGTCATTCCTGAATTCGAAGACACCGGCGAATTTGAGATTGATGAAAAAGACCTGGAAATCACCTGCTTTGCACGAAGCTCAGGCCCCGGTGGTCAGAACGTCAACAAAGTCGCCTCCGCGGTGCGCATGATTCACCTGCCCACCGGCATGGCAGTCGTCTGCTCCAATGAACGAAGCCAGGAACAAAACCGTCGCCAGGCGATGTCCATCCTCAAAGGCAAGCTCGAACTCATGGAACAGGAAAAACGCGATGCCGAACAACTCGCTGAATCCGGCGGCAAGCTGGACATGGGTTGGGGCACGCAAATCCGAAGCTATGTCTTCTACGACAACCGCGTCAAGGATCACCGAACCAACTTTGAAATGGGTAACCCGCAACGCGTGATGGATGGTGAAATTCACGGGTTCGTGGAATCCGAACTCCGCCGTCGCGCCAAGGCACGCTAAGCTCCTCTGCCAAACAGTTCACTGTCGATGTTACGTTCAAGCCGGAGACTCAAATGTCACGGACTTGGATATCACATGGCTGTTGAATGGTTGTCAACCAAAGTTAGAAATAATTTTCAGTTAATCCAACATCAAACCGCTAGAATTTGTTAGGCTATTGTCTTGTATCCATCAAGATGTGGTTGCTTGCTACAACTTGCTGTTATTGCATCACAGGCTTACCCACGACCAACATCACAAGGGAACTCACGTGCCAATCAAGTATCTCGGTCTGACAGTCATATTGGCGTTGTCCTCGACGCTGTTCGTAACGCAGGTTCACGCACAGGAGCCACCACAAGGTCCACCTCCAGCAAGAGTCCGTGTGGGTGTCATTGAACAACAGGAAATGAATACCCGTTGGGACGTGATCGGCCGACTCGTTGAGCGTAAGCGTTCAATCATTCCAGCTGAACAAGCAGGTCGCATCACAGAGATGGATGTGGAGGACGGGGACACCGTTTCGGCCAACCGAACCATCCTTGCGCAGATTGATGATGTCTGGGCCAAGCTCAATGTCGATGCCGCCCAAGCCGAATTGGAGCAGGCCATAGCGTCCAAACGTGAAGCGGTGTCACAACTGCAACAGGAAAAACGCGACCTTTCGTTTTACGAAGACCTGGCGACCAAAAACTCAGCCAAGCCCAAGGAAGTCGACGACGCTCGCACTGCTGTGGACATAGCTGAAGCTCGACTCACAAGTGCTTCAGCGAATCTGCAACAGAAAAAAGTCGCACTCGAACGCGCCAAGGAACAGTTGGCTCGTCTTGTCGTCAAAGCTCCCTTTGATGGCATCGTCGTTCGCAAGCACACCGAGCTTGGCCAATGGGTCAACCAAGGTGATCCCGTTGCAGAGATCATCACCATCGGCCAGATTGAAGCTCATGTGGATGTTCCCGAAACACTGGTCAATAATCTGATGCCCAACAATCAGGCCAGCCTTAAAATTGACGCACTGAATCTCGAAACCCAAGGCAAGATCATTGCCATCATCCCAGACGGTTCATCAGCGGCGCGGACCTTCCCGGTTCACATTCTCCTGGACAATCCCCAAGGCAAGCTCAAGGTCGGCATGAGTGTCACGGCACACATTCCCACCAGTGATGTCAAACCCTACCTCACCGTCCCTCGCAATGCGATCCTCACCACTAGTCTGGGATCAGCCATCTGGGTGAACATGGACGGTAAAGCCATGCGGATTGATGTGACCATCCTCTTTGGCACCAAAGATCGCTACGTCGTCCATCCGAGCATGCCTTTGAAACCCGGAATGCAGGTCGTCATCGAAGGTGCCGAACGCCTTTTCCCAACACAACCCTTGGAAGTGATTCAATAGAAATCAGGGAGTCGTGATTAGGCAATAGGAAGTATCGATCAGACCGATTTTTCTTATCCAAATACCTAATCACTAATTCCTAATCTCTAATCCCTGGAAAAACTCATGGACTATATTCGTTTCGCCATTACCAACCCCGTCAAGGTCACCGTTGCTGTGATCCTGCTGATTCTCTTTGGCATCATCTCGCTGATCCAAATCCCGGTGCAGTTGGTGCCCAATGTCGATCAGCCGATGATCTCCGTGGAGACCAATTGGACAGGACGCAGCCCCGAAGAGATCGAACGCGAGATCATCGAAGAGCAGGAAGACAAGCTCAAGTCCGTTGCCAACCTTCGGAAGATGACCTCGACCTGTTCACTGGGACGCGGTGAGATCAAGCTCGAGTTCTACGTCGGCACCGACAAGGATGATGCCTTCAAGGAAGTCTCCGACAAACTCCGAGAAGTCCCCAGCTATCCCGAAGGAACTGACGAGCCGGTCATCAACACCGGCGAGAATGATCCATCGCGTGCCATCACATGGATGATTCTTGATGCCAAAGATCCGGACTTTGATGTGCAGTCGTTTTTTCACATTGCAGATGACCGCGTCAAACCCTACCTCGAACGCGTCGAAGGCTTGTCACAGATCAACGTCTTCGGCGGACGGGATCGTGAAGTACATATCCAGATCGACCCTAAAAAACTGGCTCTGCGTGGCATCACTTTTACCCAACTGCGTGATGCGCTGCGTGCTGAAAACGTCAATGCTTCTGCAGGCGATCTGGTCGATGGCCGATTGGATGTGCGTATCCGTACGGTCGGTCAATATGACAGTGTCGATGAACTGCACAACACCGTCATCGCTCAGACAAGTGGCGGCCCGGTGCGTGTCAAGGACATCGGTCATGCGATTGTGACCATGGAAAAACGCCGGAGTTTCGTGCGCTGTAACGGCAAGTCCGCCATGGCGATCAACGGTATCCGAGAAACCGGCGCCAACGTCATCTCCGTGATGGAACAATTGCGTCAGCGTGTCGATGAAGTCAACGAAACCGTCCTTAAAAATTACGAGAATGACAAATACGGCCTGCGGATTCGCATGGTGTATGACGAGACGATTTACATCAACTCTGCCATTGATCTGGTGCAGAAAAACCTGGTCTTCGGCGGTATTCTCGCAGGTTGGATTTTAGTTACGTTCCTGCGAACCATCCGCCCGACGATGATTATTCTTTTAGCCATTCCTGTCTCCGTGGTGGGGACTTTTGTGGTGATGACAGGCTTTGGTCGGAACCTGAATGTCATTTCGCTTGCGGGTCTTGCCTTTGCAGTGGGGATGGTGGTGGATAACGCCATCGTGGTGTTGGAAAACATCGACCGTCACATCGCCCTGGGACAACCGCCCTACAAAGCAGCCTACACCGGTACCAAGGAAGTCTGGGGCGCTATCATTGCTTCGACACTCACCACCCTTGCGGTGTTCATTCCCGTCCTCACGGTACAGGAAGAAGCCGGCCAACTCTTTAAGGATATCGCGCTGGCCATCTGTGCGGCGGTGTCTTTGTCTCTGATTGTCTCAATCACCGTCATCCCATCGGCCTCAGCACGTTGGATGCGTGACAAGAAAAAACGTGAACAAGGCAGTCACCTTAAACATGTCTTTCAGGATATGTTTGGACTGGTACATTTGGCATCCTACTTCGTCAATCGCTTTTCTGACTTCATGCAGGCACTGATGAAACCGGGCATGATCACCTGGATCATCCGTGGTGGTATCGTTGGGTTTTTCACTATAGGTGCTTTAATCGCCTCTGATCTACTCATGCCTCCAGCATCCTATCTACCCAGCGGTAACAAAAACCTTGTCTTCGGCGTGATGCTCACACCACCAGCCTACAACGTCGAACAAAACTCCTTCATCGGCGAACGTATCGAAGCAGGTGTCCGCCCTTACTGGGAAGCAGCCAACACAGAGGAAGCAACCCAGATCGGCCCGGTCTTCGACATGGCGACCCAAGCCCCCTACCCACTGGTTCCAGCAATTGACAAATACTTTTACGTCTCATGGGGTGGCAGTATTTTCATGGGCTGCTCCAGTAAAGATGAACAATTCGTCAGACCCCTGGGCATGGTTCTGACCCAAGGCATGGGAGGTATCCCCGGTTCATTCGGCTTTGCGATGCAGGCCTCCATTTTCGGGCAGGGCATCGGTGGCACCAACGCGATTAGCCTCGAAATCTCCTCCAACGATCTGGCTCAACTACGACAACATGCACAGACCCTTTACATGCAGCTGATCATGGATCCGAGCTTTGGGCCCAACAACGTCCGACCGACCCCAATGAACTTCAGCCTCATGGGCCCCGAAGTCCGCATCAAACCCGACTACGTCAAAGCAAGTGAACTGGGCATCACCATGTCCAATTTGGCAACAGGTGTCCAAACCATGGTCGATGGTGCCTATGTGGGGGACTTTCGTTTGGCTGACGAGTCAGTGGACCTGTTGATCGTGCGCGACCCCAACATCCCGTTGACACCTGAAACCGTATCCAATATCCCGCTGGCAATCAGGGATCAAGCTGGACGCAATAGTGTCATCCCACTCTCAGCAGTGACCCACATTTTGCCTGCCGATGCCCCACAGGAAATTTTGCGCATCGAAGAATTACGATCCGTGAGTTTTGAAATTACACCTGCCCCGACAGTCCCATTGGAAACGGCATACGCCATCATTGAAGAGATGGTCAACAATTCCAAGGCTGCTGGCACCATCCCACAGGATCTGGAAGTCAACCTTGCAGGCACCGCAGACAAACTCGTCGAAGTCCGCGAAACCATGCTCGGTAAGTGGACAGGCTTTAACAAAGAATCATTCATGAGTATCGGGTTCTCACGCATGGCCATCGCTTTGCTGATCACCTACCTGCTCATGGCTGCGTTGTTTGAAAGCTTTATCTATCCATTCGTCATCATGTTCAGTGTCCCCATGGCAGCAGTCGGCGGTCTGGCGGGTATCCGCCTGGTACATACCATCGACCCATTCCAACAACTCGACATGCTGGCGATGCTTGGCTTTGTCATTCTCATCGGTGTGGTGGTCAATAATGCCATCCTGCTGGTACATCAGTCGCTGAACTTCATGCGCGGTGATGCCGATGCCGCAGAAGGTGAACATGAACCCATGCCCCCCGCCAAGGCGATTGCTCACTCTGTCCGCACACGTATGCGACCGATCATGATGACCACCCTCACCAGTGTCTGTGGCATGTTGCCTTTGGTGCTGATGCCCGGTTCAGGTAGCGAACTTTACAAGGGACTGGGCAGCGTCGTCGTCGGCGGTTTGCTGGTTGCCACACTCTTCACCCTCATCGTCGTCCCCCTGCTCTTTAGCATGGTCATCGACGTGCGTGTGCTGCTCACCGGCCGAGCCATGAGCCTCAAGGAAGACCCCACCGCCAAGGTGTAAAATGATTGGCCAAGGCATTTTTAACGCTGAGGTCACAGAGGTAATACCCATCCTGTTAAGACCTCGTGCTTGCTTAAGCACCGCATGTCAATGCGGTGCAGGTGGGAATGTTAATCAATGTACTTGCACCGGATTGACATCCGGTGCTCAAAGAACTTCAACACATAAGTTGTAAGTGGGATTGGTATAAGAACGTGTTGATCCAATTTTATTGTTGTGACATTCAAGCCCAATGCAGTTGATATCCCAGTCTTCGCATAGCCTCAGACTTGGGCTTAAGAACTCATTGAATTTCTCTCTTGCCTCTGAGACCTCTGCGCCTCAGCGGTAAAAGATGCCTTAAAAAAACGTATCAAATCTCAGCGAGCACATTTTCGACGAGTTTAATCAACCGATCGACATGAACCTTCATCGACAACGACTCTGCCAAGCCGACTGATGCTTCACTGCAAGCTTTGCGAGTCTCTGCATCAACGAGTTGAATCATCGCCTCGGCCAAAGCGTTCGTGTCCGACGGATTCTGAATCACGCGGCCACGGGATGAACCGTCCTCGGAGACGATCATGTCGCTGGCACCGTTGTAGCTGGTGCTGATTGCAGGGATACCCATCATCAAGGCTTCAATGACAACTTTGCTTGATGGATCATAAAATGTCGGATGCACCAGGACATCGCCCGCAGCATAGAGCTTAACCATCTCATTGGTCGGCCCGACGAATCGAACCTTGTCACGAATCCCAAGACTATCTGCTTGATCGACGTATTGCTTTTTGTACTTGCCAGCGAGCATCAAGACTACCGGCATCTCCGCAGCAACGAGTCGGGCAAAGGCGATCATCAGCGGCGTCAAACCCTTGAGCATCGGATTCATCGCAGCAAAGACAAACACAGTTTGATCCTCAGCAATGCGATAGCCCTCGCGCACCTGTGTCCGCCATGTTTGACGTTCATCAACGGTAAAGTCCGGCAAAGTCGCAGCGTTGGGGATGACCGTCACGCGGTCAGCGTCAAAGGCATAATGCTCGGAGAGTTGCCTTGCCACGTAGCTGCTGTTGGCTGCAATGTGTCGCACCATCGGGTTGGCGAGGGTCTGTCGTTCGAGTTTTAAAAGCGTTCGTTTTTTGGGAGACAGCAGGTTGAAGACTTGCTTGATTTTTCGACTTGATGTCGGGTAAATCGCAAGGTTCCGCTGCATGGTTTCAATGGCGGTACCACTGCGTGGTTGGAGAATCGTGCCGGGAACCGCGGTAGTCATGGAGATGCTGGCATCAAATCCGCCATCCATCAATTGCGTTTGAACCCAATTGGAAAAACGTGTCAGACGACCGGCGGTGAGCTTGCCACTTTTGGGCATCAGGGCAATTTGAATCGCCCCATCAACATCAATCGGACACTGGGCGCAAAGCACGGTGACCTGATTGCCCCGACTGGCAAGTTCCTGGGCGATTTGTCGGGTGGAACGTTCCGCACCTCCGCCAGAAGGGTCATATTTTTCAATCACCAAAGCCAGCTTCATGCCGAAGCCTCTTGTTGGGGGTTGGCCTCCAAAAGCTCATTGACTTGCTCGAAGACCATCTCCGGGGTGACCTGCGTCATGCAACGATGATCCAACGGGCAGGTTCGTTTCTGACAGGGACCGCAGAAGACATCCACGCGGACGATGCGTTCATGTTCAAAATCAATCTCCGTCCAACGCGGGTCGGTCGGCCCAAAGACGGTCACCACAGGCACACCAAACGCAGCAGCGATATGACGCGGGCCGGTGTCGTTACTGACCATCAAGTCCGCCTGCTTGACGATGCTTTTGAGGAGTTTGAGATCCATCCCCATTGAAGAAAGATCAATCATGGGAACATCGGTTGACTTGATCACTTCGTCGAGAATTTTACGTTCACGCGGCGCGCCGGTGATGGCAATGGTTGCGCCCAATTTCTCGACGCACATTTTAGCGACCGCAGCAAAACGATCGGGGAACCACATCTTGGCTTCCCCATAACGCGCGCCGGGATTGAGCATCACCAACGGCTTGCCATCATCAGGTGTCCAGCCACCCTTTTTGAGCATGTCCAAAGCCTTGGCATCATCGTCGGCATGGGTGAAGAGTTCCATGCGATGTTCAGGCTGTTGGGCGCCAAGGTATCGGGCGATCCCCAAGTAATAATCCAAGGTTGAAACGGGAATGAACTTGCCATTCTCACGGCGTACCATCAGCCGGTCGGTAAGCAGGAAGCCTCGCCCATCACGATCATAACCCACACGTCTTGGGATCAAAGCCATCCGTGCGAGCAATGCGGTGCGGAAGCTATTGGGTAGCAGGATCGCGGTGTCAAAATTCTGCTTGGACAGGTATCGGGCGATCTTCACCGGGCCGCTGCCTTTGGGTTCATCGGAACTTGCCGGGCGTTTGCGGATGGGGATGATCTGATCGAGATACGGGCAGTCCTCAATGACGGACATGGAGCCTTCTTTGACCAGTGCTGCAATATGAGCATTGGGATACAACTGGCGAAAAGACCGTAATGCCGGGATAGCCATCACGCAGTCACCGACCCATGTGGGCATGATGACCAGTAACTTTTCAGATTGGCGATATTGCTTTAGGTTGGACATGATTCTAGGGACTGGCGACTAGCCACTAGCCACTAGGGGAAAGACATTCAAGTCACCGGCAGGGTCAATGCCTCTTCCCTAGTCCCTAGTCGCTAGTCCCTAGTCCCTTCCTTATCTTCTATCAAACATCAACATGGCGATGGTGGCCAACTGCGTGAACAATGCCACCCCCATCATGTACATAAAAGTCTCAAAGCCTCGTGAGTCGGCAGCATCACTACCAGCCCCGAGCCATAACGATGTAAACATGCACACGATGGCGATCATCTGCAACATGGCAGCGAACATCCGCAGCCAGGAGAATTCACCTTTGTGAGAATGTTGGTTCTTTAATTCCTGATGAATCAACCGCAACAATCGCGTAGCACCACCATCAAACCGCAACGTCTCAGCATTATCTGCATCACCGTTGACTGATTCAGAGTCCGGTGAAACGGAGTTAGCCGACTCAGTCAACAAAACCGCAGGCTCATCCAATTCTGACTCATCCGCAGGCAGCGTGGGTTTAGGCTGCGGTTGGGCAGGCACTTGATCTACAGGTTTTTCAACTGGCGCTTCAACGGGCTTTTGAACCGGCTTGGCATCCACTTTGGGTTGAGGCTTGGGCTGAGGTGTTGGTTGCGTTACAGGCGTCACATCAGGCTTTGGCGATTCGACAGGCTGCGTTTTAGCTTGTGGTTTGGCCTGTGTTTTTTCTTTTGACTCAGTCGTTTGAGGCTTAGGTTGATGATGATCCGACTCGGTTCCCGGTTCAACACTTACCTGTTCGGATGCTGGTGCATTCCATGGGCGAAATGGCTTGGAAGTGGGTCGCTTGGCGGACTGAGAATCGTTTTTACCATCGTTGGCAACTTGAACATTCTTGTTAATCTTCTCACCAGCCGGTTCCCAATCTGCGGGGATGTGGTCAGGCCGACGCTGTTGGGCGATGACACGTGTGGCTTCAATCACACTGGCAGCGACAAAGTCCGGGCGAACCTGTTCATCGCCTGCACCGTGTTCCTTGGCTTTTAGCGGTGGGAGTGTCTGGGCGTCGGGCTTGATGAGAATGGTGCGGACACCAGCAGCAGCGCCAGCTTCAATATCACGCAGGGCATCGCCGATCATCCAGCTTTGTTCCATGTCGATATGCAGATCCTTGGCAGCCTGAAGGAGCATGCCCGGCTGTGGTTTTCGCCATGGGTGTTCGCGGGTGTATTTTTCGACTGTGCCCAACGGGTGATAGGGACAGAAATAAAACCGGTCGATTTTCGCGCCAGCATTGTCGTGTACAAGTTGGGTGATTTTTTCGTGGACTTTGTCGACATCTTCGACACCGTACTTGCCACGGGCGACACCACCTTGATTGGTGACGATGACGATGAGATAGCCTAACCCACGCAGGGATGCGATAGCTGATGCCGCCCCCTGAATGAGCCGGACTTCTTTGGGGTCCCCAAGGTCACCATCGTTGTGAATGATGGTGTTATCGCGATCCAGAAATACGGCTGCGTTCATGGGGGTAGGATATCACGGTTTAAGAGGGATATCGAATTTCGGATTTCGAATTTTGGATTTGCTGGCACAATGCGTTTTAACTGGTCAATTGCGGACCACACATCAGGGAATCTTCATGCTTATATGCCCTATCGGATGCGACGTGATCCATTCGATCTAACACATTCAATCAGGTATTAGCAAAACGGCAATAGCGTGTTGATTGTACTGGCATCCGTCCCCCGGCCGTATCAGTCAGTGTCAGTGCTCAGGGTGAACACATGTAGACGTTTGTGCCTTAGCGAGCCGTCGCGTGTCGCGACGCAATCCGTAACTGGAGTAAGTTTTAGTATCAAATATGTTGTTTGTGTCCTGAATTTGAGCTTCGCTCAAGCCCGGCTCGACACGAGCCGGCTCGC
>DLCK01000051.1:0-129276 GCA_002480565.1 Phycisphaerales bacterium UBA7800 | reverse complement strand
TCAATCCCGGCTCGACACGAGCCGGCTCGCTAAGGCAAAAAAATGAACATGTGTTTGCTCTGGTCAGTGCTGATGCCCACACGCCCCGCCGCCACAGCATCCCCCGCCGGTCATGGGTCCGACCGGACAGCAGTCGGGCACCGTGGAACTCCCACCGCTTGCGGAGAAGACGCTTTGGACGCGCGAGGTGTCCTTGGACTGACATTCCCCGCAAACCACCGGTTCATCGGCAGCGGACATGGTTCGGAGTTCTTCAGTCAAATGGCCACAATCATGGCAACGATACTCATACACTGGCATAGGAACCTCAAATCAATTTGTTAATTTTGAATTTTGGATTTCGAATTTTTGTCAACGCGCCTCTTAGCAGACTTTGCCGTGGCTGTGATAATAGCAAGTAACTCACGACATTCACTTATTAAGGGTTGCAATCGGTCTGCGTTAACAAGTTCGGACTCGATCAATAATTCTAACCAATAGAGTGTTTCGTCAGTTTCTCTTTCGACAATTTGAATGATCGATACAAAATGTTTTCTGGAAGATGCACGCAACGCCTCTCTGTAATTAGCCCCAATGGATGTCCCCGATTTGAGCAGTTGATTCCCCAACACATTACCCACGTGTCCCTTAGGCAACGCCTAGGTCAATTTGATAATGCGCAGAGCAAATGCTTTTGTACGCTTTAGCATAATTTCTCGAGATATTCCGCTCTTTTGGTCTTGCATTTATCCGTCCCAAATTCGAAATCCGAAATTCGAAATCTGTTGTACGACATTAGCTTGTGTCTGAATAGAAACATGGTATTCTATCCGTTTGTCGCTTGACGCGGCAAGGTCTCGCCGATACCTTCTATGCCCTTAGTTTGAACAAGGCCCGGCATATTGATTGTCAGGTAGCGGTTCAATTTTTGTGTAACACTGTAATGACAGGTGGTTAGATATGCTTCCAGTTCAACGCAAATCGCGTAGCCAATCCAAGATGGGCCGTGCCCACAAGGGTGCCAAGGCCACAGCTTCGGTTCGTTGCCCCAATTGCGGGTCAGCTAAATTGCCCCACGCAGCTTGTGCTGACTGTGGTTATGTTCGTCCCGGGCTTCGCCTTAATCAGTCCAAGGAAGACTAATTCCAGTGCGTATTGCTATTGACGTCATGGGTGGGGACAACGCCCCGGATGCCATTATTGATGGTGCATTGGATGCACTTGAGCTTTTGGATTCGGCGGATCAGCTTGTCCTGGTAGGCGACAAGGCCATTATTGAGGATGTCATCGCTGAGCGAGGCCTCCAAGGTGATAGCCGGGTTGTCATCGATCCGACCACGCAAGTGATCGAGATGAGTGATCCTCCAGTTACCGCTATTCGCACCAAGCCTGACAGCTCAATCGTGCGGATTGCCAAGCTTGGTGGTCGCCGTGGTGTCAGTGGTGATGTGGATCACTGCGAAGTGGTGATCAGTGCGGGTAACACCGGCGCGATGGTTGCTGCTGCTCAGATGTCCATGCGACGTCTGCCGGGCGTGCACCGTCCGGGCATCGCGATTGTCATGCCGACCTTCCACGGTCCGGTCGTGCTATGCGATGTGGGTGCCAACCCTGAACCGCGTGCGACGCATCTGCATCAATATGGCTTGATGGCCGCCGGTTATGCCGAGAAAATGATCGGCATTGATAACCCGCGCGTCGCCCTGTTGTCCATTGGTTCCGAAGAAGCCAAGGGTAATACACTCGTCAAAGAAGCTTCAGCGACCATGAAGGTTGACCCGAACATCAACTATGTGGGTTTTGCTGAAGGTCGTGATCTTTTTGACGGCAAAGCCGATGTGGTGATCTGCGAAGGTTTCACCGGCAATGTCGTATTGAAACTCGCCGAAGGTTTATCAGCTGGTTTATTCAAAACCATTGCTGCGGAAATTTTCGAGCATGATCCTGAATTGGCTGCCCGTTTTGAACCGGTCGTCAAGAGCATTTACAAGAAGCATGATTATCACGAATACGGCGGTGCCCCGCTTTTGGGTGCCAACGGTATTTGCATGATCTGCCATGGTTCAAGTGAAGCCCGATCCATCTACGCGGCCATTCGAACCTCTATCCGCTTTGCCCAGCAGCAAGTCAACCAGGGCATTGTTGATGCATTAGCCAAGAGTCAAACAGCCGATGAAGGGGCCGCTTAACCGTGCCGTCCAAAGATTCAGAGGCTCTGCGAGCCACCACTATTACCATCCCCGCGGGTGTCGCCATTATCGGTACAGGCAAAGCCTCCCCGGGTAAGATTGTCACCAACGACGATTTGTCCCAAAACATCGAAACCAACGATGAATGGATCTGTCAACGCACAGGTATCCGCCAACGCCACATCGTCACCGATGACCAAAATATACGCACACTCGCAGTCGATGCCACCAACCAAGCCATTGCCAACGCCAAGATCGCAGCAAGTGATATCGACCTGCTGATCTGTTGCACGATGACTCCTGAAATGAACTGCCCCAACACCGGCGCCCGAGTGGTTGCTGAGATTGGAGCAACCCCTGCAGGGGCGATGGATATCTCCGCAGCTTGCAGTGGATTTGTCTATGGCATGAATCTGGCCTACACCCTGATCAAAGCCGGTGGTTACAAGACCATTGCCGTCGTGGGTAGTGAAGTGCTCAGTAAAGCAGTTGACTGGGAAGACCGTCGTACATGTGTGCTTTTTGGTGATGGCGCAGGCACTGCCATCCTCCAGGCAACCGACCGACCAGAAGCAGGCTGTCTCTATCAGACCATGGGCTCCAATGGCGACGGTTGGCGTGAACTGTACATCCCACGTTGCGAAGCGGACATTCCCGAAAATGACAACGGCGTGTTCAGCGGGACGTTTAACACCTTGCAGATGAACGGCCGTGAAGTCTACAAATTCGCAGTAAGTACCTTCCGCAAATGTGTTGACAATGCTCTTAAAGCAACCGGCCTGACTGTAGCGGATCTGGATATGATTGTCGCTCATCAGTCCAACGCCCGTATCCTCGAATCCGCCCGCGAAAAACTCGGCCTCCCCGAAGACAAGCTCTACATCAATATCGACCGTTATGCCAATACCTCGGCAGCCAGCGTGCCGATCTGCTTACATGAATTAACCGAACAAAATCGCCTCAAACCCGGCAACCTCGTGCTGTTCATCGGCATGGGGGGCGGCCTGACCTGGGGCGCAAGTTTGTGGCGACTATAAACGTTAATGGATTGACGTAAGATTAGATTTTTAACACGAAGGCGCGAAGGTCACGAAGATCACGAAGCCAAGGCAAAAAAACAATTTTGTCTTGAAGCAAAAAACAACTGTCTTTTCTTCGTGCCCTTCGTGACCTTCGCGCCTTCGTGTTAAAAAACAAAAAGTTTGGAATACAAAAAAATGACAGATACACCAAACAGCATCATTCTCTGTCCCGGCCAAGGCGCTCAAGCAGTCGGCATGGGACAAGCATGGTTCGAAGCATCCGACGCTGCCAAGCAGACCTTTGCTGACGCGGACAAGATCCTGGGCATTGAGCTTTCCAAGCTCTGCTTTGAAGGTCCTGACGATCAGCTTAACCGTACTGACATTGCCCAAGCTGCCATCTACACCACTTCCGTCGCCTGCTTCCGTGCATTGGGTGAAGAAGTTGGCAAGGTGACTGCAACTGCGGGTCTGAGTCTTGGTGAATTCTCCGCCTTGCACCTTGCTGGCGCGATGGACTTTGAAGCTGGACTCAAACTCGTGCGATTACGTGGCCAAGCCATGCAGGATGCTGCAGAAAACTCCAAGGGAACCATGGTCGCTGTGACAGGTGATGTGACCGAAGATGCGATCAACGAACTCTGTGACAAGGCTCGTGGTGATGGCGTTCTGGTCCCCGCCAACTTCAACTCACCGATGCAGGTGGTTGTCTCCGGCAGTGTCGATGCCTGTGAACGTGCGGTTAGTATTGGTGAGGAGATGGGCTTTAAGACCACCCCGCTGACTGTTGCCGGTGCGTTCCATAGCCCGCTGATGCAGCCTGCTGCCGACCGCTTGGCCGATGCCCTTGAACAAACCCAATGGCAGCTACCAAGTGTCCCTGTCCTGAGTAACGTCACCGGCGTGGCACATGAGGCAGACATCGCCAGCATCAAGCAACGCCTCGTCGAACAACTCACCAGCCCCGTGCGTTGGAGCCAATCCATGGCATGGGCGGTTGCCAACCTTGAAGGTGAATATCTGGAAATGGCGCCCGGCAAGGTGCTTTCGGGGCTGATGCGTCGCATTGATCGCAAGACTCGTGTGGCGAATTTTGCTCAACCCAAGTAAGCTGTACAGATTAAACTCGACTTTATTGACTTTCGACCTGATTGATACACGACCTGGAAATTCGACTCTATGTCTGACACCCCCACCCGTATTGCATTGATCACCGGCGCCTCCCGAGGTATTGGTGAAGCCTCCGCCCGACTCATGGCTGCCAACGGTCGTCATGTGGTCCTTGCTGCTCGCAGTCTAGATGCCCTGGAAGCGATCGCAAATGACATCGAAAAAGCAGGCGGTAAAGCGTCAGTCTACAAATGTGACATCACCGATCATACTGGTCTTGCCCAACTGGTCGAAAAAGTCGCAGACGATCACGGTCGCCTGGATATCCTGGTTAACAACGCTGGCATCACCCGTGATAACCTTCTGCTCCGCATGACGGATGAAGAGTTCGACGAAGTGATCGCCTGTAACCTGAGGTCCTGCTTTGTGACCTGTCGTGCGGCCCTGCGTCAAATGATGCGAGGCAAATTCGGTCGCATCATCAATGTCAGCAGCGTTTCGGGCGTGATCGGTAATCCCGGTCAAGCCAACTACGCCGCCGCCAAGTCCGGCTTGATTGGTTTTACCAAAACCATCGCCAAGGAAATGGCCTCCAAAAAAATCACCGCCAATGTGGTGGCCCCGGGTTTCGTGGAAACGGCAATGACCAATGATCTGCCGGACCGCGTTAAAAAGTTTGCAACGCAAGTTACGCCTGTAGGACGATTTGGGAAACCAGAAGAACTTGCAGCAGCCATTAATTTCCTCACTTCTGACGACGCTGGGTACATCACCGGCCAAGTCTTGTGTGTGGATGGTGGCATGTCAATGTGATTATTTTTACGACGGAGTGTTCCGTCGCTTGGCAGTCGACCAGCATGCGGCTATAGTATCCGCCTTAATCTGGAACTAACCAAAGGGTGTTTTTTTTGAACCCTCTTCGGTGATGCCAAAGGTTGGTAAGAGTTTCGTTTAACTAAAAATCATGGTCCAAACGGCAAAGGATGCCAGGACCGGTCAGTCAATCCAGAAAGGGATGGATATGAGTGAGAGTGGGTCAGTTGAAGAACGCGTGATCGCGATTGTGGCAGAACAAATGGGCGTGGACAAAGGTGAAATCACCACAGCCACCAACTTTGTAGACGACCTCAACGCAGACAGTCTTGACACCGTGGAATTGGTGATGGAATTCGAAGACGAATTCGAAACCTCCATTCCCGATGACCAGGCTGAAAAAATCACCACCGTTGGTCAAGCCATTGAATACATCGAAAAGTACATGAAAGAAGGCGGCGAGTAATTCATCAAGAATCGCACCTGATGCTGCTGCTTCATTGTGATGTAGCGGGGGCTTAACGCCCTTTCAGGTTCTTTTTGATGCATACGTTGCCGAGTCATCCGTATGAGTAAACGTCGAGTAGTCATCACCGGCATGGGCTGTGTTACCAGTCTGGGCCTCAACGTTGACAGTGTCTGGGAAAAGATCGTCGCCGGCACCAGTGGTATTGGTCCGATCACGCGCTTTGACACCAGTGAACACACCGTGAAAATCGGTGGCCAGGTCAGCAACTGGGATTCGCCAAACATTGAGTCACGCGTGGCCAAGCGTATGGACCGTTTCTCTCAGTTCGCTCTCAACGCGGCCATTGACGCAACCAATGACGCAGGGATTGATTTTAAAGATCTCAATCCTTGGCGCTGTGGTGCCATTATTGGTACAGGCATTGGCGGCATCGAGGAATTTGAAGACGGCTATCGCAAGATGATCGATAAAGGACCATCGCGCGTCAGTCCCTTCATGGTCCCCAAGCTCATGTGTAACGCAGGTGCGGGCAATGTGTCGATTCACTTCGGCCTCAAGGGTCCCAACGCTGCGGTGGCCACTGCCTGTGCATCCGCCGGACACGCCATTGGAGAAGCCGTGGACGCCATCCGCAATGATGCCGCCGACGTTATGATCTCCGGAGGTTCTGAAGCAGCCATGACGCCACTAGGCGTCGCATGCTTCATTGCCCTCAAAGCACTCTCCAAACGCAACGACGACCCCACCCGGGCGTCACGCCCCTTCGACAAGGACAGAGACGGCTTTGTTCTGGCTGAAGGTGCTGGCATCCTCTTGCTCGAAGAGTACGAACATGCCAAAGCACGTGGAGCAAAGATCTACGGCGAGCTGATGGGCTACGGTAGTACCTGCGATGGATCGCATATCACCGCCCCACTCGAAGATGGTGCCGGAGCTTCTTATGCCATGAAACAGGCACTTAAGGACTCAGGACTCAACACCGATCAGATCGGCTATATCAACGCTCATGGTACAAGCACCGGCTTAGGTGACATTGCCGAAACACGAGCCGTCAAGAAGCTCTTCGGTGAGCGTGCCTATCAGATTCCTGTCAACTCCACCAAGAGCATGACAGGCCATCTCCTGGGTGCCTCAGGCGGTGTTGAAGCGATCTGGACCACCAAGGCTCTGCAAACCGGCATCCTGCCTCCGACGATTAACCTTGATTGCCCCGACGAACAATGCGACCTGGACTATATCCCCAATGTCGCAAGGGAAAAGCAAGTGCAATACGGCATGAGCAATTCCTTCGGATTCGGTGGCCACAACATCAGTCTTGTCATCGGCACAGTCTGATCGGTAACCAGCCAATAGCAACCCACAAAAGGCAGTTCATTACGAACTGCCTTTTTTTACGCGCCTGATTCAAGGTCCAATATTAACCTCATGTGATACAAAATCCCGAACATACATAGACACATACTTACCAATCTCGTGTCGCTGATACCTTGAATAACCAAATGCAACAAGACAAATGAATACTGGTGATATCACAGTCGACTCGCTACAATGTAATAAAGCCTGAATAATCAGGTGAAGCCCAATCCGTACCCGCACGATAGGTTTGCAATATGACGACCCACTTGGCATTCTTAGGCCCCATTGGAACTCCGGAACTCATTGTCCTGGCCATCATCGGGCTATTGGTCTTTGGACGCCGTCTGCCGGAAGTCGGCCGCTCATTGGGTAAAGGCATCGTCGAATTCAAAAAGGGTCTCTCCGGCGTGGAAGACGAGCTCAAATCTGCTGCCAACAGTGACACCCCCGAGTCACAAAAGACCGACAAGCTTGACAGTGATGCAACCCAATCGACGATGAATTCGGAAAACGAATCCACCAAGTCCCAATCCTGATTCGCCTGCGTCACTTGACGTTCGACGGGATATTGGTATCTTATCTGCCTGCCTTAAATTAGCCGGGCGATTAGCTCAGTTGGCTAGAGCGCACGCTTCACACGCGTGAGGTCACAGGTTCGAGCCCTGTATCGCCCATTGCAAGCTCTTGATTTTAAAGAGTTTACCGATTTAAGCCCCGGCATTGCGTCGGGGCTTATTTCTTTTTACTACACGTTTTACTACATCAAGCGAATTTCAATGCCGCTTCGCGGGCACGCTGTAGCTGGCGTTCACCATAGAGTTTGGTGGTTGTTACGTCGCTATGCCCCATGATTCCGGCCGTAATTTCAATGCCGAGCATTTTCTCGTATTCGTCGTGAGCATAGTGTCTCAGTTGGTTGGGTGACCAGATATCAATCTTGGCTGATTCGCACGCTCTCCTGATGGTCTTCCTGTAGCTGGCTGTGTCGTAGAACGGTCGATACTTGTCGCCGTACCCCTTGTTTGTTCTGGGGGCTTCCTTGTCACCGCGACGCGCGGCATTGCGTTGCAGCTGGGCATCTTCTGGCTTGAACAGATTTTCAACCGGCTCACGATTCATGAACGGCTTGATGATCCCCTGACACCGCGGGCCAAGGAAGATGGTGCGACGGTCGCCACGGTATTTGGTCTTGAACTTGTCGGGTTCGTAAATCCAAACGTCATGGTCGGACATGTCGATATCGATCAGCCGCATGCCGCACACGTCCTGGGGGCGCATAGCGGTAAGCATTTGCAGGTCAATCATAGCGCAGACGGTGTGAGGAAGAAACTGCTTGGCCTTGTTGATTGCCAGCAATGGCGCGGCCACAACCTTTTCAGACTCACGGGCCGGTGGCGTTCCCTTTTTGGGTGACCTGCCCTTCTTGATGGCCGTCACGGATTCAATTGCATAGAGCACTCGTGAATCCAACAGTTCTTCGCTGACTGCCCAACGAACCATCCTTCGGATATGCTCGCACATCTTGTTGATGAGTGTTCTGGCCTTATCCTGTTTGATCATTTCAACCTGGAAATCGCGTAGCTGGATTGGACCAAGACTATGCAGCGGTTCTTCACCATACAGGTTGTTGTAAAAAGTGAGTGTGTAATGAATGTTGCGAACTTCGGTCGTTTGTTTCCCGTCTTCATCCCGGTAATACCCGGCCGCGAACACCAGGTATTCACGACATAGATCATGCACGGCAAGCAATCCTGATGGATTTCGAATTACTTCACGAGCGTAGAACTCGTCGCTAAGCCACTTCGTGAAGCGTTGGTAGGCGACGTCCTTGCTTACCTTTTTCACCGGGCCGAAGCTCTTGTTTCGCACATGCTTCTCGTCGTCCCGCCACTGAGTCACCCACGATCCGTTCTTGGGCTTGGGATCCGTTGGTCTTGTTGCCACGCTTCACCTCGCATTGTGATAGGAACTCATCAATGTGATGTTCCCCGAAAATGAATATCCCGTCACCTGGTTTAAAGTGACCGATCTTGCCTTCATAGCACCATTTTTTCAAAGTACTTTCGGCACATCCTAATTTTGTAGCAGTTTCTGCCAGATCATGCGTGATCATTTTTACCGTCCTTGTCTCACGGGTGAGCAAGCTAGCCGTGTCATCATCCAAATAAAACGCCTTGCGCCCCGGGCTCCACCGGGATATCAGCCGCGTCGATGCGTTCGATTTCCAGCACGACCCGCGGGTTGGCTTTGTCATACGCGAACACTGTTGGCTTGTGGCTGAGCACCTTCGAGTTGTCATCGAGGATCAGACCCGCATCGACCAAACCGTCATAGGCAGGCTTGAGGGCATACTCGAAGTTGCGAAAGTCACGGCGACGATTGGTGTCAAAGTAAAACGTCGCTTTGCATTCTGCGTGGTGCCAGCGGCGCATGGCGCCACCCGCTTCGAGCGTGCGAATCATAGTCAGTTCACGATACTTTTTGGCGGCAACTGATTTGGCAATGCGGCCATGCTTCGATCCTGGAGGATTGTTCGGTTGCAGTTTGCGGTCGGGCAGCGGGATTGTGATGGTGATGGTGATGATGCGTGTCATGCAGCACCGCCTTCGATTTCACGGGCTTGCTGCCTGAGAAGCTGTTTGGAGATCGAGCATGGTTTATTTTTCATTGCCCCACGCCCCACAGCACAGGCCGTGGCGATGTCATTGTGGGCTTCGATCGCGGTTTTGACTGACTGACGATATGGGCCAATGCATCCACATTTGCGACATGCAACTGCAAAATAGATGACATCAACATTGCTTGACGTAATTGATGGATATTCACGGACAATACATTTCCCATTGCAATCTTTTGAGTAGCATGGAAATATTTGAGCAGGCAATAAATCATTTAATCCCTTAGGAACGGGATAATCTTTTGTTCTTGAATCATCGTATGTCTCGTCATAGTCTCTGCTCATCACGCAACTCCCATCTGTTTATGCTGCTTGCACCACCGGTGCACGTACTTGTAGTCAATTCCCTGGCACACCTTGACGACACGCTCGCAGGTTGGTTTGTCGAACATGCCGATGTGACATTTATCAGGATCAATACCGAGCCTTGCCGCAAGCCATTCGTAGGCTTCACGTCTGGCGCTGCGTACAGTGAATCCTTTGGGCACACTCGCCATTCGCTGGTTCCAGATGCGATCGAACACAGCGTGGGCGTCTTGCCGGGCCTTACGGGTTTCCGAATCAACCGGGATGCCAAGAGGTTCACCCCATTTGTTACCACTGCCATCGCCATGAGCACCGTGGGAAGCTTTGCATTTGGGGAACCGCTTACAGCCGTAGAACGGGTCATACTTGCTGATCTTGAGCACCATGTCGCTGCCACAATCGGGGCAGGCGTTGGGGAGGATGTGACCGCGTTTCTTCATTTACTCACTCCCAATGGAAGCAGCACGAGCAAGATCACGAATACCACTGGCAATATCGCGAGCACTTGTTGGGCCGCACGCGGCCGCCTGCTTGCATTCACTCCACCACTTAATCGCCTCAGCCAACTCACGTTCGTTGATGTCGTGGCAGACATGAAGAACTGTTTGGGACGATGGATCGGCTCGGTGAAGCTCAACACCATCTGACCGTCTTCTATGACGGCGCCGTCGATGGGGATGGTTTTCGTGCAGACGTGGCCATCCTGATTGATGTACTGGAACTGAAACATCAAAGGCATGGCCGGTGCAACGTCACAATCAGGTGCTGCCAGATCAAAGATGGTGTCGGTGGTGACGGGTTCGCCAATCAATCGCACCTTGATCCCGCTGGTGCAGTACCGTGCAGCCTCAGTTGCCGTGCAAGGTCGCCAGTAGTTCGTTACGCGATCCGACCAGATGTTGAGGTATTGCCAACGGCTCATTGAACACCCCCGTTTATATTGCTTTTGAACCGGTCAAACGCTGCGTCTTGAGATAGTTTGTGGGAGTATCTATCGCACGCCTCAACCGCCTGCTCTACCGTCAACCCCATGTCCTCGACCTGCTTCAACAGGTGCAGGGCATTGGAGACTTGCTCGTCGTTGTGGTGTTGCAGGTCGCGTAGGGTCGCTTTAAGCTCAACGTCATGCGTATGGTTAATTACCATTCCTAAATCAGAGGCAAGACCTCCAACCGATACTGACTGGCAGCCCTCTTTTTCTGCCATATTTCGGACCCATTGCTCGGATGGCTGCTGAACTGTTAAAGAATCCTTAACGGTTGAACTATCCGGTTTTTCCGGGCGGTTGAAGTTGTCAGCAGGTGGATGGCTTTTAAATTTAATAACTACAACTCGTCGTTTTGATTTTAAAAGCCGGTCGTTACTGAACGGCCTGCCTTCGATTGCCGACTCAATCGTTTCATCAAGCCAATTCAAATTTAAAGCTTCAACCCCTGGGTAGCAGCAACATCCACCAATGGCTTTGTGTACATGCTTTAGAGCGTCGATTAGCCTGTCGTTATGCTTAGTTAAATCCACAGTGGCTTTGTCATTCATCTCATATCCCTTTCTTGTTCACGATCAAGACCTCTGGGGCCTTGCCTGGCTTGGCGCCACGTTTGTTCTGCACATGCAGGTTTTTGTTGATTGCCGCATTCAGGTGATCCCATTGCTCGGGCGGGTAAAGTTCGCTGAGACACGGATGGGCGTAATAGCTGATCACGATTCGGGTGTGTTGGTAGGCGTTCAGCAGCTTGGCCAAACGACGATGTTCGATGCCTGAAAAGTCATGCCGGTAACCACCGTCCGCATCGCCACCGGTTCGCGTTTCGATCAGGTAAGGCGGGTCGCAGTACACCGCCACGTCACCGCGATCGGGAATCTTGGGGATCATGTCCCAGGCCGACCAGTTGAGGATCACCACGCTGCGTAGACGATCATGCCACCATGGAATTGATTCGATTGCCGAACGAAATCGCGTCGTCGCAGAACCACCCGTCGGTGTCCATCGCATTGCCAGGCTGAATGACATGCGTTTGCTGCCCGATACACCGTTGCGACCAGCCCATGAGTGAATGAAAAAGTGATAAGCCCAATCGAGCGGATCTGGATCATCAGGACGATCCATGAGGTAATCGCGTGACTGCTCAAATAGTGCCTGTGAAAACAGCGTGCGAGTCAAACGATCGTAGAGTTCAACCGCCTGATCGTGATCGGCCAGAACCTTGGCCATGTTGGTCAGGTCTTGGTGCAGGTCGCAGGCGGTTTCGTACTGTGCAGCAGGCTTTGCCAGCAGGACGGCCATGCTCCCGCAGAACGGCTCATAATACATCTTGTGGTCACCGAGCAGTTCGACGATGCGCGGTGCCAGGATTCGCTTGCTGCCATACCATGGACTGATGGCTGTGATCTTGGGTTTGGTTAATGCAGTCAAAACGGCAACTCCTCATCTTTCTGGAACCTCGAACGAATCCAACGCGCCGCGTTCCTGGGCACGTACCGCAGCCGCACCAGGTACCAGGCCAACATCACGGCATAGAGCAGCGGCCACCTGAGATTGGCAGGACGCAAGCTGATGTTCGGGTGCCAATAGTCGTAGACATAGCGACGGATGAACCGGAAGCGACCACCTGCAACACGACAGAGGATTGACAGCAACATGGCTGCTTGCAGCGCGGTGCGATCGTCAATATGCGGGTGTTGGATGTAGCCTTTGATGATTTCGCCCTTGTATGTCCGGGCTCCATCAGGTTCGAGTCGGCGACCGGGAATGTAGAACGTGCGATCGGCGAACTGGTACCGTTGTAGCTTGATGTAGATGCGACGATAAACGCCGGTTCCATTGCACTTATAACATGGCTCTGGGAACGGTCGACGATTGAACTGGCCGGTACCATGACACGACCAGCAACTGTGATCAATCTGCTGCACGTCAAACCATGCAGCGTATGTCGTGCCGAAGCGTTGAAGGATTTCGGATTTCATGAAGTAGAACGATGACTTCACATCGTCCGTCCAGTATCCGGCGCGGCAGTTTGCTTGCCAAAGCAGGTAAGATAGCAGGCGATGAAATCGCGGATGCTTGGCGAATTTGAACCTGAGTTGGTTGGTCATAGCGTTCCGACCTCCAATCCGTCGCTGAAAAGAGATTGGGTCAGTTCTTTGCACAGCACCATTCCACTGCGTGTTGTTTCGTACTTTGCCTTGCCAAATCGAACCACGTGACCATCGTTGCGAAGATGGAATATGTACTGATAAACCTTCTGGCGTTCGATGCCTGATGTACACGACACATCCTTGATACTGGCAGGCTCAATCACACGCAGGGCAAGCAAAGCTTTTTGTTTGGTGGATAGGTTCACGCCGTCACCGCCTCTCATTCACAAAGACCATATTTAGATTCGCAAGTCGGACGTTTTTGCAAAACATGCAGCCCCATTTGTCGGCCGCCGTTCACAGTCTTTGACCATGCAACTACGTCATCGATCCAGTTAATTGCCATGCCGGGTACTTTGGGGGCAAAGAACGTCCGGCCAACTCGCTTTTCCCATTCACGTATCTTGTCGATCATCTCTGGCGAACGGTCAGCCCAAGCCCGAATATCTTCTTTGCCGCTATTAATACATGGGGCGCATCCAACCCGACTAAATCCCAGCGTGTAAAGTTCGTTGATCTTTTCACCGTGAGCTTGCACGTAGTCGAAGCACATCTGTTTCGACCAGTCAGCTATTGGGTGATGCAATTCGCAATCAAAATATTTATCCCATGTCTCAAAATCTGCTGATGATCGCCTGCGGCTTTCATCGCGTCGCACGCCCACGTAGCGGATTACTTCACGGTCTGGCCACAGGCTTTCAATTACACGTTTTTGTGGGTTAATTTTTAAATGCTCTGTGCAAAACTGAAACCTTGACGACGGGAAGAAGCCTTTGATTTTGGCCATCAGGTCGAACGACAATGGGTCGTCGGGCTGCAACCCGAGTTCTTTGATTTTGCCCTTCGCTCGTCCAGCCATGTCCGCAACGATGGGTGTGACCATCATGACCTCATGCACATTTGCTGAATACCACGCAATAAATGCTGTGGTCATTGGATGCTCGTTACCACCTGCGTCAGAGTTGATCAAAACAACCTGATCAGCCGGGATTCGATTTAACACCCATCTTGCGCAGGCTTGGCTGTCAATGCCGCCTGAGAACCCCACTATATGTAGCGCTTTGTGTTCACTCATCCCTCACCCCCTGCCTGCTCAACCGTCAGTCCTGCGTCCTCGACTTTCGCCAACAGGTGCATGGCCTTGCTGACCTGCTCGTCGTTGGGGTGGAGGAGGTCGTATTTTTCAATCATGTCTTTTGTACTCCTTGTATACGGATCATCTGGATTCGTGTCACATACAAAAAACCAAAGTCGATCTCTCATCTTTTTTGCCAGCTTCGCCAGCGTGTCGGGTTGGTCAGTCATTGGTCGTCCTCCGTTGTTCGTATGTACCGGCCAAGTTCAGCGACTTGGCTGGCGGTTAGTTTTTCGCCTTTGGTAGACAGTTCAACTGCCTTCCTTCCCACCTCCGCCTCCCTCGCCAGTTTGTTGTGGGCGGCGAGGGATGGGGCCTGATAAACGCACTTGCGAACACCATCTTTCGTGATGACGCCATGCCAAACTGTTCCTGTAGGCTTATGTACATTTAAATCACCCCCACAAAACGGGCATCTCGCAATATCAGTCATGGCCGGACTCGCTTTCGATCTTGTCGCACATCTTCATGATGTGGCTGGCGAATTCACGCGCCTGTTTGGGTGTAACTTTGAACGTGTAAGCTTGCAGGGAATCGAACGATATTCCATCATCCCTCACCCCCAAAGTGCTTCTCGATGAGCTGTTTGGCCAATTGAAGCTTTTTAAACAGTTCGTCGCTTCCACCAGTGTCTGGATGGCATGGACGCCGGGGCCATAGCTGGAGTTGCCAAGGTTGGTGATCGGCTTGCGATGTGACTCTGCATCAACCACCGATGCCGGGCATGCAAATCCGCTTCGCTCACCGGCCAGTCGGCATGTTTAGCAACCTCAGCAGGATCATGCTGCACCGCCCGCCAGAAGTTGGCGATAAAATGACTCGCATCGTTGACCGTCTCGACCTTGCCCGTGTGATCCGCAGGCCGACGCAACAGCACGGCCACCGAGCCGGCAAACGGCTCGATGAAGTTGGAGACATCGCCCAGACGTGACCAAACCAGGTCAGCCACCTTGGACTTGCCGCCGAACCATGGGAATGGGGCTTTAAGAACACTCATACCGTCACCGCCTCTCTGCGGGTGCTGTTACGCTTGGCAGGCTTTGGCCAGTACGGTATGACATTGGCACGGATAATAGCCTGCATTGGCGGTGGGCTGACACTGTTACCGATCAGCCGAACCTGTACCCGTTTGCTAAGCTTCTTTCCGTTGGCACCCTCATCGATCACATAGTCATCGCGGAAGCCTTGAGCACGCGCCAGTTCACGGGGCGTGAGCATTCGCATCATGATGTCCACGATGGCGTAGGTTTCACCGTCGATGGCTAGTGTCACCAAGCCAAAACGCTCGTGTGTCGGGATAGTGTGCAATGGCTCACTGCAAGATTGACCATGCACATCACATCCGTAGTATTTAGCCATGAAGGCTGTGACCAACGCCTTGTTGTGATAACCGCTTGTGATGGTTGATAACGGATCGGTCACCGACTCGTGACGGTTTTCGCCTTGTCCGACGCGAACGATGTGAGCTGCCCCCACGCTATGATGATCCCATGACGTGATCGTACCAAGGGGCTTTTCAACAGTCTGCCCTACCACACCGGTGTAATGCTTGTTCAAGAACGCAGCGACCAGAGCATGTTTGCCACCACCACTGACAATGGTGCCCAAGGGTTTGTCGAGTCCAGGCACGCGGGGAGATTGGCCGGCACGTTCACCGTAGCCGATCTGAACCAGTGTGGGCGACACCAGTGCGTGACGCCCTCCCTTGGGAGATGCCGTGACGGTCGATAGCGGCTCATTGACGCTACGAGTTTGAGCATGGTCTGATCCATAGTTGGCGATAGACACGATGAACGGTCGAGTCGCATTGATTACATGCCGATACATCCCGGCTGCAATGCGTTTTAAGGTGTTGTCCGCAAGCGGTCGACGTGGACAAGGTCGCTTGTGATGCTTAGCCCATGCCTTAGCCTCTGCTGGAGTAGCAAAGATGCTGCACATCGGTTCGGACCAAACGATGATGTCGGCTGCGGTGCGGTAGGGTTTTAATTGTGGTTTCTTCTGATGGCAATTAACCGTTCGTTTCTGATGTACTTGTCCACATCGTCCGCCCATTGAGCAAGATGATGATGTCCCATTCTGGTCAATTCTGATTTGATCACTGCCATCTTGCACTGGGCAGCTGTTCCCGGATCTTCTTGTTCGATTCTTTTGACAGCCTGCTCGCTCGTTTCTGTGCGTGTTTCCATATGTAGCCTCCGGCCAAATAATTGGTTTGCCATCGCAACGCGCGATGAGGAATAGTCTGTTACGTGTGGTGGGTGCGCCGTAGTCGCAAGCCTTGAGGCATCGCCATTCGACCGCATAGCCCATATAACGCAGCAGATCGACAAAAATCTGGAAGCATGATCCGTCACGCAGCGGCATGCCTTGTTCATCCAGTTCACTCCACTGCTCGAACTCCGGCACGTTTTCCAGCGTGATAATCTTCGGCTTGACCGCAAAGGACCAGCGAATCACCACCCATGCTAAGCTGCGACGCTTGACGGATCGGTTGGGCTTACCGCCCTTTGCCCGACTGAAATCAGTACAGTCTGGAGAGGCGTGCAAAAACGCGACCGGCTTACCCTCGGTAACCTCACATGGATCCACATCAAACACATCGGACTGTATGTGATCTGTCATCGGATGATTTCGCATGTGGCAGGAAATCGCGTCCGGATCGTGGTTGATGGCGATGTCGACGTGCCGATTGATACCAACTTCAGCAAACGCCTGCTCAATGCCGATCGACGCACCACCGCCGCCCGCAAACAGGTCGACGATCAAGCCATCCATGGTGGTGTCGTACAGGCCGGGGGTTTTCACGCGTGGAGGAACTGCCATTAGCATGAGACACCATCCTTGCTAGCCATACGCGCTTTTGCCTCAGCCACCAATCGCTTACGCCATCCGGTCGAGATATCCACGGCCTCACGGTCGGTCAGTTCCTTGGCACCGGCTTGTACCGCCAATGCTCGTTTACTGGCCGTCAGGTCATAATGCGGGGAAGTACGTAGCTTCTGTGCCCAGGATCGCTTTAGCCCGATGGATTGGGCGAACCGATGCAGTTCGTCAAGATCACAGTCAGGTGATATCAGCAGGTGGCAAGACTTTCCGTATCGCCACCCCCAATCGCGGAGTTTGTCGACACCGATCATTGAGTACCCCCATCAAACAAAGGAGCAGGTTTCTTGACGAGTTCTTTGGGGGGAATGGCATCACGGCGCTTGAAGAATCCAAGCCTGCCACCACAAGGGTCGAATAGTAGAATCTGAGGGTCGCGCAGGACAAAGCCGAAATCGCCCATGAACCACTTCGACTCGGATTGATTTACGCAGTCCACAATCTCAACGCTTCCGACGATGCCGCCTCGTTCAATTTCTTTTAATGCGGGTACGGCAATTCCACGTCCGCGATATTTTTCGTCAACGGCAATGTTGGCGTAATCGACTGCATCCCAATATTCAGCCCGAGTGCATCCTTTGGACGCATGTATCAGGATGCGCCCGCGAACATTCGTTGGCCAAGATCGATTTTCGATATCCTTGCCGACATTGAGTATCAACCACGCCCAAGGCTGGCGAATAGACAGGCAGAGCATGTCTTGATAGTCGATCATGCTGCACCTCGAATCTTCGGCATCTGCCGAACACGAAGGTCTTCCGGCCACTGATTGAATGGAATTTTTCGACCGTTGTGGATCAACTGTTTGACGAACACAGGCACGTTGTGATCTTGGCAGAACTCGATGATCTCACGAACCCACTCGATATCACATGACCGGGCGCCATGCCCAGACTCTGCACCAACGATCACCCAGGAAACACCAAGGCCACCCCACATTACGGTAGTCATTCCATCTGGATTATCTGATGCACAGTCTGCACAAAATTCCTCAGTGCCACCTTGGCCGTTGTCACACTTCAATGGCGTGTACGCCGGCCCGCACCACTCGCAATACGGCGAGTCTTCGGCCATCTCGATTTGACCAAGCAACGGCTCAATCGAAAGAAATGTTGTCCAACCCACAGTGGTGAGTTTGTCAATGAACGGATGACGCTGATCGTAGGTGGATTGATTTTCAGTGCTGGTGCCGAGCCAGACATTCGCAAGCGGCAACTTCCAAGCCATGAATTCATGACGACCGCCGGTGACGGATTGACCAGACAACTCATGAACGCGATCCCATTGCTTGCCAAGAAAGCCTTGTTCACCTTCATCAAGCCAGTCCTGTACCTGCTGGTAAATCCGATGCCCCATATCACCCATGGTCATGACCTCGAACATCCGCATGGTGCGTTTGGTCAGAATCTGCATGGTGTGTTGAGGACATATAGCACAGACGGCCAGAACATTGATGATGTAATCTAGTGGAACACCTTCATGGAATAGATCACTCATTGAATTGACGAAGATCATCCGCGGCTTGACCCATCGCAGTGGATCGCCGAGGGATTCGTGTACGCATCGAACGATACCATTCCACTGAGGCAACGGCGTGCCCATAGCGTCATGCTTGACCACATTCAGATAGTTGGCTTTGCGACCTTTGCCGCCATCCTTGATGGCCATTGCAGCCAAGCGTCGTGCCATGACTTCGGCGTAGCAGTTTCTGCACCCTTCACTGACCCTGGTGCAGCCGATGACGGGATTCCAAGTTTTCTCTGTCCATTCGATATTGCTCATCCCTGTTATCCTTTCTAAAATTCATCCCACGTACCGCCAGCACTTGATCGGATTCCCATGCGACCCGGGCGTCTTGCTTTTCACGTATTGATCTGTCCATTCCCATTCATCCGTGCGGAATACCTGGCCAAGGAAATTCCGACTCAAACGCTTCGGCCCGGGGACGTTGGGAATCGCTTCGAAAATCGCTCGTGCATCGTCGGCAGTGACATACGCGTCGTGACCAACTTCATCAAAGCGATGTTTCCAGACGATCCTCAGACCCGCCCGGATCATGTCAAGGTATTCACCGCGGGAATACTCGAAGCCATCGAGCACTTGCTGTGCCTTTTCAACTTCGCTTGGTTCACGTTCGCGCGGTTTAGGTTCGACTGGTATGTCCCAAAGCGTTTGCATGTTCAAAATCCTGTGTAATCAACCCATGCCCGTCAGCAATTCGCAATCTGTCTCATGCGACAAGTTCAAACTGATTGCGGAAAAAGTCCCGCAGAACATGCCCCAACCATGGCTTTGGTGAGTCCACGCGATCAGCTTCCAACTGCTCAAGATTCTGGACGCGTTGGCGATATGCTTGCTCTGCCTGGGGTGACCAGCTGCTGTAAGGTGCGTTGGCATCAATGCACTTCTGCCATTTCCAATAGGCTGAAATGGTTGACCGGCTGATTGTTCCATAGACCTTGACCGACATCTGCCAGTCATGGAGCAGCAGACACACACGCATGTCACGTTCGGTCATCTGCTCGATCTCATCACGCAGATCAGGTATCGCCTCAGCGAATCGATCGATGTGGAATTGCTCCCATGACTTGTGCTTTGTGGAAACGCCGGTCTGCTTTTCGTTGGCACGTTCTTCACGCAGACGCTTGTGCAGCAACGCAGGTTCGGGGAACTTGGTGGACGTGTCCTTGAGGCCACGCAACGCCCTGATCGCCTGGTTGACTGTGTATGCGCCCCAGACACGTTTCCAGGACATCCATTGCTCGTTGGTCATCTTCTGAGCAATGCCATCCCACAGGTCAGTGAACACCGCGATCACTTCTTTATGTTCGACGTCTGTCATTCGCCTGGTCATCACTGTCATCCTTCGCGTTAAGAGCCCTTTGAATGATTGCATCCCGATCGACGCTGGATTTGCTTGCTGGTGGTGATGGACCACTGCTCGTTTCGCCAGGTATCGTTCCCTCGCGTCTGCTGTTGTCGATCACCGCTGCCAAATATCTGGGCCAATGCTTCACGTTGTCATTGATGGTTCCAATGGCGCCGATGAGAACATGGTCGGTCGGAACTGGTTCGCCGTCTTTCATCAACGGCGATTCTTTGACCTGGTTGAACAGTCTGTTGAGCTTGTCCAGTTCCGATGCCGAGAGCGGATACACCAATCTCTGTTCAATCGCTTTGACAACGTTGACCCAGGGATCGGTTGTTTTTTTCCTGTTGGCATCACCACCAGAATCAGGTGGTTGCGGATCTGGTTTTTGAACTGGCACAGAAGTTGGTGTGTTTGTGGGCTTGGGATTGGTGTGTCTCAACTTGGGGTTTCCACCACCAGTTTTCCCGGCCTTGGCACACTTGTTAGCCTTGGCAGCTTCCTTGACCATGAGCTTTGAGTACAGAATGCCGTCTTCCGTTACAGAAACAACGCCGGTGTCTTTAAGTTCCGTTAGATGGCGGGAAAGCTCATCGGATGAACAGCCAGTCATGCGAGCGATCTGTTCATGCGAAGGAGCTTTGCCACCAACTAAGAGATACCCGCAGCGGTCGCTTTTGTGCATCAGAGAGAGCATGTCTGCCCAAATGCCACGAGATCCAGGAGAGCAGGCTCTGAGTTCTTCATCAGAGAGCCATTTATCAGCCCACCATTTAAACCACGGTTTCTTTGCCACAGTCAATCAGTCCTGTTCGTCTTCGTCCATTTCGTCGGATTCATCATCCGCGTCATCGTCGAGGTTCTCGGTGTCATCGATCTCGTCTTCAACGTTGTCGGCATCGTCCTGATCGACCATGTCTTCATCAGCTTCGGGTGATTCGTCGTCATCATCGTCTTCAACACCGACCAGGCTCAGTACAACATCACCCGATTCAGGTTGATCCGAATCATCAGACTCAGAATCATCCGTTTCAGTGGTTTGCTCATCGTCAGGTTGCTTGGTGGAAACGGGGTGACTGGCAAAGTAGTCAGCACAGGCATCAGAGATCAGTTCAGCCTTCTCAGGGCCAATACCTTTAATGTCGGTGAGTTGCTTGCCAGCCGAGGTGTAATCACTGATCTTGCCGAGCGTGTCGAGTTCGGCGTCAACCAGCTTGTCAGCCAGCTTGTCAGCCAACGCCCCGGTGATGCCAAGATCATCAAGTGATGCTTCACGCCATTTGTCATCCGTATCAGGCGTGGGAGTGGCGGTGTCAGAGTTCTGCTCAAAGACATCACCGTCATCTGGTTGATTGAACAAAGGCAATGACGTGTCCTTCATGGCCATTTCGTGTAACTGCTCTTGGGCTGCTTCGTAGGATTTTTTAAAATCAGCGGTTTCAAGCTTGGATGATTCCCATGCACTTTTGCGCCGGGAAACAATCTCGGCCTGTTTCTGCAGGTCTTTGCGATAGTGACGTAGATCTTCGAGCAAGCGATGTTCTTTCTCAGCTGCGATCTGATCGGGTGTGCGATCATCGACTGGCTCATTGGATTTCTGTTCATCAGTAGATTCTTCTGATGACTCATCCGCTGTGACATCATCCTCGCCGGTGGTTTGAACTTTGCTATCTCCTTCGACCTGTTCGTCCAACAGTGGTGTTTCATCTGTGGTTTCTGGGGTGGCAGTTCCGGGTTCGGTAACGGTGCTTTGGATCATCGGATCCTCCTTGTGTCAGCGCGTACCAACATTGGCACGCATGGGTGGTAGTTGAAGGTTTGGTTTTCAAGGCTTTAAAGCCCCGTTCAGGTCACGAACCCGAAAACACTCTGCGGACGTGAACGCGTCATGCTCACAAGTGCGGGGCGAAGACCTGCCGCCACTGACCGCCAGCAGCGTTAGTGCAGGTTGGGTATTTACGGTTAAATCTTGTCTTCCTGAATCAGGCTGTACATTGCAGCAAGCTGATCATTGTTGAGCTTGCCAAGATCACCTATGTTAAATTCCTGCTTGGCGGCATCGATCAAACGGCGTTCGGCCTGAGTTTGATTACAACCCAAAGCACCAGACGCGTAGTCAATAAGCTCATCAACCACAGAGAGGCCAGTGTCGCCGGTTTCAGTGTCAACCTGAACACCATCCGGAACTGGATTAGGCTCTGTGGTTTTGGCAGATTCGTTGATGATCGATTTGCTTCCGGTCAGCTTGCTGGTAAGGGCTTTGGCGCCGGATTGCTTGGTGGTGGACGGAATGTATCGCGTATCACCATAGGTGTCTTCAAGCTCGTCATCAGTGTGCATGCCCATCAACACTTCCGGGCAGTATGTTCTGGCAAGCCAAGCAGCAGATCGATACTTGAACATTTGCTCGGGCATGGTTTTCCACTTGGAGCCGGGTTTTTTGTCCCAACCCTCTTTGATAACCACGTCCCATGTGACGGTGGTTTCACAGCGTTCGCCACTTTTATGCACCGCGTAGGCGGTACAAGAGACGGGGTTGCCACTGTTATCACGATCGACTTGGAATTGGATTGGGCCACGGAACGGACCACGCTGGTTAACCAGTGCAATGGCCATCTTGGCTTCAAGGCCGGGCTTTCCGCTGACGACATACATGCTCTGCATCAGCATGAACACATTGACACGCATGCGGTAAGCAAGCTCGTAGGCGATCATGCAGTTGGCCAGATTGCCTGCAAACTGCTTGGGAACCACATCAGAGTTGGCATAGACCTTGCAGACACGCTGCATGTGCTCGAACACGCGCGGGTCCATCATCAGAGAAGCATCGCTGTGAACGACTGACAGTTGATTGTCGGTTTCCATATGCAGGCTTGGGAGGCTGGATTGCTCCTCATTAGCCTGCATGTCTGTTTGTGGTGCGGTTGCAGTGGTCATTTACCACGTCCTTTCTTAGGAGTTTTGAGTCGGAGTACACGGTGTTGGTTTGGCGAAGCGTATTTTTCATACACCCCGTCTGCTTTCATTTGATTGCGGTCAATACTTGGGGCGCCATTCTGCATGAAGTGGGTCAGCGACATGCCGCCAGGCAGATCGGCACCTTCGGCGTCACCGAGTGCTGCAAGTACCTTGGCCTGCTCAGCCTTCTCAAGCTTCTCAGCATCAAGTCGGGTTTGACGTGCATCCTGCCATCGCAAGATCATGTCCACGTCATCGATCTGCACGACCTTGTTGGGCACCTTGCGGAACCGCTTGACGATGTCCAACTGTGGCTCGCACGGATCGCCTTCGAGATTGATGCCGTGCACGCTGACCAAGCGATCGGCCCAGTCTTCGCGGGGGTCGCGCTGCGGCGTCACGTAGCGTTCCATGAAGTCTGTGGAAACGTCGCGGATTTTCTTGATCAGTGCATCAACAGGTGTGATCTGGAATTCCACGAAACCGCGTGAGCCAAGCAATGCGACCAGGTGACACACTTCAGCACCGGTGCAAAGAAGTTGCGTTTGGCATTGAATAATGTAACCGTCAGGAACTTCATCCGAACCAGCCTCACCCCAGTTGCCATGGATCGGGCCTTCGATACCGCTAGTCTTTGCTTCGACAGGACGACCATTGGCTTTGACCTGGCCATCGAGTGTTGATGCGATTGGAGCACCTTGCTTGTCCCAGACGACGACGCTGCGGGTTTCCTTGCCATTCTCGTCGATGGTCCTGACAAGCTCGCCGTATTGTTCTTCGGCATAGTCCAGCACCACCGGTTCCAGGCGATTGCCTGCACTGATCGCCGCACTGGTTCGCTTCTCAGGCTCAAGCATGTCACACTTCTCAAGCCATGTGGTGTAGGCATTGCGGTTGCGAAACGTCGGCATGCCGAGGATAGTTGCGACGTCGGATGCACCGACACGGTGATGACGTTGTTCGATTTCAGTTGCGCTGAGTACCATTGTTATCCCATCCTGTCTTCTTCGATTTTGTAAATGCGTTCAGCCTGCTTTGGCGTGAACGTGTGAATGTCCTTGTCAATCAGATTGGAGATAAACTCGATCTCCCAATCCGTCAGGTCTATGCCGCATGCGTCGATTTCACGCACAAGCGTGTAGAGTTGGGCGTGGTCAATGTGCATTGCTGTGAATTCCTTCGAACTGCTCGGCCCTGAGTTCACCGTCAGTCGCTTCGGCTGTCAGCACCACAATCTTGTGGTGACGTGCAAGGTCGGCGACATGGGCGCGGTTATGCGGATCCAAGCCTTCCCAGAAGTTCTGCGGTAGGATCAAAATGCCGTGTTCGCCAACAATGGGTGCAGCAACATCAAATGCTTTGGTCCAACGCTCGCCCTCGGAGAGGTCGCCAAACAGTGTTTCGCCCCGTGCGTGATGATTGGTGCAAAGGCGACCATCTCTGACGAAAAGCTGATCGTTTTCAATCGCATTGCTCAGAACGTTGTCGATAAGTTTGGCAGAGTCGCGGAGACGTGATGCGGTGACGGCTGCTTTATTGGCCTGATCGCGTGCATCCTTGGCTTCACGAAGTTTTGCCATTGCATTGCGGATGAGAGCGCCCTGTTCAAGAGCGTTGCTCGCATCGTCCATGGCCTGTTGTGCGGCTTCAAGTTCATCAGGTGACGGAGCTTTGGTTGCAGTGCCTTCGAGAACCGCTTCATACATGGCGACTGCTTCGGTGTATTCCTCGGCGGCACGAAGTGATGATCGTGCCGACTGGAGTTTCAGGTCAATACGTTCCTGTGCGGATTTGGCTTCCGCCAACTGTCTTTCAAGATTGTTGACCGTTGCAGTTGCAGACGCGAGATTGTTTTCAGACGACTTAACATCTGCGATCGCCTGATCAACTGTTGGACCTGTGTAATTCGCTTTGACCTGGTCCAACTTTTCACGTGCTTCAGCCAGTTGATTAGCTGATCGCTCGGAGGCTTCTTGGCGTTCTTGCAGCACTCGCAGGTTGCCGGACGCGATAGTGGAAGCGTTGCGGAGTTTCTGTTCATCACACTCGCCTGACATGTCCACACCGCTGGCTGCTTCCTCGTGGGCTTTGGCTTGGCCTTCACGGAGATTCGCTTCATCCTCTTTACCACGTGCCGCCTGTTCCAAATCCCGCTTTGCTTTGGACGCCACATCGAGCATGTCTTTGCCTGCCCATGTAGCGGCAGAAACATAGTCGGCCATCTCGTTGCCGATCACATCAGCAAACGCCTTGGCA
Organism: Phycisphaerales bacterium UBA7800; assembly: GCA_002480565.1. Taxonomy (GTDB): domain Bacteria; phylum Planctomycetota; class Phycisphaerae; order Phycisphaerales; family Phycisphaeraceae; genus UBA7800. The sequence goes on along the minus strand of DLCK01000051.1, from coordinate 104,116 downwards.
GTGGGTTCCACGCCAGTGATGCTGATCAAAGCCTTGATGCGTTGACGATCCGCAGCCACGGGGTCTTTGAGCGGAGGCTTAACCAGGTCGGCGATGTTGAGTTTGCCTTCAATGCTGGACACTTCAACCTCACCGGCGCGTGTGGTTTTTGCCCCCACATGGATCATCGCACCGAATCCATTGACTCGACCAGCAGATGGTGCGTCGTCACGTGTGCTGAGCTTGCCGTTGCCAGACACAAGTGCCTGTGCCGAGCTAAGTGCGGTGGACTTGCCAAGACCATTACGTCCCCGCAGGACGACGACGCCGCCATCTGGTGGGCATTTGATGTCTAATTGTTCAATTGGCCCGATGTTTTCAATATTTACGTTTTGCTGAATCATGATTTGCTCCCGTGTGTTTTAAGTAGGTCGTATTCCCGTTGTGCGGTTTCAAGGCTTGCTTCGAGTTGGTTGATCTTTTCGCGGAGTCGCATTTCCTCGCCGTAGTTTTCATCAAGGATGTTGGCGATGGTTTCAATTAGCACATCCGGCCTACATCGTGCCGACTTGACCTTGATGGCCACCTGTACAGCCTTGGGCATCTTTGCAGTCTGAATCACAACTTCACCTCCCCGTTGTTCGGACTGTCATTCCAGGCATAGATCAGCGTGCCAATGATCAGTAGCAGTGATGTCACGAAGACGGCCCCGCGAATACTGCCGGTGATCCAGCAGAGAAATCCAAACACCGCGATAGCCATAGCCATGACGCCAAGGGTGATGGAGATCAGCGATCCAGTCACACAATCATTCCCCTCGTACCCTTTGACGAGCGGACACCCCTGCTCATCAGTCTCAGACATCATGGCTGCAAACCGTGCGTCGTCGCTGATGTAGACGGTGTCTTTGTTGCTCGACACTGTGCGTTTCATGCTGTACCACCTTCCAGCTTGGGACTCACCAACCTTGCGTCTCTGATCTCCGAGCGATCAACTCGAATGTTTTCAGGTGCCTGCACACCAACAAGTGCTTTACCGTCTTTGATTGCGGTGATCCGCACGATGATGTCGTCGCCAATGATGATGTCCTGTCCGACTTTTCTGGCTAATACAAGCATGGTTTGATTCCTTTCAGTTAATGGAGCCGGTGGGAATCGAACCCACGTTTCCAACCAGCTACCGCATGCGGTCTTTGCTGGCGGTCGAAACCAACACGTTCGGCCCCGCGTTCAATCAAATAGCGTTGGCCATCCGTGGCCCTTGAAGCGTCAATGCCTTACGCCGTTGTGTTTTGTTATGTGCGATTTCTGTGGCAATCTGTACAACCTGGTCAACAGCACCGTTGATCTCGGTTCGCAGTCGCATGGCTATCGCTTGCTCGCTCGAACTGATTTCACCATCTTCGACCGCATCAACGATGTGACGCACAGTGCGGTTGACTGCATCAAGTAATCGCATGGCCGCTTCACGCTCGTCTTTGGCGTCAACAATGCCGTTGCCATCCAGATCGGTTTCAATTTTTCGCTTAGGCAATACAGTGACAGCCCAACCATTGAGGAGCGTCTGAATCACCGGTAACTGCAAATCAGATGGCAGGCGGTCAATGATGTACCAGAGTGTGCTGAACATCTGATCCTCTGGCGTTGGCGTTTCGTCACTGAGCATCCTGGCCACGGTTGAACGGCTTACGCCCGGCTCGGTGTAAAGCTGCTTTGCAGGCAGGTTGCCAGACTCAACGGCGTCACGGACCTGGGCGTGGATCGCTGCCAGAATCCGACTGGCTTTGTCACCGGCGTGATGGTTTGTGTGTCGTGTGTCATTCATGGTCATCATCCGTGGGTTAGAGTGTTTGGTATGAAAAATGGATTACATCGAAATAGCGTTGTGCCGGAGCATCCAGCGAACCTTTTTGTGATTGGTGCAGATTTGCAGGTGTTTAGGCTTGCCGTTGTTGCTGGATCGCAAGTCAGCCACTGCCTTATCAACCTGCCTGCGAATCTGGCGAGTCACTTTGCGTGGCTTTGGATTGGATTCAAAAGACCGGCTGTCGGAGAACCAGACCTTAGGATGCTTGCGAATGGATAAGCGAAATCGCCGTCCTTGATTCGCCATCTCGGCAAACATCTGAAAGAACTGCAATGATTTTTTCTGTTTTTCCATGTTCATGCTCGCTACGGTTTGAAGTTAAAAAATTCAGGTCGGACGCAGTAGGTTTAGGGGTTCGCCCGACCTGCGGAGGGGGTTTGGAAAACACCGGCACGGCTCGTTAGAACACGCACAGCCGTACCGGCGAAGGTAATTCATGTTGGTTGGGTAGCGGAAGGCATGGGGGCGGCAGTGACGCCAACCCCCTGCCCTTCCGGGGCCTGTGTAGCGACGGGGCCGAGTTGGCCACCCATCGCGTGGAATGTCTGAATGATGCGGACAAGAGTTCGTCCGGCCTGCTTGTCATCGACTTGGCGTTGATAATGCTCAACGATCGCAATCGCGGGCTTGTCAGTCAGTCGAATGGCGTCAAGATTGTTCGTCATTGGATTGGCTCCTGTGTTGATGTAAAGTTTATGTCAAGTTTCTTGCTATTTCAATACATTTTGACAGAAAATGTGAAATTTTAATACCTATTCTTTGCTTACAAATGCATAAAACTTGTCTAAAATCATACAATGCATGAACTTGGTGAAATAATTAAAAAGGCTCGCACGAACCTTGGAATGAGCCAAGAAAAGCTTGCAAGTGAAGCCAGCGTTTCTCGTGTCAGTATTCAGAGCATTGAAACTGGCAAGACTGGAACGCCTCATGCAGCAACACTGATCGCCATCGCCCGTGCTCTAGGCTTCAACACATGGGGTGAGGTCATTGCGTCAGTCACGCAACCACCCGCCCCCAACGGTCATCACGGGCAAATTCCAATCCTGTCTCAAATTCCGGCAAGCTGGGGGAGCGATTTTGAAGTGAACGGTGCGTACAACTATGAAGAAGCTTTAAGCTATCTGCCAATGCTTCCAGGCGTTGAAGATATTCGTGCATTTGGACTGGTTGTAACGGGCGATTCGATGATGCCGCGTTACCAGGAAGGTGAAGTGGTTGTCTGCTCCCCTTCTGAATGGCACAACCAAGGATTCGAAGATGGCCGACGTTACGCAATTCGTTTTACAGAAGATTCAGGTGGTGGCACTACCATCAAGCGCGTGCACCGCGTGGATGATGATCACATCGACCTGATTCCCGAGAATGACCGTCACCCCACCAGGCGAGTTAAAGACGCTGATGTTGTCTTGGCCGCTGTTGTTGTGGGTCGGTATGTGAAGGAATGATTTAACTGCTTTAAAGGGGGGAAAATGCCCGCACCTAAAAAGATTTCAGAAACCATCCTATCTGCCATGAAGCAGATGCAGCCTGTCATTGAGCAACAAAAGACAAGGGACATATCCGAAGCTGACACTGTCACATTGATCAAAGATGTGATGTCTGAGGCATTGGGATACGACAAGTATCTTGACCTGACGGGTGAGTATGCCATTCGAGGCACATATTGTGACCTTGCCGTTAAATTCGACGATAAAAGCAAAATCTCAATCATCATCGAAGTTAAAGCAATCGGTATAACGCTTGATGACAAACACATTAAACAAGCTGTTGATTACGCTGCCAACGAGGGAGTTGAATGGGTCATTCTGACCAATGCTGTTGAATGGCGCTTGTATCGTGTCGTGTTTGCCAAGCCGATTGATCACAACATTGTTCACAGATTCGATACGCTCGAACTGGACTTCAAGAAATCCGATTCTGCTGAGGCTTTGTACCCAATCTGCAAACATGCCTTCCAAAAAGGTGTTCCCGAGAAGATGCTTGACCTGCAAAAAGCAACCAGTAGATTCATGATCGCTGCACTGCTACTCAACAGCGATAACGTTCTGACTGCGATAAGAAGGGATCTCAAACGCGTTGTTGAGGTCAATGTCGACGAAGACACACTGGCTGACATCCTCAAAAATGAAGTCATTAAACGCGATGCCCTTGAAGGGAAAGATGCAACTGACGCTGCAAAATTGGTTGACAAACGCAGTGGACGCAAACTCAGAAAGGTTGAATCCAAGCCAGCCCCAGAATCTACCCCACCCACCTCTCAACCTTAATCACCGGGATAGGCGGCAGTTTCGGCCCCATCTCTTTGACCTCCAACAACTCAATCGCACTCTCACCCCCCTTGCGAACCCATGTGCTCATGAACTGTAAACACACAGCAGCAAACCTGTCACACTGCTGTTCCTCGTCCGATTCAAGCTTGCCGAAGTGATGACACCAGGCGTGCCAATACTCGTGAAGCACAATCTCAAGCCATCGCCTACGGCTGGCCTGATCACTGATGTAAATCTCCCGATCGTCGAAGTTGATTAGGCCATCCACTGATTGGCCCGTCTCAGGATGTTTCAGATTTTTTACAACCAATACACGATACGAAAATGGACCGGCAAATAATTCCACGTCCCCGAACTCCCTTCTCCTGGGCCCCCATTGCCACATCAACACGGGCACTAAAATTACCCTAACAACAGTTTCATGATTTGAGACGGCTTGTCAAGATTTTTTGATCGCAGTTATGAAATATGACACGACCGGGACAGGCTTATCAATCTGCATGACGCGCAAATTTGAACAAATTCAGATTTCGGAGCCCAATTTCGTCGCATCACACCTCAGTCCAACCGAATCGTGACGCAGCAAGGCCATGATATTGACCTGGTCGGATGGCTTTTTCCCATTCTATATAGATGCACTGCTGAATCCCGAAAATCGCCCCTGGTTCGACTGTGCGGCGTTCCAGCAAAATGCGACTAACGTCCCGTCCTGTAAACCCGGCTCAAACAGGCGGCAAATGGGCTGGCAAAGCGGGCAAGTCGAGCGTGCCGGCAGATTGTCACCGCAAATCTCAGAATTCGGTCGTCGAAAATCGAGCCTGATTTTCCCCCTCTCCCTGCACCCTCTCCCCCCGAAAGATGAGAGAAGAAAGAGAGAAAGATAGAAGACGTCATAGGGACCTTTAAACCCACCTTTGGAACGACCTTTGAGAGCACCTTTGGGAACACCTTTAAACGTGGGACATATTGACGCACCTACATATAGCGCAAATATTGTCCAAGTCAGATGACGGATGATGATGATTTTTGTTCTTGATTTTGCTGTTGATCATCTGTGGAAAAATTGGCTTTTATGTCTCGCGCGTGAGCCACATAAGGTGCATACAATCATGGGATGCCAAAGACCACACGCAAACCGGGACCAGTCACTGTCAACGCTGACCGTTGGGGCATCGGAGAAGATGGCGAACCGTCGATCCGGCTGATCCCGCGCTCGGGGTCTGATCCTGACCGACGCGATGAGATCAACCAGGACTTGTCGGATCGGATCAATGAGGCGTCTGCCCAGTTGCTGCTGTGGGAGCGTCAGTTGATGCGGCTGCGTGGATCCACGTCATACGCCGATCAAATGTTGGCCATGTCGCTGACGGTGCAGCACGCCGATTTGATCGGCAAGGTGTATCAGATGGAGGAAGACCTGTTCACCGGCTTGATCGCAGCACTGCAGGAAGCCAGTGCCAATGCACCTGAGTACCCTGGGCTCTATGATGACACACCGGAGCAGAAAGACATGTTGTACGGTGAGCGGTCGAAGCTGACTTATGAACCACCAAAACAGCCGGATCTTTATCAGGATGTCCACCACCCCAAGCACATCGAATGGTTGGATCAGATAGATGATATTGAGTATGGCGACGAATATTGATCCCTACACCCAACATCCTGTAGACACGATGACGCATCTGCCGATATAGTGTGCATATCGATACCGACGCTGGTTATGGGTAGGCCATCGTCCAAAGAAGCACGCCAAAATCATGCCATCGTCACCACGCAGCCAAGCCAAAGGCTGTGAATCCACCCATTTCAGCCCCGACGACGAAGCACGCATCTGCGACGAAAATCTCGCATGGGCCGAAAATCTGCTGCGCAAGCATTATGGCAAGCGTGCGGTCGAATGGGCGGGTGAGGGACTTCTAGCTGCATGCAGAGCCTACGATCCTGACCGCGGAGATTCGTTCCGGGGATTTGCTGCAACCGTGACCCTGCGCACGGCCGCACATGGTCTTCGGCAGATGTACGGAGCACCTGATACAGCCAAAAACCAGGCGCTCAGCCAATCTGTCACGTATCAAGAATTCGACCAACCGGCCCAGCGGACCGAATTGGCCGCCCCGGATATCTCCCCCACCGAATTTGATCCTGACCAGGCCGACGAATTTATTGCTGTCCTTGAGTTCATTGACTGCCAGCCGGCCAGGAACCGCCTGATCGGTCTTGGCGCCATCCTGACCGGTCTGACACCCACTCAACTATCTGAGGTCATCCATATTGACAAACGAGAGGTTAAATCCAAACTCGATCGTCTTCGGCGACTTGTATCAGCTGCTTGATGCGGTGATGTTGACTGGCGCCGAAATGTCCATGGGCAAAGGCAACTCCAGACTCGCGCGCATCAGCATCACACGCCGGCACGATCACTGGCGACTGCTGTATTGGTACATGGTCATCCTTCAGCAGCATGGTATTGAGATGCGCATTCGTGGCTATCGCTCGGCAGTGCGCACGGGTTCCATCACGTTCTCGAGCCTCCATCAACCGCTCATGGTCCGGGCCTATCGGCGCTGGTACAGATCAGTGGGCAAGCAGCTACCGTTGGATCTGCTGATCAACAAGCCCACCTTGTGCATCCTGCTTGCAGGTGCCTTGAGGCGATGGTCCAGGGGAAGCCAGAAGTCCAATCAAATCATCATCCCAACACCGCCCTGCCACCTGATGAGTCTGGGCAGCTTAACCAGCCAGGTGCGGGAGCACGTTCCCGTCGTGTCCTCGTGCATGCTCAGTCGCAGCGGGAGGATCCGCGTGCCAGCAGATGCGGCAATGGCGTTTGTAGACGGCGCGGTGCCGCAGAGTATTTGGAGATATTGATGGCATATTTAGTAGCCAATCAAAGTACTTGCCTGACAGGGGGTGGTGCATGACATTTTCCGCAGATTTAGGTATTCAGGCGGGGGTCATGTACGCAGCAGGCTCCGGTCCGGTCACGCCTCCGTTTACCTGGCTTTGTTGGGTAGAGAGAGTTGATGGTTATGAATCTAACACGTTGGTGGCACACGATGCCACCGCTGGCAACGTCATATCTCTGTACATTTACAGCGATGGCAAGTTTGCCCCATCAATTGCATCATCTGGAGGCGCGCTGGAACTGACAGATCCAGCGGCGTACATTGGTACTGGTTGGCAGCAGATTGCATTTACATGGGCTGCAAACGGTGACGTAGCATCGTATGTTGGAGCCACACAAGTTGCGACAGCCAACACATCGCTTGAGCCCGTGGTCAATAACGAATTGATCATCGGCGGTTTTAACTTTGGCGGCGGCTTTTTTTTCCCAAGCGCAACTTGCAAGGTGTCGCTGCCCGCGCAATGGACACGTGTCCTCACCCCCGCCGAAATCGCCACCCTTGCAGCAGGTGGACCACCTGACACCATCTCAACCGGCTTGGCCAGGTACTGGGAAAATCTGACAGGTGCCGGACCGCATGCTCCCAGAGTTGGTTCAGGCAATCTGGTCGAATATGGCACTGTGACCGACGCCGCGTCCGACCCGCCGGTAACCTTAGGTGGCGGCCCGACTGAACCATCATCCCCAATCCTTTGTCCTTTCAATTCGCGCATCATCGACGCGGGGCATCATGGGCGGTCAAGGATTATTTCAAGATCGAGGTTAATCGCATGAGCTACCAACCTGGCGACATGGTGACCGGCAGATTCTTTGCACGCCACACGGACACTGGCGCATTGACCGATGCGGATAGCCTGCCCACCGCAGCGATCTATCTCAACGGCACGGTCGCTGGTTCTGTCACAGTGACCATCACCAATATCACAACCGGCATCTACACCTATTCATTCACCTTACCCGCTGATTGGTCTCGCGGAGACCACATTCAATGCGAGGTATCAGCCACCGTGGACAGCACAAGTGATATCGGCACGGTCATCGAATTCACACTCGAATCCGCGCTGGGCCTGGAGTTCACCGTTGACGATACATCGATCACGCCCACCACCACGTACTGCGCATTGAATGACGGGCCTGCTGGTGATGATGTTTTAAACGGTCGATTCCTGGTCTTTAGCAGTGGTGCAAACAAGGGGCTTGCACTACCAATCTCTGACTACAACGGCACCACGAAACAAGTCAACTTTGCAACCGCATGGCCCACCGCACCGGTCGATGGTGATCAGTGTGAGGTCATTGGTCTGACCGTCTGATCATCGAACTACAACCTCAAGGAAACACTGATATGACACTTTCGAACTATGCTGAAGACGCAATCCTCAACGCCCTATTTGGCAAAACCAGTGATTTTGGTGCATTGGGTTCTGCTCCAAGCATGTACGTCGGACTTTCAACGGCTGATCCTGGCGAAGACGGATCGAGCGATGCGCCTCCATCTGGTGACGGCTATGCCCGTGTGAGCACCGCGGCCAGCGATTGGAACGCAGCATCTTCTGGCAGCCTTGACAACGCCAACATTATTCAATTCCCAGAAGCAACTGGATCATGGGGGACTATCACGCACTTCACGATCTATGACGCTCCAACTGGTGGGAACTTGATATTTTCAGGCGCTCTTGACACGCCTAAAGCATTCATTTCTGGCGACACGCCTTTATTCGCCGCGGGTGACCTGAGTTTCACTGCAAATTAATCTAATGTGACATATGATCGACAGACGCAAACTATTGTTTTTCCTTACTGGCAATGCCAATCAAATGATTGGACAATCAAGCCTGTCTGTCACTATGTCATCATCTTTATTGTCAGCCCACAAACTTCAAGGGAATTGCACGCTGGAAGTTGCTGGGAGTGCGGAACTATCAAGGGACCGGAATCATATTCGAGGGACATCAGGACTCACGGTATCTGTGCTGTCATGTGCCGTATCCCGAAAACCAACGCTAATCAGCAATGCTTTACCAACAGTATCTGCCAATGGCAACCTGTCCAGTGTAAAAAAAGTATCTGGATCATCAGGATTTGCAGTTGATACTGCAGCAGAACTCAACAGCCAGAAACTCATCGGCAGCGCTGCGATGAGCGATTACACGGCATCTGGACATCTGTCTTCCGTTCGCAAAATCACAGGCAATACCACCGCCACCATTGAAACGACAGCACATGTGTCCAGCAGCAAACGGCTTATCGCCAGTGAAAGCTTTGCCATCAACGCGGCCATGGCCATCATCTATTACCATCAGTTTTTGCTGCATGAAGGCGATGTTGTCATTGACCAAACCAGCGGCAGTGTTCGCCAACTCGACCTTAACCACCTGCTCCCCCAGGGCCTCTGGACGCTCGGCCTGTCCTACGTGGACCAGTACGGCAGTGAATCCCCCCAGGCTATGATCGAAGTGGAATTTGACGCTGATGGTCATGTGGTCAGTCAACTACGTGAGATTGACACGATCGAAGCGGCAGCACTGGCAGGTGGCTACATCGCTCTGATCATCACACTGGAAGACAAGCAAGCCTGGCACCGCAATCCGATGGGCTTTGAAGTGTTCGATACATCTTCGCAGATGGTCATCGGCACGATCGCGGCATCTGGCAACGGCGCGTACATCACCGAAGCGACAGCCGGACCATTTACACACGGACTGACCAAGCGACTGAAGGTGCGGCCGTATGATGCTACAGGCTATGGGGTGTGGTCGAATGTGCCGTCGGTAGTGGTGGATTCTGAAGGGCCAGTGGCGCCGGTGGTGGTGGGGTAAAACCGCCATGCCCCATTTTCTGTCACAACTCGACAAGTACCTGTCGAGATGGCCAACAAACCGACACAAAAAGAGAAAGAGCACCGCATCGCCAAGGTTTTGAAGATGCTCGTCGACGGCTATACCAAGGGAGAAATCAAGCGCGAATGCCGTGAGCGGTTCGATGCATCAGCACGGACTGTCGAGCGTTACCTGCAACAAGCCCGCAATCTACTGATCGAGGAGTTGGAAGAGCCAATTGAAGCCATCAAGGCCCGCAGCCTCACGCTATACCGCTCAATCATTAATGATCGTAAAGCCACACTGCTCGACAAGGTCCGCGCTCAGAAGCGCATCGACAAGATCATGGGCCTTGAGGCGCCGCTCAAGCACGAGGTTTCCGGCCGTGATGGTCGCCCCATTCAAACGCAGATGATCGATCCGGCCAAGGCTACGAAGATTGCTGGTGATCCGGCTATGGCTGCACATGCTGAAGCACTTGGCCTGACACTTGGTTTGCCCACGGGCGAAATCACAGATGACGAGGGTGACAGTGAATGAACCTGCCATCCAAGAAATCGACTGGCATAAAGTGCCGCGTGAAGTTGCCTGCTCACGCCCGGACTGGTTTGCGGCCTGGGTCACGCGGGACGATCCACCTGCTTTGCAGTACCAGGTGTTTGAGCACATCGCCTATATCGCCAACATCGTGACACGTGCCATCCGCAAGGGTAAGGGTCGTTTGATCATCAACCTGCCACCGCAGCATGGCAAAAGCCTGTTCCTATGTCGCTGGCTGGTTGTCTGGATCCTCGAACACTGGCCTGATCTACGGATCGTCTCCGCTTCGTACTCTAAGGATCTGATTTACGGGCACTCCAGCTTTGCACGAGATCAATTCGACCAGCGTCAGGAACTCAACACCAGTTTGAAGCATGACAACAAAGCTGTTGGCCGATGGAACACACACACCGGACTGGGTGGGCTCTATAGCACTACCATTGGCGGTGCAATCTCCGGATTCTCGATGGATGTGGGTTTGGTAGATGACCCGTACAAAGACTGGGCAGACGCATGGTCCCCTGCCACCCGTCGCAAGGTCAAACAATGGTTCGACTCTGCGTTCTACACACGAAAGCAGGAGAACACCACCATGATCATCCTGCATACCAGGTGGCACCCAGATGATCTCTCCGGCTACCTGCTCAAAGATCACCCTGACGATTGGCAACTTATTCGATTGCCAGCCATTGCCGAACAAGGCGATCCCATGCGTCGTTATATCGGTTCACCGCTCTGCCCGCAGCTGCACACACTCGAATCACTCATGGGCAACAAGCAATCGCAAGGCATCTGGGACGCGGTCTATCAACAGGATCCCAAAGGCTTGGGTGATGACGCTCTTTACAAGCATTTCAGCGAGACTCGAAACGTCAGCGATACTGTTTTACTCAATTATGACCTGCCGCTACACATCTCAATCGACTTCAACAAACGCCCAGGTAGCCACATGCTCATTGGCCAATACGACAAAGACGCGGACATGATTACCACCGTCGATGAGATTTACGGCGACCGGTGGGACACGATCCAGATCATGCGGGACTTCACAGATCGCTGGTGGCCACAGAACTGCAAGCACAAATCGTTTTCAGAAATCAACGTGTTTGGAGACAGTGCGGGACGCTCCGAATCCATTTACACCAGTGATAGCGGCTACAGGATCATGCAACGTGTATTGCAACCGCTGGGCGTACCGGTCTACAAACGAGTACCCAAGAAAGCCCCGGATATCATCGACAGCGTGTTGGCCACCAATGACGCTCTGTCAGACATCAACGGGCAGGTGCATTGGCTCATTCATCCACGATGCAAGAAGCTGATCCGCGACCTGCGGGAAGTGATGCCTGATGAGTATGGCAAGCCGGACAAGGATGCTGATTTTACACTGACCCACGCCTCAGACGCGGAACGCTACAGGGTACATCGAATCAGGCCGTTGAGGATAAATGAGCCAAGCGGTCGTGTGAATGTGTGACACCGCCCCTACACATTTGAAACTTTTTTTCTCCAACCACATGGCATAACCCTGATACCCCGGACGGAGAACGCCCGTGTTTGAATTAATCGCCATGCGGTCTGCATCAGCAGCACTGGCCACAATCACTTTTGCCACCGCCACGGTCGTAAGCGAAAGCTCGTTGATTCCCTTGGGGTTAGTCATCATCGCATGCGGCATTACTTGGAAAGCCGCTAGCAAACTCACCGATCTTGAAGCCCGCGTGAAAGCCTTGGAGAACAAGTCCAATGGCTGAAAAGCCCAACGATCTTAAAAACAAGCCTGTAATCGGCGAGCAAACCGGATCACAGGGAACTTCTGCCGGTATCTCGACGTTCATGCAGATCCCCGGCTTGGATGCAACACCTGCAGGTACATATCAGACTTATCGCTCCATGCTCATGGACCCCACCATTGCACTGGCTCGTGCCGTGGTCATGTCCCCTCTCGTCTGCAACACATGGTCGGTTAAATCCACGGATGGCACGCCGGAAGATCGCGTGTCATTCATTGAAGACATGATTGATCCAATGACGCGGCACTTCGTCCGCGCCATGCTCCGCAGTCTTGACTACGGATGGGCAGGATTTGAAAAGGTTTTCGAGGTTTCAAACGGGCGATGGACGCTTAAGCGACTCAAGCCGCTGCTCCACGACATCACACAGATCAATATTGACAGCAACGGCAAGTTCCAGGGATTCAAACAATCATCAACCGATCTCCCACGTGAAAAGGCATTGCTCTTTACCTATGACCGCGAAGGCGACAACCATTATGGCCGTCCGCGATTGGAAAACATCCGCGAAACATGGTCATGGTGGAAACAGGCCAATGAAGGTGCTGCACGGTACGACCGCAAAATTGCAGGCGTCATGCCTGTGATTCATTATCCGCCCGGTAAATCCATAGACAAAAGCGGCATTGAACGCGACAACTACGAGATCGCCAAAGGTGTTTTAGACAGCATTGCTGCAGGTCATGGTATCGCAGTACCCAACCGTAAAGCCATGGAAGATGATAGCGATGGCAAGGAATGGTCCATCGAGTTGATGGAAGATAAAGGTGGTCGCCAGCCCAGCTTTATCGAACGGCTGCGGTATCTGGATTCGCTCAAATTCCGTGGCTATCTTCGTCCCGAACGTTCTGCCCTTGAAGGTCAATTCGGCACCAAGGCTGAGGCTCAAACTCACGGTGACCTTGGCCTACTCGATGGCGAGCAATTGCAGTCCGACCTTGCCGAAACGATTAATTGGCATGTGGTTGACCAACTTCTGGTTCTTAATTTCGGCGAGGATGCACGTGGGTCTGTCTACTTTGAACCCAATCCAATCCAAGACGAGTCTCGAACATTGGCACGCGAGGTCATCAAGGGCATGACCGCAACGCCTGACGGCCGCGAGTTCTTGCGAGTCTATCTGGATTTTGAACAAATCTCCGAAATGACCACGCTCCCCACGCTGCCTGACGCACCTGACCAGAGCGACAACAAATTGGTCGATGCCGACAATCCTGCCAAATCCATTATGGACGAGCTTGAGAGCACAGTCACAAAGGGGTGATCCATGACCGTCTCCCCTGAACGCCGCAAATATGCAGCAAAACTCGACGCCGACTGCGCCCGTCTGGAAAAGATCGGCATCACTGCATCACAGAAGATCGGTCGCAAGGTTCGTATGGCCGCACTAAAGGCGTATCGTGCTGGCAACGATCCTGCGGCTGCGATCAACGATCCACTTGGCGACCTGTCACCTTTATTGGTTGATGCAATGGTAGCTGCGTATCTGACTGGTCGCTGGCGTGTGCTCAAGACAGTTGAAGCACATCAAGCCAAGACGCTCAAACTATCCACTGCCTATGACAATGCAATTCAGGCACTTAAAGCCCAAATGCACGTTGGCGGCCTGTCCATTGATCAACTGCGAAATGCGTTTGTGCCTGATGCGTTGGTCAAGCTGCAAGATATCAATCGAGTGGTCGGCGGAAAGATAACCACCAAGATGCTGGAACTCACCCAGCGTCAGGCACATGTCGGCACGGGAATCCGTGAATTACAGCAGGTGTTTAAAGCCGCCGGCATCACTCCCGAAAACAGCTACACGCTCGAAAACATCTTTCGCACTCAAACACAACTGGCCTATAGTGCCGGTCGATGGGCAGCATTGCATGAGCCGGAGATTGATGAGATTTTATGGGGGTTTGAGTATTCAACCGTCGGTGACGACAGGGTCCGTTCAAGCCATAATGCAATGGACGGAACGCGACTTCCCAAAGATCATTCATTCTGGCAAACCAACTGGCCACCCAATGGATGGTCATGTCGATGCCAGGCGTTGGAGATTTTTGAAGGTGATGATCTGGCCAAGGCAAGCAAGATCATCCTGCCAAGCCCCAAGACGGTTGATGGCGTGGCTTTTCAGCCCCAAGCGGATCGTGGTTTTGAGTTTAATCCGGGACAGGCGTATAGCGTTCCGAATATTGACCCGTTACCAGTTGTGAAACCCAAGCCGGAAGACAAACCAGTTCCGGTTGATCCCACCCTGGTCGTGCAGGACGTGCCTGCTCGTGTCACGCCGGTTAAACCAGCATCAAAACCCAAGAAAACACCCAAACAAAATGCGAAAAAACCATCCACTACGCCAAAGTCGAACAAGAAGCCAACGGTTAAGCCCGTCCCCCCAATACCAACCGTCAAAACTCAGCACGCCAAAAACTTGGTTAATTACAATGTACGCAGCAAAAACGCCAAGCACATTGCAAATGCCATGGAGTCGATCAATAGCGTGCACGGCGTTCCCAAGGGCATGCGGATTCTTGATGTGCGTGATAACAACAGTTCAACTTATGGCGAGTATGTCTTCGGGGAGCGTACTGGTTCGCCTTTCTACTTCAAGTTGACAACAAAAGGCAATCGTCAAGGATTCGCCATGCTGCATGAGATGGGGCATTATCTCGACCACCACGGAATCGGTACGCCCGGCAAGTTTGATTCTAAAACAGGTGGTCAATCAAGTGTTGTCCTTGAGCAAATCAAAAAGTCTAAGGCTTACACAAAGCTGAAAACAAAGCGGGATGAATATGCAGCAGCCAAAAACAAATCTATGGTCAAGCATCTTGATTATCTACTAAATGATGACGAGCTTTTTGCCCGCGGATACTCTCAACATATTGCAATTAAATCGAAAAATGCGAAAATACTAGAAGAGTTAAACGAATGGCGTAAAAACAAAGAGATTTCCTATCAATGGGACGATGACGATTTCAAGGAAATATCCAGCGCTTTTGACCAAATGTTCAGTAATCTTGGATGGGCCAAGTGATGCATACACCACTTCAACTACTCAGCATGGATTTCGACGACGCAGTCGATGCAGTCATGCAGGATACGCCAGGTATTGAACGCAATGTGGCTGAGCAGGTTGTCAATACTGTATTCACCGGTGGTGATGTTGTTGCGATTGATGAGAGCGATATTCCTGCATACGAGTCCGACCCTGATAGCTTCCTTAAGGCTCGGCAGCGTCAAAAATACCTTTCTGAGCAACCGTCATAACACCGCCCTTCTCTCCTTCTGACGCCCGGCAGGTAACCACCTGTCGATGCCCACCGACACTATCATCATTGAGATCACGCCATCCGAGGATGGGTTCCGCGCCCAGTCTTTCGGTCAGGAGCCGCGCGTTGTCGGTACGGGTGAATCTGCCCTCGCTGCACTTGATGACCTGGTAAACGACTGGCACCGCGCCCGCACAATCAATCCTGATTTTAATCCCGGACCGTCTGCCTCAATTCCGAAAGCGACGGTGGCACGTGGATAACATTCTCGTCCCATACGCACTGGCATCACTTGGTTCAGAGCCAATCGCCCTATCCAGCAAAAGTGGCTACCGCTTTCGCAAAGATGCGGCCAAAGTCGGCAATTGGATCGCCCGCAATCCCATTGATGGGTCTGACCTCAAACTGGAAATCACCCGTGAACGTATCGCTGAGTGGGTCGCAAAAAACAAGTTGATGCGAAACAACGGCGTGAGTGTGGACCTCACCAAAGACCACAAACGTGGTGCCGACTCCAAGATCGGCAAGGTTGACACCCTCGACATGGATGGCGATCTGCTGATGTTTGAGTCCACCGCTGCTGATGACGATGCTGCAAAGCTTTGCCAGCGTTGCAACGAGGTGAGTATTGAGATTCACCCAGACTACAAAGACTCCAAAGGTAACAGCTACGGCGAGGCGATCACTGCGATCACCGTGTGTCGCAATCCTGTCATCACAGGCCAGCAACCGTTTGTCCCAATCGCTGCTTCACGCGACACCGCCTCTCCACACCTAATCATTTTTTCTCTCAACCAACCTGACGTAACCAAAACACCTTCACAGGAGAGTGACATGCTCACCAAGGAACAGATCGCCGAAGCCAAAAAGAAACTCGGCCTTGCCGACGATACTGCTGACGCCAAGGTCGCTGAGACGATTATGCTCAGCCTGGACGCCCCTGCCAAAATCAGCACATTGCAATCCGACTTGGACAAGTCCAAGCAGACTGTTGCCGACTTGCAGACCAAGCTCGCTGCCGCTCCTGCCGCTCCTGTGCAGTTGTCCCGCGAAGTGCTGGCGCTGTCCAAGGACGCACTGAACACCAAACTCGGTTCGCTGGTCGACAAGTGCTGCATCACACCGGCTGTCAAGGATAAGCTCGAAGCCGAATTGTCCACGCCGATCATGCTCAGCATTGGCGACGGCCAAGACCGTCCGTCCTACGCCAAGATCGTCGACATCCTCGCCGAAAACAAGGCTGGCGAACTGGCCAAGCTACTCGGCGAAAAAACCGGTGTGCAGACTACCAACCTGTCCCGCGACATCCCTGATGGTGACGCTGAGCAGGAAGAAAAAGAACTCAAAGAACTTGCCGAACGCACCCGCAAAGCTGCTGGCGGCAAATGAACTGACCAATCCATGCGGTAGTGACCGCTGAACCATCCAATTTGGAGAACCCATCATGGGAAGCTTTGGACGAGAAATCAAAGATACAACTGGTCGCCCTATCCAAGTGAGTGCAGACGGTCGGCCTGAATGGAAGGTCGGCGGCATCACCGTTGACTGGTCTACCGTTGACTCCCTGACCGCTGAAGAAACGCTGACAGATGGCACTGTCGTCAAAATCGGCGACAAGGTGCTGCCATACGGCACTGTCTTGGCTCACATCACCCTTGGTGAAGTGCAGACCATTGACCTGTCTGGCGATGCTGACCCCAACGGTGGCACATTCACCATCTCATACGATGGCCAGACCACTGACACTATTGCATACAACGCGAGTGCGCAGGTCGTGCAGGACGCATTGTACGCCCTCTCGAACATCGATCCCGGCGACGTGGTAGTGAGTAAATCAAGCTTTGTCTACACGCTGACATGGCGTAAAGCCCTCGGTAATGTCGCCGAAGTCACCGTGGATGAATCCTCGCTTGAATCCGGTGGCAGCATCACTGTGACCATCGCAACTTCGACCGGCGGCACTGACTCTGGCAAGTATGGTCCAGCTGACACCACCGCTTCTGACGGTCGCCAATCCCTTGAGCGTGGCAATGTGTACATCCTCGACGAAACCGTTGTGTACAGCGAGCCAGGCTCAGACCACCCGGCAGTGTTCGAAGGCGGTCGTATCTGGGAGCAACGTCTGCAGGTCGGTGTGACCCGCGATGGCTACACCCAGCCCGCTTTGTCTACCGTGCTGACTGCGATGCCCCGGCTGCAACTGGTCCGCGAATCCAACTGATTTTCTGAACTGTGAATTAACCATCGGCCACGAATGGCCAAGAATAACGGAGATATTGACATGCCTGCAGGCTACAACCCCTTGGCAACCAACCGAATCAAAGCGATGTGGAACGCCCTTATGGACGTTCGGCAGATCCCTGACAATCTCCGTTACCTTAAGCGGACACCGATTGTCTTTGCTGAAGATGATGAAATCATGGCACGACTGACCGAACGTTCCATCATTGCCGATGTGGTTGCCGATGATCAACCCGCCGCTGTGCGTAACGATCACCAGATCACGCTGGAAGCGACCAAGATTCCCAACATCAAGTCCGGCACCAACATCAAGCAAAGCATGCTCAATCTGGTGCAGCGCATCAAAGCCGAACAAGCCATGGCCGGTGACGCGAACATCTTTGAAAACTACTTGACTGGCCGCATGGACAAGCTGATGATCAATGTTCGCATGCAGATGAATCTGATGTGTGCAGGCATGATGCTCGACAGTTATTCATGGTCTGGCCTCGGTATCAAGTCCGGCACCGTGACGTTTGGTACACCAAGCGACTTGAAGGTCACGCCTAGCGTTGGCTGGGCTACATCAGCAACCGCAACCCCAGTCGCCGACATCATGGGTGTTAAAACCACAGCACAAAACAAATACGGTGTGGAATACAACCGCATCACCATGTCCAACGCTGATTTTCTGCTGATGATCAATACCACTGAGTTCCGCAACGCGGCCAGTGCAATGAAGCTTTTCAACTTCTCGGCAGATCAATTCAGCACCGCCATTGCCAACAACAACGCAATCAAGATGGTTGCTGAGTCTGTCCTGGGCATGACCATCGAAATCGACGACACGCAGTATGGACGTGAAGCCAGCGACAGCTCACACAGCTACAGCCGCTACCTGCCTACCGGCAAGGTATTGCTGTCCAATACCAGCGACGATGGTAACTCCAGTTCGTTCGACTTCGCCAATGGCATCGTCACTGAAACCGTGGTCGGTTCCATGAGCATCAATGGTGCACCTGCCATCTTTGGCGGTCCTCAGACTGGCCCGGTCGCATTTGCCACGTTGCCGAACCCTGACCTCAACCCGCCCAACGCCAATCTGTGGAGTGTTGCTCGCGGCTTCCCCCGCAAGCACAACCAGGCGGCTACCGCCATCCTGACCGTCGGCTAAACCGCCATCCTGATCCTGTAACAAATCCGCAAGGAGTCAATCGTGAGCAATTACGACAGTAACGGAAACCTGAAACGCTCGGCCATGGAACAGATCATCAAGTCCGGTGGTTCGGTCATGGTCAATGGCCAGACCATCACCAAGGTCGAAGACCTGCCCAAGCAAGCAGTGAAGGAATCCGGCTCAACCGCCCCATCCGACACTGCTGACGCCAAGGCCAAGGCAGAATCTGACGCAAAGGCTAAGGCCGACGCCAAAGCTAAAGCAGAGACTGCAAAAGCTAAGGCCACAAAGTAAGTCATTCTGATACCTCACGTGTGAGAGGTCGTCATCCTGCTGCCCGGCCTGTTCATCCCAGGTCGGGCAGTTTTATTAAGAGAGCATCACATGCCCTATTCAACACGCACAGACATCGAGGACATCTTTGGCCCCATCAACGTGCAGACGTGGGGCAACCTGGATGCTGGCGACATCGAGGACGAAGATGTACTCGCCGACATCGCCGCACGCATCACACGTGCAATCTCTCACGCAGACGATCATATTAATGCCATCCTTAGCGGGTCGGACTATACCATTCCCCTCTCTGCACAACCGGGCAAGTCCATCGGCCTGATCACAACCATCTCAGCGACATTAGCAGGCTGCTGGCTCTACGAAGCTCGCGGTCTGGATGATGCAGATGATGAGGGGCGACCGTACAACCGCTACTCGTCGAAGAAAAAATCCGTCGAGACCATGCTCGCTAACATCGCTGATGGCAGTCTCAAGATTGATGCAGTCCAAGCAACGGCGGGCGTCAACATCCCGTTCGTCGTGTGATCCCGAAAGGCTCCCCGATGTTCCGCATTCACAACACCATCACACTCGACCTGTCACGGCTTGAAGCGTACAAGCGTCGGTTCCGCAATCCGAAGACGCCCGAGATGCGACCGGTGATGAATCAATGGCGTGCCAGGTATCTGGGCTTTGTTCGCAGGCGATATGTCGAGCAATCCAAAGGTGGCGGCAATTGGCCAAGTCTGAGCCCCGCAACAATCCGCAGTCGTCGAAAAGGCAAGGGTAAAGGGTCGCCGGCGATCATGCGAAACACCGGCACATTGCTGGCCGTGCTTGATACTCAGCGGACAGACAACTGGAAATTCATCAACAACGGCCTGCGAGTCGGGTTTCTCAAATCAAAAACGTCAAGACACCCCGGCGGCAAACGCTCACTGAGTGTCGCAGACATCGCTGGCATTCACCAGTTTGGCAAAGGCCGCAACCCCAAGCGAGAAATCATCGTTGATCCCGACAAACAAACCACCGATGGCATGATCCGCGATCTGATGCGGGCCACCAAATAGGAAACGCACACATGACTGTACCTGCTGAACCATGGGGACAAGTCCTCACTGCATTATGGAACGTTCTCGAATCCAGAAGCGGATTTACCAGTCTGGTCAAACCCGGCAACCGTATCCGATTCGATAATCGCATTCGCAAGTCCACCCTGCAGGCCGCTGACGTGCCATTGGTCGCTGTGGTCGCTGATGCCGTGGATCCGCACATGTTTCGCACCAGCAACGGAAGCTCGTTCAAACGCCAGTTCCGCTTTGAGATTTACACCGGCGAGGTGGACATCACCGCTCAAGCTTTTCCTGTGGAGTGGCAAATCATGCTGGCGGTTGCATCGATTGGCAACAGGCTGGACGGATTGGATTTCGTCCGCTCAGTCAGACCCGTACAAGGCCAAGCCCCCGGCGCCGATCCCGAAGGCAAATCCAACGGCTGGTATACCGTCATTGGCGTCGAAGTTGAAGTCTGGTTTGACACCGCCTCTCTCCAATCTTGAATTTTTTTCTTCAACCACATGGTGACTCATTAACAGGAGATCATCATGGGTAACACATACACGGGCATGGGTGGGACAGTCGACGGCGCCAACACAGTGCGCACTTGGTCCACCTCTGAGACCGAAGAAAACAAGCCGTACAATGCATCCAATACCCTTGGCGGTACTGGCCAGCTTGGTGGCATCAAGGATTGGAGCGGTTCGTACACTCAATATGGTCACACCCCAACACACTTCCCCGGCGACACCATCACGTTCGTCGGGTTCGACGGTGCCAACAAGACCACCGGATCCGCGATCATCTCGCAGGTGGAAATTACCGCCAATCAAGAGTCTGGCGACATCGAAAGTATTACCGTGACGCTGGCGGGCAATGGCGCCCTGACGCACACAACCGGGACGATTACCGACTCCACACTTCCCAACCCGCCAAGTTCTCTGTCGCTCAAAGTTGAGTTGGCTGAAACCGACACGTTTACCGAGCTTGATGATGTGCGGTCGTGGACGCTCACTATCGCTTGCGATCTCAAAGAGTATGCATCGTCCAGCACCAGCGGCTGGAAGAAACGCAAGGCTGGCAACATCACAGCGAGTGGTTCAATCTCGTTCTACAACCAGGACGTGCGTACCGCCCCTGATATTGGCGATGTTCGCAAGCTGCGTCTCTACGTCACATCGACGCTGTTCTACCTCATTCATTGGGCACGATTCGGCGAAGGTGCTTACGAGACATCCATCGAAGGTGCTGAACTCGCCAGCGGCACCGCGAACTGGAACTGGTCCGGCTTTAACGCTGGCGTTGCAGGCACGATCACCAAACCCGACACCACGGAATGGTGGCCAGCAGCGTAAGCGACTGAATCAATCAAACAAACCTCCTGACAAGGATCAATCCCATGCCCACTCATTCACTCACTCGCGGCTGGCAGCGTAACAGCGATGTCGAAACCAAACGCCAGGACATCACCGCCGATGGTGAAATCACAGCCGAAATCGCAGTCCCGGATAGCTCGACCGATCTGCAAGCCACTGTTGGCATCGATGTGTCGGAAATCAAATCGCTCTACCTGCTCTCCACGCAGGATGTGACCATCGAAACCAACGATGGCAGCTCAGCAGACGACACAATTGCTCTCAAGGCTGGCATTCCGCTCATCTGGGAAAACGTGTCTGGCTATTACGACAACCCCCTGAGCACTGATGTTACCGACCTGTACATCACCAACGCATCCGGCAGTGATGCTACTGTGACACTGCGTGTGTTGCAGGATGTGACGCCATAACAACTGATTAACAACCACTCACACGCAAGGAGAAGCTATGAGTGATCTATCTACCGTGACCGCCGCGCCGATTGAAATCGAGCTTGGCAGCAAGACCTACAAGATGCGTCCACTGACGATTGCCGACTTAGGCGATTTTGAGAACTGGGTTCGTCAAAAGATTATCGCTAACAGCATGCACGCAGCGCGTGATCTGCCTGCCCGAGACCGCCGTGATTTGACCAGTGAAGCCATCAACGCTGCTTCACGCGTAACCTATGACTCGCGCGAAGCCCAAGGC
This sequence comes from Phycisphaerales bacterium UBA7800, assembly GCA_002480565.1. Taxonomy (GTDB): domain Bacteria; phylum Planctomycetota; class Phycisphaerae; order Phycisphaerales; family Phycisphaeraceae; genus UBA7800. Next base: position 81,893 of record DLCK01000051.1, on the reverse strand, counting down.
ATGATGCAGTCCATTGAGGGGGCAGGCCAACTCATTTACCTGTCACTACGCCACGAGCACCCCGACATCACACGTGAGCAAGTTGTGAGCAAGCTTGCCAATGTGCAGCAATTCTCCAATCTGGCTGATTCCCTAATGAAAATCTCAGCCCCTAATCTCAATGGAGGCGAATCCCCAAAAGCGGAGCCGGTAAAACCGGCCATCACACAGACATCGCCAAGCTCTTTGTGATTTTGAGCCAAGAATATGGATGGACGCCTAGACAGATCGGCGACCTCACTCTAGCCCAGGCGGTGGTTTATGCGTCAAGCGGCGAACGGCAAGTTGGTGGGAGGCAGAAATTTAAGAGCTTGGCTGCTGCTATTGCAGCTACTAAAGGATCGTGACCTATGCCAATTATCGGTGAAGCTGCAATCAATCTCGTGGCCAACACTCGCCCTTTGCAAAGCTCGCTGGGAAAAGTGGGCGGCATACTTCGCAATAACCTTGCACCTATTGCGAAGATCGGCGGGCTTATCGGCGCGGCAATCTCTGGCGCAACTGTAGCAGCAGGCGTTTTTGGAACAAAGATGGCCGCTGACATGGAACAGACTGAGATTGCTTTTGAATCCATGCTTAAATCCGCAGACAAAGCCAAGCAAGTTATTGGCGATCTGAAAAGATTCAGCGATGTTACCCCATTCGAGCCGGATGAAGTGATTTCTGCGGGACGTGCACTGATTGCGTTTAATGAGCCAGCCCACCAGTTAACGCAAACCCTGACCCGGATCGGCGACATCTCTGCTGGGTTGCGAATCCCCCTTGGCGAACTAACTGAAATCTACGGGAAAGCGCGTGTCAATGGGCGGTTGATGATGGAGGATATCAACCAGCTTACCGGTCGCGGCATCCCAATCATCGGCGAGTTGGCCAAGCAGTTTGGCGTCACAGAAGGCGAGGTGCGTAACCTGGTCAGCACCGGCAAGGTTGGGTTTAAGAATCTTGAGCAGGCGTTTACGGACATGACCAGCAATGGCGGCATGTTCTTCGATTTGATGGCCAAGCAGTCCAAGTCTGCAATTGGATTGTGGAGTACATTTCAAGGCGCGATCAAGGATGTTTTTCGTGACTTCGGAAAGATTCTTCTTGAGGAGCTAAACCTAAAGCAAGTCCTGTCTGCTGCGATTGACCAGCTAAAAGGCTTCAGAGAGACATTCATCCCAACAATTCGATCTGCAATCCAGATTACACGTGAGTTTGCCACGGTTGTCGCTGGTGCCACAAAATGGATATACAACTTCATGTTTGGCGGCGAAGGGCTGCGCGGTGTAATCGGAAAGGTCAAGCTGGCTGTGGCTGGATTGGCTATTGGGTTTACCGGACTGTCTGCTGCCATTGTTGGCACTCAAGCCGCCTTACTGGTGTTTACTAGGACATCGCTACCCGAACTGATCGCTTTGATCAAGGTTATCATTAAGTCGCTAAAGGCGTTTACAGCTTCTCTCTGGACGTTAAATACTGCCGTTATTGCGGTCAAGGTTGCGATTGGTGGTGCCCTTATCACGGTCTTGTTGGCACTTGGTGCAGCATTTCTCAAAGCCAAGGCTGAAGGGATTGGGCTTGATGAGGTATTAATGAATTTAGCAGACGACGCGGGCATCATCTACAACAAAACACGCCATCTGCAAAATGCCCAGGATAACCTTGCTCAATCCAGCAAACGACTTGCAACAGCAATGAAAGCTGTTGATGCTGCGGATAGCACAGAAAAGCAATTGACCGCGAGTGTTGATCTCGTCAAGGCGCTTGAAGATCGCATTGCTGCAATCAAGCGGTACAGCATTATTGCACGCGACCAGGCTGGCGAGATGAGCATGTCTCAATGGCGTGTTGATGTGCGAAATATCAAACTGCTTAGTGAGCAGTTAAACAAGGCCAAGCAAGCTGTCAAAGATCTGCAAGATCAAATAGCAAACGGATCGTCGGACCAGCACGTCGAGGACATCAAGCGGATTGAAAAGGCGTTAAAAGACCTCAACACTGAGGTGCAACACTTTGGCATGTCCCAGGAAGATATCCTGCTGGTTGATTTTCTGGCTATGAAGAAGCTGGGCGTTGCGACTGATGAACAAGTCCAAAAACTCACAGCATTGCAGAATGATCTAAAACGACTCAAAGGTGAATCATTTCTTGATGACCTCCAACGAGAACTCGACACGATGGGTATGGACAGTATTGAGTTAAAGATTTTTGACCTGCAAAACATGAAGCTTGGCGCCGATCAACTCAAACAGGCACAAGAGATTTTGCAGCAGATGCGAAGCCAAAGTGTTGAGAACTTGATCGGCGACCGTCAGCAAAAGGTTTCATTCTTTGGCGCTCCTGATGAGATGGAATTGGCAAACCTCAAGGGAGCAACTGAAGATCAAAAAGACCGCCTACGTGAGTTGAACGGCGAGCTTAAGCGCCTTTCCATCGGTGAACACATTGCCAAACTCCGCATTGATGTTGAAGAAAGTGGTCTTGGCGATATTGAGAGAAGGCTAAACGAATTGAGGCGTGAAGGTGCTGATGCATCACAAATCGCCGAGGCACGTGCTCTACTTGAGCAACAGCAGGAAAACCAAGATCGCCCTAATCGCATCCAAACCGTCGGACTCACCGACATGTTCAACCGCATTCAAACCGCGATCAGCCCCAAGGACGATCCACAGAAAAACACCGAGAAGAACACCAAGTCGCTGGTGGATTTGGCTCAAAAGACCAACAAGCTGCTGGATACGGTGGCTCAAAATACCAAGACGAGCACCACGGCCAGCACGGTTGCCCTTGGGTTTGGTGCTTGATCGTGACACCGCCGTTCTCCACCTGACTTGCCTAATGGGTAACCACCATGCGAAGGCAAAAGTAGTAACCCACAAACAAACTTCCAGCGCCCCCGCTACCACAATCTGCTTTTCCTTCACGGGCATGGCCCTGCCGTAGGGCCTGCCCATTTTTCAATCTCCATGTGAAGGAAATCACATCATGGCCCTCACTGTCGAATTCGAAGAACTCCCCGGATCACCCAAAGAACAATACACCGCCACCGGGTTCCAGGTTACCCGTCGCTTCAAATGCCCGTGGTCGCGGCGTCACAAGTTGGCCCGACAGTTCAAGGCCAAGCAGGGTATCGCCTACAAGTACAACGTGGCCGCACGTGTGACAGATGTGGCCATCGATCCGTTCTTCGACAATGAAGGCAAGGTCGATGAAAACCCCAATCCCCGCGAGATCACGTACTCCGACGCCTTGCTCACGGTGACATACCGCACGCCGGACGGCTACACCGTGATTGATTCGGATGATCCTGAAACGCTCATCACCGAGAATGTTGATGATTGGACGGAGTTTTTGACAATATCAGGGCGTCGGCTGTGGTGGGGATCCGAGGGAAGCGATACTGTCGTCGGCCCATTTCAACCAAGGCCGCTTGGCGATGAAGCATCGCCCGGTATGCTGATCACTGGCATGACGTGGAAGATCACACGATATGAAGTGCTTTCGGTACCTCAAGTATGGCGAGACCTCAACGGTTACGTCAATTCGGACGAACTGTATTCGCGGACACTCGGCATGACCTTCGCACCGGAAACGCTGCTTTACATGCCGATGACCATGCAAAGAACAATCACCAGTGATGGCTTAAAGGCATGGACAGTCACGCAAACCATGTCGCATCGCTTGACCGGATGGAATAGCTTCTATGATCCCAAACGGGCAGGCTGGTTTCCAGTGTACACGCCACCAGTCGGTGAAAATAAGGAACAAGATCAAAACCGAATTTACACCCCAACCACATTCAAAGACAAGCTAAACTGGAAATAATCAGTTCGGAATCTGAAACTTTCGTGGATAATTGGTCCATTCAAAACCATCACGTTCCCTGTTTGGCTTGGCACGCCAGACAGGGAATTCTTTTATTTGATGCGTGTGCAAATAATCAAATAGTTGCTGTGGGACAATTGCTAATTCAAATTCTCGATATTGGTTATAAGCGTCATAGCTCTTTGCTCCAGACGTGTACTTTCCTGTCTGTTTCTTTCCTAATGTCACAACTTTTGAATTCAATTTTGGTTTATCGAGACTATAGACAAATGGATTGTTTCGTACTTTGGGCTGGTAAATAAAGAATCCATCATCGGTAAGATAATTTACTGTTCCCTCCAACACCTCATATCCCTCCGGCGCGTCCAGCTTCATGTGTTTGTACACCTCACCGATCCACCGACACCGCACATCCCCAATCGGCTCGTAAAACCACGGTGCTGAAGCGTCGTGATACGCATCGCCTTTGCCTCGCTTTGCTCGCTTCTGAGCCTCCTTCATCACCTCAACACACCACAGCTTGTCGCCAATCTTCACCCAGTTGGGTGCCTGCTGCTCAAACAGCCGCTTGACGCCCGTGGGTTGATCTTCCCACTTCGGTCCCGCCTGTTTGTCTGCAATCTTGTTCGTGCCATCCTCAGCCGTTGCAACCATGCTCAAACTCAGGATCATCATTCCAATCATCAATGTGCGACGTTCCATGTCGCCCCCTTTCGTGTGTGAACTCTACGCCTACATGATACCGCCTCACGCCATCCCGTAAATGGGAAAGGCAATCACATAATGACCGTCAGTGGCAAAATGAGGATTCCAGATGCCAGGCACAGACCAACTTCGATATGTCAAAGCAGGCGACCGCCCTAGCGCGAGCCAGCACAACATCATTGTCGATGCAGTCAAGGAAAAACAATCAGGCGCCAATGCTTTCTCTGGGCAAGGGTATACCCAGCGACCAGACGCCAGCAAGTTTTCCCGCGTGGCCAGATTCCGGGTGGACGAAGAGATTCCAGACCCAATCGAAGCACGTGACTATCTCAAGTGTGTTGAGTTGGACGGCAGTGACGTGGTTTCAGATCAGATTGTTGTCGCCTTATCTGAACACACCAAACCACTCAGCGTACTCTACGCCAAAGATTTGATCCTTTTCGCTGCTGAGGTGATCGACGATTTTGGTGAGACTGATGATGATGACAATCCAATCATGTGGTTGGAAGTGGTGCCGCCGGTGCTAGTGGGCGATCCAGTGGATTTGACATACACAGGCGGCAGCACAACCGCAGTCACCGGCACGTGGGACAGGGACAATCAAACCGGCAACGGCATGACCAAGCGGTACCAGCGGATTGAGTGGGATGACGAAAACAAAAAGCTCGTCGCATTCGAGTGGACGGAAACAGTTGATGCATTTGGCCGCAAGGTAGGCAGCACGCTGGAAGTGGCGAGAGATATTGTTCAGTTCGAGGCTTGCTAATGGCGTTACCACTTAATGCAAATGGGAATCCAGTGCTGGGACCGGGTGGGAAGCCTGCGTTGGATTGCGGGTGTTGTGAGTTACCAATGAAACTGACACTCACCTTGCAAAATATGGTCACACACGAGGGCTACTGCGAGACCAGTGAAAACACTGGATACTCCGCCACTTGGGGCGGAAGCTTGAATGGTGTGTATGAAATCACTAAGGGTGAAACACAGCCAGTCGAAGGATCGACGTATTATTCCACCCAAATCAACACAGTTTCATTGTTTTTCGAGCTTTTTGCGGGTGGTGTTCGAACGTATGCCGCGACGGTAAGTTATTTCAACGTCGAAATTTTAATAGAAAATGACACAAGAAACATAACGTTTATATTGGTTCAAGCCAGCCCTAACGCTGGTAATCAATTTGCGTGGGAAAGCAGTGAAGTGCTAAAAAGCCTTGGCGACACTATCGACAACCCCGCTACATCATGTTCAACCGGTAGTACATACACACCGACGTATAACGGCGAGGCGATTGTGGATTACACATCATGATGCAATACCAACCAACTGATGACGGAGGCAGGATCGCGCAAGCAGATACCAAATTCGGACGATACCGGATCATATGGGATGCCGAAAACAACATTACCGAAATGATGCACGAGCCACGACACCCGCAACAATCATCAGGGATGTCACATATCATTCACGGCGCCGCAGGACTGGCAAAGGCCAAGCTCGGTATCGATCGGGCGTCGGATGGCGTGATTGAACATCGAACACAAATCTGCAAAACCTGCCCCAAATCCATTTTTAAGGATGCGCAACTCAGAAAATGCAGTGCATGTGGCTGCGGCTTGATCGACAAAAAGCTGGTCGTCGCCAGTGAAAAATGCCCTCTCGGCAAGTGGGATGCTGTCACTGACAAACCGTCCGCTTGACACCGCCCGACATCCCCTTGCCGCCATCATCACCAATCCCATGGCATGAGCCTGTCGCGCCCTGAACTCCACGAACTGAGCCCCAGCGAATTGCTGCATGTGCATCATGGTTGCATGGTGGCAATCCAAACCAGCCTTGCGGTTGGCGATGATGGCATCGATGAGTTTCTGGTACGTGCCAAAGCGGTCGCTGCTGAACTCCATAACCGCATCAGTCCCCACAACCCCATTGAAGTCCCAGATCATCGCCGCAAACTCAAGTCCGGCCGCACAAGGGCGCGGCGATGAAAACCCGCTGGATCAACTGGTGGCATGTCATCGAGATGTTGGCATGGATTGCCTTTTATCTACTCGCTTTTTCTGCTGGCACCTGACACCGCACTGCCCCATCAGTTGTCGAACTGCGTCAACTGCACAGCATGGCCGAAGCGATGTCCATCACGATCACCTTGCCGCCCTCTCTGCTCCCCACAGATCAGGTGTACATCATTGTGGATGGCGAGACGGACACGATCACCGAGAACCTACTGGGGATTGAACGCGCGAGTCAAGGGTTTGGCCATGGTCTATTTGGTGCCACCGCGTTTGGCTCATCTGTGCAGGGTCCCGGATTCGGCAACGGTCCCTTTGGGCTTGGACCTGTAGGACATGGCATTGACACGGTGACGCTCAGCACTGTCACAGAGTATGTGGCTGGCGACTACCAGGTGAAAACACAATCGATCGATGATCTAGGCAATACTGGAACTGCGTCTGCTGAAGCGACAATCCAACACCGCCCCACACCACCCCCACCATACAGCTTGGCAATCACCACGGGGACGGACCTGCTGACATGGAGTTGGCAAGACCCCGCCCCAATCGCGTGAGCAAGTGAGTGATACCCATGGCCGAAAAAGCATTGACAAACACACAGGCCAACGCACTGGCCGCCACAACCAATGCCACGACCGGCATGACCTATCCAACTGCAAATGAAGACCCTTGGATGGCTGCGTACAACCGTCAGTTGGATCAGGTCAACGCCGTCGCGGTGCGCGGTAATGACCTTCGTGTGTATGAGGTCGACGGCAACGCGGACGCCATCGGTGTTCGCCCGGGGCGAAAAGCCTTTGCCAACACCGTGCTGATCTATGCAGGTGCTGATCCTGCTGTGGACTCCCTGACCGACAACGACACCACATACATTTGGCTCTACAACGCGTCAGGCGCCGCGACCATCGGATCAGCCATTGATGCCACCGGATGGCCTGCTGTTCCTCACGTAAAGCTGGCCGAGGTCACGATGGCCGACGGTGTGATCACCAGCATCCTCGATCGCCGCGGAGAAGGTCTGTCGGACATCCTCTTGCCCGTCTACGACGACGCTGGCCGCCCTGCTGCTGGCTATGCCGGTCGCATGATCTTCAACAGCGATGACGGTCATCTCAACATTGATGACGGAACCAACTGGACGCTGCCCGATGGCACGACCACTTAATCACATTTTTCAACTGCAAGGAGAGCCCCATGAAATCCTGTATGTCCCTTCTCATCCTTTTGGTGATCGGCCTGTTTGTGACCGGCTGCTCCACCGTCAACCAAGTCAGCCTGGACAAAGACACCATCAAGGCCAATGCGACCACGGCGTCCGTCATTCGCAACCAGGACGGCTCCGGCGTCTCCCAGGCAAGCCAAGCTGCTTCCCAATTGAAAGACGATGACATCCTGCTGACCACGGCCGGCACCGGAAGCATGCTGAGTATCAAGAAAGGCGATGTACTGGTTCGCGCATGGCTGCCCAAGGATGCCAAAATCAAAAACCTGAAATTCCTTAAGGGCGCAGACGGATCACCTGAACTGAATATCGAAGAACTCGTGGTCACCGGTAGCACTGTCATTGACGCTGCTGACGACCAGGTTGATAAGGCACTCGATACCCAGGGCAGCATGACGGATGTCGAAGCTGAGGCCCGTAAGGATGTTGCCGGAAAGGCCGTCGAAGCCGCCAAGGACATCGTCAAATCCGTTGGTGATGCGGTCGATACCGACGTCTCCATTGGCACCGGCGACAGTGAACCCGCTCCCGAATCAAGCACCGCAACCAAGCCCGAATCAACCGAATGAGTACCAACCGCATCTATCTCGTCCACGGTTTCAACGTCAGTGATGGCGGTGCCGGATCAATCGGCCGTCTCGCTGAACCGTTGCAAGAAGCCGGTCTAAAGACCCATCCACTTCGGTATGGATGGTGGGGCCTGCTCATGTCCCGCTTCGGCAACATGGGTCTGTCCCAAGCGATCGGCGACATGATGGACGAGGGTGATGCGTTCGTGGCTCACTCCAACGGTTGCGACCTGGTGCGACGATTGTCATGGATGGATGTGCCGCCATTCTCCGCGGTCTTGATCAATCCCGCCCTGGACCGTGACACCGACTTCGGGCCGCGTCTCAACCAAGCCCTGGTCATGTACAACCGATGTGACTGGGCTGTGTGGCTAGCTCGCTGGCTGATCATGCATCCCTGGGGCGCCATGGGACGCAAAGGCTACAAGGGCAATGACCCGCGAATCGACAATCTGGACTGCTGGCCGATGGCCAAAGGACATAGCGGCGTGTTCCGACGTCCGGAGTACTGGTCAAAGATCATCGTAGGTTATCTGCATCCTCAGGCAAGTGGCAAAAACTCACCCATGCCACAGAGAACGAACCAGAATCCCATCTGCAGGCCTGTGCAGGATTCATCCTGAACGATTGCGACATTCCTACCCGGCATGGACTTGCTCGTTCTCTTTGCCACGCACCCCGTCGATCTTGGGCCTTTGGTCGGCGGGGTGTTTTTGTGTTTACCGGGAATGGATACAAAATCAGAAAATGGACTTACTGCATTTCACTGCATTTCGGTGTCTGCCAGGTGTTTCTTGGTTGTGATGGGTAGCGATGATCCGCATTATTGAGCCAGAAACGCTGATTCTGAACTGCTGAGTGGGGTCAAAACACGCTTCACACGCGTGAGGTCACAGGTTCGAGCCCTGTATCGCCCATTCCCCGGTAAAGTCTGTATTTGACAGAACTTGCCGACCATGGACAAACCCCTTGTTTTCAGGGGTTTTTTCATGCGCACCCTTTTTACATGTCATGCCCTGACCATGTCCGTCGGACGGTGACTGCTGCGCTTTTTGCTGCGCCTGTCCCCTGCCGATTGCTTTTCTAAAATCAGCATCCCTGTCAATGCTCATGGCATAGTGTTTGGCAGCAACGGCAGGTGAATTACCAATCCACTTACAGACAGTCGATAAGTCATACTCCCGCATCAATTCAGATTCCCGGCTTGCACGAAGATTTTGCCATAATCGCGGCCAGGGTTCAAAGCCGGCAGATCGGATAATCCGTATGAATTGGGTTCTGAGATTTTGTGTTGCATCCCGGTAACGTGTAATGACATGGACGGCACCTGGTTCAGCAGCTTCAAAAGCGTCCATCAACAGTGTCCGTAATTCAGGAAACATCGGGACGGTTCTGACAGCATGACCGTCATGGTGTTCAGTTTTGATCGACCGGACCCGCAATGCCCCAGCCTCCCAATCGACATCAGCCCAAGTCAGTGCCAAATGCTCAGACGGGCAACGCAAGCCACCCCATCGACTCAGGCCAATAAGCAAACGCCATTGCACATCGGAGCAAGCATCAATAATCGTTTGGATCGTGTCAGCAGGTACAAAAAACTTTCGGCTTTCGTTTTGCTGTGTGCCAGATCGGATTCCTTCAAATGGGTTGGAACTCGTCAGCTTCCATCGAATAGCTTTACGCCAAAACGTTCGAGCAGCCACGACACGCCGCGCCACGGTTGGGATAGCTAATCCCTGATTCTCCACCAGCCATGACCGCCAGGCATCAGCATCCGCCTCTGTGATATCAGCAAGCAAGCGACTTGCATTGAAAAAGTCCAACAGGTTTCTTTTGGTATGCCCGTAGGATTTAAACGTTGCCGGCTTGCCGTTGATCGTCTTCATATATCGGCCCAGGAAGTCGCCCAGCGTCGTTTGTGTCACGCCTACCCCATCAGCCAGCCCAACGGCTCGAAGCTTTGAGAGCAACGTTTCATCCAGCGATGCAAGCCACTGTGAGACTTCCGCATCGTGTGGCCGACTTTGCAGCTTGTCAGCAATGATCGTTTCAACCTTCGCCATGATGGACCGCGCTGCCTTGGCGTTTGTCCTGCCAAGTCGCACAGATCGCCGTTTACCGTTTGGCGTTAGTGTGAAGTCAATGCGTCGTAGTCCATCGTTATAAGTTACAAGTGATGCCATTTTGTTTATCCCCTCCGCCGGCGATTGATTCGTCGGCTTTCAATTCCAAAGTATTCAGCTAGTCGGTCAGCCAGATCAAGGCGCAGCGACGTCTCATTGTGCATGAACCGCAGCAGTGAAGAATGTCGAAGTCCTGTCGCCTTGGCCACAGCCCGTACTGATTCAACCTCGCGCAGTGCTTCACGAAGCAAAGCGGTCAAGTTTTTTTCCTTTGTTGACATGGTGTTTATTTTGACCAATCGCCGTATTCAGGTCAATAGTAATTGCGGGTTTATCTGCTTTACTTTGTATTCACGTGCGAAGCCTTGAGCGCATGCACGTGCTTATGGTTCTTTATGGAATAGGTGACGTATACGTCATCAGTAATTGCACGGAAATGTCACCAGTGCTAGTGACGTACACGTCATCAGTCACTTGTCTGTTACACTCGCCAATGGGAATATGCGATATGTAGACGCCCCACGGTTCAGACCGCCACGATAAATGCGTTTTACCAAGCCACGCTTACAGAGCTTTCCGATGGCGTCCAGTGTGCGTCGTGGACTTGTGCCGGCTCGCTTTGCAATATAGGCGGCACTTGTACATGCGGTTCCCTTACGTTCATCCCGGTAGAGTACCAGCCAAACAGCGAGTTCGGACCGTGTCAGGTTGGCCATGCTGCAATCGACAAACGAATTGAGTACCACAAAGCGGTCACGTGTTCGCCGCTTGTCTCCTTTGCCGTGCTTAGGCTTTGCGGTTCGCGGTTCGTCATCCATCGGTGGCAGGACATCACCAGCAGGGATAATGCGGCTCTCACTCATCATCGCACCCCGCTTCATCAGCAGCGGCAGGGGTACGTTTCCAAAGTTCGGCCACAGCGTTTGAAAGTTTCCGGATTGGAATTGCCGGCGTACCCGTTTCGCTTGCTGCTGGCTCAAAGTGTTGCCGTTTGCGGTCGAATGTTAGCGACAAGTCGCGGCACTCACCATGTCTTGATTTAAGATGTTTTAACGTCATCAGGTCGCCGGTCGAGTCGTCAGAATCCGGATACAGAATAAAGGCGTCATCGGCCCCAAATTCCAGTTCCGAGCTTTCGCGGAAGCTGGCAAGATTCAACCCCTCACCGGCATAACTTGAACGCCCCTTACTGTCTTTGGAGCGTCCTACAGCGCTTACCACAATGACAGCCACACCAGCATCGGCGAATTGCCGTAAGCAATCCATCGTCCGATTGACGCGGCCCCGGTCAGGCTCATGGTCCCCCGGTAATGCAATGCGTTGAATGTAATCCAGAACCAGCAGATCAGCACCAAATTCATCGGCAGTAGCGGCCACGTTGCCCAAGTCAAACGGCGGTCGGACAAAACACAGTCGGTCGGCTACACTCTCAAGCGTTGTCATGCCTTGGTCGATGCGGTCGCCGTGTTGAGATTCCAGCCGGCGGTAGCGAATCGTCGTCAGGTCCACGCCCGACAATCTGGAAAGCTGGCGATCCATCAGCACCGTTGGCGGCATTTCGATATTGCATACCAATACCCGCAAGGCCGGTGTGAATCGCAGAGCATCGAGAACGCCTTGCATGGCAAAGGCGGTATTGCCGGCTCCTGGTGCGCCACCGATCAATGTTACCAGCCCCGGCCCGACTTCCAGCCGGCTCAATGCCCCAGCCCCCATGGGATAGAACGTCGGTTGTCTGCTGGTCATCAAGTCATCGCGCCACGATCCCAGTACATTTTCAGCGGTGGTGTAATTGCTTGTCATGCTATACCCCCTTTAATGCCGTGTTCATATCCGCACCGAATCTGCCGTTCGACTTCCGATGGCGGCAAACCCGAATCACGCGCCGGCTCACTAAGCAGTCCGTGGCATAGGTGTAGTGGTGCACCACATTCAGCTAGATTCGCCGATGCGCTGAATAACAACCGGTGGCGGTCACCAGTCGTCGCACCTTCGCGGAGAAAATGCAGCGTTAGTGAGTTGAGCTTTGCCGATACGTCACCTTTGACCACGGCATCACGGCGTTTGAGCATCGCTTTACTTTCATTCTGCACTTGCTCAGTAGCGGCATTCCATGCGGCAGGCAATTCAAAGCCACATTTCCCGTCGCCAAGTTCTGCCAATTCGAACGGCTCAGGCTCGCAGGCAAGTTCAACGATGCGATCAACACCCGTGTAGAGCAGTTCATCCACTGTCAAACGGCGTTTGTGTAATCCCGTTTTGGGGTGACGTGAGTTTGGGGCGCGGAAAGCCCGGACACAATCATAAACCCCCGTATCAATTACGATACCAGCTTGCTCAGCAACTTGCTCAGCAAACCGTCGGGCAATCCGGTGAAACATCGGCCCCGGTTTGGGACCGAAGCCCCACAGCGGCAGGCCCACGTGAAAGCCCTTGGAGCCAGAGAAGAATACCAGCAGTGAATCATCACTTACAGTGAAGCGTTCACCCAATTGCACGCAAAGCGTTCTAGCGTCATTTAGGGCGAGCACAAGATCATCGGCCCGGTCAATGTCCCACCAGCACCACAAGGCACCACACGACCCCTTATAGGCACGTGTGGAGCCAGTGCGTTGCAGGTGATCGCGAAAGTCGCACCCAAACGTGAAAGCCGATAGATAGCCCTCGTTACTCACCCCAGCCTTGGCATTTGCCGAGCAGTACGCAGCAAATGCTTTCGGCCAATCAATCAGCTTTCGGTCGCCGGTACATGCTCCGACAATCCGAAAACCGAAAGGGGTTGCATTACTCATGGCTTACCCCCTCAGCTTGTCCCGGTTCGTCCGGTGCAAAGTCATTGTCAGCGGTCGGGTCAGCGTCGATTCCGACTACCACAAACGATTGAACACGGTTGTACTCCGCGCCGTCATCTTCGCGTCGTAACGTCACCTTGACAGTGCAACGGATGCCCAGCGGTAGAGGCATTTCCAATTGTTCCAAGCTAGTGACGCCAAGTTTGCCCAGGTCCCTCTTGGCCATAGGCAATGCGGTAGCGGTCAGCCACACGTCATGCCAAAGTTGACGCCCGGTGTGTTCGCCTTCCAATATTCGGAAAGTCAGCTTGTATCCTGGAGTCCCACTTCGTGCTGTGAACAGTTCCCCGGCGGTCACATGGGTGGTATACGTTCCAGCTGGCAGGGGTGAAAAATCTCCGGCGGCTTGGGTCGATTGCCATTGCTGGTGTAGTGAGTCGGTTCCGCCGTTGAGAATGTCCGACAGTTTGGGGCGATTGTTCAACATTTCGCACCCCCTTTACGGCAAGTCGGACAGCCGGCGTCAATCCAATCACGCAGTTCAACAGCACGCCAGCGAACTAGCGCCCCCAGTTTGACTGGTTGCGGCATCCGGCCCATGTCAGAAAGCCGGTAAACGGTGCGCGACGATGCGTTGAGCATTTTGGCGACTTGGCGAACGTCAAGCAATACGGGTCGGCTCATTTCGACCCCGGCGTCAGCCCCGCCGGTGGGTTTAGAAGTGAAAGCCATTGGGCTATCTCCGTAACAGGTCGGGCCAGCATCCTTACCGGTGTGTCGCCTGTTATGGAAAGTTTATTGGCAGTTCCAGACAGAATACCCATTTACGGTTTTCTGGAATCATAATTGCCAGCACACGCCAAGCAAGTTCTTTTTTATTAAGAAGTTGCCACACCTACGTTTTTTCTTTCCAGAAAACCTATTGCTCCAGAAAACTTAATTACAAGTTTGTACGCCCCCATTCTCTCATCCGTTTGCCTTCATTTAATTCGACGTCATTGTGAAGACAGTATTGTTCAAATGTAAGTCGATCCTCTTTCGGAGCCTCTTTGGCATCTTGCCAGCCACGATAAAAGTTCGTGTACTTATTGAGTTTTACGGGATTGTCCTTGATTGGTGTTCTGCCGCCTTTTCTCTTGGATTTACCTTTTCGTTGTTTTGATTCTGTTGAATTTTCAGGTGGATCATGCAGAGTTGAAGTGATGGGCAACTCGACGCTTCGATTCTTTTCACCATTTAGAGACTTACCACCAGTATTGAAATCTAGTTTCTCTTTCGGCCCAAGAAGCTCAGGTAGCCGATATTCCACGGAATCAAGATGCGCAAGCAGTTCATCACGACTGACAACAGACAGAATTGAAGACTTGCTTGGCCCAAGGCATAAATCGATCCGCAATCGGTTAATATCGCCACATAGCGCGATGGTGGTATTACGAACGTTCAGCCATCGTTGTTGCTCAACATTCATACCGTCAATCGTGCCAAGATTCATGCTTGCGAGCATTTTGTCGGCCAAGCTGTTGATTCCCGAGTCGGCCCAATCCCCGCCGCGCTGCCGCTCCACCCGTTCCAGCGGGGAGTATTCGTCGCTGATCTTGATGGAGAACGTGAAGGCGTCCGGCTCGGACTTATCGAAGCGGCGTTTCATCGCTTCCAGCAGGACTTTGATTTCATCGTCAGCTAAGCCTTCCAGTACATAACACAACTTGGGTCTGTCATCCCGATACGTGAAGTACAAGTCAACAATGGGAAAGAGCATAATATCCACCTGCTACTGTTGGGCAGACCGGGCGGAGCAGTCCAGCAGATGAAGGAACAGCCGCCTCGATCATTCATTCCGGGGATCAATCGAATGCCCATACATCAAATCTGACCGCTTTCAGTCGGTCCAGTCTCCAAACCAGTTTATAACACGACTATTAATGAAGAGGAAGCTGCTTGAATTGGTTTTACCGAGTCCATCATTTCAACACCTGAAAAAGTGCAGCGTTCATGTGTGCGTACCCACGTATCTACTTTTTTCATTTGGCATTGCTACATCCTTGTGTCTTACAACGGGGACTTTTCACTTGTTTGACCGCAAAGGTCTGAATAGTGACAATTGCTGACTGTGACAGTTATTAACATACAGCTTCTGATAAAACAATTCACTCACAGGCAAACCACCACCCATGGCATTGAAAAAATCCGAACTCTACTCCTCCATCTGGGCCTCCTGCGATGAACTCCGCGGGGGCATGGATGCATCCCAATACAAAGACTATGTCCTCGTACTGCTGTTCCTCAAATATGTCTCCGACAAGTTCGCTGGCCAACCCTATGGTGACATCACCGTTCCCAAGGGTTCCACCTTCGACGACATGGTTGCCCTCAAAGGCAATCCCAACATCGGCGACCTGATCAACAAAAAGATCATCGGTCCCCTTGCCAGTAAAAACCGCATCTCCGACATGCCGGACTTCAATGATGATTCCAAGCTCGGCACGGGCAAAGAGAAGGTCGATCGCCTGACCAATCTCATCGCCATCTTTGAAAAGCCGGAACTGGACTTCTCCAAGAACCGGGCAGATGGTGATGACATCCTTGGCGATGCCTACGAATACCTCATGCGCCACTTTGCCACCGAGTCCGGCAAATCCAAAGGCCAGTTCTATACGCCCGCCGAGGTCAGCCGCATCATGGCTCAAATACTGGGCATTGCCACCGCCAAAACCACACCTTCCACCACCATCTATGACCCCACCTGTGGCTCTGGCTCGCTGCTGCTGAAAGTCGCGGATACTGCACCTTCCAAGGTCTCGCTCTACGGCCAGGAAAAAGACTCCGCCACTTCCAGTCTTGCCTACATGAACATGATCCTCCACAACAATGCTCATGCAGACATCAAGCAGGGCAACACCCTCACCGATCCCAAGTTCACCAACGATGACGGAGCACTTAAAACCTTCGACTACGTCATCGCCAATCCGCCATTCTCCGACAAACGCTGGAGCACCGGCCTCGACCCGCTCCACGATCCTCATGACCGCTTCAAACACTTCGGCATTCCCCCCGCCAAACAGGGCGATTATGCCTACCTTCTGCACATCGTCCGCTCTCTCAAGTCCACTGGCCAAGGTGCCTGCATTCTCCCGCATGGCGTCCTCTTCCGCGGGAATGCCGAAGCAGAAATCCGTCGCAACCTTATCCGCAAGGGCTACATCAAAGGCATCATCGGCCTGCCTGCCAACCTGTTCTATGGCACCGGTATCCCCGCCTGCATTATCGTCATTGACAAAGCCGAAGCTCATCTCCGCGCGTCAGGCGAAAAGGCTCTGTTCATGATTGACGCCTCCAAAGGCTTTGCCAAGGATGGCCCGAAAAATCGCCTGCGATCTCAGGACATTCACAAGATTGTCGATGTCTTTAACAAGCAGATCGAAATGCCCAAATATGCACGCATGGTGCCTTTGGATGAGATTGTCAAAAACGAGTTCAATCTCAATCTCCCACGTTACATTGACTCTCAGACTGCCGAAGACCTTCAGGACATTGCTGGCCATTTACAAGGTGGCATTCCCACTGTCGATGTCGATGCCTTGCAACGTTACTGGGACATCTGCCCCAACCTCAAAAAATCGCTGTTCAAGAAAAACCGCCCAGGCTACCTGAATCTTGCCTGTGACAAATCAGACATCAAAACCCGCATCTACGATCATCCCCAGTTTGCCCAGTTCATTGACAATATGAATGCCCACTTTGCCACCTGGCAAAAACGCACCGTCAAAAAACTCAAAGCCCTCGCCCCCGGCATGAATCCCAAGCAGCTCATCGTCGATCTCTCCGAAGACCTGCTCGCGCACTATGCCGACCAACCGCTCATCAATCATTACGATGTCTATCAGCATCTCATGGACTACTGGGCGGATGTGATGCAGGACGATTGCTACTTCATCGCCGATGACGGTTGGAAGGCTCAAACATCCAATGTCATCGAAGTCAAAAAGAACAAGGATGGCAAAGTCATCAAAACCATTCTCCGCGGTTGGGTTTGCGATCTGGTCCCCAAGCCACTGGTCGTCGCCCGGTTCTTTGCCAAAGAGCAGCAGGCATTGGATGACTTAACCAGTCAGCTTGAAACCGTTGCCGCCAGTCTCACCGAACTGGAAGAAGAACACAACGGCGATGACGGTGCCTTTGCCGAGTTGGATAAGATCAACAAGGCTGCCATCACAGCAAGGCTCAAGGAAATCAAGTCCGACCCCGATGCCGCCGAGGAACGCAAAATCCTCAAGCAATGGCAAAAGCTCAACACCCAGCAGACCGACCTGAAAAAAGCCATCAAGCAGGCCGACAGTGAACTGGACGATTTAGCCTACCACCAATATCCCAAACTCACCGAGCCGGACATCAAAGCGCTCGTCGTCGATGACAAATGGCTCGCTACGTTGTCCGCCGCCATCCACAGCGAGATGGACCGCATCAGCCAGGCACTCACCCAACGCATCAAGGAGTTAGCCGAACGCTACGAAACCCCACTCCCCAAGCTCACTCAAAACGTTGCTGAATTGGAAGCCAAGGTGAATCAGCATCTGGAAAGGATGGGATTCACATGGAACTGAAACCCGGTTACAAACAGACCGAAGTGGGCGTGATTCCGGAGGATTGGGAGTGTATTAAAGTATCCCAACTTATAGATGATAATATTATCGAAAAGCCAATTGATGGTAATCATGGAAATATACATCCAAAATCAGGTGACTTTGTTGATTTTGGAATACCATTCGTGATGGCAAACAATGTAAAAAATGGCAAGGTTGATATATTCAATTGCACATACATTAGACAATGCCAAGCAGATAATCTGCAAAAAGGATTTTCATTTCCAGGCGATGTTTTACTTACGCACAAAGCTACAATTGGGAATACGGCAATTGTTGGCGCAATTCCATTTCCTTACCTTATGCTTACTCCACAAGTCACTTACTACCGAATAATCGATAAGAAAAAATTGAAAAACACTTATCTTTTCCATTATTTTGGAAGTAAACCCTTTCAGGAAATCATGTGCATTTTAGCAGGTGGCGGTACAAGATCATACATTGGCATCACATCTCAGCATCAATTACCCATAGTAATTCCCGACAATATAGAAGAGCAATCTGCGATTGCTACGGTTTTAAGTGATGCGGATGGGTTGATCGGGTCGCTGGAGCAACTGATCGCCAAAAAACGCCACCTCAAACAAGCCGCCATGCAGCAACTCCTAACCGGCAAAAAACGACTGCCGGGGTTTGAAACAAAATCGGGCTACAAAAAAACGGAAATGGGAGAAATTCCCGTAGATTGGATTGTCAAAGACATAGCAAGCATGTGTGATCGCATCACAACTGGAAAACTCGACGCCAACGCAATGGTAGCCAATGGCCCATATCGGTTTTATACTTGCGCGAAACAGTATACATACATAGACAAATATGCATTTGACGCAGAAGCATTATTGGTTTCTGGAAATGGGGCAAATGTCGGATACGTTCACTATTACTGTGGTAAGTTTAATGCATACCAGCGTACATATGTTTTATATGATTTTTCTGATTCAATCAAATATATTCAGCATTATTTAAGAGAAAAGCTTTCTGAACGTATCAGAGTTGAGGTTAATGCCGGAAACACCCCGTACATTACTCGTGGAACAATCGCCCAGATGTTAATAGCTTCTCCGTCATCAACTGCTGAACAAACCGCCATCGCCGAAATTCTCAGCGACATGGATTCGGAGCTATCGGTTTTAGAAACGAAGCTGGCCAAAGCCCGCCAACTCAAACAGGGCTTGATGCAAGAACTTTTAACCGGGAGGATTCGATTAGTATGATTCTGGGGAACAATAAAGACAATTTTAAGGTTGATGTCCAAAAGCAAACGTTCTGTGAATTGTTTGCTGATGCAGGAGACTATCCACTGGCTTTGGATGTCTACCAACGACCTTATGTATGGGACGACAGCAAAGTCTTGCAACTGGTTGATGACCTGCATGAACATTTCACCACCGCAACTGATCCCGATATGCCAGGTGAATATTACATGGGGGCACTGCTGATTCATCAAGACCATCAAACGCGAAAATCATACATCATTGATGGACAGCAACGATTAACGACGCTCTCGATTCTCTATCACATGCTCAAGGAGGCATTGCCTGCCAATCAGGATTTAAAATACACCTCACAAATCTCTGTTAACAACATTCATCGGGCAAGGCAGAACCTTCGTGACCAACTCCAACGCATTGAGGCAATTGAATCAAGCAGTCAATGTGGAAGTCTTTTTGATCATGTGAGTTTTACCATTATCAAAGTGCCAACCGAAGATATGGCATTTACTTTCTTTGATACGCAAAACAATCGTGGCGTACCACTGAACCCAACCGACCTGCTCAAGGCTTATCATCTTCGCGCGATTCAAATAGAGAATCCTGAACCGCTGCAACGTGATTGTGCTCAGCGATGGGAGCGACTGCAAAATGGTTTCGGATCGTCTGGGCAGTCGAATGACTTTGCACCGTACTTGTTTGAGAATATTCTCTGGCGTTCCCGCTGTTGGGCAGGCAATGGGTTTAATCCCGATGGCAACGATCAGGCGATCCTTGATGAATTTGAAAAAAATGCGATCACGCCTCAAGCCGCTCAGTCGATTGCGATTTATCCTTCGCGATGTAATCAGTTGGCAGAGCAATTGACCTTGCAGCCCGGGGATGGTTACGAGTTGAGGACCAAGGCATTGCGTTGGAATCAGAATGCTGCAGAATTGCCGTTCGCCATTCGCCAACCCATTTCCAAGGGGGTTGGCTTTTTCCTCTATGCAGACAAGTATGCCCAGTTAACGCATTGCTTGTTGGATGAGCAAGCGACTGATGAGACGATTCGTGATTTTCAGAAGTTCTTTTGCCTTGTCTATGGTGATATATCTGAGTATTTGCTTGAATTGTTTGTATTGGCATCAGTAATGTACTATGACAAATTTGGCACGCATAAATTGCTGGATTTTGCCCTTTGGCTGGATTATGGCCTTGGGGCTATCAGATTGGAAAAATTCCGCCTTGCCAGGCAAGCTCCCGTCAATTATCTGAAGAAACCCCCTCGTAATCTGTTGGATGTTATTGCAGGTGCATTCACTCCTGATGAAATACTTGCATTTCTCAAAAAAGATACTTATTCCCAGGCAGTTTATCGTGAAGCTAACTACCAGACTCTTAACCCCGTCAGAATGCGGTATTGCAATTTGATCCAGAAATATTACCGCAAACACGACCAGTCATTGATTGACAAGGCGAAATGGATCGAAGGGGCACTCAATGGACATTGATCAGATTCAATCCAAGTTGATGACATTGGAAAAAATCGTTGAGGAAAAAGCACGCTTTAATGTGCCGATCTACCAACGCTTGTACGTATGGCAGGAAGAACAGCTTCGTACCTTTCTCGAAGACATATTTGATGCATGGGTGAGTGGGAAGAGCAACTATTACATCGGTGGTGTCTTGGTGGTTGCTCAGTCCAGCAACAATAATTCGGTTTCCTATGATCTGATTGATGGACAGCAACGTTTTACCACACTCTGGATGATGTGTCTGGAATGGGCAAAAGTCTTGAAAACATTCGCATCGTTCTCTGATGGAGATGTTATCAAGCCACGAATTACATTTACGATCCGAGATAATGTCAATGAATATTTTCAGGCCGTGCTGCATGGCAAACAGGATGGGGAAGTTGAAAGTCAGAATCTTCATAACGCCAGAGAAATCATAAGTTCGTTTATCACTGGTGCCAAGAGTTTGAAGTTGAAAGATGAGCAATGGGATTCACTAACCGAGTTCTTGTTTAAGAAAGTCAATTTTGTCTTCACAAAAGTGCCAACTGGTACTGACCTAAACAAGCTCTTTGAAGTGATCAACAATCGTGGTGTCCAATTGCAACATCACGAAATTCTCAAAGCCAAACTACTTGGTTTTTTCAATGGTGAAGATGATCGTACAACCCGAAAGTGTCTAGCCACACTATGGGATGCCTGCTCTAACATGTCAGCTTATGTTGAAAAAAATATCCGAAATGCCACTGGGAAAAACAAGCTGAATATCGCGCAGATGTACTTGAGAAAAACAGGGCAACTTCAGCGTGAATCGCTTGGTAATGCTGATGCCGTCATTCAAGAATTGGAGCATCTTCTTGAGATGGAGGAAACCATCGATGGCAAATCTTTGAGCCAGATTCTTGCGCAAGAACCTGATCGAAAAGGTGAGTCGAAGTCTGACAATATCAAAGACGATGAAACTGAGGACGAAGATGATGCGTATCCCGTCCGCAGTATTATCAGCTTCTCAATGCTTCTGCAGCACACACTAAGAATCTGGTTGGCTGATCGAGGAAAGCAAGATATCCCGCGGATTCTTGACCGTGAATTAATCAATCTGTTTACGGAGCACTTGATCAAACCATCAACACAGAAACGTGACGATGTCCAGACGTTTATTAAGCTGTTATGGGAAATCAGATACTGTTTTGACAAGCATATCATCAAGTGGGTGTCGTTATCAAAAGACGAAGCGTTGCACTTGATCCGCAAGCCTATAAAACCCAATGAAGACAAATATTTCACTCGTGATAGCGTTTCTACAGTCGTTAAAAACAATGATGGCTTCTCGTTGTTACAAAGCATGCTGTATCACTCTCAGCAGATCACAACACACTATTGGCTAACGCCATTGTTGAATTACATCCATAAACACGATGGCAAGTGTGTGACATATAAGCGCTATTTGAAGCACCTTGATAATCAGTTGTTTTGTTCGACTGATCATTCACCCTTGGCGGAGAGAACAAGAAAGTACATAGATGAACCCACGAGAGTGGTTGAAATGAATTTGAGCATTTTAGAATCAAGTAAAGGCGTCGAATTCCCCCATTATTGGTTTTATAAACTTGAGTATGTCCTTTGGTGTCTTAAACAAAATACAGTAAACCAGAAGTATCAGTCAAAATGGAAAAGTTTTCGTTTTACAGCCAAAAACTCCGTAGAACACATCAGCCCGCAAAAACCTGATGAAACAGAATACGAAGAGAATACGGTTACAGACATCAACCGAATTGGAAATCTGGCATTGGTTGCAAGATCAATCAATTCGCAGATGAGCAACAATCCGTTCTCAGTAAAGCAGGAAAAGTTTAATCATGCTAATCAGAATAAACTGGACTCGCTCAAGTTGGCATTGGTCTACTTCGAACACAAAGAATGGGGAGACAAGCAAGTTGAAGAACACGAAGGTGACATGATCAAGCTGTTCACAGAATATTGTGAGAAAGATTTTTTAGGGGAAGCAAATTGAACAACATCAACAAACCCGAAAAAGCCACTCAGAACCGTGTCATCCAATTATTCTGTGATGAACTGGGCTATGACTATCTGGGGGACTGGACCGATCGGCCGAACAATACCAATATTGATGAACCCTTACTGACGGCTTACCTGCTTGAAGCGGGATTCGATCAGACTCAGATCAGTAAAACCATCCATGTTCTGCGAACCGAGGCGGACAATCATAGTCGGGGACTCTATGGCAATAATCTGGTGGTGTACAACCTATTGCGGTATGGCGTGACAGTAAAAACCGATGCCGAGAAAAATGCCGAAACGGTACAGGTGATCAATTGGAATGAGCCGGAGAAAAACCATTTCGCAATTGCCCAGGAAGTAACGCTCAAAGGTACCAACGAACGACGCCCGGATATCGTGCTGTATGTTAATGGCATCGCAATAACAGTGCTGGAACTCAAGAACAGCCGCCACGATGTCAGTGAAGGGATTCATCAACTGTGTTCCAATCAGAAGCCAATGTTCAATGAATGGTTTTTCAGTACCATCCAATTATGCTTAGCGGGCAATGATTCAGCTGGCCTGCAATATGCCACAACAGGCACCCCAGCCAAGTATTACCTGACCTGGAAAGAAGATGTGCAGGATAATAGCGGGTACAAATTGGATAAGTACCTGAAGAAAATGTGCCGTAAAGAGCGGCTCATTGAGTTGATGCATGACTTTGTGCTTTTTGATAGCGGGGTTAAAAAGCTTCCGCGCGTGCACCAATACTTTGGAATAAAAGCAGCACAGCAACATGTTAATGAACATAAAAGCGGGATCATCTGGCATACGCAGGGGAGCGGCAAGAGCATCGTCATGGTTCTTTTGGCCAAATGGATTCTTGAAAACAAGCC
The DNA here is from genome assembly GCA_002480565.1 of Phycisphaerales bacterium UBA7800. Classification (GTDB taxonomy): domain Bacteria; phylum Planctomycetota; class Phycisphaerae; order Phycisphaerales; family Phycisphaeraceae; genus UBA7800. The sequence continues at coordinate 58,377 of DLCK01000051.1, read as the reverse complement.
CAAAGCCCGTGTGGTCATCATTACCGATAGAAGTGAATTGGACGGCCAGATTAAAGGCGTGTTCATGGATGCAGGGGAAAAGGAAATTTACCAGACCAGTAGCGGTCGAGATTTAATCACGCAGTTAAGCCAACCCACTCCACGCTTACTCTGTTCGCTGGTCCACAAGTTCGGTAATAAAAAAGTTGACAATTTCGATCAATTTATCAAAGACATTGAAGCAAACCCCAGCCAAACTGTCGGGGATGTCTTTGTGTTTGTGGATGAATGTCACCGAACCCAAAGTGGCAAGTTACATCGAGTGATGAAAGCCATGATGCCCCAAGCAACGTTCATTGGCTTTACCGGTACACCATTGCTTAAAAAGGACAAGCGAACCAGCCTAGAGACATTTGGCCAATACATCCACACTTATAAGTACAGTGAAGCAGTCGAAGATGAAGTGGTATTGGACTTGGTCTATGAAGCCCGTGATATTGATCAGAAGCTTGGATCGGAAGAAAAGATTGATGCGTGGTTCGACGCAAAAACCAAGGGACTCAACGACTGGCAAAAAGATGAACTGAAAAAGAAGTGGGGCACAATGCAGAACGTGCTCAGTTCCAGATCACGCATGCAAAAGGTGGTTGATGACATTCTCTTTGACTTTAACGTCAAGCCGCGGCTTAGCAGTGGTCGCGGCAATGCCATGCTCGTGGCATCAAGTATCTATGAAGCCTGTAAGTATTACGAACTCTTTATGGCCAATGAGCTCAAAGGTAGATGCGGCATTGTCACGTCATACAACCCCATGGCAACGGATGTGTCCAAGGAAGATACGGGAAGCAACAACGAATCTGACAGGCAGTTCATTTACAACACTTATACCAAGCTACTTAAAAAAGTGACCGCCAATCCCAACATGAGTAAAACCGAGACCTACGAAGAGAAGGTCAAGGAAATATTCATCAAAGAACCGGTCAATATGAAGCTGTTGATCGTCGTGGACAAACTCTTGACAGGATTTTCTGCATCACCTTGTACCTATCTCTACATTGACAAATCCATGCAGGACCACGGTCTGTTTCAGGCCATTTGTCGAACCAATCGCCTTGATGGTGAAGACAAACAATTTGGGTTTATTGTGGACTACAAAGACCTGTTCAAAAAAGTTGAAAAAGCTATCGCAGTTTACACCTCTGAGTTGGATGATTCAGCACCTGGAGCCAAGCCGGAAGTGATGATGCAGGATCGTTTGGCCAAGGGCAAGGAACAGCTGGACAATGCCATCGAGACCTTGGCCCTGTTGTGCGAGCATGTGGAACCGCCCAAGGACGATCTGGATTACATTCACTATTTCTGTGGCAATTCGGAAGTGGAATCTGACCTGCAGGAACATGAAACGCAACGTGTGGAGTATTACAAGGCAACCGCCAACCTGCTGCGCGCCTATGCCAACATCTCCGATGAGATGGAACCTGCCGGCTATAGCAGTGATGATGTCAAAGAGATCAAGCAGGAAATTGATCATTACCTGAAAGTTCGTGAGATTATCCGCCAAGCCAGTGGTGAGACATTGAACCTCAAAGCGTATGAAGCGGACATGCGGCATCTGATTGATACTTACATTGAGGCATCTGATCCCAAAAAGATTTCCAACTTTGATAATCTGGGGTTACTGGAACTGATCGTCAAGAGCGGGATCGGCGAAGCCATTGCCAGCCAACTTAGCAATTTAAAGAATGATAGTGCTGTCGCTGAGACGATTGAAAACAATGTTCGCAAGAAGATCATCAAGGAACATCTGAACAACCCTGCCTATTTCGAGAAGATGTCGGTATTGCTAGATGAGATTATTGCCAACCGTAAGGCCAAGGCCATTGAGTATGCTGAGTATCTCAAGCAGATGGCAGAGCTTGCCAAGAAGGTTCAAGCTGGCAAGTCAGACGATACCCCCAAGGAACTGGACACTCACGCCAAGCAGGCTCTGTATGACAACTTGGATAAAGACACTGCATTGGCGTTGCAGATTGACAAAGCAATCCGTGACGCCAAACTGGACAATTGGCGGGACAATGGCGGCCCCAAAGAGAAGGGCGTCAAACAGGTCCTCTATGAGATTCTGGGGGATGTAGACGAGGTTGAGCGTATTTTTACGATCGTCAAAGCCCAGAAAGAATATTGATGACCACGCGATTGCAACTTGGTGACATTGAAGCAGACGTGGTGTTCAAGAAGATCAAGAACATCCACCTGAGCGTCTATCCACCTGCTGGCCGAGTGCGGATCGCTGCACCAGCACGTATGAGTCTGGAACGCGTTCGAATTTTTGCCATCTCCAAATTGGCCTGGATCAAGAAGCAGCAGAAGCGGATACAGGACCAACCGCGTGAATCTCCCAGAGAGTTTCTGGATCGTGAAAGCCATTTTGTTTGGGGCAAGCGGTATCTGCTGGAATGTGTTGAGTCGTATCAAGCTGCTTGTGTTGAATTGTCACACAGTCGGATGGTGCTGAAGGTTCGTCCGGGGACAAATATAGCTAAACGCAGAGCCATTGCCGATGCTTGGTATCGAGACTTGGTCAAACAGGCTTTACCAGGACTGATTGCCAAGTGGGAGCCGTTGATGAAGGTAAAAGTCAAACGGTTTTATGTTCGCCGTATGAAGACCCGCTGGGGTAGTTGCACACCTACAAGGCACAGCATCCGTCTGAACACAGATCTTGCCAAGAAACCTCCGGAATGTCTGGAGTATGTCGTTGTCCATGAAATGGTTCATCTGCTTGAACCATCGCACAACAAGCGGTTCAAAGCATTGATGGATCATTTCATGCCGAACTGGAAGCAATTCCAGGAAAAACTCAATACTCTGCCGGTAAGGCATGAAGATTGGGAATTGTAATAACCAATTTTCAGCCTCTCTTGCTGTTCATCAAGAAAACGCGGCACATCATCCTGGCGAAACCAGACACGCCGGCCAACGCGAACTGTCTGCAAGCCCATTTTTTGATATCGCTGAACTGTTTTTTCAGAAAACTTGGTTTTGCTGTCATATAGTCGGAAGAATGCGGCGACCTTATCCTGATGTAAAATAAATGGGGCTGGCGAGTGGTTCCATCAGGATAGCTGATTACAGCCAATGGGATGCCAATATACCGATTTGAAGATTGGGACATGCCATCGGAGTCGATTTTACCACAATCAATTTTTTTCGGGAAATTCGCGTGGGCATATTGAACATTAGATGACTCGGCAGTTTCCCCCTCCCCCCCCGTCCGGTATTCTCAAGGTGACTCCCTGTTTCTCTACCCGTTACTGCGTCATCTACTGCATCGGAGGACACGCATGGAGGTAATGAATTGTCAGACTGCATGGGATTGTCCTTTCAGGTTTCAATCATCATTTATTGAAGTTCAGTCGGCAGAGGCTGGCAAATTAGATCAGGTTTGTAACAGCCGTCTAACCGCATCGGCTTTCTCCGTATCACTCAAAGGCAAAGTCATGATCGCCTGGATCGCATCAGCAAAGCCGGCTTGGTCGGTAACTGCTGCGCTTTTTGCTGCGCCTGCATCCTGAATGTGCGGTTTTTCAGGGGTTTTAGCGGGGTTGTTCGAGCCCTGTATCGCCCACTTCAAAAAGCCTCAGCAGTTTCGACTGTTGAGGCTTTTTTTATATCCAAATTTGGGGATTTTAAACATGCCAACACTCAAAGAAGTCGTCGAATCGACCGATACCCAAGCAGGTAAATTTTTCGACACCTGCATTCAAATGATGATTGTGTTCTCGCTGATTACTTTTTCAATTGAAACGATCCATGATCTTTCTCAAGAAACACGGCAATGGCTATATCGATGCGAAATTGCCAGCGTCATAGTCTTTACAGGTGAATATCTACTGCGTGTCTTTGTTGCAACGAAAAAAAGCAGGTACATGCTAAGCTTCTTTGGCATCATCGATCTTGCAGCCATTCTCCCCTTCTATATTGGAACGGGCATTGACTTACGTTCCATTCGCGCGTTTCGCATGATTCGCCTGTTCAGATTATTCAAACTCGCACGCTACAGCGCAGCTGTTCGACGCTTTAAAACAGCACTAAATCTGGCAAAGGAAGAAGTCATTCTGTTTTTTAGCATGACCGCCATTTTGATTTACCTGGCATCATTCGGTATTTACCACTTTGAATCCCAAGCACAACCCGAAATTTTCGGATCAGTATTCCATGCAATGTGGTGGGCAGTCGCAACGATGACCACCGTTGGATATGGCGATGTCTTTCCAATCACTGTGGGTGGAAAGATCTTCACCGCAGTTATGCTATTTATCAGCTTGGGAGTCATATCATCCGCAACAGGGATTGTCGCATCTGCATTGACCCGTGCACGCGAGCTGGAAAATCAAAAAGCCGATGATCTTAAAGGCTGTGAAGATTGATTGACTTTAAGTGACTCTCACTGTATCTGTCGCATCATCAGATAACTGGTGATACGCTTTTCGCCATCGGTGCCGTATTGGACCGTGTGAATTTGCCAACCTTCTGACCCCAATGCACTGAGGAAGCGTTCGAGCTTTTGGGTCTGATCGCTTGAGGCAGTCGGTAAATTCAACTTCCTGAAAAAGCTGATCGGCACCATCGTCCAATCCCGACTTGTCTGCGATGCTTCAACCGTCTGAAGTGAGTCCCGCCAACGCATGTCATAATCAAAACGGGTATTGACCGCATGTGACTGAATCGCAGTGGATAATTCCAAAGTCGCATACTCATAACGGTGTCCGCGGTTACCTATGAATGTTGCACCAACGAACATCACTGCAATTAAAAACAATCCGAGCATCTGCCAATTTTTCATTGTCTTTTCCCTACTCTCTTTGGTTGTGTCCATCCGTATAAAGGTGTGCGTCTACATACACGGTTACACCGGCATGCCACCTTGGATTCATCGTATCAGAGGACACAAAACAGCCGCCCCGCACTTTGGCACAAGACGGCTGAATGTTTGCAATATGATTCGGGATGTGACTTCTACGCGAGTTATGCAGCTAAACGATACACCTCTCGCCAGGGCCAACGCTCTAAAAAGGGCTGTGGCAAATTACCTGAAGGCTTAGCTGCGGGGGGTAAATATTTCTCCAGGTTCAATAAACCCCGATCAATGTTGGCAGGATCAATCCGCAGGCCCTTAAATTTGTTGGCTGCTTTATCCCATTCAATCCAGCGTTTGTGTTCAAGCATTTTGACCATGAATTCTTCAGCCGAGGAGAACTTGAAATTGCCATCAAATCCCTTGTTGGAATAAATGAATCCGCCGGTCATATCGCCGTAGTGTCCGACTTCGCCCAGGTCTTTGACCCAGTTTTGCAAGCTGCCGTTAAGCTTGTCCCACTTGCCGATGCGCCCGTGATCCAGAACACCAGCAACAAGCTTGCCATCGGGCCCGTGCTTGAAAAAGATATTCTCAAGATGGCCGTCTTCCCAAATCAGATTCTTCTTAGCCATGTTGTGGTAAAGCTCCACGACAGCTTGTTCATGGGCGTCGGTCCATTTACCAGCCTGGCGCATGGCATCGCGCGTGCCTGCGGTGAGGTCACTCATATCAAAGGTTTGCATGGTGTCTGTGATTTTTTCGACCACCATAAACGGCTGCGCACCTGTGAAATCAACATCGGAGACCTTCAGTTGCGGGATGCCAGCCTGATCGAGCAGTTCGCTGACTTGCTTGCCCTCAAGTGCCAATTGCCAGGCATTTAAGCCATGCTCACCGCCTTCTCCATTGCGGATGAACTTGATAACGTTGCCTTCATCACCAGCAATTTCAAAAACATCGCTGAATGTCCCTTGGCCAAGTTTCTTGCCAAGCTTGATCTGTTGTCCTGAGGGTGTTGTAAAAGTGCTCCCCGCCGATGGAGGCGAAGCGACTTGCGGTAATCCAACCACGTTATCAATATCCACATCCAAAGCACTACCCGTGTTTGGCAGATCAGTCGGCGGCTTGGGAGTGGGGAGTACATTATCAACCGCCCTGCCGGCATTGGGAACATCAGGCTTCACCACAGGCACATTGTTAACCTGTCTTGGCAATCGCGTCCCCACATCATCAGCCGGTATCCGTGGCGGAGATGGCGCGCTTGGCTTAGGTGTTGAAGGTTGTGGCATGTCAGGTGTTCTTGAGCGCGGCGTGCGAATCGTCCCGATTAAATCCTCAGCATCCACGGGAGTTTTAGGCTTTGGTGTGCGAATTGTCTCTGTCAAATCTGCCGGAGTTTTAGGCGGATTAGGATTACGCAAAGTATCCGTCAAATCATCCGCAGACTTCGGCGGATTGGGGTTACGCAAGGTATCCGTCAAGTCATCCGTAGACTTCGGCGGATTGGGGTTGCGTAAAGTATCCGTCAAGTCATCAGCAGACTTGGGCGGATTGGGGTTGCGTAAAGTATCCGTCAAGTCATCAGCAGACTTGGGTGGATTGGGGTTGCGCAAAGTGTCCGTCAAATCGTCAGCAGACTTGGGCGGGTTGGGGTTACGCAAGGTGTCCGTCAAATCGTCAGCAGACTTGGGCGGGTTGGGATTACGCAAAGTATCCGTCAAATCGTCAGCAGACTTGGGCGGATTGGGGTTACGCAAGGTTTCCGTCAAGTCATCAGCCGACTTCGGCGGATTGGGGTTACGCAAGGTTTCCGTCAAATCGTCAGCAGACTTGGGTGGATTGGGGTTACGCAAGGTATCCGTCAAATCATCAGCAGACTTGGGCGGGTTGGGTGTCCGCACGGTGTCGATGAGGTCTTCGCCTTTGACGGTTGGTGCTGAGTCTGAAACATTTTTTGTGAGGTTGTCTGTCGAATTCTTTGTGCCTGTGTCAGCAGCCGAAGCGACTTGTACATTGTCGACTTGTTTGGCAGTACCTTCAGCGACTTCTCTGGCCTGTTTGATGCCATTGATTAACGCACTGGCGACTTCCGGGGAGGGTTGGTCGCCAAGGTGCTTAAACAGGCCCGTTTCCTGAAGCAGTTTCTTTTCAGCTTTGGTCAGACTCTTGGTGCCGTGCTTGGCAGCTTTTTCAACCGCTTCTTCCATGGCTTCGAATCCGGACTTGCCGAATTTTTTGAGTACCGCCCCACCGACTTCACCCAGAGCAGCACCGCCTAACGCAGCACCACCGGAGATGGCAGCGCTCCAGAATTTTTCACTTGCCTGATTTTCAACCTCGGTGAGTCCTGAGGTGCCTGCCACTTCGACAAGGCCTTCACGGAACTGCACCTCCTCGTTCTGGAGTTTGCGATAGTCATAGGCATCTGAAGCCATCAAGCCAAGATCAGCAAGCTCTCCTGCCACGACACCGGCACTGGCAATGGCAGCGGCGGTTGTCCCGGCGGTTGCAGCCACGGACAGATATAAAAACGGAGCCGTCGCAACGAAGATTGCCATCTCCGTATCAGACCGTGAATAGGCTTCTTCTGCTCGCAACGCCTGGTACAACGTGTTGATTCGATCAATTGATGCGTAACCGGCTCGATCAGGGACCATACGCCCCGCAGGCACATTGGGTTCATTACTGGGAACAAGCATCCGATTTTTGACCAGCTTGCCAATACTGCCAAAACCAAAACCGCAGACTCTAAGCAGGCCTTCATAATCACAATCACTTAAACTTGTCAGACGCTTAAGTGAATAACTCATATTCCCAAGCATGACACCTTGTGCTTCATCAATGGCAATGACTGCGTAGTTCAGCGCGTCGATGGATTGAGCATCACCATAAGCATTCTCTAGTGATGCAGGTTTAATGGCATCCTGAAGCGTCATCTTCCCACGATTATCCGGGCCGGAAACGTTTAATCGCATCAGGGGATGGGCCAGTCCACGGCCTGCTGCGACACTCATCTGTGCAGCAAAGCGACGCTTGGAATTGTTTCGTTGGGTGATGGCTGCGCGATACGCTTTTTTACCAGCTTCGTTTTTGACCTTCGGTTCGGGGATGCCATCGCCCTTGTTGTACTCCTGGATTTTCTTGCGTAACTCTTTGATCGCCTCATCACGGATCAACAGACATGCAGCTTGATCGCGGAGCGTCATATGCAGACTGCGTGTATTGGAAAACCATTCGCCTGCATGTCGCTTGGTGGTAAAAATGATTTCATTGGTGAAGGTGTAGCCTTTGGGTGATTTTGATTTGGCGGAGCTGTTGTTGTTCTCCCAGCATTGCTCGGCCTTACCCATCGCTGCAACCCAGTCATTACTCGGCAGGCCCCGTACAGTCGCACGGGCGTAGGGCTTAACTTTTTGACTCTCAGCAGTATCGGTAGCTCCTCCTTGGAAGATTGCAATGAGTTGCTGGCCTTCTGGGATTTGCGGGAGTGTGATTGCATCCTTGGGCGTATCCATGCCACTACCTTTGCGGTCTTCAAAAATCGCAAGCGCTGCCTTGTCGCCGGGGAGGATCAGTGCCTTGGATCGGAAGTTCATTTTGTTGCCGTTAAAGGGTGTGACCTCCAGCTCCATGAGTTTGGTTTTACCTGCGATCAAATCAAGTTTGCGGGACTTGAATTGCGTGACCAACGGGAAGCGAACATGAACAAAAAACATCTCGCCCTTGTACAACTCCGTCGCTGGGTTGGAGACGTCAATATAGACCTGTCTTACAAAATCGACTGAGCGGGGTTTGAGATCATCATAGTCATAGTCCCATGTTCCTGGTGAATCGTTGAGTGTGATCGCTTTGGGGCCGGGGCTTGCAAGCTGGGCGATTTTGACCTGGATTTGCAGGGCTTTTTCGTCATTGGGATCAGCCCGATGCGATCCGGTGTAAGTGATATTCGAATCATCAATGGTGATGGAAACGGACTTGGCTTTGACAGGTAAATTTTCACCAGTGATGCGAAGCCAGATATTACCAAGGTGCTTTGCGTCTTTGCCTGGTCGTTTCTTGGTTTGCATGTTGAAGTAATTGAGTTTCTCCACAGCATCAATCCCCGTGATGATGATCGGCCCATTTTCAGAACCATCCTCCTCGCCATTGTCACCTTCACCATCAGCCATGGATTGATCTTCGAGTTCCTTCTTTGCCAACGCCTCGGCAGCGGCTTTGGCGTCCGCGAGTGTCTGTGCATCAATCGGCTCAACTCGGCTGAAGCTAATTGAGTCCATGCGTTTTTTTTCTGACCATTGTTTCTGCGTCTTATTGAATCGACGATTTTCATACTGACCACTGAATGTGTTGACATCTTCGGAGAGTTTGAGTTTCAGCGGCGAGGTCAACTCGTACACCTTGCCATCTTCGTCTTTACTTCGCAGGATAATTTTGCCGATGAAGTCTCTGCCGTTGAAGGTTCCGGCAAGTAATGATGATCCGACCTTGATGCCAAATGAGTTTTTGCCAAACTGTTTGATTGAACCTGAGATTGAACCAATGCCGCCAGTGATGGTCATAATCCCGCCGGGCATTTTCCAATCACCATCTGCGGTGATGCCCGGAAGCGTGTCGCGAGTGTCGAGTTTTTCAACTTCATCTTCAGCAAGATAGTCTGCGACATTCTTGGGCAGTGGCTTGTTATTGATGTCTTCTTCTTCAACCTGAGCATGCACAGGTAACACTGGCAGACAGAGCGTCTGCAAAAGCAAACAGAGTAAACACAAGACAGACACAACGGCAGGTGTTTGGCGGATCATGAGGTGGTCCTAGCAGTTGTTGATAAAACTTGAATGTCATTGCCCAACAGGTTGGGTCATGGTGGTTTGGTTCCATGCGATGGTAAAGCCGGCTTTGTCGGGAATCACGCGATCAGGAATCAAACCAATCCGCAGATAAACCCATTCACCGGGCAGCTGCCATTTTTGATCCTTGAGGTTCAATGGCTTGCCATCTGGCGTGTACAAATCGACACCTAAAATCAGCGAAGGGTCTGCATCATTAAGCTCAACGTGCAAACGCCCCTTGCCAGACTCTGGGATTTTAAAGCGATACCACTGACTCATTTCACTGAGTTTAAAAGTGTAGGGATCTTTGCTGATATCCACGGTTTGCAAAGCGGTATCGGTGAGTTTATCAGGATCGAATTGATACGGCTGTGTCGGGCCTGTGAGTCCTGCGGTGTAGTCTGCATAGGCAGTGAACGTGATGCTGTTATCCGCAGGATTGGCATCCTGATCAACGTCCGTGCTGACGATGATCTGCAAAGGTTCATCGCCGGCAAATTCATCATCGGGCAGAACGATTGCCAGTGGGACCTCCATTTTTGCAAAGGACTCAAGCACGCCATAGTCCGCCTGACCTAGTACCTTGCCATCAGCTTTGGCAATCAGGCGTCCGGGGGATGCAGGTAGATCACCGACATTAAACAGGCCGATGATTGCCTGGACCGTGTCACCGGGTTCGACATTGCGTGGCAGTTCCCAACGATTATTGGTGACCATGATGTCGGGCTTGTGGTGGCGGATAACCTTTGAACTTTTCTGTGCAAGTTGTTGAGCTTTTTCCTGCGACTCTGCGACGAGATATTCCTGCACGAGATTGTGAGCCGTGAAAATCTGGACCTTGTCAGAGACATGGAAATTACCTTTGCCGATCCCTTGAATTTTCATACTCACGTTATTGAGTTGATCGAATATGCCACTGGCTGAGACATATTTGAGTTTGTCAGTTGGAACCTGATAGAGATACCGCCCGTCGGGGATGCGTTCATTGAGCTTGCCGATGGTCTTGCCGTTGAGCTGGATTTGGGTGTTCATGAGCTTGTAGTGCCCCTTACCATACTTGGGCTTGAACTCGACAGCGACGGCAGCAGCGGTGACGGGTTCTTCTGGTTGAACCGCACGTTTGGTTGGGAACCATTGGCCCTTGATAAAGTCCGCCTGGAATGTACCGCCCTGCTCCGCATCAGCAGCAGAGGAGTCGGCCAACTTGCGATGATAAATCACGCGCGGGTGTCCAGCAGCAGTGCGCACGAGTGTCGGCGGGCCGTTGCCAGCGTCAGGCGGTGCAATTTGATGTGAATCGTTCTCCGACGTTTTGACCACAATGGCATTGTCTTTGGTGCGAAGTGCAACGTAAACCGAGTCATCCGCATTTGCCAACACCGAACCATCCCTTGCATCCAATTCGACGGGCTTGTCCTGCATAGGAAGTTTCATCAACAGCTTGTTGTTGACGGTCTTGGCGAGTGTGACTTGCTTGCCATTGCGTAAAGGTTCGCTGCTGAGAATCCGTTGAACTTTGTCTTGCGGTGCAAAGATGGTTTGCGGTTTACTGATTGTAAGATCGTCACCAAGTTCAGATTGTTTGACTTGGCCATCCTGCACATACTGGACAAAGCTCTTACCGGATTGTGGATCACGAATAATTTTAGGTGACGTGGCTTGTTGGTCACCTTCAACGCCGATATCGACTTTCTTGCCGGTCTGGACATCTTGCACGGTCACGATTTGCTTGTCACCTTCAGGCCGAGAATAGGCAGCGACGGTTTTGCCTGATGATGTCCGACCGAGTGTGGGTTGACTCACAGGATAGCTGTTGCGGACCAAGGGTGTACCCACGTTGAGCTTGCGTCCTTTCTGGATGCCAAAGCCGAAATTGCGGAACTCCAGTGCCGTGGTGTTTTCACGCTTGTTATGCTTTGCTACGAGGACACCGCCATCCTTGCCAGCCTGGACGACTGTTTCTTTAGTCGCAGATTGTGGATCGCGGAGCGTTTCAAACTGTTCCCATAATTCATCGGGAATATGAGCAGGCTTGAGTTCATCTTTCTTGCCCCAGTTGGGATCAAGTGTTCGGCCAAGGGTGGTGGCCACCTCATCGATGGGGATCAAATCTGCACCAAGTGCTGAAGCTGGGATCATGGCATCTTCGTCAAGGTCCTCGACTAAAGCTTCACTGTTATCCAGCAGGTTTTGGTCTGCCAACTCCGAGTCTTCTGACTCCTCGGCTTGTGTCTCATCGCCAGCAGTGTCCTTGGTTTTATCAGTCCCAGAAGAAGACGCACTGGCGACATCACCAAACGGCGTGCCCCATGCGAATTCGTCTTCGTCTTCTTCATCAGCGGGACCACTGTCAGTTAAACCGCCGGAAAGTGAACCACCCGATGAGCCGATGCTGCCACTGAGTCCTCCTCCACCACCGCCATATCCACCTGCATTTGAGGGTGGTGTCGCGGGAGTTCCACCAGTGGGTGGCAAGGCATAGCTGGCCGCCCCCTGGTTGGTGCAACGATCACCTGAATTTCCGGACACCCCTGTTGAACGCGAGACTGTGACGAATACATCCTGCCCCTCGGGGACACTGGCTTCATAGTCAACAATCTGCATTTGATTGTGACCGTGAAGGTAAATCTTGCCAACGAGTTGAATGAAGCTCGGCGAAAGCCTTGGCCAGACACGCAGCTTGATGGACTGTCCCGCTTGCAAATGCATCCGTTCGACGAAAGTATCCATCAACACCTTGCCAAACAGTGGCCCGTCCTGCATATCGGGATAACCACTGTCCGCGAATTGGTCTGTAAAATTGACTGTAAAATTGGGTATCTCCACGCCCATGTTGGTGATCGTCAGATACTTGACCAGACGCGCCTGATCCGCTGGAGATTCACCATCTTCCCATTGAACATTTAGCTTCAGTGGAGCGATGGCGATTTTGACATCAACCTTGCCCATCGCAGCAACCTGCCAATCACCTGCTGAATCCATCACGCGAGCGACCACCGGGATACTGGCGGTATCACGTTGCGTGGCATTGGCATGAACGACAAAATCAAACGCCCATGTTTCGCCGACTCCCATTGTCAATGCGGTTGGTTCAAACCAATCACGACTACCCCGACCGATGAATCCGCTATTAAGATCATCCGGCGGATCACAATCCACACGGACACTGACCGGTGATTCACCATCATTACGGAGCATCACTTTGCCACGCTGATCATAGGTCCGCTTGATCTCTAACAAGGCAGGAACAAACGTCAGCTTAGTGTCGGGCATGACGGCGGTGGGTTGATCCTGTGTCGTGATATTTGTGTTTGGCGAATCGGACTTGCCAGAAAAGAGTAGCCATAGGATGACGCCCAACACGATCAAGCCAATCACTGTGAGAATGCTTTGGGTCTGCCGGTTCATTGCACTTTCTCCACTTCAAAAATCCAAAGTCCGCGTTTTGCTTTGCGTCTGCTTACTTTTGGTTTGTCTGTTGTCGGCTGAGAATTTTGTGATGCTCTTGAAGTTGATTCTAATCTCCGTGCAGTCTCGGGTATGTCGCCTGCCTGGACATTCGTTTTGAATTGCACTTTAAACTTACCGACCATCTGTTTGCGTTCCCACGAATAATAATGTGATGAGACTTGAGCGTAATAAATACCTTTTTGAAGTAAAACGGTACCTTTATCGTCCTTTATTACACCTTTTTTCTCCTGATTGTAATAATCAACAGACGGATACTGTGGCATCGGCCTGGGAGCTTTGTAATCCGAATAGACCATCTTGATTCGCGTTGGCTTATCAACCTCAAAACGGAACATGTCCACGTCATACTCCGGAGCAATATTAATCTGATATTCCTGATCAAACTCCGCTGGTGTCGCAGTCTCAAATTGATTGTTCGGCTCGTGGATGTCACCTTCAGGTGTCCAATTGAATGTCACTTCAAAAGGCTTGGCGATTGATCGAACCTCCCAGTCATACCATGCACTGCTGACTCTGATGTAGTTGATACCTTGGCCAAGGAGTGCCTTACGACGATTCTCAACAAGCTTCTTGCCATCGGCATCGTAATAGATAAAAGTGGGTTGCTGCTTTTTGGTTGCAGTGGTATCCCAGTTGGTCGTGACACATTCGACTATGCCGCTTGCTGGCAGGTTGAGCTTAACCACATCCACATCACCATGCGGTCGCAGTCTCATGGTGATGGGCTTTGCAATTTCTATTTCACGTGCGGTTTGAATCGTGTTGTTGGGTTCAGATGAATCCAATTGCGGGAAGTAAGTCACGGTGACTTTGAAAGGTTTTTGATGTGCCTTATATTCCCATGAATACCAAGCAGAAATCAGTTTCAGGTAATGTGTTCCTTTTGTGACCCGATGATCATATTGTTGCTGAGTCAATTTCTTGCCTGCTGCGTCATACCATATTTTTGCTGGCCAGGACTTTCGTCCTGTCATATCCCAATCCTCGATTTTCAAACGCACCACACCGGGACCGGGTGTTTGAAATTTAAGATAATCCGAATCATCACGTGTCATAAATCGTAATGAGACCGGCTCCCCGAGTTGAATTGGGGTTGCCGTATCAAAGCTGTCATTCGGTTCAGTCACATCATCAATTGCCTGGAAGTTGATGGTGAACTTAAACGGTTTTTCGACAGCCTTTTGTTCCCATGCGTATTGATGCGACTTGAGAACAATGCCATAGACGCCTGGCGTGGTGACATACAAATGATGCACGTCAGACGTATTTAATTTGACACCTTGGCTATTGCAGAAATACAAGGAAGGCCTGCTGCTTTTACCCGTCCAGTTTTGGATTTCCCAACGCACCAACCCACGTTCCTTGACTTCAAAAGTCAGTATGTCGGTATCACTGGGCGTATGCATATTCAATTCAATGGACTGTCCCATTTCAATGCGTGTTGCATCGGTGAACTTGTCATTGGGTTCATACGCGTCGGGTTTGATAGTTGGTTTTTCTGTCTGTGCGAATACGGCTGCTGCAAAAACCAGCAGAAACACAATCGCGCGTTGCAGAAAGTGGTTTGGCGGTTTCATGGACACTTTCCGTTAAAGATTAATTGTCATAAATGGATTGGACACCCAATATCATCATACTCAAAAGCCAATATCAATTCAGAACCAACTGATCAAAAAACGCATAAACCACCAGGTAAAACGACCTAACAATCTCTATAGCACATATACCCAACCCACTACCAGCAGGATATGATGAGCTAATGCACACGTACTTTCGGCATCCATTCCCATCTCGCAAAGCCTTTGGCCCCTACGCCAGTCCGGGCATGACAGTGCATTTGCCAGCGATCTTTTTGGGCTTAATGTTTGGTTGGGTTCTGGGACATGCAGACATGGGATCACTGCCCGTTTTAATAGCAACTGGATTTTGCAGTGTCTACCTTGGACGAGACTTGGCGATCCGTGCGCATTACAACGTGTTGGTGACTGTTGGCGTTTTCGTCACGTTACTGTTTTGCCTGAGTGTGGGATTGCCATGGTTAAATCGCATTCACCAGTGGGCCGGACGATGCTCGTATGGGTGGCCTTCATGGATCTATGCGTTGATATTAATCATGTTGACATATCGACAGGCCAAACTCGCCAGGCATCAGACGAATAACACATCAACCAACTGATATTCCCAAGCAGAATAAACTGCCATCAGTCCACGAGCGTATCGCGCAATGGAGCGCGTTCGGGCTTCTTCTCAGGCTTGGGTTTGGGCTTGGGTTTGGGTTGGCTGCCCCCTGAGGACTTGGGTTTGGGTTTGGGCTTGGTCTTGTTGAACTTGAGTTTGACCGGCACATAGATCGACCAATTGCGATCCTTGGTATTGGTATCAATCTGCCAACCTGCGGGGATTTCAAATTCGTCAGCAATATTCCGAGCCTTCACATACTCAGCAAAACTGTCAGCAGAGACGACATACCGCCCATATTGTTTACCATCACGTCTCATCGCAAAAATTTTACGTTTGTACAGCGAATTAGGACGATCCATCGAGTCCAAGTCGTCGCCCGCTTTAGGTGTGAGATAACAATCCATATAAATGCGACTGGTATAAATTTTGAGCTTCACATCCACATTGCGATCGCCATATTTACTCCGATCAATCAGTTCCTTGAATTTATCAAAGTCATACCCGCCGGTCTCTTCGTCGGTCTCTGGCGCGGGTCGATAGCGTCGTTCAAAGGCAGCAATATTGCGTTCAAGTTTCTCGCGATAGCGTTGATGCTCTTCTTGAAGAATCCGGTTATTGGCAATATGAAAGACCACTTTTTTATAGCTCTTATCCACGTCCCGCGGATTGGGGATGCGTACAATTTCAGCAGGTGGTATTTCAGGTATCGGCGTTTTATCAAGCAGTGCTTTTAATTCGGCCAATCGCTTGATGGCTTTTTCCAAGTCCTCCTGGAGCTTTTGCTGCTCCTGTGCTTTTTGCTTTGCTTCGGCTTCCAACTTGGCTACGTCGTAATCTTTTTTCTGGGCTTCGACGGTGACCTTTTCCTGGAGTGATTCGATCTGCTTGCGGAGTTTATCCAGATTGGCTTTGTTTTTGGGAACCTCAGGCTCCATCGTCAGCCAGTCGGGTTCGAGTTGCTTAAGCAGTTCCTTGAGTTCTTCGAGTTGTTTTTCCTTGTCGAGTAAATGATCGACCTTGACGCGTTCATCAAGTTCCTGAGCTTGTGTAATGCGCTTGACGGCTTCACTCATACCCAGCAATGCGACCACCAGCATGATGATGAGAATCCCCACCACGTTGGTCAGAGCATCCAGAAGTGAATCCAGATTGCCAGTATCTTCTGCGGGTTTGCGTCGCATTACTTCTTCATCGCCTTGAAAAACAGTGATAAATCCACACGCCCCTGCCCGACAATCGGCAAGCGACTGTTATAGGCGTGACTCTTATCAGCCAATCGCTTGGCGGTATCAAACGTCCGAACGGCATCACTTCGGATCAGGAAAATGATCATGCGATCCGATCGTTCGTCACTTTCCTTAAGCAGTTGCATAAACGCCTTGTCATCATTGCGCAAATCGCGATTGGTGACAAAGGTTTCGCCTTGAGGTGTATGGATGCGGACACCTTCTTTAGTGGTCTCGACAAATGTCGGGCGGATCTTGCCATTGAGTAATTTCTCAGAACCACTGGGTTGAATCTGGACCACGGGAACGGGCTTCTTCTCGCGTTTGGCCAACTCCTCTTCGAGCTTGGCAATTTTCTTGAGCAGGTCGTCCAATTCTTTGGTCAGTTGCGCGATGCGCTTTTCAAGACGCTGAATTTCTGCAAGTAACTCAACAGCTTGGGCAGCCAGTTTTTCCTGCTGGTCGGCCTGCTGTTTCATCTGCTCAAGTTCGCGGAGTTTTTTGAGCGCGTCATTGAGCTGCTTACGGATACCTTCAGCCATTTTGATGAGTTTTTGGAGTTCAGCTTTTTTCTTTTCAAGCTCGGTGAGTTCTTTCTTGACCTCTTCGAGCTTGTCCTGATTTTTGAGTAACTCATCAATGTCAGGTGTATTCATCTGCGCGATGGATACCCCCACGATCATCAACGTCAACACGCCAATGAGACAGACAAGAATACTCAGAAATGGGAAGAGCGACATTTCAGCGTCGCCACTACTGCGCCTTGACATGGCTGTATAACTCCAGAAAGCCGGGGTTCGAGGTGACAGTAAAACAAATTACTTACCAAACCAGCCCTTTTTCTTAGGCTCAACGACTGTTGCTTCGATGACCACATTCTGCTGACCAAGCTTGCTTAGCACATTGTTCAGTCCATTAAGACCTTGCTCCAAAGCACCAAACTGAGTCTGCATGGCTTGAGCGGATGCCTGCATGGCCTGCATGGTTTGTTGCATGTTTTCCTGGATGGCAGTTGAAGTCTGCTGCATGTTTTCCTGCATGGCCTTGGTGGTCAAAGCCAAAGTGTCAGCCATCTTCTGTTGAGCGTCGGCAGATTTATCGCCTAATCCATCCATCGCCTTATCCACACGTTCGATGACTGCATCGAGGATCTGTTTGAGTTCCTCGTTGTGATGTTCACTCTTAGCACCAAGTGCCTGCGACTGAGCGTCCTGCAAGCCACTCATCATTTCCTGAATGTCGGTGATCTGGCGGAGACTGTCGATCTGTTGGCTGACCACCGATTCGACTGCTTCGTTGATTGCCTGCATGTTCTGGCCATGCTTTTCCTGCACGTCCGACTGGATGCTGTTCCATCCCTGAGTAAGCCGTGCAGTCAGTGCATCGCCGATGGCTGCGAGCTTTTCACTCCAAACCTGAATTTCGGCATGATGCGGGACCATTGATTCATTGATCGCTTTTTGAATTTCACGTGCATTGCCACCCAGTGACGAAACGCCTTCGCCTTCATCATTAAGGCGTTTCATGAGGTTTTCATTGCAGTAGTCATCGACGCCGTTAAGCAGGTCTTCTTCTTTTTTCTGCATCGGGTCACAGATGAACTTCAAGATCAAACCCATGACCAAAGCCACGAGTGTGGTGTCGAATGCTGTACCCAGACCGGCGGTAACACCTTTAAGGGATGTCATCAGTTGCGCGACATCTTCGGTGCTATCCAGTGCCCCACCAAAGCCAGCGACAGCCGAACCGATACCGATGACCGTGCCGATGAAACCGAGGATGGGAATCGCCCAGATAAAAAACTTGAGCATGGTGTAGCTGGAGTACATTCCATTGGCATCAATGTCCGACTGACTGCTTAAGGCGGTGGCAACTTCCGATGCACTTTTACGAACACCAAAATGTTCGATCCCCCGCAGAACGCGATTGATCAGAAAGCTGTCAGATGTTCGGGCAGGCAAGCTGCGGATATGCGCGGTGAACTGACGAAGATTGGACGTGGTGATGTCATCGCCCAATTCATTGGGAAGCAAGTCAAAGAGCATCGAGTCACGCTGCTTGCGGATCATACGGGTCTTATAGAAGAGTTGGGAAAGCCCCCAGAAAAACAGCATGGTCTCTGCATAGGGAACCCAACCACGACCGGTGAAAAGCTGGCCGAAGTAGGCATCCCCCAACGGCATCGCCACGGCAAGGTACCAGACAATGGTCAACGCCAAACCGATGCCCATGGTCAGGAGCATGTTCACATCTGTGCCGGGTGATTGATCGGTTTCACCTGATGCCGCTGGCATGGCTGGCGAACCGTCAGCATCTTGCGCCGGAGCCTGCATGGAGGATGCAGCCGAACCTGGCGATGCTGTTTGTTGCATTCCGGGAAAACCTGCGGGCAGTTGCGAGTCAGATGCATGCTCTTCAGAGAGATTGCTCAAATCCAATGGCGGTGCATCTTCAACCGGAGGCTGTGGGACGGTGACAGCCGTCTGACAATGCGGGCATCTGGCTTTCTTGCCAACCGCTTCTTTACGTGCTTTGAGACTTTGACCGCATTTGGTGCAACTGAATTTAAAGTACATGTGTGTGTGCTCCGCAAACGAACGGGGGAGGAATCTGGCAGGTTAGTGTGGGGGTATAAAACTTATTTGAACATGGATCGCGCAAGATCACAAGTGGTGATTGCAAAAGTTGGTATAAAAAACCATTCCACTTGGGAGTGCTTATCCAGACGAATGCTCCTTGCCATGTGTCTGACAAGGGCTCACAAGTAAATATGCAACTGCAAATTATCTTTTCAGACTTGTATGACTTTATAAACAATCCGCTGGACAGAAATTATTTTCAAGCCAGGATTGACATGCTTGACGATTTAAATGATAATGTAAAAGCAGTCGGAAGTGCGCCCCGACAGCATGAACAGATATGGTGCACAGTCTCGCAGCAGAAGTCACTCCATTGCACAAGTTTGATCGATAGAGCCTCGCTGCACGTTTTCGCGATGGACTGATGACTCGGCCTGCTAATTTCTCCAGCCCGATCGCCTAGGACCACTCGCTTGGAGAATCTCATGAAGATTTATGTTGGAAACATTCCTTTCTCTACCACCGAAGATTCGCTTTCAGCGGAATTCGGCGCTTTTGGTGAAGTCGAAGATGTCGCGCTGATCACCGACCGTGAAACCGGTCGTCCTCGCGGCTTCGCTTTCGTCACCATGGCGAACGACGAAGAAGCACGTAAGGCCATTGAAAGCCTCAACGGCACCGAAGTTGGTGGTCGTACGATCACTGTCAACGAAGCTCGTCCCCGTGAAGGTGGCGGCGGTGGTGGCGGCGGTTATCGTGGTGGTGGCGGCGGCGGTGGTCGCGGCGGCTACGGCGGTGGCGGCGGCGGTGGCCGTGGTGGCTACGGCGGCGGCGGTGGTGGTGGCGGCGGTCGCGATCGTTATTGATCCGACTCCCCTGCTACGAAGAGTCCTGTTCAATGAACAAGCTCTGACCACGCAGATATGATCTCAAAAAACAACGCCAGTTGATCGCTATCACAGACTCGCCTTTCGTCACAACCCGTTTTTGACAATCGGGCATAGACGAAATCAACGAACTGTTATAGTCGATCAACTGGCGTTGTTTATTTCTATTTTTTATTGATACAAACCGCCAAGACGCCAAGGGTGCCCGTTTCGAGCCTTACTCTGCGAAGTTGAGTGCTAGCTCTGGAAACCTTCTCACCCTTAGCGTCTTGGCGGTCAACACCCCGGAGACCTGACAATGGCCCCCAAAGATTCAAACTGTATTTTCTGTAAAATCGTCGATGGCGATATCCCATCCTATAAAGTCTATGAAGACGAACACGTCATGGCATTTCTGGATGTCGGCCCACTGAGCCACGGCCATACCCTCGTGATCCCCAAAGGACACTGGGTCACACTCGACCAGGTGCCCGAACAGGTCGGAGCTGCCATTGGCAAAGTGCTTCCTAAAATTGCCAAAGCTGTCTGCAAAGTAACAGGCATTGAGGATTACAATATCCTTCAAAACAACGGATCAGCAGCTCACCAGGCGGTCGGCCATGTGCATTTTCACATCATCCCCAAAACCGCGGACTCCGGCTTGGGCATAGACTGGCCATCGGGTAAACTGGACGGTGAATTGGCAGCGGACCTTGTAGCCAACATCACGCAGGCACTGTAAGCTAATAGATCCGTTAACAGTGATCCTGACAAGACCTCTCAAAAAGAGTTCAAAAACGATGGCAATGATTCTCTGTATTCTGGCCGGTGGGGAAAGCAAACGCTTTGGACGCAGTAAGCTGCAGGTCAAAGTCGATGGCAAGCCTCTTTTGCAATGGCTCCATGAAACCCATGCTCAGATTCATCCAGATGCCTATTGGCTAAGTCTGTCACCCGATCAGCCGCATCCCAAAGGTGCTGACTTATTCGACAAGATCATTGTTGATGACCAGTCCCATCAAGGCCCGTTGCATGGGATTGCTGCCTTGGTTCATGCTGCTAAGCCCGGTGACGCATTGATCGTTTTGCCTGCTGATATGGCGTTGGTCAAAAGTGAACTGCTTGCCGTGTTGGGTAACAGTTTGAACCTCTCCGATCAACAGGCAGGCATCATGTACAAATGGGCTTTAGGGCCACAAGCCGGACGCATTGAGCCCTTCCCGTCTGCATGGCGAGCAGGTGTCGCTGAAAAAATTATTGACAAAGCCATCGCTCAAGGCAAAGGCGGACCATCCCAAATCGCCGACAACCCTGCCATCGGCAAGACATTCCTGCACTACGAAGAAGACGAAGTCCAATTCAAAAACTTCAACAAGCAAGCGGATCTCAAACCGCTAAGCGAATTATCAGGACTGTCATTAACGGTGGGTTGAATCATGAATATCACAATTGGGGAACCTGCGCCGGATTAACATCCGGTGCTTCAGGTATTGCACATCAGTAGTGATTCATGGACTGAACGCCAGATGCGAATCTGGTGCAGGTGTTGGCGTACTTACAGCGAACCCTTGGTTGATGGGATTTGATCGCCGGTCACTTCAATAGCTTGGCGCAGGGCGCGACCAAGTGCTTTGAAAATGCCTTCAGCAATGTGATGCTGATTGGTACCGTGCGGGACTTCAACGTGCAAATTGAACTTGCCAGCTTGGGCAAAGGCGTTGAGAAACTCCTGCACCAGTTGGGTGTCAAACGTACCAATCTTCGTACCGGGCATGGTAAAAGCGTCAGGTTTGACATCCATGACCAATGCAAAGCGGCCAGACAAATCCAGACTCACTTTGGCGAGAGCTTCGTCCATGGGAACGGAGGCAAAACCGT
The DNA here is from genome assembly GCA_002480565.1 of Phycisphaerales bacterium UBA7800. GTDB lineage: Bacteria > Planctomycetota > Phycisphaerae > Phycisphaerales > Phycisphaeraceae > UBA7800. The sequence goes on along the minus strand of DLCK01000051.1, from coordinate 36,510 downwards.
AGCGTTCGATGCCCTTCTTATCTCCAAGTGCTTCAAGTAATGCTTGCCCCAAGACAATGCCGACATCTTCAACGGTGTGGTGATCGTCGATGTGCAGGTCACCTTTTGCTTGCACGTTGAGTGCAATCTGCCCGTGACGTGCGACATGATCGAGCATGTGATCAAAGAATCCTACGCCGGTGTTGTGGGTATAGCCATTGCCGTCGAGATTCATTTCAACGGTGATCTGGGTTTCGTTGGTATTGCGTGTGATGGTTGCTTTACGTTGATCCATGTTGGTTTCTCAGTTCATATTGTCCAAGGCGCCGATGAGCATGTTATTTTGCGAAGGCGTTCCAATCGTGATTCGCAGCTTGTCGAGTAAGCGCGGATGATTGAAGTATCGCACAAATATGCCCTTTTCCTTGAGAGTCTGATAAATACGGACCGCATCGTCGATCCCGCCGGGTGCCTGGGCGAGAATGAAGTTGGTCTGACTGGGCAGCACGATCCAATTGCGGAGTGTCAGTTCCTCGGTCATGCGATTCCGTTCGCTGATGATTTTCTTCCAACTGCCAGCAACATCCTTGCAGGCCCCCAATGCCGCACATGCCAAAGCTTGCGAGACGGCATCGGTGTTGTAACTGTCGCGTGCCTTGTCCATCGCTTGGATCAGGGCAGGTGTTGATGCGATGCCGTACCCAAATCGCAGCCCTGCCAACGAGTAGCCTTTACTCAGTGACCGTAGCAAAATGACATTGTCCAAACCACTGCCTTCACGCACCAGTTCCAAACAGTCATGTTCCGCAAAGTTGGTGTACGCTTCATCAATGACCAATACGCCATTGAACTGCGAAGCGATCTCGCGGAGGGTGTCTACCGATTCAAGACGGCCTGTGGGTGCATGGGGATTGACAATAAATGCCAACGTCACGCCAGCATCATTAAGCTGCTTTGCAAAATCACCTGGCAGTGACCAGTCTTCCATCCGCGCGATGCGCGTCACTGGCGTATCGTGTATTGCTGCCAATACCTCGTAGAGCGAATAGGTTGGATCACTGACGCCGATCCCCTTGCCATTGGGTTCAGAGAAGACAGTGAGCAATAGTCGTAGTAATTCGTCACCGCCATTGGTTGCAATGATCTGTTCTGTGGTCACGCCATGGGTTTGAGCAGCGAGCTTCCGGAATGGCATCGCAGTCGGCGATGGATAGCGACGCAGCAATTCCGGATCAAACTGACGCAGAGCATCTATCACAGCTTGATGCGGCAGGTCAGGATGCTCATTGGTATTGAGCTTGATGACGGTGCCGGTCTGTGGTTGTTCTCCGGGCACATAGGCCTGAAGGTCTGAGATGTTCTTACGTTCGTAGGACATGGTGTTTCTCTGGGTGCAAATAAAGCAAGCCCTGAATTGTCACCTAAAGCCCAAAGAAGGTCAACCGGTGATAAGTGATTGACAAATCGAATTGGCATGTGCTTCACATACTGAATAATCCTGCATAACTAGTCCAACCCTTACGATTGGAGTAAACTATGGGAATGAAGTCCACGCCAACGATATGTTTATTACTAGTGCTGAGCCTTGTGCTCCCCAATCTGACCCATGCGGCAGATGAACGGGAACAAACGGTAAACTCAGCGATTTACCTCATTCGCTCTGCCATGCGTATTTCCCGCGAAGGCCGAGAGATTCCGCTGCTCAAATCGCTTCGCCAACTTCGGGACCCGGATCTTGCCCCCCTCTTTGAGGAGTTGGCTCAGAGTCCGCATCCGATCCTCAAGATTCACGGGATACTTGGACTTGCTGAATGCGATCCGGAGAAAAAGCTCGATTTGCTGCGCATTGCCAGCATTGAGGAAGCTTCAATTCAAGCTCAGGTCGTCAGTGCAGCGATGGACAGCAATCTGCTCTCGGATGATGAAGCCAACCAGTTGATCAACTGGCCGGGCCTGGACATCGGCGTACGGATACTCGTCGCCACACAGCAGATTAACAGTGGCAAGTTCGACAAGCCTCAGATTCTTGAGGAAGCTGCTAATTCGGATAACCTTGCCCGCAGCGGTTTTGCCATCCTCATGCAAGCTCGATTGGGACAAGCCGATGCCATGGCCAAACTCAATGCCCTGCATCAGAGCGATGATCCAATGCGTGATCGCATTCGTGAAATGCTTCTGCGAACCGCGATGCGATACAACATCGAACTCATCGGCCCTTGGGCAATGCAGATTGCAACGGAACCTGGCGTGAGCCAATCGCTTGGGCTGCTGGGACTCAAGGCCGCCATGCGATTTAAAATCGCACAGGCTCAAGGCGTCTGGCAGCAAAAATACAACTCCACCAATGAACTGGCTCAAAAAACACGACTGGCATTACTGGTCGCCCGTGAGTCGACAACTCTGGCACCGAGCCTCTTTGATGTGATGATCGCGGAGGATAATCCGCTGCTGAGCAACCTTGGTAAAGCCGGTAAAGCCATTGCAGCCAACCAGGACATCTCGCAAAACGTGATCAACCTTGTGGGCATGGAACGTCCGCACCCCATGGCTACGGCTTGGGCTTTAATGTACGCACAAAATCAGGCCTCGCCCGATGATGCCACTGCGATTCTGCTGTCACTGGTACTAAGCTACGAAAACGCCAGCCAGCGGTCGCGTCCGAGTCTGCTCAATGATGCCATTACTGCAGCCGAAACCCTGCTTAACAACTATCCGGACAAAGCCAAGATCTTGCTCAAGCCCATAGTGCTCAACACGCAAACCGACCCTTTATTAGTACGTGGGATCGTATTGGCAATGATCCGTAGCAATGACAAGCAGGCCTTGGAACTCGCAGGGGAATTGGACAACATCAGCGACCCAACCAGTCGCCAGATGTTGCTGCTTATCAAAGCCAAGCATGGGCTGGCACTCACACGCAATCAATTACACGACTTGGCCTTAATGGTTCGCGGCGGTGGGATCAGTGACGATTCGATGCGTGTACAAGCCGGCTGGGCCTATCTCAAACAAACACATCAACTCGGACCGGCATTGACCAAGGTTCTTAATCCATAGTCCAAACTGTAGACAAATCGGCTTTATCGCAGATATAGAGTAAGAACCATAAAGCTCATCGCGTTGGGACATGACTGCCCCGATCCAAAGAAACCGACAAGGAAGTTGTAATGACAGGCATTCCACTAAGCCAACCCGATATTACCGAAAAAGAAATCCAGGCCGTCGTCGATACCATGCGATCCGGACGCCTGAGTATTGGACCACGTCAAAGTCGTTTTGAAGAAGTCGTCGCAGAACGCACCAAACGACGTCGGGGCATCGCGGTTAACAGTGGCACCTCCGGCCTGCATCTGGTTCTCCGCGCTTTGGACATCGGCCCAGGTGATGAAGTCATCACCACGCCCTTCTCATTTATCGCTTCTGCCAACTGCATCCTCTACGTGGGTGCCAAGCCGGTGTTCGTGGATATCGACTCGCGAAGCATGAACATGGACCCTGCAAAAGTCGAAGCTGCCATTACTCCCAAAACCAAAGCCATCATCGGCGTGGAAGTCTTCGGCGATCCGACGCACATGGATCGACTTGCACAGGTTGCAGGCGCCCATGAAATCCCACTGATTGAAGATGCCTGCGAAGGTCTTGGCGGAGTCTACAAAGAACGACCTGTGGGATCATTCGGCCGCGCAGCCGTGTTTGGTTTTTATCCCAACAAACAAATCACCACCGGTGAAGGTGGCATGATTGTCACCGACGATGACAAGCTTGCGGATTTGTGTATGTCAATGCGTAACCAGGGCCGTGAAGACATGAGCCTCCATGATCCGGGATGCAACACACACGCAGGCAGTTGGCTCGCTCATGCGCGACTGGGGTACAACTATCGCCTTAGTGAAATCAATTGCGCGTTGGGTATCGCCCAGATGGAACGCCTCGACGAAATGCTGGATATGCGTCGCAATGTCGCGCAGATGTATTTCCAACGCCTCATGGGTTTCAAGGATTTGATCCTGCCTAACCTGCATGAAAACGAAACCCGCAGTTGGTTTGTCTTTGTGGTGCGTTTGTCTGACCTCTACGGCGGGACCGAACGCGACCGCGTCGTTCAAGGTTTACGCCGCCATGATGTAGGAGCTGCAAACTACTTCCCATGTATCCATCTCCAACCGTTTTACAAAAAGCGGTTTGGTTATGACAAGGGCATGCTCCCCATTGCCGAGTCGGTCAGCCAACGGACAATCGCCCTGCCGTTCTTTAACCGTATGGATGAAACCCATGTAGAGTTAGCTACGCACACTTTGTATGTGATGCTCCAACGCGAACAGTTGTTGATGCAAAAGGACGCAAGTTAAAATTCGGCAATCACAATCAGTAAAAGTTTCAATAAAAAAACCGCAGCCATGCATCAGCACGCTGCGGTTTTTGTATTGGTTATCAGGATCTGTTTACTTGGATGCAAGTTTGAACTGACCAATTCGGTTTTGCAGTTCATTGGCTTTATTGATCAGCGTTTGAGCAGTGTCGGAAGCCAGATTTGAATCTTGGCTGGTCTGCGAACTGAGATTACGGATGGTGTCCAGACTGCAAGCAACCTGTTCGGTGGCACGGGCCTGTTCTTCACTGGATGCAGCAATCGACTGAATCATTTGAGCGACATGCTGGGTGCTTGAAACGATCTGTTCCAAACTTGAACCAGCCGATGTGGCATGTTCGACACCTTGTGAAACTTCATTGGATACACCTTGCATCTGATTGACAGCCTGCTGGGTTTCACCTTGAATTGCTTCAATGGAACTGGCGATTTCGCCGGTGGCCTTGGTGGTGCGATCAGCCAGTTTACGGACTTCATCAGCAACCACTGCAAATCCGCGTCCATGTTCACCGGCACGGGCAGCTTCAATGGCAGCATTGAGTGCAAGCAAGTTTGTCTGGTCTGCAATATCGTTAATGACCTGAATCACCTGGCCAATCTGTTCACTTCGATGTCCTAGAGCTTCGACACTCTTACCACTGACCGTCACCGCTTCATGAATGCTATTCATGCCAGCGATGGTTTGTTGAACAACCGTACCACCCTGGGTGGCTGTTTCACCACTGGTTTGAGCACTGCTTGCGGCGTCTGTACTTTGCTGTGATGCGACGGCAACGGATTGACTCATCTCTTCAACGGCAGCGGCAATGGAGGTAACCTGCGTCGCCTGCGAGTCGTTGGCCTGAGACATCTGGCCACTGATACGAGCAATTTCAGTTGAAGCTTCAACAACCTGTTTGGTGGTATCCACAACCTGTTCAATGGTGTCATGTACCGTTTGGATAAACGCATTAAACCACTTGGCGGCAGTGCCGATTTCGTCATTGGATTCTTCAAGACGCTGTGTCAGATCACCATCACCTTGTGCCAATTGTTCTGCACGTGTGGCAATTGCCTCCAAACGGCGGATAATCAAACGAATGATGATGGTCATCAGCACCATGATGACAACCGCGATGGCTACACCGATGGCAATCTGCATCGCAATTTGGTGCTTGACATCACCTTCCATCTCACTGGCAATGGCCAAGGTTTTTTCTTTACGATCAAGCAGGATCTGAGTATGTTCGGCCAATAATTTTTCATTGACACCACAAATCTGATCAATGGTATCGCGCATGGTATCGAATGCCTTTTTGGTCTGAACCGTACTCATTTGCTGAGCTTCAGCCAGTAATGCATCCAAAGTTTCTGGTTCGGCATTGTCATTGCTTTTGTTGATGTATTGCTGACACAACGCCATGACTTTGCCTGAGACTTCCTGCCATGCTGCATATTGTGTTTTGAAGTCCGCATAAAGTTTGCTGGTTTCCGTGGCGGTGTCCGGGCAGGCTTTGGTCATACGGTCGAATACCTGGCCAGAATTATCCGTGTAGCTGCCTAAGCTTTTCTCAATGGCTTTGGTGTCCTTGGATTTCAATGCCATGATCGCACGTTTTTCTGCAATCAAAGCCTGATAAGCGTCTCGGTCTGCATTGAGGATTAATGCAATCGCGTTGCTATGCTCAGTCACATCAACAAGATCGACTTCAACTAGCGGTATAAACTGTTCATGAACCACACGACCACTGGTGTGACTTAACTGCTTCATTCCAAATACACTGAGTACCAGAATAGCTGTCAAACCCAGTAAACAAGCACCGCCAATGCCGTACAACCTAGTGCGAATTGTCATCGAAACGCTCCTTTGAGGAATAGATCGGTACTCTTCTTTTTGCAGACAGAATTATCGCAAAAGAGGAAATACACGACCAAGTTATGCTTTTAGCAATCGGTGATTGGAGCGATCAAGTTAATTGTGGAAGACGCATATCAAAAAACATTTTTGTGATTTTGACGGTTATATGACAAGTAAACGATTGATAACCTGGGCCGTTACTAACCAAAGTAAGGTGCGTTATCAGACCGTAATTTGTATGAGCTGATTCAATCAGACATTAAACAGGAAGTGAACCACATCGCTGTCTTGCATGACGTAGTCCTTGCCTTCGGTGCGGAGCTTGCCAGCAGCGCGGATGGCGGCTTCGGTCTTGTGCTGATCCAGATCATTGACACTGTAGACTTCAGCACGAATGTAACCACGCTCAAAGTCCGTATGGATGACACCGGCTGCCTGCGGGCCAGTGGCTCCAATGGGAATCGTCCAGGCACGGATTTCCTTGGGGCCGGCGGTGAAATAACTTTGCAATCCAAGAAGCTTGTACGCTGCTCGCGCCAGTGAACAAAGTGCAGGCTCCGTGAGTCCGACACTTTCTAAAAGCTCCTGTTGGTCGTCCTTGTCCAACTCTGCAAGCTCACTTTCAAGCTTGGCACATACCACGACGACTTGGCCATCCTCAGCCAAAGCACGATCACGCACAACTTGTACCAGCGGACTTTCACCTTGCAGATCATTCTCATCGACGTTGGCAATATAGAGCACGCGTTTGGCAGTGATAAAGCCGAAGCTCTTGATCATCTTCACTTCGTCAGGCAGCAAATCCATCCCGCGGATGGGCTTGGATTCGTTTAAACGTGGGACGATCTTCTCAAGCAATGCCACGCGAGCCTTGGCTTCCTTGTCACCACTTTTGGCAGTGCGACGGGATTTTTCAAGGGAGGTTTCTGCCTGAACCAAGTCCGAGATAATCAGTTCGGTGTCGATGGTTTCAATGTCTCGAATCGGATCAACTTTACCATCGACATGCGTCACATCACCGTCTTCAAAACAGCGGACCACGTGCATGATGGCATCGACATTGCGGATGTGAGATAAAAACTTGTTGCCAAGTCCTTCACCTTGTGAGGCACCGCGGACCAATCCGGCGATATCCACAATTTGCAGAATGGCAGGGATGATTTTTTCTGACTGAATGTATTGCTTAATCACATCCAAGCGGTCATCAGGCACACTCACTACGCCGACGTTGGGCTCAATAGTGCAGAACGGATAGTTCTCGCTGGGAATCCCTGCAGCGGTCAATGCATTAAAGAGTGTACTCTTACCAACGTTGGGCAATCCGACAATACCAGCTTCCATCAATCCATCTCCTGGGGAATTTTAATTCATCAAAAGCACGGCAGAGTACCAGTCACAGCCCTTTTGAGCAAGAAAGCGACTCATCAAAGCATGGCAAAAGGATGCGTTGTAAACACTCCTAAATGAGATTCATAATTAGAAAAACGATATTTTTGAAAGTCAAAACAAACACAAAATCAAATCGGTATCAATCACAATCCCCCAATCCCAAATCCCAAAATTGCGAATCATCATTTCCTGATTGGATGCATTTTCCCGGTACCTACCAGCACCCTACCTCTGTAATTTTAATTGAGTCCTAATCTCATGTAACTTTATTGTAGCATTTTACTTGTATTGAAAAAAACATTGGCTAACTTTGATTTAGATCAAGGAAATTATCAGCAGACAAACAGACACTAATATCATGCAGGGAAGCATGGGCAAAGGGTCCAACTCCTGCATCTACCTCTTGACAGTGGGGATCACGCATGAGTCGATCAGGCAAGTCTTGGATACGCTCCCTACTGACCCTCAGTTTTGTCACGCCAGCCTGGCGGTTGCCCTGTTGGATCATGCTGGGCGTAGCCGTAGGCATGGCAGGCGTTGTTGCACAAGTCTCCCGTGCGACTTCCTATCTGAGTGATGAGCCCGAAACCTGTATCAACTGCCATGTGATGAATGCTGAGTATGAATCCTGGCAGCGTTCAAGTCACGCTCGCGTCACCAACTGTAACGACTGCCATGTCCCTCATGACAACATCGTCAGCAAACTGGCCTTCAAAGCCCGTGATGGCATGTACCATTCCTACATTTTCACCACCCGTCAGGAACCCCAGGTCATTCGTCTTTCCAAAGGCGCGATTCCTGTGGTCGAAGCCAACTGTCGCCGCTGTCATCAGGATCTTGTGGATGAAATTCACCTGGCTAAACCCAATGACACGGATCACCGCTGCTGGGACTGTCATCGTGAAGTCCCCCATGGTCGTGTGCATAGTCTGACTGCGACGCCGCGTGTGAATGTCCCCCAATTACCAACTGTCACTTCGTCCCCGAAAACTTCGCCGAGTATCGACGGTCGCCCCGTCCGCCCAAACCAAGAGGAATCAAAACATGAGTGAGACCCCCGGAAGCCCCGGAACCCCCGGCAGTCCCAACAACAATGGTAAGCCTGTCATGGGCTGGTTTTTGTTCCTTGTCACGATTGCAGCCGTCTTCGGGCTTGGCCTGCTCTTTGCATCGATCATGGAACGACGCGACGAAGCGCGCGTCCGCCCGCCGATGACTCAGATTGATAAGTTCGAAACCGACAATAGCAAATGGGCCGAAAACTGGCCCCGTGAATACGCATCCTTCCGAGAAATGGATGATGACACAACCAAGACCAAGTACGGCGGGTCCGGTGAGCGAGATTACCTTGCCGAAACTCCGGAAAACGTCATCCTCTTTGCAGGCTACGGCTTTTCCAAAGACTATCTCCAGGCACGTGGTCACACCTATGCTGTGAAAGACATCACCGAAACCGGTCGTAACAACGGCAAGCTGCCTGCGACATGCTGGAGTTGTAAATCGCCTGATGTGCCGCGCATGATGTCAGAATTCGGCAAGAAGAAAGTCGACAATCCTGACACGGCAACTTTACAGGAACTCGCCCTGGCTGGTGCGGGCGAATTTTACAGCCACTCGTGGAACGACTTCAAAGACGATATCACCCATCCCATCGGCTGTTTGGATTGTCATGATCCAGACACCATGAGACTGCGCATCTCGCGTCCTGCATTGATCGAAGCTTTTGAGCGTCAAGGTAAAGACGTCAACAAAGTCAGCCATCAGGAAATGCGAACCCTCGTGTGTGCACAATGTCACGTTGAGTACTACTTCAAAGGCAAAGGCAAGTACCTGACCTTCCCTTGGGACGGAGGCATGTCACCTGAGGCGATGGAAGAATACTACAACGATGCGGACTTCAAGGACTGGACGCACGCCATCAGCAAGACGCCGATGATCAAGATGCAGCATCCTGATTACGAAGTCTATTCCACCAGTGTCCATGCCTTCCGTGGCGTATCGTGTGCCGACTGTCATATGCCATATCGCAGTGAAGGTGGCGCCAAGTATTCAGACCATCATCTGCAAAGCCCCCTGCTGAACATCGCCAACTCCTGTGCGGTTTGTCACCGTTGGAGTGAAGATGAAACACGTGGCCGAGTCAACGCCATTCAGGACAAGAACGCTGAAGGTCGCTCTCGTGCCGAACGTGCCATTACCTTGGCTCACTTTGACATTGCAGCCTGTATGCAAATTGGTGCTACAGACGATCAACTCGCTTCCATCCGTGCATTGGTTCGCACAGCTCAAATGAACTGGGACTACGTCGCTGCCAACAACGGGATGGGCTTCCACAACCCACAGGAATGTCTGCGTATTCTGGCAAAGGCCGTCGAAAAGGCTCAGGAAGCACGCGTCGAAGCTGTGCGTCTGCTGGCCACATACGGCTACACCAAGCAAGTTGCCTATCCGGACTTCTCCAGCAAGGAGAAAGCCCAGGCACTTAACAGCGCCTTTATTGCTGGCGAGGGTCCAGATTTGCTGGGGGGATTTAAGGTCAGTAAAGCTGCTTTGAATTAATCGGATTTCACCACAGCAAGTTGCCAACAATGAAACAGGCCACTGACTTACATCAGTGGCCTGTTTTTTTTGCACATACATCAATCCTGAAAAGAACTCACGCGGTTCCTGTTTGTTGTTGAGCACCGGGTGTCAATCTGGTTTAGGTATCCATTTGACACAGACCTGCACCGGATTCACATCCGGTGGTCAAGGCTCAATGGTGGTTCACAATTACAAACGAAAGTTCAATGGGATGGGAATGACTTATTGGATGCCTATCAATCCAAACCGCTTGGCTTCAAGTCTTACTGGGCATAAAGCTGCCAGATGATTGAACCGTCGTTCTTGTTCGAGCCCACGTGACCATCGAGAAACAGCGAGTTCTTTGCACCGCTATGTCTAAATGCCGGATCAAGGTATCCGTCGGAACCGGTCCAATAGCTGCCGTTACGGATCTCAAAATTAACGGTATACAGGGGATCGCCGATGACATGGCCAAGCTCACTGATAAACATGATCTTTGATGCGTTGACCCGTTTGGTACCTGTGGTCTGGCTGTCAGGTCTGACAGTGTAGTTGATGGAGTTGTCCCACAGTTTGTAGGGAGAAAGCCCCCATGCAGGTTTGGCCAACTCTTCAAAGTTGTTGATCGCATAGGAGAACTGATCATGGCCCTGCTTGTTAAGAGACGGGCAAAGCAGCACCCCATCACTGCGTTGAGCTGAGGCTTCAGACCAACTGGCAGGAAGCTTGCTGCTAAGGCCGATGTACTGACGCAGCGGATAGTTCATCCACCAGCCGCCGTTGAAGTCCGTACCGTTGACTGCATAACCTGGGCCACGCAATCGCGGTGATGTAAACCAGTCATAGTCTGCGGCATAGGCAACCTGGCCGAACATGATTTGATGCATGTTGTTGCCACATTGAATGCTCCGCCCCGACTCACGGGCTTTACCCAAGGCAGGGAGCAAAATGGAAATCAACAGCGAGATAATACTGATCACCACCAACAGTTCAATGAGCGTAAAGGCATCAGTCTTTCGGTTATGGTTTAAAACGTTTTTCATCATTTTCCTTTCATGAGACATTAAAAATTCGCCACGTCGAATCAATCGTCTTTATTTGCCAACCAACCATGCCTGGCGAACCTGGATTTGGCCATGTCCAGGCTTGCCGTTGATCCCGATTGATAGGCGTTTGACTTGATCCAAATCCAACTTGCCATTGGCATCCAAACCATTGGCGCCGCTGAGCGTTAAACTCGAAAACGGCATATATACTGCGTGCCATTTACCATCCGTTGGCACCAGATGTCTTGAACTGATATAGCCAACAGACTCCATCGAACCGGAGTCCGATTGTTCCCACAAAAACAGTCGCACCGCATTGGCGTTTCTGGCATTGGCTTCAAGGATGATGCCTTGCATCTGACTGCCTGCGATTGGCATGTTCAGCTTTAAGCGAGGATAGGCCCAGTTGTCCGTGTTCTTTTCCAATTGCACGTCCATCTGCCAGACACCTCGGCCGGGGAAGTTCATCTTCGCATGACTGCTTGGAGCAGCGACCATCTGCCATAGCGTTTGATCATCAATGACAATCTGCTGACGATTCGGCCACGGGGCAATCAACTGTTCAAACGACATCTCACCGATGAGGTTGATCACCACCGGCCCGATCACACCTGCGGTGGAACTCTGAGCATCAAACTTCAATTTCAACTGCGGCTTACCAACCAGTGATACAGGGATCGGCCAATGGGTCATCACCGTCTGCCCTGCTGCAATGTCAATTGACTGAGTCTTACCAAGTGTCTGACCTTCACATGTCAATGTCACCTTGGCTGAATGCTTTTGCTCACCGAGATTCATCAACCGCAAAGGCAGGACATGATCCGAATCCGACTTCTCATCAAGCATGCGATATCCATTGACATCAATCACATAATCCGACTCATCGGGCATGAACTGCATCACCACCGGACTTGGCGCAACCTTGTCATGTCCTGGCTTACTGGCTGCAGCGGTCATCTCCAATGCACGGGTCTTGCGATCAAGCTGCGTGGTCACCTGCGAACGATCCATACGCACATAAGTCAATCCATCAGGGATCGGCAAATGTTCCTGATCCGCCAGCACCAGACGTCTGCCATCAATCCCAAAACATTCTGCGGTAGATGGAAGCTTCACTGTGACGGTTTGACCTTGGAAGGCTTTACCTGTGTAAAACACCGCAGTCACGGATTGCTCATCCCCAAACACGCGAGCGAGTCGGACAGCTTGATCGTCAGTGATCCAATCGCCGATGTAGGGTTGATGACTCAATGCGGAAATGGCCTGGGTATATGCTGCCATCGCACGCAAGGGAGTCCCCTGCCGATCCATGAGTCCGAAGTTTCTGGATCGCTCTTCATAAAACGGGTAGACGAAAACAAAGTGTCTAGCAATCCCGCAGGCTTTGGTCTCAATGGCTTTCATGACATTGTCCATGGCACTTTCCATATCCTCAACCAATTCCGGGCGGTCGGTTCCTTTACGCCAAGGCCTGCCACATTCGGTGATCCAGATGGGCAAGGTGGATTGACCATACCTGCTGAGCGTACTGCGAACATCAGCGACAATCTGTTCAATGAGTGGTGCATGGTGATAGGTGTGAAAGCTGTAATAATCCATGCCGTCGAGCACACCGTTTTGAGCCAGGTTCTCCAGGTAATGCACATCATGGCCACCGGCAACACCAGGCCCGCCCACGGGAACATCCACGCCGGACTTTGCCATGGTATAGGCAAGGGTTTTGGCTAAAGGTGCGTACTGGTCGGCAGGTTGGTTGCCACTGAAATCCAGATTCGGTTCGTTCCAGATTTCGACACTGCCCCACGCATTTTGCCAGCGTTTGGTGATGGTTTGCCAACTGTTTGAAGCAGCGTGCATATCCAGCGGGAAACGTTTGCCTGAGGTCTGCCCCATGAATGCTGGGGTACTGTGAAACATTTCCAAGACCGGCACGCCATGCTTTTGATAAGTCCGACGCAACGTCTCAAATTCACGTGGTGAGTCCCAATCCCACTGGTCTTTTGCAGGTTGAATCTGCCCCCAACTCAAACGTTCACGCGACATCGCAACGCCACTGCGTTTGAGTATTTTCACCAGTGATTCACGTGTTTTTTGAAAGTCCGGATAGGTCGTGTAATGGTTCTTTTCAACCACCAACCAACTCAGGGCACTATCGACACAGAAAAACGGATCGGTCTTCCCAGTAAAAGTCGGCTGACTCACGATGCCAAAGGACTGATCGCTGTCTGAGAGCTGAATACTGTAAAAGCCCTGTGGCAGTTGTACGGAGATTTGCATTTGCCCATTGTGATCGACGGTTGCCTGATCGGTTTTGACAAGGTTTTGGGCATAGTCATGGATCGCATAGGTTTGCTGGCTAGCCACACCGTCAGCAGATGCATCCCCATTGAAATTCAACACAGTCAGTTCATTGGGTTGGATGAAAAATTGTTCCGCATTGCCAACGTTCCAATGTGATGCCGTTTCGCCATGAGCACGTACGTTGCGGACTTGAAACTGACTGACAGTTGCCATTGCAGCTTCCTTACCACGATTGATCCGAAAGCCCACTGAGGTGATGGCGGGTTTGAAATTATTTTGTTCCAAAGCATGCTGTTGGATCACCGTCACACCATTGATCGATGCAGAAACGGTATTGGCCTGCGGATCGTATGTCATCTGCATGGTGTTGGGTTTGTCTTGAAAAAAGGGCTCAATTGTCCCTGAACCAATGACTGACGAAATGTTTTGAATCATGAACGTGTAGCGGCCGCTGGGTTTTAAATACAGCAGCAGGTCATTGCGTTTGAAAAAGTCAGCATGCATTTTGTTTTGCCCCATCGCGATACCAACCCAATCAGATTGACCGGGCATCACCTGTGCCGAAATTTGGACAGGGCGCGCCGGATCGATATCGCAATCGGATAAGGTCATGGCAGCTGAGGGGCTTTGGTCCGAGGACATGCTCCCGTCGGCACTGACAGTCAATGGGCCAAGTACCTGCCAGGGTGATGGTGCCTGCTTGTCGGCAACCAATGTGATCTCTGCCTGATCGGCCAGCCTGTTGGGTTGCTCCCTTAAAGTCATCACGCCAAGAATCATCCCCACCATTCCTCCAAGACTCAGAACGCAAATACCGATACCGAGTCTTGATGTCCATTTTGTGGTTTGATTGGTTTGTGGGTTGAACATGCGATACTCCAAAAAATCTGTCTATGACTGCTTTGAGCAATACGTGATTATTCCCAATTGCCGATTGCTGGACTACCAGCTATTTTTTCAAGTGTATACGTAAATTGGTCAACATAGTGACTCAAAACGCTATAAATATTTCAAACCATTTAAACAAAATAACTTACAGAACAAAACACATCACATCCTTGCGAATATAATCATGAAAATGATGAATTAAATGGTATGCTCAATACAAACGTTTTCGCTTTTCTGTCAGGAAATGGATCAAGATGCCCAACTCACCTCGTGTTGCGCTGTTTTCCGATTCGATTAACAGCTATGGCCGCGGACTGCTCTATGGGGTGGCCCGGTATATCCGTGAGCATTATCCGTGGGACTTGTATGTGATCATGGGAACCGCTGAAGATCCGAGCCGACTTAAGGGTTGGGATGGCGATGGACTCATTGCCCGGATGCGTTCGGAAGCTGTGATCCGCCATGTACAGACATTGGATTGCGCCAAGGTGCTTTTTGATTGGGAACCCCATAGCCCGTTATTCCCGATGACCAAAGCTGCAGGTATTCTGCATCAGCATCACCATGCTGCGAAGTTGGCCTTTGATTACTTTCGCAACCGTGGGTATCAGCACTTTGCTTTTGTCCGTTACATTGATGACCGCCGTGGAGGGCATTTACTCGACGGGCCATTTTCCAAGCTCGTTGAAGCTGAGGGGATGGCGTGTGCAATTTACCATCCGACTGATCCGACTCTGCTCGAAGCGGATCACCGGGTCACCCAAGAGGACTTGGCCAAGTGGCTCAGTGATTTGCCGACCCCCTTAGCCGTCTGGGCAGCCAATGATCTGCGTGGTCTTGATGTGCTCGAAGCCTGTCGGCTGTGTGACTTGCGTGTGCCTGAAGACGTGGCCGTTCTTGGTCATAACAATGATGTGCTTGTCTGTGAGTTGTGTAATCCGCAGTTAAGCAGTGTCGCTTTGCCGTATGAGCAGATGGGTTACGAAGCTGCTGCCCTTCTGGATCAAATCATGGCTCAAGGGTCGGTGACTTCCAACCAGGTTTTGTATCCAGCAACACGTGTGGTGACGCGTCGCTCCACGGACATTGTCGCGGTAAACGATCCGGACCTTGCAAACGCGTTGCAATTTATCCGACTCAATGCAGTCAAGGGAATACAGGTTCCTGATGTAGCATCAGCGGTGAAACTTTCACGCAGCACGCTTCAACGACGATTCACCCAATACCTCAAACGAACCCCTGCCGATGAAATTTCACGTGTCCGCATTGAGCGTGCCAAGGAACTGTTGGTCAATACCCAATGGCAGATGCCAAAGATCGCAGAACATTGTGGCTATGACAATGCTTCAAGATTAGCTGAGGCGTTTAACCGCGTGGTTAAAATGGCACCCACGACTTATCGCAAACGGCATCAGATTCGGTCTGATGATGTGAATTAATATGTCTATTTCAGGGCTGTTTAAATCATTAATCTCCGATTCTTGAAGGGACTAGCGACTAGCCACTTGGGACTAGGGGAAGGCATTAAAAACAGGCTTTATCACCTGTCTGAACCCTAGTGGCTAGTCGCTAGTCCCTTTACCAAGAACGGCGGTCATTTTTTTGCGAATTGCTTTTACACAAAAAACAGCAGAGAGCAGTCCCCTTTGTCCTGCTCCCTGCCCTATGAAATATCAGAATAATGAAGGTATGAATCAGTCGGATTTCTTTTTCTTGCCACCGGATTGGGTGCGGGTCACGGTTGCATTATTTTTGATTTTGTTGCCATCCCGCGTGCGTGTTCCTTGAACATCGGTGCGGGTGGTTCGTCCGTTTGAGTTGATACGGGTTTCACTGCCGGTGTAGCTGACACTGCCATCATCGTTGCGTTTGAAGTTGGCGGAGCGGTCGGCATTGAATGTCGTGGTTTTGCCTTTGGCATTGGTGCGTGTGCCTTGGACATCTGCACTGCGAGACCATGTGCCATCGCCATTGCGTGTCACCGCACCGGAGATATTTTCTTCCTTGTAACTGCCGTTGGAATTGGAAACGTTGCGGGTGCGGTCAAACTGCCTGCCGGTGTCGGTTTTGGTGACTGTCCCGCTGGCATTGATGGTTGTGACGTTATCGTTTTTGGTGTTGGTGGTCGTGCCTGTGGTGGTGATGGACTTGGAGCCATCTTCATTTTTCTGCACGTTGGAGGTTGCCTGCGTGGTGCGGCTTTCACCGGTCTGGGTATTGGTTGCGGTGCGGGTGCTGGTGATGGTTTTACTGCCGTCCTCATTGTCGACGATATCGCGGTCTTTTTCGACTTCGACCTCAACCGTCATGCTGTTGGCATCCGTGGTGGAATCAGTGTTGGTATCACCACTGCTCTGCGAAGCAAACGCCGGTACTGTCAGACAGGTGGTGACCAGCAGTGTGGTAAAGACGGAAGATAAGCGTCGGCTTTTAAAGCGCGTTACAGCAGACATAGTGTGCTCCTGGTTTGAATTCCTGGACGTGTTGTCCTAAGACTAACGCAGGATACGCCACACTATTGCGACAGAGCAGTCACATTTTTTTTGTATTGCTGATCTTTTAAATAAGTCAGGACTTGGCTGGCTCAAAGAGCACTTGTTTGGCCTTGAGCAGTTCGGGTTGCAGGTGGTCATAGGCCAACTCCTGCACACCGCAATTTTCATCTAGACACAAACTCGCAGCGATGGCAACCGACTCACCCAATGCCATAAAAACAGGCTCCATACGGGCTGAACCATAAGCAATATGTGATGCTGAAAAACAGACAGGCACCAGCAAGTTCGACACCTCACCACGCTTGGGCACGACCGCGCGATAGCTCACCGGATACGGATCGGTCGGCGGGATTTGGACGTCACCGTCATTAAGTGTCCACGCTTTACCATCAATGACTTTCACAAACCGCGTGCAGTTGTGTGAGTCCATGGTGTACGACCCCATCCCCACCGAATCAGTCACATGATTGCCCAGACAGTCATGCTCAGTGATGATGTAGTCAGCCATCATGCGACGACATTCACGGACGTAAAGTTGATGAGGCCAATGGCCGGTGTCAGTAAACTCATCGTTGGGTAAACCCCATGTGCTATACGCATCACGGTAACGTTGGGGGATCGACTCATCATTTGCGACAAACCAGTAATACCCCTGCTGCCAGGCGACGTGCCGTTGGAATAATTCTTCGCGGCGTTCATAGGTCGCGTCGGGCCATTCCCAATTGCCACCGATAAAGTCGCTGGAGACTGCACCGTGGTTATTGGTATCCGTCTTGCGAAAACTTCCGGGGGTCTTGTTGGGGAAGACGTCGAACTTAGCTGGCGTATCAGGATTGGATTTGATCTGTTCGTTATAGCCGTCTTTGTCAGCGTTAAACCAACGACTCACCAACTCGTAAAGCTCCGGTTCAAATCCGTCGGGCTTTTGCCAATCGACTTTCAGCTGCGGATCATCGGTCATGCAGACTCGGAAATTGTACGCTTGAAGTCGCTTGTCCCCTTCGCCCTGCTTGGCTGTGAAGTCTTCATCTTCAATCATGGGTAGCAAGCCACTGTTTGGATCACCGGGGGTTTTATAGGGATCAACCGCATGGGAGAATTGATGCTTATCGCGGACTTGAATGCCGTTGAGCTTTTCGTCGTACACGGAATTGGCTTCACGACCGGTGGTGTAACTGACACCTGATTTTGCCATCAGGTCGCCTTCGTAGCTGGCATCAATCCACATCCTGGCGGTGACGTTTAAACCACCAAGCATGGTCGCGGAGACGATCTTGCCTCCGGAAGTTTCAACGGCGCTGACGTACTGGCAATAGCGGACGTCGATGTTGTTATCCGCAATCAAGGTGTCAATGACCTTGCGTGCTTTGGAGGGTTCGAACTGCCATTCCTCATTTAAGCCATAGAGCTTCCCGACCATGTTGTAGAACTCTCGGGAGCGTCCGCCGATGACGTGCTTGCGGCCATAGTCGGTCCAACCCAACCCGCCGGTGGTCATCCCGCCGACATGTTTACCCGGTTGCAGGACCACGACGGATTTACCGCGTTGCGCTGCGGTAACCGCGGCGATGATGCCTGCTGCCGTCCCGCCGTAGATGGCGATATCGACGTTGATGGTTTGGTCAGACGGGGTGATCCAGTCACGCTGAAAGTAGTGGAGATTGCTCATAGAAGTCGAATTATAGCCGGTCGCGCGCGGTTGGCTAACGCAATCTGTCAAATAACAGGTGGCGCGCAATTCGTAGCAAGTGGCGTCAAAACGGCTATTGCAGCGCTAAACCGCAAGCGGTTTTAAGACATCGCTTCGGTGATTACTTCGGCAACGTGGTCGGCAAGGACTTCGTTGCCCTGCTGGTTGTAGTGATAACCATCACCGGCACTGAAGGCAGGATCACTGACTGCAACTGCGTAGAGATCATCAACTGGGATATCACGTTTGGCCATGATCGCAGCAGCGAGACGATTGCGTTCAATCACACGTGGATTCTTTACCGCATCGAGTTTGGCGGGTTCACCTTTGACGGTGATCGGCGTGGAGTTTCGCCAAATGCGTCCGGCACTGGGATCAAGTTCCTCAATGGCGTTGACGAAATCTTCCAACCCACGGGCATAATCCGCTTCAGTCGTGGTAAACCCGTGCAAGCCATTATTGAAATGAATCAAATCAAACTCGTATCCGGCAAAGGCAAGATTCAACTGACGGTAAATCGCAGGATCACCCACGCAAGCAGAGGTCGAGAAAAAGGCAACCGTTGCCACATCAGCAAGTCGCTTTGCGACCAACTCCGCGTAACCTGCGACGATGGAATCGCCGATGAGCAGCACACGTGGCAAGGCTGAATTCTCAGTATTAAACCAGTAGTACCGACACCATTCGGTGGACTCACGTTGTTTCATGATTGACTCAAATTTAATTATTGAAATTTACGAATCACCAGCGTGTCATTTTGACCGCCGAAACCAAAGCTGTTGGACAGGCAGATATCGACGGGGAGTTTGCGTGACTCGTTGGGGATGTAGTCCAAGGTGCATTCAGGGTCAGGCTTGCCATAGTTGATGGTGGGCGGGACGGTCTGGTCACGCAAGGCCAAGACGCAGACAATCGCTTCCACTGAACCGGCAGCCGCAATGAGGTGTCCGAGCATACTCTTGATGGAACTCACAGGCGTGGTCTTGGCATGTTCAGCAAAAAGCGAGCCGATGGCCATCGACTCGGTGGAGTCGTTCTCCTTGGTGGATGTGCCATGAGCGGAGATGTAGTCGATATCGGCAGTGGTGACATTCGCCTGATCCAATGCCTGTTTCATGGCTGCATAGGCTCCCATACCTTCGGGATGCATGTCGGTCACACGGAATGCGTCGGCAGAGGAACCATAGCCGGTGATCTCCGCGAGAATGGTCGCTCCACGTTTTTGAGCATGTTCCAATGTTTCAAGGATCAACATGCCTGAGCCTTCGCCCATGACAAACCCATCACGATCCGCGGAAAACGGACGGCTTGCGGTGGACGGTGAATCATTGCGCGTCGACAGCGCGGTGAGACGATTAAAGCCGGTAACACCCAACGGGTGGATCATGGTGTGCGCCCCGCCGGAGATCATGACATCAGCCTGACCACGACGAAGTATTTCCGTCGCTTCGCCAATGGCTTGTGTTGATGCTGCACATGCTGTGAGACAGTTGTATGCTGGCCCTTGTGCGTTGAACTCCAATGCCAAGTGAGTCAAAGGCATGTTGGGTTCCTGCTCGATTTCGCAGATCGCGCTCATGCACTGCTGAGCTTTTGCAGCCCATTTGACGGCATCAATCCCGCGAGCGTCTTCGTCCCAACCGGCCAGCGCGGAGGCTGCATAATTTTCAAAGTCCAGTGACCCTTCGCCGGACCCCAGGTAGATGCCCAGACGCGTTGGATCAAGTTCAGCAAATTGATCCAGACCAGCGGACTTCCAGGCTTGCGATGCAGCACCGAGTGCGAAGCTGGTATTGGCTCCAACACCTTCGTGCAGATGCTTGTGGGTGACGTGGTCATTATGGGTGTAGCTGTCAGCAACCTGGCCACAGAATTTTGTGGGGAAGGTTGAAGCGTCAAAGTGAGTCGTCGGGCCGATGGCAGACTTGCCGGCGAGCAGTCCTGCCCAGACGGATTCAATGTCGGCGCCCATGGGGGTGACCCAACCAATACCTGTGATGACGACGCGTTTGGTCATGATATTTTGCCTATCTGTTGATGCCTTTTTCAAGGCACCCCGGGGACTGAAGTCCCGCGGGCTTTATTTCAAGTGTCGTAAGATTCTGGTGACGCGAGTCAGTCGAACTTTTTGAGGATCAATGCTGCGTTTTGACCACCGAAGCTGGTGCTGTAGGTCAGCACGTAATTGAGCTTGGCGGGTGTTGCTGGTGACGTTGCTGCGTTGATGCCTTGTAATGGTTTGTCACAGTTAATCCGCGGTGGGATCAGTTGTTCACTGAGCGCCTTGGCAGCAATACATACGTCAATCGCACCGCTACCTGCACCGGCATTACCGGCAAAGGCCTTGGGACTCACCAATGGAATCTCTGCCAAACGATCACCAAAGACGGCCTTGAGTCCTGCGACTTCGGATTGATCACTATCGGCTGCCCCCAAACCAAACGGCAGGATCATGTCGATCTCATCAGCACTGATCTGAGCTTCGGCCAAGGCAGCTCGCACCGCGTTGGTGATACCACTGCCAGTGGGGTCGGCCTTGGTGTGACCGACTTGGCGGTTGACTGTTTGTGATGCACTAAAACCGACGATCTCGGCGTAGGCCTTTTCACCGCCACGGGCTTTGAACGTTTCGAGTTCTTCCAGGATCACAATCGCCCCACCTTCGGCAGCGGCGGAACCGGCGGCATCACTGGCAAAAGGGCGAACCGCAGTGGCAGGCGAATCATTGTCCGAAGTATTGGTTCGACCGGTCATGATCTGTCGCAGGAAACCAAGTGGGTTGAGCTTGCTGTCGGCACCACCGGATAAACAGGCGTCCGCGGCATTACGCTGAATCACACGCAGCGATTCGCCAATACTCAATTCACTGGAGGCTTCAGAACAGGTGATGGTGTTGCTCGGACCCTGCGTGCCATGGAGGATGGTCACGTGACAGGCGAGCATGTTGGGCAGGTACTTGAGTAACCACAGTGGTGTGAGGTTTTGCATACCCTCGGCCCCCCACTTATGGATGTCGAAGCTGCCATCCTCTTTAACTGCTTTGACGAAAGCTTGAGTCAGCTCTTCAAGGTCCGCCGCGATGAGTCCGGCACCGATGTGACAGCCCATTCGCCGTGAAGCGTAGGTGGGTTTGAAGTCAGCGGACTTGTAGCCTTCGGGGTCGGTGCTACGGGTGATCAAACCGGCATCACGTGCGGCCTGATCGGCGCCGACGACTGCCAACTCGATATCCCTGGCCATCACCTTGGTGGCTTTGCGGTCAGCTTTGGGGACAAACTTGGTGACCTTGAAATCCGCTACTTCGCCGGCAATCTGACTGGGGAATCCAGCAGGGTCAAATCGAGCAACTCGATTGACAGAGGATTTGCCATCCAACAGTGCCTGCCAGGTTGCATCGATGCCGATGCCCAAGGCGGATACAGGTCCCAAACCGGTAATTACAACGTGTCTTGACATAGGCAGATAGTTTAGCGGGATTGATTTGGGATTTCGAATTGAATACATTTTTTTACCGCAGAGACACAGAGGACTCAGAGGTTGGAGAGCAAATGCATTTATTATTTTTGTCTTCAACTCTCTTAACTCTGAGGCCTCTGCGTCTCTGTGGTAAAATTGCCTTGTCATCCCCAGCGAAGCAGACTCAGATTTGTTACACTTGTCACCTTGTTAACACACAGAATCATCCCATGTTTAGATGTCAAGGCCGGTCGCGTGGTCAAAGGTGTCAATTTCCTTGGACTTCGTGATGCGGGAGACCCTGTTCAGATCGCCCGACAGTATGACGAAGCGGGCGCCGATGAGTTGGTTTTCTTGGATATCACTGCCAGTCATGAGAAACGTGACATCATGTATGACGTGGTGCGACAGGTGGCTGAGCAATGCTTTATGCCGTTCACGGTGGGTGGCGGGATTCGAACGATTGACGATGTGACCGCATTGGTTCAAGCTGGCGCTGAAAAGGTAAGCATTAACACTGCTGCGGTGGTGACTCCTGAAATTGTCAAACTCACGGCACAGCGGTTTGGACGTTGCGCGACGGTTGTGAATATCGACCCCAAGCGTGGCGATCGTGATGGATTTGAACAGCGTCGTGCTGAGCGTGAAAAGCAAGGCCTCTTTGCCCCGCATGCGATCACGCCCAAGGGCCAGCCTGATGATGTGGTCTTTGAGATTTACGTCCATGGTGGCCGGACGCCTACGGGGATCGACGCAATTGCCTGGGCGCAATACGTGGTCGAACTTGGGGCTGGCGAGATTGTTCTCACAAGCATGGATGCCGATGGCGTGAAGACCGGTTACGACCTGGTGATCACCGACGGGGTGAGTAGCGCGATTGATGTCCCCGTGGTTGCCTCGGGCGGATGCGGTAGTCCTGAGCATATTCGCCAGGTTCTCACCGAGACGGATGCCGATGCCGCTTTGGCTGCGAGCATTTTTCACTACGGTGAATACTCCATCCAGGAAACCAAACAGTACCTACACGAACATGGCGTTCCCGTTCGACTGACACATTAAGTCGTGACGGATGACGCTGAATTGGATTTTTAATTCGTAGGAAAAGAAAGAAGTTCAATGTCAGGATCATCGACTCCCCACGCCAAAATCGCCCGTAGTGGCGGTAAGACCATCGCAGATACCGGCCTTCGCAAATACTTCGAAGCAGCCGTCCGTTACAAAGCCTCGGACATTATTCTCCGATCCGGTCAAGCTCCTCGTTTACGACTTAAAGGTGGTCTCAAAGCCCTGGATACCAGTCCGCTAAAGGCTGAAGATTTTGAGAAGTGGCTTCAGGAAGGCATGAGCGATGAACACTGGGATCGCTATGAACACTATGGTTCTGCGGACCTTGGTTTTGACTTGAATATGGGTGATGAAGGCACGCACCGTTTTCGTCTGAATATTTTCCGCACGCGCGGTCGCAGCGCGATTGCCGGTCGACGTGTGGACAATAAAATCCTGACCTTCGACCAACTGTACCTGCCCCCAGTCATGGCGGATGTATGTCTGCAACCCAACGGCATCGTCCTTCTCTGCGGCGTGACCGGTTCGGGTAAGTCCACCACCATTGCATCAATGCTCCAGTACGTCAACGACCGTAAAAACGTACACATTGTCACGATTGAAGACCCCATTGAATTCCTCTTTGAGGACTCCAAGGCAATGATTAACCAGCGCGAAGTGGGCATTGATGTGGCCAACTTTGAAGATGGTCTACGGGCTTTGGTGCGTGAAAATCCGGACGTGGTGCTCATCGGTGAAATGCGTGACCGCGAAACGTTTGAAGCTGCGTTGCATGCTGCTGAAACCGGTCACCTGGTATTTGGAACCATTCATGCTTCAAGTGCTTCGCAGGCCTTTGGTCGTATTTACGACTTGTTCCCTGCCAATGAACGTGAGCAGATTCGCACAATGTTGGCCTATCAGTTCCAGGCGTTCATTTATCAGAAATTGCTACCGACGCTACATGAGAATATCCCGCGTATCCCAGCCATTGAGATTTTGCTTCAGACTCCTCGTAGCCGTAAGTATGTGCTTGATGGCAATGAAAACGAACTGCCGGGCGTCATGCGTGACAGCCGTGAGTTGGGGATGCAGACTTTCACCGATGCGTTGGTTGATTTGGTTCAAAAGCAATTCGTGCATCCCAAAGTGGCGGCCGAAGTCGCTCCCAACCCAGATGAACTGAAAATGCGATTAAAGGGAATCGGCTAAAAAATACAACTTCGCTATTGATCAATCCTCACTGATACACTGAATATCATGACGGTCTGTGAAATAGTTAGCACCAACATCTCAATGTTTACATTGGGTGAAGTATCCTTGCAAAAAACCTTAGCCACGGAGATAAGGATTGCGTTAACAGCAGAGTATGGGTGATAATACGACAGTCGACACACAGGTCTTCGATGAAGGCCCGTCGACAGGGTTGCAGAGACTAAACGACACCCCAACAGAAACGCACAAGCCAACAATGACCTATTTCATTGCCGACGCCATATCGTTAATGAGTATCCCCAAGCCGATCATATTCGGAGTCTTCGTCGGACTCTGGGCTTATGTGGTGGGATACATCGACAAGGACGCCCAGTTCTTCTACCTCAAACGCCAGATGTGGAATGCCATCCACCTTGGGGTTGGGACGTTGGCTTGGTTTTTAGTTTTAATCATCCCGATGTTCTGGGTCGGCCTGCCAATTGCATTGGTGATGATCATCGGGGCTTTGGTGGGATACCACTTTTACCGCAATACAGAAGTCAAAGAAAAAGACCGCTGGCGGATGAATCTTGATTCATTTCGTGCCCGTTGGAACGATGCCCAGAATCAACGTCAGCAAGCCAGAGCCACCGTCATCCTCAAAGGTCAGGACGGCCAGCCCGTGGACATCCCACTTGGTGATGACCCATTGGTTCCGGTTTACGAAGCCTTGTCGAACCTTTTGGACTTCGCTCTGCCTCGTCGAGCGGATCGCATTGACATGGTTGCTGATGCCAATCACACCACGTTGTCAGTACACATTGATGGCGTGAAGTATCCGCAGACCAAGCTCGATCCACGCGTGGGACTGGGCTTGATTGACTATCTCAAAAAACATGCGGGAATGGATGTTGAGGATCGCCGTAAAAAGCAACATGGCAAACTTGAGTTGACCATCACCGATCTGGGTAAACAAAAATTTGAACTCACGAGCATCGGCTCAACCAAGGATTTGAACCTGAATATCCTGATCAATCCACATCAGCAGACCAGTTTCAAATTTGCCAAAGTCGGTTTGCTCGAAGTTCAAGAAAAGCAGCTTGTCCCATCACTGGATGAAAACCTGCGGTGTGTCCTGGTGGTTGCACCTCCTGGACATGGCATGACCAGTACGCTTCACAGCATGGTCGAACGTCATGATCCTTATACTCAGAATATCATGACGCTTGAACATGAAGTCACCCATGAAATGGAAGGCGTCACACACAACGTCGTCAAACTCGGCACAGATGCTCCCCCCGTTTCACAGCAGCTTCGCACGATTCTGTTGCGTGAACCGCGTGTGGTGATGCTTGGCAACCTCACTGACGGTGACACAGCCAAACTCATTCCCGAACATGTAATGGACATGCGATTTTATGTGGGTATCCGTCAAACTGATGCATTCACTGCTTTGCGTGCGTGGATACAGGCCATTGGTGATAAGTCCAAAGCCGCTCAGTCGCTCAATGCCATTGTCGCTCAGCGTCTGGTTCGCAAGCTTTGTCAGACTTGCCGTGAGCCTTACCAGCCTGATGCAAACATGCTTCGCAAGCTCAATTTTTCTACGGAAAATATCCAGCAGTTCTACAAACACTCCGGCCAAGTCCTCGTCAAAGATGAACCTCAACCCTGCCCGCACTGTATGGGACTGGGTTACTACAACCGCATCGGTGTTTTTGAAGTGATGGTCTTTGATGACGAATCTCGTGACATGGTCGCCACAGGTCATCTCGACAAGCTCCGCAGTCACATGCGTAAGAACAAAATGTATTACCTTCAGGAAGCCGCACTCACCCGCGTGGTCGAAGGCGTCACGAGTATCAGTGAAATCACACGCGTTCTGGTCTCTGCCAATCCCGCGAGTTCCAAAAAGTCCGCAAGCCGAAGCAACGGAAAAAAATAGACATGATTCTTAACTTCATCATCCTCGGTTTCGTTTTGTTTATGGCATACTGGTGGGGTAATCAGGGTGCGTTCTCTGCGATCCTGCACACTGCTGCTGTGGTCACCGCAGGTTCATTGGCCTTTGCCACATGGGAGCTTTGGACTGTCAGTGTTTTCATGAAACTCAACGCAGCCAATGCCTGGGGCGTGGGGCTACTCATCCCATTTGTGATTTACCTTCAGGTATTCCGCTTAAGTTATGACAAGCTCATCAAGTCCAACGTTCACTTCACCACCATGATCAACATGATCGTAGGCGGGTTATTCGGTTTTATCTCTGCGGTTCTGGCAGCGGGTATCGTGGTCGTCGGTATCAGCTACATGTCACTTGGCCCCAACATTCTTGGATACCAACCTTTCCTACTGGGACCGGATGGCCGTGTCTCTACAAATGCGGGCGGGGCGCTTTGGATTCCTGTGGACTCCATGAGCAGCAACTTCTACGCCAAGCTGTCGATGGGTAGCTTCTCCAACGATACACCACTTAAAAAATTCATGCCCGATCTGGTACAGCAAGCCGGAACCTTCCGCATGCATGTGGATGGTAATGCCACCCTCGTCGCCAAGCCCGGTAGTATTGAACTGGTCGGCTCATACACTGCCAAGACGCCCTTTACTGCTACAGACGACACGCTCATCGGCATCATCGGCAACGAAATCCGCAAAGGCAACCATCGGATTCTCGTCTTTGACACCAAGTGGTTATTCACCAAGCCCCCCTACAACGGCGTGGACAGCACCCTGCGTATCTCACCAACCCAGGTGCAACTGATCACTTACGATGTGAATGATCCAGATACCCCGACACAGTTGATCCAACCCATCGGTGCATCCAAAGTGACCGAAGAGGGGCAACGCAGTTTCATCGCATTCAAAGATGCTCAAACCATGATCGCAGGCACCAACCCTCAGGCAGACACCATTGCCTTCCTGTTTATCATTCCACAAACCCGAGCACCAGGCGACTTGCTTATCCGCCGCCAGCGTGTCCATGTTCCCGATTTAGCTGACAGCAGCTACATCAAAGACGAACCGCAGATCACCACTGTCTTGGGACGTCTGGATGAATCACAGACAGCCGTAGCCAATACTGACACGCCGGAAGAAGGTTCCATCGGTAACCGCCAAGGTAATGTCTCAGGCATGCTTGCTACCGAAATCAGCCTGTCCAACAAACTCCCCAAGCAGTTCAGCAAGAACCGCTACACCGGCCCAATGAACTACAACAGCGACAACCAGATTCTCACCATCAATGCCGAAGGCGTACTCAGTCACGAGAATGTCAGTCAGGCCAATGCCATCAAAGAATTCTACGTGCCTTCGCATAAGGCAATGGTGCGTGTGCTGGTCGATCTTGACAAGGCCCAATCACTTTTGGGACGCAGTTATGCCACTGCCGCAATGGTCAACAGCCAAGTCACACTCATTGATGATAAGGGCAGCAAATGGCAGCCCTCAGGTTATGCCCTGCTTCAGGAAGGTAAAATCCGCGTTCTCAAAGATCCGGATCACCCCCTTAGAGTCGCCAAGCAGTTACCTATCGCTGACATGCGTAAAGGTGAAGAACTTTATCTGTACTTTGAGGTTGACCGTGGCCGTGTGATCACGCGTTATGAACTAGGTCATGCCAATCAGGATGTTCGTCTGACGGTACCCGAGTAATTTACCAAGGGTTTGAAAAATAGGACTTGGTAAATTCAATCCGCATGCGCTTTGATGCGAATAATCAAGTCCAAACTTTACGCCCTACTCCTACAAACACCCATGCTCAAACTTCGTGATCAAAAAGTCGTCGTCATGGGCCTGGGTCGATTTGGCGGGGGGATTGGTGTCACACGGTATCTTGTCCAACAAGGCGCACGCGTTCTGGTCACCGATCAACTTCCAGAATCAAAGTTGGCCCAAAGTGTCGCAAAGCTCAAGAGTCTGCCGGTGACCTACCGACTTGGTGGCCACGATCATGAAGACTTTAAGTGCGCAGACATCGTCGTGGTCAACCCCGCAGTCGACCCGCGATCCAATGCCTATCTGCAAACAGCCATTGATCACCGCGTGAAACTCACCAGTGAGATACGACTGCTCGCTGCTGCCCTGCCTGATCGCAACCGAGTCATCGGCATCACAGGAACCGCAGGCAAGTCCACCACCACCGCCATGACCGGCTCGATCCTCTCTGCATGTCATCACACCGGCAAGACATGGGTCGGCGGAAACCTCGGTGGGTCACTGCTGCCTCATGTCAATGAAATCACCGCAGAAGATTGGGTTGTCCTTGAACTCTCAAGTTTCATGCTCGAAGGCCTCGACGAAGATCATTGGTCACCTCATATCGCGGCACTAACCAACCTCAGTGACAATCACCTTGACCGACATGGCACGATCGACGCCTACGCCGTTGCCAAGCAGTCGATTTTCAATCATCAACATGCCCAGGACGTGGCGATATTCCCGCCGCATTTAAATCACTATTTCACCAGCTTCGCTCAATACAAACCACTGCATTTACCCAAGGCGACGATCCCGCTATTGGTTCCGGGCATGCACAACCAAATCAATGCGCACTTGGCGTTACTGGTCTGCGAGCAGGCAGGCATTGATCGACAACAAGCCATAGGAGCCTTGCGTGAATTCCCGGGCTTGCCCCATCGTCTGCAACTGGTCGTGGAGCATGAAAGTGTTCGCTATTTCAACGACTCCAAATGCACGACTCCCTCTGCAGCCAAACTTGCGATGGATTGCTTTGAACCGGGCAGTATCCACATCATCCTTGGTGGCTTCGACAAGCAGGCTGATCTGACTGATCTTGCGGTTCATGCTTCGGATGTCTGCCGGGTGATTTATACGATTGGGCAAACCGGCCCCGCCATCGCTCATGCCGCGCGCAGTGGTAAAGCACAAGTCGTCGAATGCGAGACGTTGGAAAAGGCTGTTGCTGCCACCACCACCCGCATCCACCGCAACGATGTCGTCCTGCTCAGTCCAGCATGTGCCTCGTGGGATCAATTCACCAACTACGAAGCCCGTGGCAATGCGTTTGTTTCGCTGGTACTCAACTACTCCGGCGAAGGATTTCCCGCGCCGTTGAAGTGATATCTTTTTTCACAGTCAAGACGACAACGGCGAAAGAGAAAATACAATCTCTATAGACATAAAAAAACAGAGACAAATTTTGGTTTGTCTCTGTCTTGATAACTTGGCGTCTTGGCGGTAAAAATTTTTCTTCTTACCCGTATTGTTTTTGGTAATACTCGCGGTAGGCACCGCTCTTGACACGTTGCCACCAGCCGGCATTGTCCACGTACCACTTGACGGTTGCTTCCAACGCCTGGGGCCATGCCGATCGTGTGGGTTGCCAACCGAGTTGTGTTTTGATTTTCGTGGGGTCAATGGCATAGCGGCGGTCATGGCCAAGACGATCCTCGACGGGTTGGATCATATCCTTGCCTTTACCCATGACTTCAAGAATCATGTGCGTCAGTTCAAGATTTGAGCGTTCGTTGTTGCCACCGATGTTGTAGACTTCGCCGTTGATACCTTTTTCCAACACCGTGAGAATTGCTTCACAGTGGTCATCCACATGCAACCAGTCTCGGACATTGCGGCCATCACCGTAGAGTGGAACCTTCTTGCCTTCGATGAGATTGGTGACAAACAGCGGGATGACTTTTTCGGGGAACTGGTAAGGTCCGAAGTTGTTGGAGCATCGCGTGATGTTGACGTTGAGTCCGAAGGTGTGATGTGCCGCCATCACCAGTAAGTCACTGGCCGCTTTGGATGATGAATAAGGGCTATGCGGATTCAATGGCGTGGACTCGGTAAAAAGCAGTTCGGGTTTATCCAAAGGCAAATCGCCATAGACTTCATCGGTACTCACATGGACAAATCGCCCCTTCTCAGTGCCCCAAGCCTTACGCGCGGCATCAAGGAGAATCTGCGTCCCAAGCACATTGGATTCAATGAACGGCTTGGAGTCGAGAATCGACCGGTCAACATGACTTTCAGCAGCAAAGTGCACCACCGCATCACACTCATCAAAGAGCTTGCCCAACAATTCTTCATCACGGATATCACCATGCACGAAGTTGTAGCGACTGTCATTTTGCAGGTCCGCAAGATTTTCAGGATTGCCTGAATAGGTCAGCACATCGAGATTGGTGATTTTCACATCATCACGATTAGCCAGGACAAAGCGAACAAAGTTGGAGCCAATAAAGCCACAACCGCCGGTAACGAGAATGTTCTTACTCATGAGGTAGCGTCTCTTTCTTCCGAAGCTGCGCGATGACCGCGCTTAAGTTTTCTTTCCAATGTGTCATTTGCCCAACGAGTTTTTCCGTACTCGTCAAGTCCAGAACGCTGTATGCCGGTCGCACTGCCGGACGTGGGAATTGGCTTGAATCACAGGGCTTAATGGTGCATTTAGCATCTGTGAGTCGGGCGATTTCTGTTGCAAAATCAAACCAGCTGCACTGTCCGCCATCGGTGACATGATAGGTGCCTGATGCTCCGGCGTAGATCATATCCGCTGAGGTTTGTGCCAGGTGTTGGGCGCTGGTGGGTCGGCCGAACTGATCGTTGACCACTTGTAATTCATCACGCTCGGCTGCAAGCTTGGCAATTGTGATTACAAAATTACTGGCCCATGGTGCGTACAACCAACTGGTCCGCAAAGTCAGATAGGAACAGCCCGATTGCTCAATGAGAACTTCGCCTACTGCTTTACTGCGGCCATAGGCATTACACGGGTTACGCTCGGCGGTGGGTAAATACGGTGAATCGGCATTGCCTGGAAAGACATAGTCCGTGGAGTAATGCACAAGTTTTGCCTCAACGTCATGACAGCGTTCAGCAAGCTTGCCAACACCTTCGCCGTTGATTGTTGTGGCCAACTCTTCTAGTTCTTCGGCTTTGTCCACTGCGGTGTAGGCTGCACAATTGATAACCAGTTGTACCTCGTCGGTGATGGTACGATTGATACTCTCCTCATCGGTGAGATCAAACTCGGCTAATGTTGGACATTGGTATGGGACCTGCATCTGGTCAAGCACAGCTCGCCAAGCGGTACCGAGCATGCCGTCTGAACCGATGAGGATAATGGGTTGCGGGAACGTAGCACTCATTTGTGTTCGACTCCCCAGTGGAACCCTTCGACACTGTCAAACGCTCGGCGTTCTTCGTCGGGATTCTGCACATTGTAGGAATGGGTCACGTAATAAATCATCAAAGCGGACTGCGGTCCAACAGTGGATACACCATGCCAAAGGGTTGGCGGGATGATGACAATACCGGGGTTCTTTTCGCCGACTACAATCTGCCATGCGGTAAAGTCATCACGAAAGACACCGACTTTGATATGCCCCTTGGGACACATCCAGAAGTCGGTTTGAAACTTGTGCCGATGCCATGCTTTGATGGTACCAGGATAAACTTCGGAGATATTGATCTGACCTTCAGGGCCAAGAACGCCCTTCATCAGATTCATATGTGACCAGCCACGATCGTCAGCAAAAACAGACATCGGCACAAAGACCGGTTCATTGATGGCCTTGGCGTGTTCGTGTGCTTCTGCCAGCGATTTGTCTTTGCAGATGGTGGGCTTGATAATTTTCACTTAGCGTCTCCCTGAACGAAATTGTGCAGCCAGAAAGGCATCTGTTACGAGTTTCTTTTGCGTCGGACGTGGCTGCGATGACGTCGACGGTTTGGCCTTGACCTTGACGCGGACTTTGGGCTTTGCAGGCCGGGACTTGGCGACAGGCGTTTGCGGTCTTACAGGTTGTTTTTGAATCTGCCTTGGTCTGGATAGTTTAGCAGGTGGGCGGACTTTATGAGAAGCAGTATTGGCACTGGCAACCGCGGTGAAGCAAACCACAAGACTGGTAAGAGCCAATGTCGCCTGCCAGTAAATCGTCCCCTGCCAACTGAACCAAGGGTCGTATGTCGTTAGGCTCACGATAAATTGAGCGACCCCGGCAGTGATGGCATAGAGTGTGATCCATCCAGAAACGGCACTGGCATAATGCCGAAAGTAAACCGCCAACGCACCACTGGTAACCGCGAGTAACAGGACGACTAAAGCCAATGGAACCATCACCCCGCCAACCCCGTGATTGGGGAGATAATCCAACTGCCACCCCATGATCAGACAGAGTTCGTTAAGTGACATCGCCTGGTTGATTGTCAAAAACAACATGCACAATGTCACGCCCCCCCAATATCGGGCAGTCCGTTTGTGTTTGATGTATCGCCAATGTCTCCATGTGCGGACACACAATAACAGCGTCAGGACATACAAGCCGATGATGCCGTACTGCACCATATCCATCTTGACGATCTCAGGCACGTAGCCGTTGATACCTGCAAACCCCCAATACTTGGGCTCGCTGGGTTTAAAGACCTGATATTCCTGATGGATTCCGGTTTGGTCTACTTTAAACCAACGGTAGCCATGTCCGTTTTTATCCCACAGCTTGGATGTCCCGCCTACGGTATAAGCATTCGCTTCTGAGTTGTGAAGCTGCATCTGTGTGGTCTGGTGCAGATGTCCAGCCAAGATGGCAGTGACATTGTATTTTTCAATGAGTTTCATCAACTTGGAGCGTGATGCCTTAGGCCAATTTTCATTTGCACTTTTTTCATCATGTTCATAGAGATACAGTGGCCGATGCATGACCAGGAAAATATGACGGCGTCCAGCCAGTGCATGTTCTTCAAGCGTCTTTTCCAACCAACGCCAATGCTGGATATGCTCATCCACATCAATGACAGTGTCCCGTGCGATTTCCGAATTGATCATGACAAAAGCACAGTTACGTACGACAAAGTCATAGTAATCATCGCCAAGCCGATCACGGTAACGCTGCAGATCCAGGAGCGATTGGACATCATGATTGCCGGGAATTAAAAAGGTCTGCTTGTCATACTGTTTGAGTCCCTGCATGAACAATCGCCACTGATAAGGATTGTTGGAATGCACCAAGTCACCGGGCATGATGACAAAATCTGTCGGCAGACTATTGAGGATGCGAGCTTGGTCGATAAATCGCTGGTAACTGCCCATTTCCTGACCGTTGCCATAGCCAATCTGCGGATCACCGAGCAGGACAAATGAGAACGGCTCAAATTCATCCATGTGTGAAGTGGATGAATCAGCCGACGCCGATGATGTGAGAACATACAACACCACACTCAGACATAGCCACAACCAACAGCCTGCCATCCATGTGGATGATGAATAGTTTTTTGAATGATAGAAGCGTGACATCGCTTTTTTCTCCGGGTTTTGAACCCTTTTGTTTACATCGGTATTCAGACAAGGCACATACCACGGCAAGCTTTTTTACCTGAATACCAGACACCTTGCAGGTTATGACACCTATGCGGATTTGAGCGCGCGTTTAAGGTATGGCCCAATAGTATTCAAGCCACCCGCCACACAGATCAAGCTCGTTGAAAATGTCGGGTTAAGCATACTGTCCACAGCATGCAGGACCAGAAAAACCATCAGCGCAGCAGGTGGTCCAAGATTTACATCTGTCCAAAATCGTGTTGGGCATCCAGTAATAAACTGCCCAATTGGAATCGCAAACACTCCAAGCAAAGCGACTGCCGCCAGGACGCCATGCTGAGCCAAGCCTTGTGCAAAGAGATTCCAGATCGGTCGATCGGTTTTGTCTGTGGTTGTCCACCAATCCCATTGCCCCAGGCCGAAGATTGGATTTTGCATAACAGGTTCCATACCACGCCGAATGCCGTTGATGCGCCAGCCGACACTTCGCAGTCGTGCGACATTCTTGAATTGATCGACTGTTGACTGACCGACGACTTTGCCTACGAGTTTGTCACCCCCTGCCATAAAGGCGCCAAGCCCGAGCATGCAGACGGCTGCTGTGATCCAAACTGGCTTGGGGATTTTCACGCCACGTTTAAGCAAAGCAAACATGCCTATCCCCATGACCATTAAACCAACACCACCAAGTGACTGTGTAAATAGCGATACGACAATCAGGATCAGAACCGCCACATGTGACGGGATGAATAATAATCGTGGTAGCGATCGGCACATGTGCATCCAAAATGCCAGCAACGCAATGGCAGGCATCCATATACCCAGTTGACTGCCATGCTCAAGAAATACAACTGGTCGATAGCCAATCGCACGATCAATACCGTCAAAATAATAAGGGTGATACTGGTACAGAAGCTCATAAAATACAGGCCCAAATACCGCTTCGATCATACACAACGGAGCGTATATCAAACCCGCGATGACTAACGTGATGCCCAACTCCCTTAAGGGCTTGATATCCGAAAAATACAAACGGCCAGCAAGATACGGAGCCCCCCATGCAAGAAGTTGGTACGTGCAATTTAGTAAAGCCTGCTCAATAGCCAACTCGTTGATCAAGCCTGATATCAACGGCATTACACACCAGATGGCCATCGGGATGTCGAACTTTCCGGGGCGTAATCGTTTCAACGACTTGAAGTCCGAAAGGATCATGCCCAGCAATACGGTGATGCCGATGACTGTGGATCGTGTGATCCAATCAGGGCCAATTAAAGCACTCCCAATACCAGTTTGAATCGCTCCACCAAAGGCGTCGGCCTGAGCAATCGTCGGATCATTAAAATCCGGCATGGCAAAGTTAGCAGTAGGCAATAAACACCATCCGCCAATCAAACATGCCATAGCTGCACGTCGCGGTGGGATCAAAAAAAACAAGATCACGCCCAGCAGTATTGCCAAGCCAAAGATGATCAGAATCATCAAGTCTCTCCATCAATGCAAACGATACCCGTGGCAGGTTGAGCCACAGTCATGAGTGTCAAACAGATAACACGCGCATGAATCAATGCGTTTAAAAGCAACCATCAAACATGGTTTATCTGTTTGATGGTTCAATCTGGCGCGATTGTAGTGACTAATCGGAAGCAAAATCCGACACCTGATTCGAGTTGATCTTGTTGATTAAGGATAACGTAGACATAATCCAAAGTTGACAGCAGCTTCGGAGGGAGAAAGCGAATGCCTGCAATGAATCAACTATGTCTGACATTGGCGTATGCCAATGATTGGAATCCCACGCGAGTGCTGGGAACCGTCAGTTTCAGCTTAACGAGCGGCCTGTGCGCCTTGGTGGTCTACCTGTGTTGGATGCGACGCAAACGTCGTGACCCGCAACATGGCCTAGGGCTATGGCTGGGGTTGCTGTTTGCTCAAATAGCAATGGTGATCGAACTGCAACTAAGCTCGCGTTTTGACGCAGGCTTAGTCATTCGCAATCTGATCACCGATATGGATCTGTACGAGAACCGTCGTCAGCTACAGGCCATGGCTTTCATGTTGATTGCAATCCCCTTGATTGCGACTTATTCGACGGTGCTCTACATGTTGCGTAAGCGTGGTCTGGCTGTGCTGTTGACTGTTGGCGGGACCATGGCAAGCATTAGTCTCTTTTGCTTGCCTTTGATCTCGCTTCATCTCGTCGATCAAATTATGTACCACCACCTTGGGCCGGTGATGTTCATTAGCCTGTTATGGTTTGGATGTGCCATGGTCACTTTCGCAGGTGCTGCAAAAGCAATGGTCGCATCACGAAACGCCCTTTTCTCACTGCCTAGCTCGCGTGATTGGCACCGCTCTGAGCCACGTAGGTCGAAGCGCGGTGTAGAGACTCGAACGTCCCCGCATCGGTCCACCAACCGTCAAGCACTTCATAACTCAGGTCGCCGCGTTTGAGATAGAAATTATTCACATCCGTGATTTCCAACTCACCACGTGCTGAGGGTTCAAGCGAATTACACATGGAAAACACGTCGTTGTCATAGAAGTATATACCGGTGACTGCCAGGTTTGATGGCGGGTCGGCAGGCTTCTCAATAATGTCGATGACTTTGTTGTCTTCGTCAATTGCAGCCACACCGAAGCGTTGTGGATCTTCAACTTCCTTAAGCAGAATCTTTGCACCGCTGGGTTGGGTGAAGAAGTCACCGGCAGCCTTGCGAATACTTTGTTCGATAATATTGTCACCAAGGATGACGCAGATTTTCCCGCCATCGGCAAAGTCTTCAGCCAAACGCAGTGCATCCGCGATACCGCCTTCACCTTCCTGATATGCGTATTCAAGATGGTTGATCCCCAGTTCCTTGCCGTTCTTAAGCAACTTCAAAAAGTCGCCAGCATGTTCACCGCCGGTGACAATGAGAATATCTTTGATACCCGCGTTAATCAGGCATTGGATCGGATAATAGATCATCGGCTTGTCATA